>CAVXND010000035.1:0-10794 GCA_963762785.1 uncultured beta proteobacterium
AAGGGGTTGCGGCGTGAGCATGTACTTTGCCTGCGGCCGTCGCGGCCTCCCCCTCTCCCCCGAACTTGGGGGAGAGGGTCGGGGTGAGGGGGGCAGCGCGCCGATCGGGTGCAACGCGAGGCGCGCGGTCCAATGAGCCAGAAGGCGAACTACTTCAGGCTCGGGATCTTCATCATCGTCGCGGCGGCGATCCTGGTCGCGATCGTGCTCGCGCTCGGCGCCGGCAACATCTTCAAGCGGACGGTCACGATCGAGACCTACTTCGACGAGTCGGTGCAGGGGCTCGACGTCGGCTCGGCGGTGAAGTACCGCGGCGTGCAGATCGGGCGCGTCACGCGGATCGGCTTCACGGCAACCCAGTACCAGCAGCGACATGCCGATGCAGAACCGCCGGCAGTACGTGCTCGTCGAGGCGGAGCTGCAGCCGGAGCTGATCGGCGCGCGGCAGGACGGCGCGTCCGACCGCCTCCAAGGAGTGATCGCCGCGGGCCTGCGCGCGCGGCTCGCGCCGGTGGGAATCACCGGCACGGCCTACCTGGAGATCGATTTCGTGGACCCGAAGACGAACCCGCCGCTCACGATCACCTGGGCACCGCAGCACATCTACATCCCGTCGGCGCCGAGCACGTACAACCAGATCGTGAGCGGGGCGCAGAAGTTCCTCGCCACGCTCGACAACGCCGACATCGAAGGGGCGATCAACTCGATCGCGGTGCTCGCGCGGACCGCGAACGACAAGCTCGGCGAGCTGCCGGTCGGCGCGATCGCGTTCGAGACGACCGCCGCGGTGAAGGAGCTGCGCGGATTGATCGCGCGCCTCGACCGGACGATCGCCGCGCCCGAGGTCGCGCAGGCGGTGAAGGACCTCGGCGTCGCGAGCGCGCGGCTGCGCGAGGTGCTCGCAAACCCGGGCTGGGCCACCGCGCCCGGCCAGGCGGCGGAGGCGTTCGCGAAAGTCCGGGAGGTGGCCGAGAACCCGCACCTGCAGGACGCCCTCGTGCGCCTGGACCGCATCCTCGCCCGGCTCGACACGATGACGGCCGGCGCCGATTCGGATTTCAGCACCGCGCTCTACAACCTGCGGCGCGTGAGCGAGAACCTCCGCGACCTCACCGAAACGGTCAAGCGCTACCCGGGCAGCGTGCTCGCCGAGCCGCCGCGGCCGGTGACTGCACCATGACGAACCAACGCCAATGGATGGTCCTGATCGCGGTCGCCGCGCTGGCGGCATGCAGCTTCTCGCGCCCGCCCGTCGAACGGACGACCTATCTCCTCACCGCCACGCGTGAAGCACCGGCCGCATCGGCGGCGAAACCGGTTGCAGTCAAGGTGCGCCCGATGCGCGCGGTGCCGCTCTACGAGCGCAAGGAGTTCGTGTACCGGGTCGACGGCGAGCGCGTCGTGTCGGACTTCTACAACGAGTTCGCCGAGGCGCCGGAGTCGATGCTGACCTCGGCGGTGACCGGCTGGCTCAAGAACGCGCGGCTCTTCGCGTCGGTGGTCGAGCCGGGCGTGCCGGTCGATGCGCCGTATACGCTCGACGGGTCGATCGTGGCCCTGTACGGCGACTCGCGCGACCCGGCGAAGCCGGCAGCCGAGGTGGCAGTGCAGTTTTATCTCGTCAGGCAGCGCGGCCCGGCGCCCGAGCTCGTCTACGACCGCGTGCTCCGCAGCCGCGTGGACGTGGCGCCCGGCAATCCGCGGGCGCTTGCGGCCGGCTACAACCAGGCGCTCGCGCAGATCCTCTCCCAGTTGGAGCGGGACCTGGGGGCGCTGGAGCTGAAGTAACGTTAGACTCGCGCAGGTCACGCGCGCAACTCACTGCCTGTTATCCTGAGCGGTGAAAGTCAGCGAGGTCTTGCGAATGCTGTCTGAGGACGGCTGGTTCCTCATGGCAACCCGCGGCAGTCATCGTCAGTTCAAGCATCCGTTGAAGCCCGGCCGTGTCACAGTTGCCGGAAAACCAAGCGAAGACCTTGCTCCTGGCACCTTGAACAGTATCCTGAAGCAAGCAGGCCTCAAGAAGTGAGGGTTGAGAATGCGCTACGCGATTGTCATCGAGAAGGCTAACGGGAACTACTCCGCGTACGTGCCCGACCTCCCGGGCTGCGTCGCTACCGGTGATACCGAAGCCGAAGTCGAATCGCTCATCCGTGAAGCGATCGAATTTCACGTTGTCGGTCTCCGCGAAGATGGACTCGCTGTGCCGCCACCATCGAGCAAAGTCGAGTACATCGACGTCGCGGTCTAGCTATCGCTTCGCTGCCGCAGTGGCAGCATCATCGCGATGATCGACTGGTCAACCTGCCCCGTCGTCGAGCGGGACCCGGATCGGGTCGGCGGAGCGTGGGTGTTCCGAGGGACGCGAGTGCCAGTGGCGGCACTGTTCGAGAACGTCGAAGACGGTGCCCGGGTGTCCCAGTTCGTTGAGTGGTTCCCAGGCGTCACACTCGAACAAGTGCGCGTCGTCCTGGAGCACGCGAAGCGGAGCGCGCTGGCTCCCGCCTAAGTGCGCTACTTCGTCGTCCGACTTGCCCTCTACTCCACGGTTACCGACTTCGCGAGGTTCCGCGGCTTGTCGACGTCGGTCCCGCGCGCGATGGCGCAGTTGTAGGCGAGCAGCTGCACCGGGATCGCGTGCACGATCGGCGAGAGCACGCCGGCGTGCCGCGGCGTGCGGATGACGTGCACGCCCTCGCTCGCGGCGAAGTGGCTGTCCAGGTCGGCAAAGACGTACAGCTCCCCGCCGCGCGCCCGCACCTCCTGCATGTTCGACTTCACCTTCTCGAGCAGCGAGTCGTTCGGCGCGATCACGACCACCGGCATCGCCTCGTCGACGAGCGCGAGCGGCCCGTGCTTCAGCTCGCCGGCGGGATACGCCTCGGCGTGGATGTAGGAGATCTCCTTGAGCTTCAGCGCGCCCTCGAGCGCGATCGGGTAGTGGATGCCGCGGCCGAGGAAGAGCGCGTGCGCCTTGTGCGCGAACTGCTCGGACCAGACGCGGATCTGCGGCTCGAGGTTGAGCGCGTGCTGGACGCTCCCCGGCAGGTGCCGCAGCGCCTCGAGGTGCCGCGCTTCGTCGGCCGGCGCGAGGCGGCCTTTGAGCTTGGCGAGCACGAGCGTCAGGGTGAAGAGCGCCGCGAGCTGGGTCGTGAACGCCTTGGTCGAGGCGACGCCGATCTCGGCGCCGGCGCGGGTGTAGAACACGAGCCGTGACGAGCGCGGGATCGCGCTCTCGCGCACGTTGCAGATCGCGAGCGTGCGCTCCTGGCCGAGCTCCTTGGCGCGCTTGAGCGCTTCCATCGTGTCGAGCGTCTCGCCCGACTGCGAGATCGTGACCACCAGGCTCCGCGGGTTCGGCACCGAATCGCGGTAGCGGTACTCGCTCGCGATCTCGACCGTCGTCGGGATCTTCGCGATCGACTCGAGCCAGTAGCGCGCGACCGAGCCGGCGTAGTAGCTCGTGCCGCAGGCGAGGATCTGCACCGCATCGACGTCGCGCAGGACCTCCTCCGCGCCGTCGCCGAACAGCACCGGCTTCACGCCGTCGTCGAGGATCGGCTCGAGCGAGTCGGCGAGCGCCTTCGGCTGCTCGTGGATCTCCTTCTGCATGAAGTGGCGGTACGGACCCAGCTCGAGGGAGGCGAGCGAGACGTCGGAGACGTGGACCTTGCGCTCGACCGCGCGGCCGTCGCGGTCGAAGACCCGGACGCCGGCGCGGCTCACGCCCGCCACGTCGCCCTCCTCCAGGTAGATCACGCGGCGCGTCGCGCTGAGGACCGCGGACACGTCGGAGGCGACGAAGTTCTCGCCTTCGCCCAGGCCGACGAGCAGCGGGCAGCCGACGCGGGCGCAGGCGAAGCTCTCGGGCGATGCGGCCGACACGACCGCGATCGCGTACGCGCCGACGAGGTCGCGGACGGCTCGCTGCGTGGCGGCGAGAAGGTCGCGCGTCTCGCGGAAGTAGTAGTGGATGAGGTGCGCGACGACCTCGGTGTCGGTCTGCGACTCGAAGACGTAGCCGAGCTTCTTCAGCCGCTCGCGCTGCTCCTCGTGGTTCTCGACGATGCCGTTGTGGACGACCGCGACCTCGCCCTGCGAGACGTGCGGGTGAGCGTTGGGCTCGGTGACGCCGCCGTGGGTGGCCCAGCGCGTGTGCCCGATGCCGAGCCGGCCGGCAAGCCCCTCGCTCCGGGCGGCAGATTCCATCTCGGCCACCCGCCCGACGCGCCGCACGCGCTTGATCGCGCCATCCAGCACCGCGACGCCGGCCGAGTCGTACCCGCGGTATTCGAGCCGCTTCAGGCCCTCGACGAGGAGCGGGACGACGTCGCGATCGGCGATTGCACCTACGATTCCGCACATGGTAGCGCCTGTACGTCCCTACTTCTTCGCCTTGACCTTGACCGGCCGCTTCCAGCCCGGGATCGTCACCTGCCGCGCGCGCGAGATGGTGAGCTCGCCGGGCGGCGCGTCTTCGGTGAGCGTCGTGCCGGCGCCGAGCGTCGCGCCGCGGCCCACGCGCACCGGCGCGACGAGCTGCGTGTCCGAGCCGATGAACACGTCGTCCTCGATCACGGTGCGATGCTTGTTCGCGCCGTCGTAGTTGCAGGTGATCGTGCCGGCGCCGACGTTGACGTTGCGGCCGACCTCGGTATCGCCGATGTAGGCGAGGTGGTTCGCCTTCGAACCCGCGCCGATCGTGCTCGCCTTCACCTCGACGAAGTTGCCGATGTGCACGTCTTCGGCGAGCTGCGCACCCGGCCGCAGGCGCGCGTAGGGGCCGATGCGGCAGTTGCGGCCGATGTCCGCCTCTTCCAGGTGGCAGAACGGCTCGATGCGGGTGTCGGCGTCCACGCGCACGTTGCGGAGCACGCAGTTCGCGCCGAGCGACACGCGGTCGCCGAGGACGACGTCGCCCTCGAACACGCAGTTGACGTCGATCGCGACGTCGCGCCCGCACTCGAGCTTGCCGCGGACGTCGATGCGCGCCGGATCGGCGAGCGTGACGCCCGCGGCGAGCAGCCGCCCGGCGACGTCCTGGCGGTACACGCGCTCGAGCTCGGCGAGCTGCGCCTTGCTGTTGACGCCGAGCGTCTCCCAGGCGGACGCGGGCTGCACCGCGCGCACCGGGACGCCTTCGCCCACGGCGGCCGCGATCACGTCGGTCAGGTAGTACTCGCGCTGCGCGTTGTCGTCGCGGAGGCTCGCGAGCCAGCGCGCGAGATGCCGCGTCGGCAGGACCATGATCCCGGTGTTCACCTCGCGCAGAGCGCGTTCGGCCGCAGTGGCGTCCTTCTCCTCGACGATGCGCTTCACCGCGCCGCCGTCGCGGACGATGCGGCCGTAGCCCGTCGGGTCGTCGAGCGTCACGGTGAGGAGCGCGACGCCGTCGCCGGCGGCGGCAGCCATCGCGCGCAGCGTGTCGGCGCGCGTCAGCGGCACGTCGCCGTAGAGGACGAGCGTCTGCGCGTCCGCCCCGAGCGCTGGCAGCGCCTGCTGGAGCGCGTGCCCGGTGCCGAGCTGCGGCTCCTGGCGCACCCAGGCGATCGAGTCGTCGCCCGATCGCTTCGCGCACCTGCTCGCCGCCGTGTCCGTACACGACGCACACGCGCGACGGTGCGAGCGACCGGGCCGTATCGAGGACGTGCGCGAGGAGCGGCCGGCCGGCGAGCGGATGCAGCACCTTGGGCCGGTCCGAGTGCATCCGCTTGCCCTGGCCGGCGGCCAGGATGACGACGTTCACTGCGAGAAAACTCCCTTAGAGATCCGGATGTTAGCAAGGTGCGAGGAAACCGCAATGACGGCGCTGCGCATATCCGCACGGTTGCCACGATTCGTCACAAACACGCCCGCTATCGTCGGGCGGAGCGGCCGCGCCGCGCCCGCTTTGGGCCCGGCTTTGGGCTAGACTCGCCCGCCTCGACGCCCCAGAGGAGGGAACCCATGCGCCGCTCGTCGCTCGCCGCCCTCGCCGCGGCCTGCCTGCTCCCGATCGCCGCCTACGCCCAGGACACGTGCAAGAACCGGGGCGAGCTCGACCAGCTCTACTGCGACGAGAACGGCGATCTCACCGCCGACCCGCCGACCGACCCCAAGAAGCAGCGCAACCCGTCGACGCTCGTCTTCACCTACACGCCGGTCGAAGACCCGGCGGTGTACGAGAACATCTTCAAGCCGTTCACCGACCATCTCGCGAAGTGCACCGGCAAGCGCGTGGTCTTCTACCAGGTGCAGTCGAACGCCGCCGAGATCGAGGCGATGCGCTCCGGGACGACTGCACGTCGGCGGCTTCTCCACCGGCCCGACGAACTACGCGGTGAACCTCGCCGGCGCGGTGCCGTTCGCGGTCAAGGGCGACGCGAAGGAATGGCAGGGCTACCAGCTCATCGTTCGTCGTGAAGAAGGACAGCCCGTTCCAGAAGCTCTGCCGACCTCAAGGGCAAGAAGGTGGCGCACGTCCAGCCGTCGTCGAACTCGGGCAACCTCGCGCCGCGCGCGCTGTTCCGCCAAGGAAGGGCTCGTCCCCGACCAGGACTACAAGGTGCTCTACTCGGGCAAGCACGACCAGACGGTGATGGGGGTGCTCTCGGGCGACTACGACGGCGGCCCGGTCGCCTCCGACGTCTTCAAGCGCATGGCCGAGCGCGGCCAGGTCAAGGCCGAGGATTTCCGCGATCATCTGACCGCAGCCAGACGTTCCCGACCTCGTCGTTCGCCTACGCGCACGACCTCGAGCCGAAGCTGCGCGACACGATGCTCAAGTGCTTCTACGACTACCGCTTCCCGCCCGAGATGCAGAAGGCGTTCGACGGCGCCGACCGCTTCTACCCGATCACCTACAAGAAGGACTGGGCGATCGTGCGGCAGGTCGCCGAGGGCAGCGGCGAGAAGTTCAACAAGGCGGCCTTCGACAACCTGCAGAAGCGGGAGGCCGAGGCCGCGGCGAAGAAGGCGGCCGAGAAGAAGTGAGCTCGGCCCCGGCCGCGGCGGTCGAGGCTTCGCGGCCGGCGGCCGCAGCGGTTGCGTTGTCGATCAAGGGGCTGGTCAAGGAGTACGTCGCCGGCAAGCGTGTGCTCGACGGGATCACGCTCGACATCGCGCCGCGCGGCATCACGGCGGTGATCGGGCCGTCGGGCACCGGCAAGTCGACGCTGATCCGCTGCATCAACCGGCTGGTCGAGCCGACCGCGGGCGAGATCTTCTTCGAGGGGCGCGACCTCACCAAGCTCGGCAAGCAGGACCTGCGCGCAGCGCGGCGGCACATCGGGATGGTGTTCCAGGAGTACAACCTCGTGGAGCGCCTGACGGTGATGGAGAACGTGCTCTGCGGCCGGCTCGGCTACGTCTCGCCGGCGAAGGCGTGGCTCCGGCGCTTCCCGGCGCGCGACGTCGACCGCGCTTTCGAGCTGCTCGACACCGTCGGACTCGGCGCGTTTCCGCACGTCCGGGCCGACAGCCTGTCGGGCGGGCAGCGCCAGCGCGTCGGCATCGCGCGGGCGGTGATGCAGCAGCCGCGTCTCCTGCTCGCCGACGAGCCCACCTCCTCGCTCGACCCGAAGACCTCAGTCGAGATCATGGCGCTCATGCAGGCGATCTCGGAGACGCACGGCTTCCCGGTGATCGTGAACATCCACAACGTCGAGCTCGCGCGGCGGTTCGCCGACCGGATCGTCGGCATGACCGGGGGGCAGGTCGTCTACGACGGGTCGCCCGAAGGCCTCGACGAGGGGATCCTCAAGACGATCTACGGCGGCGAGGACTGGCTGGAGTGACGGGCGGGGGACCCCTTCCCTTCCCCGGCGCGGCCGCCGCGGTCGAGCGGCGCGCCTTCGTTCCGAACTGGTGGGCGCGCGCGGCGTGGTGCCTCTTCGCCGTTTACTTCGTCTACGCCGCCGCGCAGCTCGAGTTCACGCCGGCGCGTTTCGCCACCGGCCTCGAGCACGGCGCGAAGTTCGTGTCGCGGCTCTTCCCGCCCGACTTCAAGCGCTGGGAGCTGCTGCTCAAGGGCATGACCGAGAGCCTGCAGATCGCCGTGGTGGCCTCCGCCCTCGGCGTCGCGATCTCGCTCCCGCTCTCGCTCATGGCGGCGCGGAACCTCATGCCGGCGTGGCTCACGTGGCCGGCGCGGCTCGTCATGATCCTCTGCCGCTCGTTCCACCCGGTGATCGTCGCGATCCTGTTCGTGAAGGCGGTCGGCTTCGGCGCCCTCGCCGGGATCCTCGCCCTCACGGTGGCTTCGGTGGGTTTTCTCGGCAAGCTGATGACCGAGGCGATCGAGGAGATCTCGCTCAAGCAGGTCGAGGCGGTGCGCGCGACCGGCGCCCCGTTCATGTCGGTCGTGCTGTTCTCGGTGATCCCGCAGGTGTTCTCGCGCTTCATCGGCTTCGTCGCCTACGAGACCGACGCCAACCTTCGCAATTCGACCATGGTGGGCATCGTCGGCGCCGGCGGGATCGGCGGCACGCTGTTCGCCGCGTTCCAGCGCTTCGACTACGACTTCGTGTGCGCCATCGTCCTCACGATCATCGCGCTGATCATGGCCGGCGAAGTGCTGACGATGCGGATCAAGAAGATCTTCAACGCATGAGCGCGGCGATCGCGCGGGAATGGCACCGCTTCACGCCGGCCGAGCGGCTGTGGCGCTTCGCCGTCTACTTCTGCGTCGTGGCGGCAATCGTCGCCTCGCTCCAGACGGTCGAGGTGATCCCGGAGTTCATCGCCGACGCGCCGGAGCAGATCGGCGACATGCTGCGGCGGATGTGGCCGATCGCCTGGGGCTTTTATCCCGAAGGCGTGCAGGCGCCGCTCGTCGAGTCGCTCCACATCGCGACGCTGGGCACGGTGGCGGCGGTGCTCATGGCAGTGCCCGTGGCGTTCCTCGCCGCGCGCAACGTCACCCCGAACGTCAGCCTCAACTACCTCGCCAAGCTCATCCTCGTGTCGGCGCGCTCGGTGAACACGCTGATCTGGGCGCTCTTCTTCGTCGCGGTGTTTGGCCCGGGCGCGCTCGCCGGGACGATGGCGATCGCATTCCACTCGATCGGGTTCACCGGGAAGCTGCTGTCGGAAGCGCTCGAGGAGTCGAACAAGGGGACAATCGAAGCGCTGCACGCGACCGGCGCACCCTGGCTGTCGGTCGTGATCAAAGGGTACTGGCCGCAGGTCAAGCCGTCGTTCTGGGCGATCGTGCTCTTCCGCTGGGACATCAACGTGCGGGAATCGGCAGTTCTAGGGCTGGTGGGGGCGGGCGGGGTCGGTATGGCGCTCGACACGGCGCTGAACCTGTTTCAGTGGGACCGGGTCGCAATGATCCTGGGCGCAATCTTCGCGGTGGTGATCATTGCCGAGGTCGTCACAACCCAGCTCCGAAAGCGCATCATCTGACCGTGCCTCGCCTCCTCCGCCTGCAGCTGCTCGCTTCGCTCGCCGCAGGTGCGCTCGCCTTGCCGGCCGCCGCCCAGCTCTACAAGTGGACGGACGAGACGGGCACGACGAACTACGGCAGCAAGGCGCCCGCGAACGCCCGCAACGTCCAGAAGCTCGATGACTCCAAGTCCCGGGTCAGCACCGTGCCCGGCCTGAAGCCCGAAGAGATCCGGGCGGAGCAGGATCGGGCGTTGCAACAGAAGGTCGATGGCCTGGAGCGTGACCTTGCGGAACAGCGCCGCCAGACCGCCAATGCGCAGTCGGCTGCGTCGGATCCGCAATGGCGGGAGCGCTGTCTCGCGGACAGGCGAGTGGATTGCGACGATCCGTCGCGCGGGACGTTCGACTACGGACTCGAGCCGACGGGGTACCCGTACTACCCGACCCGCCCGCCCCGGCCGCCGATTGCGCCACCGGTTGCGCCGCCGGTACGGCCCGGGCAGCCGGGCCTCCCGCGGCCGACCCCACGGTGACGGGAATCCGTCGGCCGAAGATGCTCGGATCGTGACCGCCGCCCTGTCATCCGAGGAGCCAGGTGGTGCGTAATTCGTCCATGACCATTCGTCGCGCGCAACTCGTCGCCCTGGGGCTCGTGCTCGCGTCCCCCCTGGTAGCGCTTGCCCAGGTCTACAAATGGACCGACGACAAGGGCGTCGTGAACTACTCCAGCACCCCGCCCGACAACCGCAAGAGCCAGAAGCTCGACGAGGACAAGGGGCGGGTGAGCACGATCGAGGCGCAGGACTTCTCGAAGACCGACGCCGCGCGCAAGGAACAGGCGCTCAAGGAGCGCGTCGACAGGCTCGAGCAGGACGCGCAGCGCAACCGCCAGACCGCCACGGCGCAGGAGTTCGCGACGGCCGAAGCCCAGCGCCAGTGGCGCGAGCGCTGCATCGCCGACCGGCGGACCGATTGCGACGATCCATACGCGGGCGGCTACGATCCCGGCTACTACACGCCGTACGGCGTCCGGCCCGGCGTGCGGCCGCTGCCGCAGCGGCCGGGCCCCGGCCAGTTTCGACCGACGCCGGACGTCGCGGTTGGCGGGGGCGGGGTGGTCGGTCCGCATCTCAAGCCGCCGCCGAGCGGCGTGGTCGTCGGCCCCGGGACCGCAGGGGTTGGTGCGGGCTACACCCAAGCGCCCCCTGGGGGCGTCGTGATCACACCGGGGCCCGGCGGCGTCGGTGCGCAGTACCGGCCGGTGCCGGAGGAGTCGCAACCCCACCTCGGTCCCGTACCGCGGCCTGTTCCGCGGCAGTAGTCATCCCCCGCTCGCGGACGTTCGCGGCGCCGGCTGACGCGGGGCGCGGAAAAACGAACGGCGCCCGCGGGCGCCGTTCTCGCTTCGAACCCGTCGTCCGCTCA
>CAVXND010000036.1:0-30712 GCA_963762785.1 uncultured beta proteobacterium
GACGCGCAGGTTCGGCTTCCCGCCGCCCGGGGCGGATGGCGGCTCGGGCGCGGCCGGGCCTTCCTTCGACAGCGCATCGCCGCTCGCCTCCCAGGCGGTCTCCTTGCGCCCGGTCTCGAACGACATGCCGTGGCCGTTCTCGCGCGCGTAGATCGCGGCCACCTGCGAGATCGGGATCCACAGGTCCCGCGGCACGCCGCCGAACCGCGCGGCGAACTCGATGGCGTCGTTCCCCATCTTCAGCTTGTGCGCCGCGAGCGGCCCGATGTTGAGCACGATCTCGCCGTTGCGGACGTACTCGACCGGCACGCGCGTGTCGGCGTCGACGATCACCGAGACGTAGGGCGTGTAGCCGTTGTCCACGCACCACTCGTAGAGCGCGCGGAGGAGGTACGGCTTGGTCGGGACCGGCTCGGCCATGCGCGGAAGTGTACGCCGGGGTTGGGCGGGCAGGCCGACGGCGCGCGGCACTATTTCCGCATTACCTTCTCGGACGGCGTGAGCGCGTCGATGAACGCCGGCCGGCTGAACAGCCGCTCGGCGTACTTCGCGAGCGGCGCCGCCGACTTCGGCAGCGTGATGCCGTAGTAGTCGAGGCGCCACAGCAGCGGCGAGATCGCCACGTCGAGCATCGAGAACTCGTCGCCGAGCATGTACTTCTGCTTCGTGAACACCGGCGACAGTTCGGTCAGCCGGTCGGCCACGTGGCTCCGCGACTTGTCCTGCTGCTTGGCGTTGCCCTGCTCGAGATGGTCGATCTGGCTGAAGAGCTCGACCTCGAAGTTGAAGAGGAAGAGCCGCGCCCGCGCCCGCATGACCGGATCGGCCGGCATCAGCTGCGGGTGCGGAAACCGCTCGTCGATGTACTCGTTGATGATGTTCGCCTCGTACAGGATGAGGTCGCGCTCGACGAGCACCGGCAGGCGGCCGTACGGGTTCATCACCGCGATGTCTTCCGGCTTGTTGTACATGTCGACGTCGATGATCTGGAAATCCATGCCCTTCTCGTACAGCACGATGCGGCAGCGCTGCGAGAACGGGCAGGTCGTTCCGGAGTAGAGGTTCATCATGGGACTGGCCTTGCCCCCGCGGGCGGGGGCTCAAGAGGTGGTGGGGCGGGCGCGGGCGTTCCCGCCCGCCCTTAGTTGGGGCTTCAGTGCACGTCTTTCCAGTACGCCTGCTTGAGGAAGTACGTGAGGAATATCAGCACCGTCAGGCCGATCAGCACCCAGATGCCGAGGCGCTTGCGCGCCATCTGGTGCGGCTCGCCCATCCAGGTGAGGAAGTTCACCAGGTCGTAGACGGTCTTGTCGTACTCGATGGTCGACTGCGAGCCGCGGGTGAGCGGCTCGAGCTTCACGATCTTCAGCGGCTTGCCGTCGTCGCCGATGATCGGCCGGCCGTCCTTGATCGACCTGCCTCGTCCCTGGCGACCCTTTCGCCCTGGAGCCGCCACAGCGCGTGCGGCATGCCGACGCTCGGGTAGACGAGGTTGTTCCATCCCGTCACGGTGCCCGGATCGCGATAGAAGCTGCGGAGGTACGTGTAGAGCCAGTCCGCGCCGCGCGAGCGCGCGATCACGGAGAGGTCGGGCGGGGTCGCGCCGAACCAGTCCCTCGCGTCCCGCGGCGTCATCGCGATCGCCATCGGCATGCCGATCTTCTCGGCGGTGAACATCAGGTTGTCCTTGATCTGCTCCTCGGTGAGGCCGATGTCGCGCAGCGCGTTGTAGCGCATGAGCGACGCGCTGTGGCAGTTCAGGCAGAAGTTGACGAACGTGCGCGCGCCGGACTGGAGGCTCGCGACGTCGGTGACGTTCGTGCTGATGTCGTCGAGCTTCACGCCCTCGGACGCGGCGCGGGCGGGGCCGGCCGCGAACGCCGCGGCGAGCACGACCGCGGCGAGCGCCGCGGCGCGGCGTACGTTTCTCATCACGTCACCCTCTCCGGCGGCGTCTCGGTCTTGTCGATCGACGTGTACCACGGCATCAGCAGGAAGAACGCGAAGTACAGGATGGTGCCGACCTGCGCGATGCGCGTGAGCGTGTCGGTCGGGGTCAGCATGCCGAGGTACCCGAGCACCAGGAACGAGATGACGAAGATCGTCAGCGCGAGCTTGTACATCCAGCCCTTGTAGCGGATCGACTTCACCGGCGAGCGGTCGAGCCACGGCAGGAACAGGAAGACGAGGACCGAGGCGCCCATCAGGATCACGCCCCACACCTTCGCCTCGAGCAGATAGAGCAGCGCGAGCACGACCGCGCCGGCTCCGAGCATCGCCATGCGCAGCATGTTGCTGCCCCGCCGCAGGAACGCCCACACCATGAAGAGCGCGACCGCTATGCCGATCACCCACTTGAGATCGTCGGTGGTCGCCCGCAGCACCGAGTAGTAGGGCGTGAAGTACCACACCGGCGCGATGTGCGGCGGGGTCTTCAGGGGGTCGGCGGGGATGAAGTTGTTGTGCTCGAGGAAATAGCCGCCGAACTCGGGCGCGAAGAAGGCGATGAGCGAGAACACCAGCAGGAACACCATCACCCCGAACAGGTCCTTCACCGTGTAGTAGGGGTGGAAGGGGACGCCGTCGACCGGGTGGCCGGTGCGCGGATCGATGTTCTTCTTGATCTCGACGCCGTCGGGGTTGTTCGAGCCGGTCTCGTGCAGCGCCATCAGGTGCGCCGCGACCAGCCCGAGCAGCACCAGCGGAACCGCGATCACGTGGAAGGCGAAGAAGCGGTTGAGCGTCGCGTCCCCGACCACGTAGTCGCCGCGGATCCAGATCGCGAGGTCCTCGCCGACGATCGGGATCGCGGCGAAGAGGTTCACGATCACCTGCGCGCCCCAGAACGACATCTGGCCCCAGGGCAGGAGATAGCCGAAGAACGCCTCGGCCATCAGGCACAGGAAGATGAACACGCCGAACAGCCAGGTGAGCTCGCGCGGCTTGCGGTACGAGCCGTACATCAGCGCGCGGAACATGTGCAGGTAGACGCAGATGAAGAAGAACGACGCGCCGGTCGAGTGCAGGTAGCGGATCAGCCAGCCCCACGGCACCTCGCGCATGATGTACTCGACCGAGGCGAACGCGAGGAGCGCGTCGGGCTTGTAGTTCATGGTGAGGAAGATGCCGGTGACGATCTGCAGCACCAGCACGAACAGCGCGAGCGAGCCGAAGTAGTACCAGAAGTTGAAGTTCTTCGGCGCGTAGTACTCGCTCAGCTGCGACTTCCACAGCACCGAGAGCGGGAAGCGCGCGTCGACCCACTCGAAGAGCCCGCGCACCCAGGCGCCGCCGGAGGTTGTGCCGTTCGCCATCGCGTCAGGCCTTGTCGTCGCCGATCAGCACCTTCTGATCGGAGAGGTACTTGTAGCGCGGGACCGGCAGGTTGTCCGGCGCGGGGAAGTTCGCGTACACCCGCGCGGACAGGTCGAACCGCGAGCCGTGGCAGGGGCAGAGGAAGCCGCCCGGCCAGCTCGCGCCCATGCTCGGGTCCGCGGGCGCGAACCTGGCGGTCGGCGAGCAGCCGAGGTGGGTGCAGATGCCGACCGTCACGAGGATGTCCTTCTTCTCCTCGCGGGCGCGCCAGATGTTCTGCGCGTACTCCGGCTGGGACGAGCGCTTCGAGAGCGGGTCGGCGAGCTGCGCCTCGTCCTTCTTCAGCGTGTCCATCATCGCCGGCGTCCGGCGCACGATCCACACCGGCTTGCCCTGCCACTCGACCACCATCATCGCGCCCGGCTCGAGGTTGGAGATGTCGGCCTCGACCGGCGCCCCGAGCGCCCGCGCGCGCTCGGAGGGCTGCATGCTCGCGAGGAACGGCCACGCCACGGCGGCGCTCGCCGCACCGCCGGCAACGCAGGTCGCCACGAGCAGGTTGCGGCGGCTCTGATCGACCTCGTCGTCGCCGGCAGCGCCGTGGGGCGGGGTCGCTTGCGAGGAAGTGCTCATGGAGATCCTTTGTTCGTGCCTTGTTCGTGCTGTTCGTGGGGGTGGGCCGCGGCGGGACGCGCGATTATAGCCGAAGGCCGTTATGGATTGAAAGTTTCTGCACGCAACCGATTGATCGGTAACGTAAAAGGGCGCGCAGACCGGCGCCGACTCAGACCGGGTTGTCGATGTCGATGAACTGATGGGCGAGCCCGAACGTGCGCGCGAGGTGCTCGCCGAGCGCCTGCACGCCGAACCGCTCGGTCGCGTGATGTCCGGCGGCGACGAAGGCGACGCCCGATTCGCGCGCGAGGTGGACGTGCTGCTCCGAGATCTCGCCGGTGACGTACGCGTCGACGCCGAGCCCGATCGCAGTCTCGAAGAAACCCTGCGCGGCCCCGGTGCACCAGGCGGCGCGCACGACCCCTCGGCCCGGCTCGCCGACGACGAGGGGCTCGCGACCGAGGCGCGCCTTCACCCGCGCCGCGAACCCGGCGAGATCGGTGGGCGTGTCGAGCGCGCCGTAGGCGACGAGATCCTGCTCGCCCGCGCGCCCCTCGACGGCGAGCCCGAGCCGGCGGCCGAGCTGCGCGTTGTTGCCGAGCTCCGGATGCAGGTCGAGCGGCAGGTGATAGGCGAAGAGGTTGATGCCGGCGGCGAGCAGCGACTCGATGCGGCGCTTGCGCGGCCCGACGAGCCGCGGGTCCTCGCCCTTCCAGAAATAGCCGTGATGCACGAGCAGCGCATCGGCGCCGGCGGCCGCCGCACGCTCGATGAGCGCCATGCTCGCAGTCACGCCGGAGACGAGCCGGGCCACTTCCGGGCGACCTTCCACCTGCAATCCGTTTGGGCAATAATCCCGTATACGGGACACATCCAGCAGCTGGTCGAGATGCCGTGCCAGCTCATCGCGGTTCATCGCCGGTTCGCTCCGATCCCCTATCCGACCCGCATTCTAGGCGGGGTACTGACATGAAGAAGCTCTGGCTCCTGTTCGCGCAGACCGCGACCGTCGCGGTGGCGGCGCTGTTCGTCGTCACGACGCTCAAGCCGGAGTGGCTCGCGGCGACGCGCGAGGCGGCCCCGTCGCCGGTCGTCGTGCAGCAGGCGGCGCCCCAGCGCGAGGCGACTGCCAAGGCGGCGTCCTACAGCGACGCGGTGGCCAAGGCGGCGCCGGCGGTGGTGTACATCTTTACCTCGGGCACGGCGCGCGGTTCGCGCCAGGCGGTCCCGGACGACCCGGTCTTCCGGCGCTTCTTCGGCGACTCGCTCGAGGACCCGCGCGGCCCGCGGCTCGGGTCGGGCGTGATCGTGAGCGCGAAGGGCTACCTGCTGACGAACAACCACGTCGTCGAGGGCATGGAGGAGATCGAAGTCCTGCTCGCCGACGGCAAGACGCGGCTGAAGGCGAAGCTGGTCGGCACCGATCCGGAGACCGACCTCGCGGTGCTGAAGGTGGACCGCGAGAACCTGCCGGCGGTGGCGTTCGGCACGGCCGAGACGGTGCGCGTCGGCGACGTGGTGCTTGCGATCGGCAACCCGTTCGGCGTCGGCCAGACGGTGACGATGGGCATCGTCTCCGGGCTCGGCCGCCGCGGCCTGAACCTGAACACCTACGAGAACTTCATCCAGACCGACGCGTCGATCAACGTCGGCAACTCCGGCGGCGCCCTCATCGACGCCGCCGGGAACCTGATCGGCATCAACACCGCGATCTTCTCGCGCACCGGCGGCTCGGTCGGGATCGGGTTCGCGATCCCGGTGTCGACCGCGAAGGCCGTGCTCGAGCAGATCGTCGAGCAGGGCGGCGTGACGCGCGGCTACATCGGCGTGCAGACGCAGGGCGTCTCGTCGGAGGTCGCCGAGGCGCTGAAAAGCGCGAAGACCTCCGGCGTCCTCATCGCCGGCGTGGAGCGCGACGGCCCGGCGGAGAAGGCGGGGGTGAAGGCGGGCGACGTGCTGCTCGCGGTCAACGCGGTGCCGACCCCCGACACGGCGACGATGCTCGACACCGTCGCCGATCTCAAGCCCGGCAGCCAGGCGAGCCTGAAGCTCCGGCGCGACCAGAAGGAGCTCGACGTGCAGGTCACCGTCGGCAAGCGGCCGCCGGTGCAGCGGCGGCGCGGTTCGCGCGAATAGGATCGTCACTCCGGCGAATGCCGGCAGTCCAGAGAAGGCGTCGCTGACCTCGGGATCCCGGCGTTCGCCGGGATGACCTCGCTGGCCTGGATCCCGGCGTTCGCCGGGATGACCTCGCTGGCGCCCGCGGAGCGGGCGCGACGCGAGGTCACTTGAGATCCTTGCTTTCGGCCTCGGCCTTGTCGAGCTCGCGGTCCATGTCGGCGCCGGACGGCGCCTTCCAGTCCGACTCGCCGGCGGGCTTCACCATGAAGCGGGCAAGGAAGAGCCCGAGCTCGTAGAGCAGGCACATCGGAATCGCGAGCAGGAGCTGCGACAGCACGTCGGGCGGCGTGACGACCGCGGCCACGACGAATGCGCCGACGATCACGTAGGGACGCGCCGCCTTCAGCTGCTCGATCGTCACGATGCCGGCGCGCGCAAGCACCACGACCACCACCGGAATCTCGAACGTCACCCCGAAGGCGAGGAACATCGTCAGCACGAAGCTGAAGTAGGCCTCGATGTCCGGCGCCGGCGTGATGCTCTGCGGCGCGAAGCTGTTGATGAACGCGAAGACCTTGCCGAAGACGAAGTAGTAGCAGAACGCGATCCCGGCGAGGAAGAGCACCGAGCTCGCGACCACCAGCGGCAGCGCCAGGCGCTTCTCGTGGGCGTAGAGGCCCGGCGCGACGAACGCCCACGCCTGGTAGAGCACGTAGGGCAGCACGACGATCAGCGCGACCAGCGCGGTCACCTTGACCGGCACCATGAACGGCGTGATCACTCCGGTCGCGATCATCTTCGTCCCCTCCGGCAGCGCCTGCGTCAGCGGCGCCGCGAGAAAGTCGTAGATCGCCCCGGAGCCCGGGTACAGGAACAGCACGATGAACGCGAGCCCGACCGCGAGCAGCGACCGCAGCAGCCGGTCGCGCAGCTCGACGAGATGGGAGATGAAGGTGTCCTGCTCGCCTGCCATGGCCCGCGGGCGCTAGACCTTCGCTTCGCTCGAGGTCTTCGGGGCCGCGGGTGGATCGGCCGGCGGCGGGAGCGCGGCGTCGGGCGCGAACCCGGTCTCCGACGGGGAAGCGCCGGTTGCGGCGGCCGGGTCGCCGATCGACCGGTTGAGGTCGTCACCGACCGCGCGCACCTCCTTGTCGACCTCGTTCACCGACTGCTCGACCGACTTCGCCGCGTCCTCGAACTGCGAGCGCAGCTTCTTCAGCTCGTCGAGCTCCACCTCGCGCTGGATGTCGGCCTTGACGTCGTTCACGTAGCGCTGCAGGCGCCCGAACATGACGCCCGGCGGTCCGCGCCACCTTCGGCAGCTTCTCCGGGCCGATCACGAGCAGCGCGACCACCGCGATGACGAGCAGCTCTGAGAATCCGATGTCGAACATTGCTTCCGGGGGTCCAAAAAAGGAAGCCGGGCGGGCCCGGCATCCTGAGGCGCGTCGACGCGGGCGGCGCCCGCGTCAGGCCTTGGTGCTCGACTCCTTCTTGACCTCGCCCTCGATGGTCTGGCCCGACACCTGCGGCGGCGTGCCGCCGCCGTTCGGCGCGCTCTCGGCCGCGCCGCCCTTGATGCCGTCCTTGAAGCCCTTGACCGCGTTGCCGAGGTCCGACCCGATGTTGCGCAGCTTCTTCGTGCCGAAGACGAGCACGATGATCAGCAGCACGATCAGCCAGTGCCAGATGCTGAACGATCCCATGGCGGTTTCCTTGCTTACTGTCGGACGATCATCGGCCCGAGGGCCTTAGGACCGCCGATTACGTGGATGTGGAGATGATACACCTCCTGCCCCCCGACCCGGCCGGTGTTGACGATCGTCCGGAAGCCGTCAGCCGCGCCCTGCTCCCGGGCGATCCGGCCGGTCAGCCCGAGCAGGCGGCCGAGGAGCGGCGCATGGCCGGGGTCGGCCTCGTAGAGCGAGGCGATGTGCAGCTTCGGGACGAGGAGGACGTGCACCGGCGCCGCCGGGCGGACGTCCTTGAACGCAAGCACCTCGTCGTCCTCGTACACCTTCTGCGCTGGAATCTCGCCGCGGACGATCTTGCAGAAGATGCAGTTCGCCGGCGTCGTGCCTTCGGTCATGCGGCTACTCCTTCTCCGCCTCGCTCCGGACCTTGCGCGCCGCCTTCTCGTCGATCCCCGAAATGCCCTCGCGGCGGCGCAGCTCCATGAGCACGTCCCGCGGGCCGAGCCCGTAGTGCGCGAGCGCGACGAGGCAATGGAACCACAGGTCGGCCATCTCGCCGACGATCCGCAGGCGGTCGCCGGACTTGCCGGCCATGACGACTTCGGTCGCCTCCTCGCCGATCTTCTTCAGCACCGCGTCCTCGCCGTCCGCGAGCAGCCGCGCCACGTAGGAGCGTTGCGGATCGCCGCCCTTGCGGCTTTCGATCGATTCGGCCAGCCGGTCCAGGATGTCGCTCATTTTCGATAGATCTCCCGCGGGTCCTTGGCTACCGCCTCGACCGTGACCCAGCGCCCGTCGACGAGCTTCTGGAAAAAGCAGCTCGGCCGCCCGGTGTGGCAGGCGATGCCGCCCACCTGCTCGACCTTGAGCAGCACGACGTCGTTGTCGCAATCCATACGGATCTCCCGTACCCGCTGGACGTGGCCGGACTCCTCGCCCTTGCGCCATAGCCGCTCGCGCGAGCGGGAGTAGTACACGGCTTCGCCGGTCTCGGCGGTGCGTGCGAGCGCTGCGCGGTCCATCCACGCGAACATGAGCACGCGCCCGGTCAGGACTTCCTGCGCCACCACCGGCACGAGGCCGCGCTCGTCCCATTTCACGTCGTCGAGCCAGCCCGTCTTCACAGCCGGACCTCGATCCCGCGCGCGGCCATGACGGCCTTCGCCTGGCGCACGGTGTACTCGCCGTAGTGGAAGATGCTCGCCGCGAGCACCGCATCGGCCTTGCCCTCGAGCACGCCGGCCGCCATGTGCTCGAGGTTGCCGACGCCGCCGCTCGCGATGACCGGCACGTCCACCGCCTCGGCGACCGCGCGCGTCAGCGCGAGGTCGAATCCCGCGCGCGTGCCGTCGCGGTCCATGCTCGTGAGCAGGATCTCGCCCGCGCCCGCGGCCTGCATCCGGCGCGCCCACTCGACCGCGTCGAGGCCGGTGGGCTTGCGCCCGCCGTGGGTGAACACCTCCCACCCCGCCCCGGAGCGCTTGGCGTCGATCGCCACGACGATGCACTGCGAGCCGAACCGGCCCGCGGCGTCCTCGACGACCCCCGGGTCCTGCACCGCCGCGGTGTTGATCGAGACCTTGTCCGCGCCGGCGTTGAGGAGCCGCCGCACGTCCGCCGCGCTCCGCACCCCGCCGCCGACCGTCAGGGGGATGAAGACCTGCGCCGCGACCGCCTCGACGACGTGAACGATGGTGTCGCGCTGGTCGGAGCTCGCCGTGATGTCGAGGAACGCGAGCTCGTCGGCGCCCTGCTCGTCGTAGCGCCGCGCGATCTCGACCGGATCGCCGGCGTCGCGCAGGTTGACGAAGTTCACCCCCTTCACGACCCGGCCGGCAGTGACGTCGAGGCAGGGGATGATGCGCTTGGCGAGCGGCATGGGAAGGGGGAAGGGAGAAGGAGGAAGGGGAAGGGGGAAGGGTACGCCACCGGGCCCGGCCTGCGCTCACCCCTCCCCCTTCTCCCTTCCCCCTTCACTGAGCTTGTCGGCCTCCGCCTGCGCCTGCTTGAAGTCGACCGTGCCCTGGTAGAGCGCCCGGCCGGTGATCACGCCCACGATGCCTTCGGGTTCGAGCGCGCACAGCGCCTTGACGTCGTCGAGGCCGGTGAGGCCGCCGCTCGCGATCACCGGCGTCCGCAGCTCGCGCGCGAGGCGGACGGTGGCGTCGACGTTCACGCCCGACAGCATGCCGTCGCGCCCGATGTCGGTGTAGATGACCGCCTCGACTCCGTACTCCTCGAACTTCTTCGCCAGGTCGATCACGTCGTGGCCGGTGAGCTTCGACCAGCCTTCGACCGCGACCTTGCCGTCCTTCGCGTCGAGGCCGACGATGATGTGGCCCGCGAACGCGGTGCACGCGTCGGAGAGGAAGCCCGGGTTCTTCACCGCCGCCGTCCCGACGATGATGTACGACACGCCGTAGTCGAGGTACCGCTCGATCGTGTCGAGGTCGCGGATGCCGCCGCCGAGCTGGACCGGGAGGTCGTCGCCCACCGCCTTGACGATGTCGCGGATCACGCCCTCGTTCTTCGGGCGCCCGGCCGCCGCGCCGTTCAGGTCGACGATGTGCAGCCGGCGCGCGCCCTGCGCGAGCCAGTGCTTCGCCATCGCGACCGGGTCGTCGGAATAGACGGTGGCGTCGCGCATGTCGCCCTGCTTCAGGCGGACACAACGGCCGTCCTTGAGATCGATCGCCGGGATGATGACCATCGCGGGTGCGGTGGCGGGGAAGCGGGGTTGGCAGTACGGGGGGACGGCGCGCGCGCGCCGTGGAGGATCAGCGGCTTAGGGGCTTCCAGGCGACGAAGTTGGCGAGCAGCTGCAATCCGGCCGAGTGGCTTTTCTCGGGATGGAACTGTACCGCGAAAATGTTATCCCGTGCCACCGCGCAGGTAAAGGGGAGCCCGTACTCCGCGCGCCCGCTTTCGAGGTCGTTTTCCTCGGGCACGAAGAAGTAGCTGTGGCAGAAGTAGAAACGCTCGCCCTCCCCGATGCCCCGCCAGAGCGCATGCGCCGCGGTCTGGTGCACCCGGTTCCATCCCATGTGCGGGACCTTGAGCGGCCCGCCCGGCGCGGCATGCAGGCGGTCGGGCGGGAACCGGAGGACCCGCCCCCGGAAAATGCCGAGGCCGGGTGTGTCGCCCTCGGCGCTCCAGTCGAACAGCATCTGCGCACCGATGCAGATCCCGAGCAGCGGCTTCGCGCGCGCCGCGCGGACGACCGCCTCGCGCAAGCCCGCCCGCTCGAGTTCCCGCATGCAATCCGGCATCGCGCCCTGGCCGGGGAAGACGACGCGCTCCGCCTCGTCGACGTCGGCCGCATCGGACGTGACCAGCACCTGCCGGCCGGCCGCGACATGCTCGATCGCCTTCGACACCGACCGCAGGTTGCCCATGCCGTAGTCGACCACTGCGATGTGCATCATGAGGGAAGCCCTGGGACCGCGGAAACGCCGAAGATGCGCGGAGCGGCCTAGAGCGTGCCCTTGGTCGACGGCACCGCGCCGCCCGCGCGGGGATCGGGCTCGACCGCCATCCGGAGCGCGCGTGCGAACGCCTTGAACGCGGTCTCCGCCTGGTGATGGGCGTTCGACCCGCGCAGGTTGTCGACGTGCAGCGTCACCTGCGCGTGGTTCACGAAGCCCTGGAAGAACTCGTGGACGAGGTCGACGTCGAACTCGCCGATCCGCGCGCGCACGAACGCGACGTGGAACTCGAGGCCGGGCCGCCCGGAGAAGTCGATCACGACGCGGGACAGCGCCTCGTCGAGCGGCACGTACGCGTGCCCGAACCGGCGAATGCCCTTCTTGTCGCCGATCGCCTTCGCCACCGCCTGGCCGAGGGTGATCCCGATGTCCTCGACGGTATGGTGGGCGTCGATGTGCAGGTCGCCCTTCGCCTCGACGTCGAGGTCGATCAGGCCGTGGCGCGCGACCTGGTCGAGCATGTGGTCGAGGAACGGCACGCCGGTGGCGAGCTTCGCCTTGCCGGTGCCGTCGAGGTTCACCGACACGCGGATCTCGGTTTCAGCCGTCTTGCGGGTGACCGCGCCGTTTCTCATACGCTCTCCGCTAGGGCGGCCAGCAGCAGCTCGTTCTCGCCGGGCGTGCCGACGGTGAGCCGCAGGCAGTTGGCGAGCAGCGGGTGGCTGCCGTGGAAGTTCCGCACCAGGATGTTGCGCGCCTTCAGGCGCGCGTCGATGGCCGCGGCGTCCCGCACGCGGACCAGGACGAAGTTGGCGTCGCTCGGGAACGCCTCGACGCCTTTCAGGTCGGCGAGCCGGTCGAACATCGCCGCGCGCTCGCCCTTGATGCGCTCGGCCTGGCCGTGCAGGACGTCGATGTGCGCGAGCAGCCGCTCGGCCGTGGCTTGCGCGATCACGCTCACGTTGTACGGCGGCCGGACCTTGTCGAGCTCGCGGATCCATTCCGGGCGCGCCGCGGCGTAGCCGAGACGCACCCCGGCGAGGCCGAGCTTGGAGACGGTGCGCATCACCATCAGGTTCGGAAACTCGCCGAGCCGGGTCATGAACGTCCGGCCGGCGAAGACGTGGTAGGCCTCGTCGAGCACCACGAGACCCGGCGCCGCGGCAAGGATCGCCTCCACCGCCGCTTCCGGGAAGAGATTCCCGGTCGGATTGTTGGGGTACGCGAGGAAGACGACCGCCGGCCGGTGCTCCTCGATCGCCGCGAGGAACCGCGCGAGATCGAGCGTGAAATCGGGGTTGAGCGCCACACCGACGTAGCGCATGCGCGCGATCACGGCGTTCATCCGGTACATCGCGAACGATGGCTCGGGGGCGAGGAGCGCCGCACCGGGGCGCGCGAGCGTGTGGGCGACGATCTGGATGATCTCGTCCGAGCCGTTCCCGATCATGAGGCCGTGCTCGCCGCCGATGCCGAACGTCGAGCGGAGCCGCGCCGCGAGCTCCGGCGCGGCCGGATCGGGGTAGCGGTTGATCGGCAGCGTCGAGACGAGCCGGCCGAGCTCCTCGCGCAGCGGCTCGGGCAGCCGGTACGGGTTCTCCATCGCGTCGAGCTTGATCATGCCGGCGGCAGGCGCGACGTGATATGCCTTCAAGGACAGGATCTCCTCGCGCACGAGGTCGCCGGGCCCGAGCTTGACCGGGTCGCGCTTCACGATTCGGCCTCCACGCGCAATTCGGCCGAACGAGCGTGCGCCGGCAGCCCCTCGCCCTGCGCGAGCGCGGCGGCAATGCGGCCGAGCGAGCGGGCGCCGGCCCGCGAGACGTTCACGATGCTCGACCGCTTCTGGAAGTCGTAGACGCCAAGCGGCGACGCGAAGCGCGCGGTGCGCGAGGTGGGCAGCACGTGGTTGGGGCCCGCGCAGTAGTCGCCGAGCGCCTCGGAGCTGTAGCGGCCGACGAAGATCGCGCCGGCGTGGCGAATCCGGTCGAGCCACTTCTCGGGCTCCGCGACCGAAAGCTCGAGGTGCTCGGGCGCGATGCGGTTCGCGATCTCGCAGGCCTCCTCGAGGTCGCGCACGAGGATCAGCGCGCCGCGATTCGCGAGCGCCGCCCGGATGATCTCCCGACGCGGCATCGTCGCCAGCTGCCGGTCGATGCTCGCCGCGACCCGCTCGATGAACCCCGCGTCCGGCGCGAGCAGGATCGCCTGCGCCACCTCGTCGTGCTCGGCCTGGGAGAAGAGGTCCATCGCGATCCAGTCGGGATCGGTCGCGCCGTCGCAGATCACGAGGATCTCGGAAGGCCCGGCGACCATGTCGATCCCGACCGTGCCGAACACGCGGCGCTTCGCCGCGGCGACGTAGGCGTTCCCCGGGCCGACGATCTTGTCGACGGCCGGGACCGTGGCGGTGCCGTACGCGAGCGCGGCAATCGCCTGCGCGCCGCCGATCGCGAACACGCGGTCCACCCCGGCGAGGCTCGCGGCCGCGAGCACCAGCGGATTCCGCTCGCCGTCCGGCGTCGGCACGCACATGACGAGCTCGCCGACGCCGGCGACCTTCGCCGGCAGCGCGTTCATCAGCACCGACGAGGGATAGGCCGCCTTGCCGCCGGGGACGTAGAGCCCGACGCGGTCGAGCGGCGTCACGCGCTGCCCGAGCACCGTGCCGTCGGCTTCGGTGTAGCTCCAGGATTCGGCCCGCTGGCGCTCGTGGTAGCTGCGGATGCGCGCGGCCGCCGCGCCGAGCGCATCGCGCACCGCGGGATCCAGCCCCGCAAGCGCGCGTTCGCGTTCGGGCCTGGGGATCTCCAGGTCGACAACGCTCGCGGCCTCGACCCGGTCGAAGCGGCGCGTGTACTCGAGCACCGCCGCGTCGCCGCGCTCGCGGACGTCGGCGACGATCGCGGCGACCGCGCGGTCGACCGCGTCGTCCTGCGACGCTTCCAGGCGGGTGAGCGCGGCGAGGCGGGCGTCGAAGCCGGGCTCGCGGGTGGAAAGCCGTGCGATCTCAGGCATGGGCGGCGACGGCGGACTCGAACGCCTCGATCAGCGGCTGCAGCTGCTCGCGCTTCAGCTTGAGCGCCGCCTGGTTGACGATCAGGCGGCTCGAGATCGGCATGATCTCCTCGACCGCGACGAGCGCGTTCGCGCGCAGCGTATTCCCGGTGGCGACGAGGTCGACGATCGCGTCGGCGAGCCCGGTGAGCGGCGCGAGCTCCATCGAGCCGTACAGACGGATGAGATCCACGTGCACGCCCTTCGCGGCGAAGTGCTCGCGGGCAACGCGCAGGTATTTGGTGGCGACGCGCAGGCGCGCGCCCTGCCGCACCGCGTGCGCGTAATCGAAGCCGTCCGGCACGGCCACCACCATCCGGCACGCGGCGATCCTGAGGTCGAGCGGCTGGTAGAGCCCCGCGCCGCCATGCTCGTGGAGGACGTCCTTGCCGGCGATGCCGAGGTCGGCGGCGCCGTACTGCACGTAGGTCGGCGTGTCGGACGCGCGCACGAGCACGAGCCGCACGTCGGGGCGACGGGTGGGAACGATGAGCTTGCGCGAAGTCTCCGGGTCCTCGGCGGGCGCGATGCCCGCGGCCTCGAGCAGCGGGAGCGTTTCGTCGAAGATCCGGCCCTTGGACAGCGCGACGGTAATGCCGGACACGGGGCGCGATGTGGGCAATGCGGTTCTGCAAAGCCCCGATTCTAAAGGAAAACCGCCCGCGCTCCCTACCTGACCCGCTGGATGCGCGCGCCCAGGGCGGCGAGCTTCGCCTCCATCGCCTCGTAGCCGCGGTCGAGATGGTAGATGCGGTCGACGACGGTCTCGCCTTCGGCGACGAGCCCGGCGATCACCAGGCTCGCCGAAGCGCGCAGGTCGGTCGCCATGACGGTGGCGCCCTGGAGGCGTTTCACCCCGCGGACGATCGCGGTGTTGCCCGCGGTCTCGATGTCGGCGCCGAGGCGCGCGAGCTCGAGCGCGTGCATGAAGCGGTTCTCGAAGATGTTCTCGGTGATCGTCGCGGTGCCCTCGGCGATCGCGTCGAGCGCCATCAGCTGCGCCTGCATGTCGGTCGGGAAGCCGGGATGAGGCGCGGTGTGGACGTCCACGCTGCGCGGAAGGCGTGTCATCTCGAGCTGGATCGTCCCGTCGCCCGTCTCGATCGTCGCACCCGCCGAGCGCAGCTTCTCGATCACCGCGCCGAGCAGCCCCGCGTCCGCGCCGTGCAGCGTCACCGCGCCGCCGGTCGCCGCGGCCGCCGCGAGGTAAGTGCCGGTCTCGATGCGGTCGGGCATGATGCGGTGGGCAGCGCCGCCGAGCTGCTCCACCCCTTCGATCGTGATGACGTCGGTCCCGGCGCCGGTCACCCGCGCGCCCATCGCGTTGAGGCAGTTCGCCAGGTCGACCACCTCGGGTTCGCACGCCGCGTTCGCGAGCACCGTCGTGCCCTCGGCGAGCGTCGCGGCCATCATCAGGTTCTCGGTACCGGTGACCGTGACGAGGTCCATCTCGTAACGGGCGCCCTTCAGCCGTCTTGCGCGCGCGGTGATGTACCCCTGCTCGACGCTGATGTCCGCGCCGAGCGCTTCCAGCCCCTTGATGTGCTGGTCGACCGGGCGCAGCCCGATCGCGCAGCCGCCGGGCAGCGACACCCGCGCCTCCCCGCCCCGAGCGACGAGCGGCCCGAGCACGAGGATCGCGGCGCGCATCGTCTTGACGAGCTCGTAGGGGGCGACCGGCCGGTCGACGCGCTGCGCCGCGAGCAGCACCGCGTCGCCGTCGCGCTCGACGCCCACGCCCATCTGGGCGAGAAGCTCCATCATCGTGCGCACGTCGCGCAGCCGCGGGACGTTGGCGAGCCGCAGCGGGGCGGCCGACAGGAGCGCCGCGCACATGAGCGGCAGCGCCGCATTCTTGGCGCCCGACACGCGGGCTTCGCCCCGCAGCGGCACGCCGCCCTGGATCGCTAGCCTGTCCATGCGCGGGAGGGTGGTGGAGGCGGCGGGGCGCCGATCGGGGAGCACATGCCGGAGTATCCGCCGCGAATCTGGCGAAAAAGTGGCGGCGGGGCGCTTACGTCCGCGCCGCCCAGTCCTCGGGGCTGAACGTCTGCATGGAAAGCGCGTGGATCTCCTCGCGCATGCGCTCGCCGAGCGCCCGGTAGACGAGCTGGTGCTGCTGCACGCGGCTCTTGCCGCGAAACGCCGGGCTCACGATGACCGCCTCGAAATGATGGCCGTCGCCGGCGACCTCGACGCGATCGCAGGCGAGCCCCTCCTCGATGTAGCGCTTGACGTCCTCGGGACTGACCATGACCGTTGCCTTCCGCTAATGGCGCAGGCGGTAGCCTGCCTTCAGAGCCGCGAGTGTAATCGCCGCGAGGCTGGCCAGGAACACACCGACGATGGCGAGGCTCGCCAGCGGGTCGACGTCCGACACGCCGAAGAAGCCGTAGCGGAAGCCGTCGATCATGTAGAAGAACGGGTTGAGCCGCGACGCCCGCTCCCAGAAGGCGGGGAGCGAGTGGATCGAGTAGAAGACGCCGGCGAGGAACGTCAGCGGCATGATGATGAAGCTCTGGAACGCCGCGAGCTGGTCGAACTTCTCGGCCCAGATCCCGGCGAGGAGGCCCATCGTGCCGAGAATGGCGCACCCGGCAAGCGCGAACCCCGCCGCCCAGAACGGGTGCTCGACCGAAACGCTCGCGAACGGCACCGTCACGACCAGCACCCCCGCGCCGACCGCCAGACCGCGGACCATCGACGCGACGACGTACGCGCCGAAGAACTCGACGTGCGACAGCGGCGTCAGCAGCACGAACACGATGTTGCCGGTGACCTTCGACTGGATCAGGCTCGACGAGCTGTTGGCGAACGCGTTCTGCAGCATCGACATCATGACGAGCCCCGGGACGAGGAACGCGGTGTAGGAGAGCCGGTCGTAGACCTGTACCCGGCCTTCCAGCACGTGGCCGAAGATGAGGAGGTAGAGGAGCGACGTCAACACCGGCGCCGCCACCGTCTGGAAGCTCACCTTCCAGAATCGCAGCAGCTCCTTGTAGAGGAGCGTCGCGAAGCCGGTCCAGGCCGACGCCGGCCGCGGCAGCGCGACCGCCTCAGTGGCGCGTTCGGCGTTCTGCATCCGGCGGTCCGGCGCCCCGCATGATCTGCACGAAGACTTCCTCGAGGTCGGGCTGCACGAGCTCCATCTCGAGGATCCGCGCGCCCGCCGTGCGCAGCTCGGCGAGCGCCGTCTCGACCTCGGCGTACTCGCCGAGCTTGAACGTGTGCCGTCCCGCCTCGCTCCCGACCGCGAGCCGCGCGAGCCGCTCCGGGACGGTGCCTTCGAGCCGCACGCGGAGGTAGAGCGCGTGGAACTGGCGGATGAGCTCCGCGGTCGCGTCGAGCGCGACGATCCGCCCGGCCTTCAGCATCGCGATGCGGTCGCAGAGCATCTCCGCTTCCTCGATGTAGTGGGTGGTGAGCACGACGGTGTGGCCGTCGCGGTTGAGGCGCCGGACGAACTCCCAGAGCCCCTGGCGCAGCTCGACGTCGACGCCGGCCGTCGGCTCGTCGAGCACGATCACCGGCGGCCGGTGCACCAGCGCCTGCGCGATGAGCACCCGGCGCTTCATGCCGCCGGAGAGCGTGCGCATGTTGGCGTCGGCCTTGGACGCGAGGTCGAGGTGATGCATCACCTCGTCGATCCAGTCGCCGTTCGCGCGCAGGCCGTAGTAGCCCGACTGGATCGCGAGCGTCTCGCGGACGGTGAAGAACGGGTCGAAGACGAGCTCCTGCGGGACGACGCCCAGGAGCCGCCGCGCGGACCGGTAGTCGGCGACGACGTCGTGCCCGAGCACGCGCGCGCTGCCCGAGTCCGCGCGCGCGAGCCCGGCGAGGATGCTGATGAGCGTCGTCTTGCCGGCGCCGTTCGGCCCGAGCAGGCCGAAGAACTCCCCGCGCGGGATCTCGAGGTCGACTCCGGCGAGCGCCTGGAGGGCGCCGTAGCGCTTGACGAGCCCGCGGATCTCGATGGCAGCGACCATGCCGCGGCGGCCGGGCGGAGCCGTCGGCGCCTGGCTAGGCGCCGGGGATGAGGTCGGCGACCGCGTACAGCCGGGCGAGCTTCGCCATCGCGGGCGGCAGGTTCTCGAACCGGATCGTGCGTCCGCCCGCGCGCGCCTCGCGGAGCCACGTGATCGCGAGCGCCACCGCGGCCGAGTCGACCTCGGTGACGCCCGCGAGGTCGACGACCTCGGCGGCGGCGCGATCCTGGGGGGACGCGTCGGCGAGAACCCGGGCGACCGTGTCGACGGTCAGCTCGCCATCGAGGAGGAGCCGGTTGCCTTCGCGCCGCGACACGGACGGGGGGATCGGAGAGTGGAGCGCGCCGGCCGGGCGCTAGCCGCTCTTCGTCTCGAGCTGGCGGTTCTTGTCGGCGAGCGCCTTGATCAGGCCGTCGACGCCGTTGTTGCGGACCTCGTTGGTGAAGGTGTCCCGGTAGGTCGTCACCAGGCTGACGCCCCCGACGACGACGTCGTACACCTTCCAGCCGCTCGGCGTCTTCTCCATGCTGTAGTCGATCGACACCGGTTCGCTGCCCGGCTGTTTCACCTCGGACCGCACGATGACGTCGGCGTCGGTGGCCGCGGTGCGCAGCGGCTTGAAGTCGATCACCTGGTTGCGGTACGACGATAGCGCGCTCGAGTAGGTGCGCACGAGCAGCGTCCGGAACTGCTCGATGAGCGCCTTCTGCTGCTCCGGGGTCGCCTTGCGCCAGTTCGGCCCCATCGCGAGCGCGGTCATGCGCGCGAAGTTGAAGTGCGGCAGGACCTTTTCCTCGACCAGGGCGATGGTCTTCCGCTGGTTGCCGGCCTGGATGTCCTTGTCCTGCTTGATGACACCGAGCACTTCCTGGGTGACCCCCTTCACCAGGGTGTCGGGCGCGGTGTCCTGGGCGAACGCGGCCGGCGCGACGAGCGCGGCGGCGAGAATGAGCGAAGCACGTGTCATGGCGATCCAGTATCGAGGGTTACCGCGAGGTCTCTCGCGCGGCGACGGTGCGCGGCGCATCGGCCGCCAGCACCGCCGGATAGTTCGCCGGCAGCGTGGACTCGACGAGCGCGCCCTTCGGCGCCGGGTCGAAGGAGGGCGTCGCGCCGGACTGCTTGTCCGCAGGCAACGGCGGCGGGTCGCCGTCGTGGATGAGATTGCGGCGGCGCTGGAAGTAGGCGTTCCGCAGGAATGCGTAGCGATCCAGCGCCGCCTGCTCGAGGAGATCGGTCGCGTCGAGCAGGCTCGCGCGCGTCTGGACGAGGTCGAGCCCGGTGAGCGACCACTGCCAGGTGACGCGATGATTGAAGTCGGCCCACTTGGGGATCTGCCACGGCAGGAAGGCGTACGCGTCGGGGATCAGGCCGACGCCGTCGCGCACGCTGCTCGGCCCGAGGATCGGGAGGACCAGGTACGGGCCGAAATCGACGCCCCACACCGCCAGCGTCTGGCCGAAGTCCTCCCTGTGCTTCGGCAGCCCCATGTCGCTCGCGACGTCGATCAGGCCGAGGAGGCCGAAGGTCGAGTTCCACACGAACCGCCCGAAATCGTCGATCGCGCGCTCCACCTTCCCCTGCAGCAGCTGGTTCACCGCGACCCAGGGATCGTTGAGGTTGGAGAAGAAGTTGGTGACCGCGGTCCGCGCCAGGCTGGGCAGGACGAACCGGTAGCCCTCGGCCAACGGCCGCATCAGCACGTTGTCGAAGCCGTCGTTGAACTCGAAGGTCGCGCGGTTCATCCCCTCCCACGGGTCGCGCGGGTCCGGGCTGCGGGTCGTGGAACAGCCGGCGAGCGCGACGATGGCGATCGCCGCCACTCCCAGTCGGAAGGTTCTTGTCATTCGCGCGTTACTGCTTCTTCTCGCCGCCTTCAGCCGCCTTACTGTACAGGAACTGCCCGATCAGGTTCTCGAGGACGAGCGCCGACTGGGTAATTTTCAACGTGTCGCCGTCCTTGAGGCTGGCGGTGTCGCCCCCGGCGGTAAGTGCGACGTACTGCTCGCCGAGGAGCCCCGAGGTCAGGATTTTCGCCGCGGTGTCCTTCGGGAACTGGTAGCGCTTGTCGACGTTCATCGACACCACGGCCTCGAAGCTCTCGTTGTCGAAACGAATCGCGGCCACGCGCCCGACCACGACGCCCGCGCTCTTCACCGGCGCGCGGACCTTCAGGCCGCCGATGTTATCAAACTTGCCTTTCACCTCGTAGCCGTCGGCCGCGGCGAGCGTGGCCGAGCTCGCGACTTTCAGCGCGAGAAACATGATCGCGGCGAACCCGAGCGCGACGAAGAAGCCGACCCAGATGTCGAGTGCCCTGCGGTTCATCATCTGTCTAAGCCCCTCTGAACATGAACGCCGTCAGCACGAAGTCGAGCGCGAGGATCGCGAGCGACGAGGTCACCACGGTGCGCGTGGTCGCGCGCGACACCCCCTCGGCGGTGGGCGCGGCGTCGTAGCCCTCGAACACCGCGATCCAGGTCACCGCGACGCCGAACACGGCGCTCTTGATGATGCCGTTGACGACGTCCTCGTGCAGGTCGACCGAGCTCTGCATCTGCGACCAGAACGCGCCCTCGTCGACGCCGATGAGCTGGACGGTGACGAGGTAGCCGCCGAAGATGCCGATCGCGGAGAACAGCGCGGCGAGGAGCGGCATCGAGATGACGCCGCCCCAGAAACGCGGGCCGACGACGCGCGCGATCGGGTCGACGGCCATCATCTCCATCGCCGAGAGCTGCTCGGTCGCCTTCATGAGCCCGATCTCGGCGGTGATCGCCGAGCCGGCGCGGCTCGCGAACAGGAGGCCCGCCACCACCGGCCCCAGTTCGCGCGTCAGCGACAGCGCGACCAGCGTCCCGACCGCGTCCGCGGAGCCGTAGCGCACGAGCGTGTCGTAGCCCTGCAGGCCGAGCACCATGCCGACGAAGAGCGCCGACACGGCGATGATGATGAGCGACAGCACGCCCGCGAAGTAGATCTCGCGGATGGTGAGCGGCAGGCGCCGGAAGCTCGTGCCCGAGAGGCGCAGCATGATCCAGAAGAACCGGCTCGCGAGCCCGAGGCGCGCGACCATCCCGTTGACCCGGCCGCCGAGCGCCTCGAAGAAGGACAGGACGCGCGCGAACATCACCGATCCGCCAGCAGCGCGCCGGCGTAGTCGGGCGCCGGGTAGTGGAACGGTACCGGGCCGTCGGGCTCGGCGTGCACGAACTGATGGACGAACGGCGCGGTCGAGGCCCGCACCTCGTCGGGCGTCCCCTGCGCCACCACCCTTCCGTTCGCGAGGAAGTAGAGGTAGTCGACGATGGCGAGCGACTCGTGGACGTCGTGCGTGACGACGATCGACGCGGCGTCGAGCGCGTCGTTCAGGTCGCGGATGAGGTTGCCGGTCACGGCGAGCGAGATCGGGTCGAGCCCGGTGAACGGCTCGTCGTACATGATGAGCGCCGGGTCGAGCGCGATCGCGCGCGCGAGCGCCACGCGCCGCTGCATGCCGCCGGAGAGCTGTTGCGGCATCAGATCGGCCGCGCCACGCAACCCCACCGCGTGGAGCTTCATCAGCACCAGGTCGCGGATCAGGGGTTCCGGCAGTTGCGTGCGCTCGCGCATCGGGAAGGCGACGTTGTCGAACGCAGACAGATCGGTGAAGAGCGCGCCGAACTGGAACAGCATGCCCATCTTGCGCCGCAGCTCGTAGAGCTCGCGCGTCCGCGCCCGGCTGACCGACCGGCCGAACACCCGGATCTCGCCCTTCGACGGCCGCAACGCCCCGCCGATCAGCCGCAGCAGCGTCGTCTTGCCGCTGCCGCTCCCGCCCATGATGGCGACGACGCTCCCGCGCGGGATGGTGAGCGAAATGCCGTCGAGGACCGGCGCGCCGCCGTACGAAAACGTGACGTTTTCGATCTCGACCAGGTTCGCAGAAACCGGGGGGGCGGCAGACAAGCGCGGGTGGGAAGTCGAGAACAAAGGGCTGAATAATAAAGGAAAGAGGTCGCGGTAGCCACCTTTGGCGCAGAGCACGGCGACGCGGCTGCTATATCATCGTCCGCGCCAACGATCCCCACCCAGGGCACAGCTTCCATGGCAGACCCAGTCGTCCGCGTCAGCGGGCTCACCAAGCGCTTCGGCAAGGCCGAGGTGCTGCGTCGCGTCGACCTGGAGCTTGCGTCCGGCGAGTTCCTCGGCCTCGCCGGCGTGAACGGCGCCGGCAAGACGACGCTGATCAAATGCCTGCTCGATTTCTGCGCCGTCGACGGCGGGCAGATCGAGCTCTTCGGCATCCCCCACACCGAGCCGCGCTCGCGCGCGCGGCTGGCGTTCCTGCCCGAGCGGTTCGTGCCGCCCTACTACCTTACCGGCCGGGATTTCCTCTCGTTCATGCTGCAGTTGCAGCAACGGCGCTACGACGCGGCGGAGGTCGCGGCGATGCTCGCGGCCCTCGATCTCGATCCGGCCGCGCTCGGCAAGCCGGTACGCGCCTACTCGAAGGGCATGACGCAGAAGCTCGGGCTCGCAGCGTCCTTCCTCGCGCGGCGGGACCTCTACGTGCTCGACGAGCCGATGAGCGGCCTCGACCCGAAGGCGCGCGCCTGCGTCAAGGCGCTGCTCGCGGACCTGCGCGCCCAGGGCCGGACGCTCCTTTTCACGTCCCACGCACTGGCCGACATCGAAGAGATTTGCGACCGGATGATCGTCCTGCACCAAGGTGTGCCGTATTTCTCAGGAGCGCCCCGGGCCCTGTGCGACCATTATGGCGAGATTTCGACGGAGAGAGCCTTTCTCCGCTGCATCGGGGACGCTCGCCCATGTCTGACCCCAGCGCCAAGCCCACCCTGCTGATCGTCGACGACGATCCGCTGATCACCGACACGCTCGCGTACGCGCTCGGCAAGGACTTCGAGGTCCTGGCGAGCGATTCGCGCGGTCACGCGGTGAGTCTGCTGCGCCAGATGGATCATCCGCCGCAGCTCGCGCTGGTGGATCTCGGGCTGCCGCCGGTGCCGCACCGCCCCGACGAGGGGTTTGCGCTGATCGGCGATCTCCTCGCGCACTCGCCGAGCATGAAGATCCTGGTGCTCTCCGGCCAGAACGACGCCGCCAACGGAACGCGCCACGCGCGCGCGCTCGGCGCGGCCGAGTTCGTCGCGAAGCCGGCCGACCCGGTGAACCTGAAGCGGATCCTGCAGCACGCCCTGCAGTTCCGCGCGGCCGAGCTCTCCGGGTCGATCTCGGTCGAGGAGGGCATGCTGATCGGGCGGAGCCCGGCGATGCAGAAGCTCCGCAGCCAGACCTCGCAGTGCGCCGACTCGCCGTTCCCGGTGCTGATCGAGGGCGAGTCCGGCAGCGGCAAGGAGATGGTGGCGACCGCGCTCCACCACCTCTCGAGCCGCCGCGACAAGCCGTCGCTCGCGCTCAACTGCGCCGCGATCGCACCGACGCTCGTCGAGCCGACGCTCTTCGGCTACGTGAAGGGCGCGTTCACCGGCGCGATGACCAACAAGTCCGGCTACTTCGAGGACGCGGCCGACGGCACGCTCTTCCTCGACGAGATCGGCGAGCTGCCGCTCGAGCTGCAGGCGAAGCTCCTGCGGGTGCTCGAGAACGGCGAGTACCAGCGGGTCGGGGAGACCCAGCGGCGTTTCAGCCGCGCGCGCGTGATCGCGGCGACGAACCGCGACCTGCGCCAGGAGATCAAGAAAGGCAACTTCCGCGCCGACCTCTACCACCGCCTCAGCGTCTTCACGATCAACGTGCCGCCGCTGCGGGACATGGACGAGGACCGGCTGCTGCTGCTCGAGCACTTCTGCAACTTCTACGCCGACCAGGCGAAGCTCACGCCGTTCTCGCTCGACGACAGCGCGGCCAAGCTGTGGCGCGACTATCACTTCCCGGGGAACGTGCGCGAGCTGCGCAACATCGTGATCCGGCTGACGACCAAGTACGCGGGGCAGAAGCTCTCGGCGGAGGAGCTCGAGCCCGAGCTCGACGTCAGCGCCAGCCCGTCCGCGGAGTTCGGCCCGCCGAGCGACCCGGACACGCTGATCGAGCAGGCGCAGGCGCACCTGCAGCGCGAGCGGAGCTTCAACCTCGACAGCATGCTGAAGGCGTGGGAGCAGGGCTACATCGAGGCGGCGATGAAGCTCACCCGCGGCAACGTGAGCCAGGCGGCGAAGCTCCTCGGCATCAACCGCACCACGCTCTACAGCCGGATGGAATCGTTGCAGAAGCAGTAACGGCCGCGCGCTTCGCGCGTGGCCTGACCTGCTTCTTGCAGGTTTTCGTACGAACAAGGGGGGATTCCCCTTGTATATCCCCCAACGAACAAGGGGGCTGCCCGCCCCCTTGTGGATCCCCGGGGGCCGCGCACGGGCCACCCCCTTGTAAATGAACCCCCGGACTGCGCTCAATATGAGGGTGACATAAAGCGCGCAACCCCATGTATCTGAGCCATTTCGGCCTGAACGAGCCGCCCTTCCGCATCACGCCCCACACCGAGTTCTTCTTCTCGGGGGCGAACCGCGGCGCGACGCTGGAGGCCCTGCTCTACGCGATCACCCACGACGAGGGCATCGTCAAGGTCACCGGCGAGGTCGGCAGCGGCAAGACCATGCTCTGCCGGGTGCTGGTCGAGCGGCTGCCGAAGAGCGTCGAGACGATCTATCTCGCGAACCCGTCGCTGTCCCGCGACGAGATCCTGCACGTGATCGCCGCCGACCTCCAGGTCGAGTCGCGCGGCGAGCGGGTCACGATCCTGCTGCGGGCGCTGCAGGAGCGCCTGATCAAGCTCTACGCCGCCGGCCGGCGCGTCGTGGTGCTGATCGACGAGGCGCACGCGATGCCGATCGAGACGCTGGAGGAGATCCGTCTCCTCTCGAACCTCGAGTCGAACCGGCACAAGCTCCTGCAGATCGTGCTGTTCGGCCAGCCCGAGCTCGACCAGCATCTCGCGCTGCCGAACATGCGGCAGCTGAAGGAGCGGATCACGCACAGCTTCAAGCTCGAGCCGCTGGTGCGTTCCGACGTCGAGAGCTACGTCGACTTCCGCATGCGCGCGGCGGGCTACCGCGGACCCAACGTGTTCGCGCCGCCCGCGATGAAGCTCATCAGCTCAGTCCTCGCAGGGGCTGACCCGCCGCATCAACATCCTCGCCGACAAGTCGCTGCTCGCGGCATTCGCCGACGGCACGCACCAGGTCACCGCCAAGCACGCGCGCGCGGCCGTCCGCGACTCGGAGTTCGGGAGCCGGCGCCGCGGCGTTCCGAACGCCTGGTGGCTCGTCGCCGCCGGCCTCGCCGCCGGGCTGCTGGTCGGGGTGGGCCTGCACCTCTGGAACCAGTCCGGCGCGGCGCGCAGCGTCGGGGCAGCCGCCAGCCAGGGTCCGGCCGAAGCGTCGGCGGCGACGCGCACCGACCGCCTCCCCCGGCCCGCCCCAGGAGGCACCCGCAGCGAAAGCGAGCCCCGATCCCGAGGCATCGCCGGCGGCCCGTCGCCCGCAGCTCGCGACGGTCGCTGCGGTGCCCGCAATCCCGGTGACGCCGCCATCTCGCCCACGCCGGAGCCGTCCGCAGTGCCGTCGCAGCCGCCAGCCGCGCCGATCGGTGCCCGACCGCCCGCTTCCGGAAAGCTCGCCCAGGAGCGGTTCGCTGCGACGCAAAAGTGGCTGAAGACGGCACCGAACGGAACGTGGACGATCCAGCTGATGACCGCCGGCGATTCGCAGGCGATCGAGCGGTTTCTCGAGGAAGCCGCGGAAACGGTCAAGCTCGAGGACGTCTATCTTTACGGCGTCAAGCAGAACGGCCGGCAGTTCTACGGCGTGACCTACGGCAACTACCCGACCCTGGAGGACACCATCACCGCCATGGGCGACCTGCCGACGTCGTTCAAGTCGCGCGGGCCGTTCCATCGCAGCATCGGCGTCATGCGCCGGCAGAATCAGGAATAAGTTCTCACCCGGATCCGGCACTAGGCCACAAACGCTTTGCGCCAATAAAACAGTTTCTTAGAGTGTTTTGTTATACTGGCTCTTCGGGTCCTTAGGGGCTTCGAGCGTCAGCGCGCACTGGGAGTCGGGGAGGCATGGTCAAGAAGCTGCTCGTCTGCGGTCTCGGGATCGCCCTGACCGGGTGCTTCCAGCCGATGAAGCCCTCGGTCGGCCACATGCAGGACCACGGCCGCCGGCCCATCCACTGCGACGATTCCCCCGCCGGTGCAGGCGGTCCCCGCCCCGCCCAAGCCCAGGCCGACGGCACGCGCCGAGACCTACAGCGTCGTCGTCAACAACGTGAACGTCCGCGAGCTGCTCTTCGCGCTCGCCCGCGACGCGAAGGTCAACGTCGACATCCACCCCGGGATCACCGGGGCGGTGACGCTGAACGCGATCGACCAGACCCTGCCGCAGCTCCTCAACCGCATCGCCAAGCAGGTCGACATGCGGTACGAGCTCAACGGCCCGAACCTGCTCGTGATGCCGGACTCGCCGTACCTGCGGATCTACAAGATCGACTACGTGAACATGGAGCGGCTGACGCAGGGCCAGGTCAGCGTCTCGTCCGAGATCGTCGGCCAGACGACGGGCGGCGCGGCCGGCGGGGCGGCCGGCGGCGGCGCTCGTCGGGCGGCGGCGGCGCCGGCCAGAACACCTCGCGCGTCTCGGTCCAGAATCGCAGCGCCAACCGCTTCTGGGACACGCTCGTAAAGAACGTCGAGGAGATCCTGCGCGAGACCGACAAGCTCCTGCCCGGCGGTGGCGCGGCGGCCCGTCCCGCCGCCACCAGCGGCCGGGGCCCCCGGACAACCCGGGGCTGGCGGGGCGCCGGGCGGCGTAGCGCGTCGCCGCGCTCGGGGCCGGCCCGAACGTGACGTTCCGCGAGGCGTCGTCGGTGATCGCGAACCCCGAGGCCGGCATCCTCACCGTCCGTGCGACCTTGCGCCAGCACGACAAGCTCCAGGAGTTCCTCGACCAGGTGCTGGTGAACGCCAAGCGCCAGGTGCTGATCGAGGTGACGATCGTCGACGTGCAGCTCAGCAACAACTACCAGCAGGGAATCGACTTCAACATTCTGCGCACCGGCACCGCCGGGTTCTCCGGCGGCATCTGCCGCAAGGCCAAGGGCGCGCCCAGCGCTGACGCCCCCCGGGAATTTCCTCACCCTCGCCTACACCTCCGCGAGCTTCCTCGCGAGCCTGAAGCTGCTCGAGACGTTCGGGAACGTGCGCGTGCTGTCGTCGCCTCGCATCTCGGTCATCAACAACCAGACCGCTCTGCTCAAGGTGGTCGAGAACGTCGTCTACTTCAACATCGCCTCGCAGATCAGCCAGGCCGTGAACGCCGGCGAGCCTCCAGTCGTTCACCGCGACGCCGCAGACCGTTCCGGTCGGAGTCGTCCTGAACATCACGCCGCAGATCAGCGACGCCGACAGCGTGCTGCTCAACGTGAAGCCGACCGTTTCGCGGATCAGCTCGTTCGTGCAGGATCCGACCCCGGGCCTCGCCGTTCCGAACCAGATCCCGCAGATCGTGATCCGCGAGATGGAGTCGGTGATCAAGCTGTCGAGCGGGCAGATGGCGGTCATGGGCGGCCTGATCCAGGACTCGCTGACCGACCAGCAGGCCTCGATCCCGTTCATCAACCGGATCCCGTTCCTCGGCGATGCGCTCTCCAACCGGAACATCCACAACGCCAAGACCGAGCTGGTGATCTTTCTCCGGCCGCTCGTCATCCGCGATCCGAGCCTCGAGGGCGACTATCGCGGCTACCGCGTGTTCGCGCCGGGCGAGGACTTCATGTCCCAGCCGAATCCGGCGCAAGCGGCCCTGCGACTTCCGGATCGACGTGGGGTGCCCGCAGTGAGCTTGCTGCTCGAGGCCCTGAAAAAGGCGGAGCTCGCCAAGCAGAACGCCTCGGGACAGCAGGGCGAAGACACCGTTGCGCCGGCCGATCTGGGGAGCGGACTCTCGCTGGAGCCGACGCCCGCCGATGCCGGCGAGCGTCCGCTGATCACCCGCGACCGGCTGCCCGACATCACGCAGCCGCTCGAGATCCTCTCCGAAGACCTGCCCTCGGCCGGCGCACGCCGCGAAGCGCCGTCGGCGACCGCCGCGCCGGGCCTCGCGCCGATGGCCTCGGCGGCGAGCGCGGCCGCAGCGACCGAGGACGACGATCGCGCCGCCGCGCGGCAGCTGTTCGAGGCCAAGACTCCCGATTACGACCCGCGGCGTCCGTTCTTCATCGTCGTCGGGCTCCTGGGCATCGCCATCCTCGGCACGCTGGGCTACTTCGCCTGGGAGTTCTTCGGACCCCGGCCGTCCTTCTACAGCCCCGGCGCCGGCGGCGAAGGCGCCGCAACCGGTGACGCGGCCGCCACGCCGCCGCAGCCGCCCGCCGCGCACGCACGGCGCCCGCCGGCACCGACGCCGAGCGATCCCGCTCCGGCGACAAGCCCCGCACCGGCCACCTCGGCGCAGACCGCGCCGGCAGCTGCGGCCGCGGCAGTTCCGCCCGCACCGCAACCGACGCCCTCGGGCGTGACGCGGACGAGCCGGCCCGGGTCGTCGCGCCCGGCTAGCGGCACGGCCGGCGCCCGCCCGCGGGCGAGGGCGACGAGCCCCGCGCCGCCGCGGCGGCGCCGAGCTCGCCGGTCCGGATCACGACCGGCGGCCCGCGGGTCGATCCGGTGGTCGAGAGCGCCTGGGAAGCGCTCCAGGCGGGCGACCTCCCGCGCGCGCGGGAGGCGTATCAGCGCGCGCTCCGCGCGAACCCGCGCGACCGCGACGCGCTGCTCGGCCTCGCGACGATCGACGCGCGCACCCAGAATTTCGAGAGCGCGGAAGCGCGGTACCTGCGCGTGCTCGAGCTCGATCCGCGCGACCCGTACGCGCAGGCCGGCCTGATCTCGCTGCGCGGCCAGACCGATCCGCTCCAGTCCGAGAGCCGCATCAAGAACATGCTCGCGCAGCAGCCGGACGCGGCGTTCCTGAACTTCCCGCTCGGCAACCAGTACGCCGCCCAGGGGCGGTGGCCGGACGCCCAAGCGGCTTATTTCAGGGCCTTTTCCGCCGACCCGGACAATCCGGACTACGCCTACAACCTCGCGGTCAGCCTGGATCACCTCGGCCAGAGGAAGCTGGCGCTCGAGTACTACCGCCGGGCGCTGGCGCTTGCCGGGAACCGCGCGGTGGGATTCAATAGCGCCCAAGTCGAAGCAAGAATCCGCGAACTGACGCGCTGACGGGCCCCACCCGTTCAATGAATTCCCCGGCATCCCCGCAAGCCAAGCGGCACATCGGGCAGATTCTGATTTCGCAGGGGATCCTCACCGAGGATCAGCTGCGGATCGCCCTGCTCGAGCAGCTGAAATCCCGCCAGCCGGTGGGGAAGCTGTTGGTGCAGCTCGGGTTCGTCTCCGAGGCGACGCTGCGCGATGCCCTGAGCGAGAAGCTCGGGCTGCAGTCGGTCGACCTGTCGCAGATCGTCGTCGATCCGGGGGCAATCCGGATCGTGCCGCGCGAATTCGCCAAGCGGCACAACCTCTTCCCGGTCGCGCTCGACAAGGACCGCAAGCGCCTGATCCTCGCGATCTCGGACACGAACAACATCGTCGCGCTCGACCAGGTGCGGGCGCAGCTGCGCGGCGAGCACGAGGTCGAGCTGCGGCTCGCGGGCGAATCGGAGATCGCCCGCGCCATCGAGCAGTTCTACGGCCACGAGCTCTCGATCGACGGCATCCTGCACGAGATCGAGACCGGCGAGATCGACTACCAGAGCCTGCAGGCGAGCGGCGACGAGTACTCGCAGCCGGTGGTGCGGCTGATCTCGGCGCTCCTCGCCGACGCGGTCGAGCGCGCCGCCTCCGACATCCACTTCGAGCCGGAGCAGAACTTCCTGCGCATCCGCTACCGGATCGACGGCGTGCTGCGGCAGATCCGGAGCCTGCACAAGACCTACTGGCCGGCGATGGCGGTGCGCATCAAGGTGATGGCGAAGATGAACATCGCCGAGACGCGGGCGCCGCAGGACGGCCGGATCTCGCTCTCGCTCACCGGCCGGCAGGTGGACTTCCGGGTCGCCTCGCAGGTCACGACGCACGGCGAGAACATCGTCCTGCGGATCCTCGACCGCCAGAAGGGCATCGTGCCGCTCGATCAGCTCGGGCTGCAGCCCGAGCAGCTCTCGATGCTGAAGAAGATGATCCAGCGGCCCGAGGGGATCATCCTCGTGACCGGCCCGACCGGCAGCGGCAAGACGACCACGCTCTACTCGATCCTCAACCACATCAACCATGACGGCATCAACGTCATGACCCTGGAAGATCCGGTCGAGTACCCGATGACGCTGATCCGCCAGACCTCGGTGAACGAGGCGGCGAAGCTCGATTTCGCGAACGGCATCCGGTCGCTGATGCGGCAGGACCCGGACGTGATCCTGGTCGGCGAGATCCGCGACGAGGACACCGCCCAGATGGCCTTCCGCGCCGCGATGACCGGCCACC
>CAVXND010000037.1:0-21122 GCA_963762785.1 uncultured beta proteobacterium
GAGCGGGGGCTCAATTGGGGAGGGTGAGCGCTCGGCGTCCGCGCCCACCCCCACAGGTGGGGCCTCAGTGCACGTCTTTCCAGTACGCCCGCTTCAGGAAGTAGCTGAGGAAGATCAGGACCGCCAGGCCGATCAGCACCCAGATGCCGACGCGCTTGCGCGTCATCTGGTGCGGCTCGCCCATCCAGGCGAGGAAGTTCACCAGGTCGTAGACGGTCTTGTCGTACTCGATCGTCGACTGCGCGCCGGGGGTGAGCGGCTCGAGCTTCACGAGCATGAGCGGCTTGCCGTCCTCGCCCATGATCGGCCGGCCGTCCTTGACGGCCGCCTCTTCCCTGGCGACGCGCTCGCCCTGCAGCCGCCACAGCACGTGCGGCATGCCGACGTTCGGGTAGACCAGGTTGTTCCAGCCGGTGGTCGTGGCCGGGTCGCGGTAGAAGCTGCGCAGGTACGTGTAGAGCCAGCTCGGGCCGCGCGAGCGTGCGATCACCGAGAGGTCCGGCGGAGTCGCGCCGAACCAGTCCTTCGCGTCCCGCGGCGCCATCGCGATCGTCATCGGCAGGCCGATCTTCTCGGCCGTGAACAGCAGGTTGTCCTTGATCTGCTCGTCGGTGAGGCCGATCTCGCGCAGCGCGTTGTAGCGCATGAGCGAGGCGCTGTGGCAGTTGAGGCAGAAGTTGACGAAGGTGCGCGCGCCGGACTGGAGGCTCGCGAGGTCGGTCGCGTTCGTCCCGATGTCGTCGAGCTTCACGCCCTCGGACGCGGCGCGGGCCGGGCCGCCGGCGAACGCGGCGGCGAGGGCGATCGCGGCGAGCGCCGCGGCGAGGCGTCTGGTCGTCTTCACGTCACCCTCTCCGGCGGGGTCTCGGTCTTGTCGATCGAGGTGTACCAGGGCATCAGCAGGAAGAACGCGAAGTACAGGATCGTGCCCACCTGCGCGATGCGCGTCAGCGTGTTGGTCGGCGTCTGCATGCCGAGGTACCCGAGCACCAGGAACGAGATGACGAAGATCGTGAGCGCCAGCTTGTACATCCAGCCCTTGTAGCGGATCGACTTCACCGGCGAGCGGTCGAGCCACGGCATGAACGCGAAGATGAGGACCGAGGCGCCCATCAGGATCACGCCCCAGACCTTCGCCTCGAGGAGGTAGAGGAGCACGAGGACGACCGCGCCGGCGCCGAGCAGCGTCATCCGCACCGCGTGGCTGCCCCGGCGCAGGAACGCCCACACCATGAACAGCGCGGCCGCGATCGCGATCACCCACTTCAGGTCGTCGGTCGTCGCGCGCAGCACCGAGTAGTAGGGCGTGAAGTACCAGACCGGCGCGATGTGCGGCGGGGTCTTCAGCGGGATCGGCGGGAATGAAGTTGTTGTGCTCGAGGAAGTAGCCGCCGAACTCGGGCAGGAAGAACGCGATGATCGCGAACACGAACAGGAACACCATCGTCCCGAACAGGTCCTTCACCGTGTAGTACGGGTGGAACGGGATGCCGTCCACCGGGTGGCCGGTGCGCGGGTCGATGTGCTTCTTGATCTCGACGCCGTCGGGGTTGTTCGAGCCGGTCTCGTGCAGCGCCATCAGGTGCGCGACGACGATGCCGAGCAGCACGAGCGGCACCGCGATCACGTGGAAGGCGAAGAAGCGGTTGAGCGTCGCGTCCCCGACCACGTAGTCGCCGCGGATCCAGATCGCGAGGCTCTCGCCGACGAACGGGATCGCGGCGAAGAGGTTCACGATCACCTGCGCGCCCCAGAAGGACATCTGGCCCCAGGGCAGGAGATAGCCGAAGAACGCCTCGGCCATGAGGCACAGGAAGATGGCGACGCCGATGAGCCACGTGAGCTCGCGCGGCTTGCGGTACGAGCCGTACAGCAGCGCGCGGAACATGTGGAGGTACACGCAGATGAAGAAGAACGACGCGCCGGTCGAGTGCAGGTAGCGGATCAGCCAGCCCCACGACACCTCGCGCATGATGTACTCGACCGAGGCGAACGCGAGGAGCGCGTCGGGCTTGTAGTTCATGGTGAGGAAGATGCCGGTGACGATCTGCAGCACCAGCACGACGAGCGCGAGCGAGCCGAAGTAGTACCAGAAGTTGAAGTTCTTCGGCGCGTAGTACTCGGAGACCTGCGACTTCCACAGCGCCGACAGCGGGAAGCGCGCGTCGATCCACTCGAAGAGATCGCGCGCCCAGACGTTCTTGGAGGTCGTGCCGTTCGCCATGGGAGTCAGGCCTTGTCGTCGCCGATCAGGACGCGCTGATCCGACAGGAACTTGAATCTGGGGATCGGCAGGTTGTCCGGCGCGGGGAAGTTCGCGAACACGCGCGCGGACAGGTCGAACCGCGAGCCGTGGCACGGACAGAGGAAGCCGCCCTCCCAGCCCGACCCCATGCTCGGGTCCCCGGGCGTGAACTTGGCGGTCGGCGAGCAGCCGAGGTGGGTGCAGATGCCCACCGACACGAGGATGTCCTTCTTCTCCTCGCGCGCGCGCCAGATGTTCTGGCAGTACTCGGGCTGGGACGAACGCTTCGAGAGCGGGTCGGCGAGCTGCGCCTCGTCCTTCTTCAGCGTGTCGAGCATCGCCTGCGTCCGGCGCACGACCCACACCGGCTTGCCCTGCCACTCGACGACCATCATCGAGCCCGGCTCGAGGTTGGAGATGTCCGCTTCGACCGGCGCGCCGAGCGCGCGCGCGCGCGCGGACGGCTCCATGCTCGCGAGGAACGGCCACGCTGCCGCGGCGGTCGCGGCGCCCCCGGCGACGCACGTCGCGACGAGGAGATTGCGGCGGCTCTGATCGACCTCGTCGTCGCCGGCAGCACCGTGCGGCGAGGTCGCTTGCGAGGAGGTGCTCATTGAGATCCTTTTCGATTCTTGGTATGGAGTGGGCCGCGGCGGGACGCGCGATTATAGCGAAGGCTGTTATGGATTGAAAGTTTTCGCGCGCAACCCGTTGATCCAGTTGGACAAAACCGCACCAGCCCGCCCGTTCGGGCGGGCTGGCCAAAGGTTCAGACCGGGTTGTCGATGTCGACGAACTGATGCGCGAGCCCGAACGTGCGCGCGAGGTGCTCGCCGACCGCCTGCACGCCGAACCGCTCGGTCGCGTGGTGCCCGGCCGCGACGAACGCGACGCCCGACTCGCGCGCGAGATGGACGTGCTGCTCGGAGATCTCGCCGGTGACGTACGCGTCGACGCCGAGCCCGATCGCGGTCTCGAAGAAGCCCTGCGCCGCGCCGGTGCACCACGCGACGCGCGACACCGCGCGGCCCGGTTCGCCGACGACGAGCGGCGCGCGGCCGAGCCGCGCCTTCACCCGCGCGGCGAACCCGTCGAGATCGGTCGGCGTGTCGAGCGCACCGTAGGCGACGAGGTCCTGCTCGCCGCCGCGTCCTTCGGTGACGGAGCCCGAGCCGCGCGGCGAGCTGCGCGTTGTTGCCGAGCTCCGGATGGAGATCGAGCGGCAGGTGATAGGCGAATAGGTTGAGCCCGGCCGCGAGCAGGAGCTCGATCCGGCGCTTCCGCGTCCCGACGAGCCGCGGGTCCTCGCCCTTCCAGAAGTAGCCGTGGTGCACCAGCAACGCGTCGGCGCCGGCCGCCGCCGCACGCTCGATCAGCGCCACGCTGGCGGTCACGCCGGACACCAGCCGGGCGACCTCGGGGCGACCTTCCACCTGCAATCCGTTTGGGCAATAATCGCGTATCCGGGAGACATCCAGCAGCTGGTCGAGATGACGTGCCAGCTCATCGCGGTTCATCACCGTCACTCCGAAGCCCTATCGAACCCGCATTCTAGGCGGGGTGCAATGACATGAAGCGGCTCTGGCTCTGGTTCGCGCAGGCGGCAACCGTCGCGCTGGCGGCGCTCTTCGCCGTCACGACGCTCAAGCCCGAGTGGCTCGCGACCCGCGAGGCGTCCCCGACGCCGGTGGTCGTGCAGCAGGCCGTCCCCCAGCGCGAGGTCGCCGCCAAGGCGGCGTCCTACAGCGAGGCCGTCGCCAAGGCGGCGCCGGCCGTCGTGTACATCTTCACCTCGGGGACCGCCCACGGCTCGCGCCAGCAGGTTCCGGACGACCCGGTGTTCCGGCGGTTCTTCGGCGACACGCCTCGACGACCCGCGCGGCCCGCGGCTCGGCTCGGGCGTGATCGTGAGCCCGAAGGGCTACCTGCTGACGAACAACCACGTCGTCGAGGGCATGGAAGAGATCGAGGTGCTGCTCGCCGACGGCAAGACGCGGCTGAAGGCGAAGCTGGTCGGCACCGATCCGGAGACCGACCTCGCGGTGCTGAAGGTGGAGCGCGAGAACCTGCCCACGATGACGTTCGCCGCCCCCGGGGCGGTGCGCGTCGGCGACGTGGTGCTCGCGATCGGCAACCCGTTCGGCGTGGGCCAGACGGTGACGATGGGCATCGTCTCCGGGCTCGGCCGCCGCGGCCTCAACCTCAACACCTACGAGAACTTCATCCAGACCGACGCGTCGATCAACGTCGGCAATTCCGGCGGCGCGCTGATCGACGCCGCGGGCAACCTGATCGGCATCAACACCGCGATCTTCTCGCGCACCGGCGGCTCGGTCGGGATCGGCTTCGCGATCCCGGTGTCGACCGCCAAGGCGGTGCTCGAGCAGATCGTCGAGCAGGGCGGCGTGACGCGCGGCTACATCGGCGTGCAGACGCAGGGCGTGTCGTCGGAGGTCGCCGAGGCGCTGAAGTCGGCGAAGACCTCCGGCGTGCTGATCGCCGGCGTGGAGCGCGACGGCCCGGCGGAGAAGGCCGGGGTCAAGGCGGGCGACGTGCTGCTCGCGGTCAACGCGGTGCCCACCCCCGACACGGCGACGATGCTCGACACCGTCGCCGATCTCAAGCCCGGCAGCCAGGCGAGCCTCAAGCTGCGCCGCGACCAGAAGGAGCTCGACCTGCAGGTCACCGTCGGCAAGCGGCCGCCGGTGCAGCGGCGGCGCGGCCTGCGCGAGTAGCCTGCGGTCGCGCGCGGAGCTCGATCCCGACGTTCGCCGCGCTGATGCGCGCGGCGTCGCGCGGGCGGCGCGCCGCGCGGTCACTTCGGATCTCCTTGCTGTCCGCTTCCGCCTTGTCGAGCTCGCGGTCCATCTCGGCATCCGATGGCGCCTTCCAGTCCGACTCGCCGACGGGCTTCACCACGAAGCGGGCGACGAAGAGCCCGAGCTCGTACAGCAGGCACATCGGTATCGCGAGCAGCAGCTGCGACAGGACGTCGGGCGGCGTGACGACGGCGGCCACGACGAAGGCGCCGACGATCACGTAGGGGCGCACCGACTTCAACTGCTCGATCGTCACGATGCCGGCGCGCGCGAGCACCACGACCACCACCGGGATCTCGAAGGTCACCCCGAAGGCGAGGAACATCGTCAGCACGAAGCTGAAGTAGGCCTCGATGTCCGGCGCCGGCGTGATGCTCTGCGGCGCGAAGCTGTTGATGAACTTGAAGACCTTGCCGAATACGAAGTAGTAGCAGAACGCGATCCCGGCGAGGAACAGCACCGTGCTCGCGATCACCAGCGGCAGCGCCAGCCGCTTCTCGTGCGCGTAGAGGCCCGGCGCGACGAACGCCCACGCCTGGTAGAGCACGTACGGCAGCACGACGATCAGCGCCACCCAGGCGGTGACCTTGACCGGGACCATGAACGGCGTGATCACGCCGGTCGCGATCATCTTCGTGCCCTCGGGCAGCGCCTGCATCAGCGGCGCCGCGAGAAAATCGTAGATCGGCCCCGACCCGGGGTAGAAGAACAGCACGATGAACGCGAGCCCCACCGCGAGCAGCGACCGCAGCAGCCGGTCGCGGAGCTCGACGAGATGGGAGATGAAGGTGTCCTGCTCGCCGGCCATGGGCTGCAGGCTAGACCTTCGCTTCGCTGGAAGCCTTGGCGGGCGAATCGCCCGGCGACGGCAGCGCGGCACCCGGCGCGGCGGCGGCTTCCGACGGCGCCGGCGGAACCGGTGCCGGCGGCCGGGTCGCCGATCGACCGGTTCAGATCGTCCCCGACCGCGCGCATCTCGCTGGTCGACCTCGTTGACCGACTGCTCGACCGATTTCGCCGCGTCCTCGAACTGCGAGCGGAGCTTCTTCAGCTCGTCGAGCTCCACCTCGCGCTGGATGTCGGCCTTGACGTCGTTCACGTAGCGCTGCAGGCGGCCGAACATGATGCCGGCGGTGCGCGCGACCTTCGGCAGCTTCTCCGGGCCGATCACGAGCAGCGCGACGACCGCGATGACGAGCAGCTCCGAGAAACCGATGTCGAACATTGGAGGTCCAAAAAGGAAGCCGGGCGGGCCCGGCGTCCTGGGGTACCTCGACGCGGGCGGCGCCCGCGTCAGGCCTTGGTGCTCGACTCCTTCTTGACCTCGCCTTCGATGGTCTGGCCCGACACCTGCGGCGGCGTGCCGCCGCCGTTCGGCGCGCTTTCCGCCGCGCCGCCCTTGATGCCGTCCTTGAAGCCCTTCACCGCGTTGCCGAGGTCCGATCCGATGTTGCGCAGCTTCTTCGTGCCGAAGACGAGCACGATGATGAGCAGCACGATCAGCCAGTGCCAGATGCTGAACGATCCCATGTCGATTTCCTTGCCTACTGTCGGACGATCATCGGCCCGAGGGCCTTGGGACCGCCGATTACGTGGATGTGGAGATGATACACCTCCTGCCCCCCGACTCGTCCCGTATTGACGATCGTCCGGAAGCCGTCGGTTGCGCCCTGCTCCCGGGCGATCCGCCCGGCGAGGCCCAGCATCCGCCCGAGCAGCGGCGCCTGAGCGAGGTCCGCCTCGTAGAGCGAGGCGATGTGCAGCCTTCGGGACGAGCAGGACGTGCACCGGCGCGGCGGGGCGGACGTCCTTGAACGCCAGCACCTCGTCGTCCTCGTAGACCTTCTGCGACGGGATCTCGCCGCGCGCGATCTTGCAGAAGATGCAGTTCTCCGGCGTGGTGCCCTGCGTCATCCCGCTACTCCTTCTCCGCCGCGTTGCGCCCGCCGCCGCGCGCGGCCTTCTCGTCGATGCCCGAGATGCCCTCGCGACGCCGCAGTTCCGCGAGGACGTCGCGCGGACCGAGACCGTAGTGCGCAAGCGCGACCAGGCAATGGAACCACAGGTCCGCCATCTCGTCGACGATCCGCAGGCGATCGCCGGATTTTCCGGCCATCACCGTTTCGGTCGCCTCCTCGCCGATCTTCTTCAGCACCGCGTCCTCGCCCTGCGCGAGGAGCCGCGCGACGTACGAGCGCTGCGGGTCGCCGCCCTTGCGGCTTTCGATCGCTTCGGCCAGCCGGTCGAGGATGTCGCTCATGCGTTCCTTCGGTAGATCTCCCGCGGATCCTTGGCCACCGCCTCGACCGTCACCCAGCGCCCGTCGACGAGCTTCTGGAAGAAGCAGCTCGGCCGCCCGGTGTGGCACGCGATGCCGCCCACCTGCTCCACCTTGAGCAGCACGACGTCGTTGTCGCAATCCATACGGATCTCCCGTACCCGCTGGATGTGGCCGGACTCCTCGCCCTTGCGCCACAGCCGCTCGCGCGAGCGGGAGTAGTACACGGCCTCGCCCGTTTCGGCGGTGCGCGCGAGCGCCGCGCGGTCCATCCAGGCGAACATGAGCACGCGCCCGGTCAGGGCCTCCTGCGCCACGACCGGCACGAGGCCGCGCTCGTCCCATTTGACCTCGTCGAGCCACTTCTCGTTCACAGCCGGACCTCGATCCCGCGCGCGGCCATGACTTCCTTCGCCTGCCGCACGGTGTATTCGCCGTAGTGGAAGATGCTCGCCGCGAGCACCGCGTCGGCCTTCCCCTCGATCACCCCCGCCGCGAGATGCTCGAGGTTGCCGACGCCGCCGCTCGCGATCACCGGCACGTCGACCGCCTCGGCGACCGCGCGCGTCAGCGCGAGATCGAATCCGGCGCGCGTGCCGTCGCGATCCATGCTCGTGAGCAGGATCTCGCCCGCCCCGGCCGCCTGCATCCGGCGTGCCCATTCGACCGCGTCCAGCCCGGTGGGTTTCCGCCCGCCGTGGGTGAAGACCTCCCACCCCGCCGCCCGAGCGCTTCGCGTCGATCGCCACGACGATGCATTGCGACGCCGAAACGGCCCGCGGCGTCCTCGACGACGCCCGGGTCCTGCACCGCCGCCGTGTTGATCGAAACCTTGTCGGCGCCCGCGTTGAGGAGCCGCCGCACGTCCGCGGCGCTCCGCACGCCGCCGCCGACCGTCAGCGGGATGAAGACCTGCGCCGCGACCGCCCTCGACCACGTGCACGATCGTGTCGCGCTCGTCGGAGCTCGCGGTGATGTCGAGGAAGCAGAGCTCGTCGGCGCCCTGGTCGTCGTAGCGCCGCGCGATCTCGACCGGATCGCCGGCGTCGCGCAGGTTGACGAAATTGACGCCCTTCACGACCCGTCCCGCAGTGACGTCGAGACAGGGAATGATGCGCTTGGCGAGCGGCATTGGGAAAGAGGAAGGGGAAGGCGGAAGGAAGCAAGGGGAGGAACGGGGCACCGCGGCCGCGTCACCCGTCGCCCTTCGCCCTTCCTGCTTCGCTCAGCTTGTCGGCTTCCGCCTGCGCCTGCTTGAAGTCGACCGTGCCCTGATACAGCGCCCGGCCGGTGATCACGCCCATGACGCCCTCCGGTTCGAGCGCGCACAGGGCCTTCACGTCGTCGAGGCCGGTCAGGCCGCCGCTCGCGATCACCGGTGTCCGCAGCTCGCGCGCGAGGCGGATCGTCGCATCCACGTTCACGCCGGTCAGCATGCCGTCGCGGCCGATGTCGGTGTAGATCACCGCCTCGACGCCGTAGTCCTCGAACTTCTTCGCGAGGTCGATCACGTCGTGGCCGGTGAGCTTCGACCAGCCCTCGACCGCGACCTTGCCGTCCTTCGCGTCGAGGCCGACGATGATGTGGCCCGCGAACGCGGTGCACGCGTCGGACAGGAAGCCGGGGTTCTTCACCGCCGCCGTGCCGACGATGATGTAGCTCACGCCGTAGTCGAGGTACTTCTCGATCGTGTCGAGGTCGCGGATGCCGCCGCCGAGCTGGATCGGGAGGTCGTCGCCCACCGCCTTCAGGATGTCGCGGATCACGCCCTCGTTCCTCGGCCGCCCGGCCGCCGCGCCGTTCAGGTCGACGATGTGCAGCCGGCGCGCGCCCTGCGCGAGCCAGTGCTTCGCCATCGCGACCGGGTCGTCGGAGTAGACCGTGGCCTGGGCCATGTCGCCCTGCTTCAGGCGGACGCAGTGGCCGTCCTTCAGATCGATCGCCGGGATGATGACCATCGCGGGTGCGGTGGCGGGAAGCGGGGTTGGCAGTGCTGGGGACGGCGCTCGCGCGCCGCGGAGGATCGCGCGGCTTAGGGCTTCCAGGAAACGAAGTTGGCGAGCAGCTGCAATCCGGCCGAGTGGCTTTTCTCGGGATGGAACTGTACCGCGAAAATGTTATCCCGCGCCACCGCGCAGGTAAAGGGGAGCCCGTACTCCGCGCGCGCGCTTTCGAGGTCGTTTTCCTCAGGGACGAAGAAGTAGCTGTGGCAGAAGTAAAAGCGCTCGCCGGCGCCGATGCCGCGCCAGAGCGCGTGCGCCACGGTCTGGTGCACCCGGTTCCAGCCCATGTGCGGGACCTTGAGCGGCCCGCCCGGCGCGGCGTGCAGGCGGTCGGGCGGGAACCGGACGACCTTCCCCCGGAAGGTGCCGAGGCCGGGGGTGTCGCCCTCGGCGCTCCAGTCGAACAGCATCTGCGCGCCGATGCAGATGCCGAGCAGCGGCTTCGCGGCTGCGGCGCGGACGACCGCCTCGCGCAGGCCCGCCCGCTCGAGCTCGCGCATGCAATCCGGCATCGCGCCCTGCCCGGGGAAGACGACCCGCTCCGCTTCGTCGATGTCCGCCGCGTCGGAGGTGACCAGCACCGTCCGGCCGGCCGCCACGTGCTCGATCGCCTTCGAGACCGAGCGCAGGTTGCCCATGCCGTAGTCGACCACTGCGATGTGCATCATGCCGGCGGGGACTGCGAACGCACGAAGGAAACGGCGGGCCTACAGCGTGCCCTTGGTCGAAGGCACCGCCCCGCCCGCGCGGGGGTCGGGCTCGACCGCCATCCGCAGCGCGCGCGCGAACGCCTTGAACGCCGTCTCGGCCTGGTGGTGCGCGTTCGACCCGCGCAGGTTGTCGACGTGCAGGGTCACCTGCGCGTGGTTCACGAAGCCCTGGAAGAACTCGTGCACCAGGTCGACGTCGAACTCGCCGATCCGCGCGCGCACGAACGCGACGTGGAACTCGAGGCCCGGCCGCCCCGAGAAGTCGATCACCACGCGCGAGAGCGCCTCGTCGAGCGGGACGTAGGCATGCCCGAAGCGGCGGATGCCCTTCTTGTCGCCGATCGCCTTCGCCACCGCCTGGCCGAGGGTGATCCCGATGTCCTCGACGGTGTGGTGGGCGTCGATGTGCAGGTCGCCCTTCGCCTCGATGTCGAGGTCGATCAGGCCGTGGCGCGCGACCTGGTCGAGCATGTGGTCGAGGAACGGCACGCCGGTGGCGAGCTTCGCCTTGCCGGTGCCGTCGAGGTTGACCGAGACCCGGATCTCGGTTTCGGCCGTCTTGCGGGTGACCGCGGCGTTTCTCATACGCTCTCCGCGAGGGCGGACAGCAGCGAGCTCGTTCTCGCCGGGCGTGCCGACGGTGAGCCGCAGGCAGTTGGCGAGCAGCGGATGGCTGCCGTGGAGGTTCCGCACCAGGATGTTGCGCGCCTTGAGGCGCGCGTCGATGGCCGCGGCATCCCGCACGCGGACCAGGATGAAGTTGGCGTCGCTCGGGAACGCCTCGACGCCCTTCAGGTCGGCGAGGCGGTCGAACATCGCCGCGCGTTCGGCCTTGATGCGCTCGGCCTGGCCGTGCAGCACGTCGATGTGCGCGAGCAGCCGCTCGGCGACGTGCTGCGCGAGCACGCTGACGTTGTAGGGCGGCCGGACCTTGTCGAGCTCCCGGATCCACTCGGGGCGTGCCGCGGCGTAGCCGAGACGCACGCCGGCGAGCCCGAGCTTCGAGACCGTGCGCATCACCATCAGGTTCGGGAACTCGCCGAGGCGGGTCATGAACGTCCGCCCGGCGAAGACGTGATACGCCTCGTCGAGCACGACGAGGCCCGGCGCGGCCGCGAGGATCGCCTCCACCGCCGCCTCCGGGAACAGGTTCCCGGTCGGGTTGTTGGGGTAGGCGAGGAAAACGACCGCCGGTCGATGCTCCTCGATGGCCGCCAGGAACCGCGCCTGATCGAGCGTGAAGTCGGCGTTGAGCGCGACGCCGACATAGCGCATGCGCGAGATGACGGCGTTCATCCGGTACATCGCGAACGACGGCTCGGGGGCAAGCAGCACCGCGCCCGGACGCGCGAGCGTGTGGGCGACGATCGAGATGATCTCGTCCGAGCCGTTGCCGATCAGGAGCCCGTGCTCGGCGCCGATGCCGAAGGTCGAGCGGAGCCGCGCCGCCAGCTCCGGCGCGGCCGGATCGGGATAGCGGTTGATCGGCAGCGTCGAGACCAGGCGGCCGAGCTCCTCGCGCAGCGGCTCGGGCAGCCGGTACGGGTTCTCCATCGCGTCGAGCTTGATCATGCCGGTCGCGGGCGCGACGTGATACGCCTTCAGCGACAGGATCTCCTCGCGCACGAGGTCGCCGGGCCCGAGCTTCACCGGGTCGCGCTTCACGATTCGGTCTCCAGGCGGAGCTCGGCCGAGCGCGCGTGCGCCGGCAGCCCCTCGCCCTGCGCGAGCGCGGCCGCGATGCGGCCGAGCGAGCGCGCGCCGGCGCGCGACACGTTGATGATGCTCGAGCGCTTCTGGAAATCGTAGACGCCGAGCGGCGACGAGAAGCGCGCGGTGCGCGACGTCGGCAGCACGTGGTTCGGTCCCGCGCAGTAGTCGCCGAGCGCCTCCGAGCTGTAGCGGCCGACGAAGATCGCGCCCGCGTGGCGGATCCGGTCGAGCCAGCTCTCGGGCTGCGCGACCGAGAGCTCGAGGTGCTCCGGCGCGATGCGGTTGGCGATCTCGCACGCCTCCGCGAGGTCGCGCACGAGAATCAGCGCCCCGCGGTTCGCGAGCGCCGCCCGGATGACTTCGCGGCGCGGCATCGCGGCGAGCTGGCGGTCGATGCTCGCGGCGACCCGGTCGATGAACGCCGCGTCGGGCGCGAGCAGGATCGCCTGCGCCACCTCGTCGTGCTCGGCCTGCGAAAAGAGATCCATCGCGATCCAGTCGGGATCGGTCGAGCCGTCGCAGATCACCAGGATCTCGGACGGCCCGGCCACCATGTCGATGCCGACCGTGCCGAAGACGCGGCGCTTCGCCGCGGCGACGTAGGCGTTGCCCGGACCGACGATCTTGTCGACCGCGGGAACGGTCGCGGTGCCGTACGCGAGCGCGGCGACGGCCTGCGCGCCGCCGATCGCGAACACGCGGTCGACCCCGGCGAGCTGCGCGGCCGCGAGCACCAGCGGGTTCCGCTCGCCGTCCGGCGTCGGCACGCACATGACGAGCTCGCCGACGCCGGCGACCTTCGCCGGCAGCGCGTTCATCAGCACCGACGAGGGATAGGCCGCCTTGCCGCCGGGGACGTAGAGCCCGACGCGGTCGAGCGGCGTCACGCGCTGCCCGAGCACCGTGCCGTCGGCCTCGGTGTAGCTCCACGACTCGGCCCGCTGGCGCTCGTGGTAGCCGCGGATGCGCGCCGCCGCCGCCGCGAGCGCATCGCGCACCGCGCGGATCGAGCCCCGCGAGCGCGCGCTCGCGCTCGGGCCTCGGGATCTCGAGGTCGGCGACGCTCGACGCCGCCACGCGGTCGAACCGCCGCGTGTACTCGAGCACCGCCGCGTCGCCGCGCGCGCGGACGTCGTCGACGATCGCGGCGACCGCGCGATCGACCGCCTCGTCCTGCGACGCCTCGAGGCGGGTGAGCGCGGCGAGGCGGGCGTCGAAGTCGGGCTCGCGGGTGGAGAGCCGTGCGATCTCAGGCATGGGCGGCGACCGCGGCCTCGAACGCCTCGATCAGCGGCTGCAGCCGCTCGCGCTTCAGCTTGAGCGCCGCCTGATTCACGATCAGGCGGCTCGAGATCGGCATGATCTCCTCGACCGCGTGCAGCGCGTTCGCGCGCAGCGTGTTGCCGGTCGCGACGAGGTCGACGATCGCGTCGGCGAGGCCGGTGAGCGGCGCGAGCTCCATCGAGCCGTAGAGCCGGATGAGGTCGACGTGCACGCCCTTCGCGGCGAAGTGCTCGCGCGCCACGCGCAGATACTTGGTCGCGACGCGCAGCCGCGCGCCCTGCCGGACGGCGTGCGCGTAGTCGAAGCCGTCCGGCACCGCCACCACCATCCGGCACGCGGCGATCCTGAGGTCGAGCGGCTGGTAGAGCCCGGCGCCGCCGTGCTCGTAGAGGACGTCCTTGCCCGCGATGCCGAGGTCGGCCGCGCCGTACTGCACGTAGGTCGGCGTGTCGGACGCGCGCACGAGGACGAGCCGCACGTCGGCGCGGCGCGTGGGAACGATGAGCTTGCGCGAGGTCTCCGGATCCTCGGCGGGGGCGATGCCCGCGGCTTCGAGCAGCGGCAGCGTTTCGTCGAGGATCCGGCCCTTGGACAGCGCGAGCGTGATGCCGGACACGGGGCGCGGGACTTGTTCTGCAAAGTCCCGATTCTAAAGGAAAACCGCCGCGCTCCCTAGCTCCCGCCGCGCGCCCTACTTGACGCGCTGGATCGCGCGCGCCGAGGGCGGCGAGCTTCGCCTCCATCGCCTCGTAGCCGCGGTCGAGGTGGTAGATGCGATCGACGACGGTCTCCCCGTCCGCGACGAGGCCGGCGATCACCAGGCTCGCCGAGGCGCGGAGGTCGGTCGCCATCACGGTGGCGCCCTGGAGGCGCTTCACCCCGCGGACGATCGCGGTGTGGCCCGCCGTCTCGATGTCGGCGCCGAGGCGCGCGAGCTCGAGCGCGTGCATGAAGCGGTTCTCGAAGATGTTCTCGGTGATCGTCGCGGTGCCTTCGGCGATCGTGTCGAGCGCCATCAGCTGCGCCTGCATGTCGGTCGGGAAGCCGGGATGCGGCGCGGTGTGAACGTCCACGCTCCGCGCGGGGTGCGTCATCTCGAGCTGGATCGTCCCGTCGTGCGCCTCGATCGCCGCGCCGGCTTCGCGCAGCTTGTCGATCACCGCGCCGAGCAGCTTCGCATCGGCGTCGCGCAGCGTCACCGCGCCGCCGGTCGCCGCGGCCGCGGCGAGGTAGGTGCCGGTCTCGATCCGGTCGGGCATGATGCGGTGCGCCGCGCCGCCGAGCCGCTCGACGCCTTCGATCGTGATGACGTCGGTCCCGGCGCCGCTCACCCGCGCGCCCATCGCGTTGAGGCAGTTCGCGAGATCGACCACCTCGGGCTCGCGCGCCGCGTTCGCGAGCACCGTGGTGCCCTCGGCGAGCGCCGCGGCCATCATCAGGTTCTCGGTGCCGGTGACGGTGACGAGCTCCATCTCGTACTTCGCGCCCCTGAGGCGCTTCGCGCGGGCGGTGATGTAGCCCTGCTCGACGCGTGATGTCCGCGCCCAGCGCCTCGAGGCCCTTGATGTGCTGGTCGACCGGGCGCAGCCCGATCGCGCAGCCGCCGGGCAGCGACACCCGCGCCTCGCCGCCGCGCGCGACGAGCGGCCCGAGCACGAGGATCGAGGCGCGCATCGTCTTGACGAGCTCGTAGGGCGCGACCGGACGGTCGACGCGCTCGGCCGCGAGCAGCACCGCGTCGCCGTCGCGCTCGACGCCGACGCCCATCTGCGCGAGGAGCTCCATCATCGTGCGCACGTCGCGCAGCCGCGGCACGTTCGCGAGCCGCAGCGGCTCGGACGCGAGCAGCGCCGCGCACATCAGCGGCAGCGCCGCGTTCTTCGCGCCCGACACGCGGGTCTCGCCCCGCAGCGGCACACCGCCCTGAATCGCTAGCTTGTCCATCCGCAATCCACCGACCGGCATCCGGCCGAGTATCCGCCCCGAATCTGGCGAAAAAGAGGCATTCGCGCGCGCCCTACCTGCCGGCCGCGGCCCAGTCCTCGGGCGTGAACGTCTGCATCGAGAGCGCGTGGATCTCCTCGCGCATGCGCTCGCCGAGCGCCCGGTAGACGAGCTGGTGCTGCTGCACCCGGCTCTTGCCGCGGAACGCCGGGCTGACGATCACCGCCTCGAAGTGATGGCCGTCGCCGGCGACCTCGACGTGGTCGCAGGCGAGCCCCTGCTCGATGTACTGCTTGACGTCTTCGGGACGAACCATGGCCGTTGCTTCCTAGTGGCGCAGGCGATAACCCGCCTTGAGTGCCGCGAGTGTAATCGCCGCGAGGCCGGCCAGGAACACCCCGACGATCGCGAGGCTCGCAAGCGGGTCGACGTCCGACACGCCGAAGAAGCCGTAGCGGAAGCCGTCGATCATGTAGAAGAACGGGTTCAGCCGCGACACCCGCTCCCAGAACGCCGGCAGCGAGTGGATCGAATAGAACACGCCGGCGAGGAACGTGAGCGGCATGATGACGAAGCTCTGGAACGCCGCGAGCTGGTCGAACTTCTCGGCCCAGATGCCGGCGGCGAGGCCCATCGTGCCGAGGATCGCGCAGCCGGCGAGCGCGAATCCCGCCGCCCAGAACGGATGCTCGACGGGCACCGCCGCGAACGGCAGCGTCACCAGCAGGACGCCCGCGCCGACCGCGAGGCCGCGGACCATCGACGCGACCACGTAGGCGGCGAAGAACTCGACGTGCGACAGCGGCGTCAGCAGCACGAACACGATGTTGCCGGTGACCTTCGACTGGATCAGGCTCGACGAGCTGTTGGCGAACGCGTTCTGCAGCATCGACATCATCACCAGCCCCGGGACGAGGAACGCGGTGTAGGAGAGCCGCTCGTAGACCTGCACGCGGCCCTCGAGCACGTGCCCGAAGATGAGGAGATAGAGCAGCGCCGTCAGCACCGGCGCCGCGACGGTCTGGAAGCTCACCTTCCAGAAGCGCAGGAGCTCCTTGTAGAGGAGCGTCGCGAAGCCGGCCCAGGCGGATACGGCCGGCGACGGCGCGCCGGTCTCAATGGTCGCGTTCGGCGTTCCGCATCCGGCGGTCCGGCGCCGCGCATGATCTGCACGAACACCTCCTCCAGGTCGGGCTGCACGAGCTCCATCTCGAGGATGCGCGCGCCCGCGGCGCGCAGCTCGGCGAGCGCCGCCTCGACCTCGGCGTACTCGCCGAGCTTGAACGTGTGCCGCCCCGGCTCGCTCTCGACCGCGCGCTCGGCGAGCCGCGGCGGGACCGGGCCGTCGAGCCGCACGCGGAGGTACAGCGCGTGGAATCGCCGGATCAGCTCCGACGGTCGCGTCGAGCGCGACGATCCGTCCCGCCTTCAGCATCGCGATGCGGTCGCAGAGCATCTCCGCCTCCTCGATGTAGTGCGTGGTGAGCACGACCGTGTGGCCGTCGCGGTTGAGGCGGCGGACGAACTCCCAGAGCCCCTGGCGCAGCTCGACGTCGACGCCGGCGGTCGGCTCGTCGAGCACGATCACCGGCGGCCGGTGCACGAGCGCCTGCGCGATCAGCACCCGGCGCTTCATGCCGCCGGACAGCGTGCGCATGTTGGCGTCCGCCTTGGACGCGAGGTCGAGGTGATGCATCACCTCGTCGATCCAGGCGCGGTTCGCGCGCAGGCCGTAGTACCCCGACTGGATGGCGAGCGTCTCGCGGACGGTGAAGAACGGATCGAACACGAGCTCCTGCGGCACCACGCCGAGCAGCCGCCGCGCCGAGCGGTACTCACGGACGACGTCGTGCCCGAGGACGCGAGCGATGCCTTCGTCCGCACGCGCCAGGCCGGCGAGCACGCTGATCAGCGTCGTCTTGCCGGCGCCGTTCGGCCCGAGCAGGCCGAAGAATTCCCCGCGCGGGATCTCGAGATCGACGCCGGCGAGCGCCTGGAGCGCGCCGTAGCGCTTGACGAGTCCCCGGACCTCGATGGCTGCAACCATGCCGCGGCGGCCGACGGCGCCGGCCTAGGCGCCGGGAATCAGGTCGGCGACGGCGTAGAGCCGGGCGAGCTTCGCCATGGCGGGCGGCAGATTCTCGAACCGGAGCGTGCGTCCGGCCGCCCGCGCGTCGCGGAGCCAGGCGATCGCGAGCGCGACCGCGGCCGAGTCGACCTCGGTGACGCCGGCGAAATCGACCACCTCGGCGGCGGCGCGATCCTGCGGCGTGGTGCGGGCGAGCACGCCGGCGACCGTGTCGACGGTGAGCTCGCCGTCGAGGAAGAGGCGGTTGCCTTCGCGCCGCGGCACGGCCGCAATCGGGATCGGGCTAGTTCGCCTTCGCCGCGAGCGAGCGGTTCTTCTCGGAGAGGGCCTTGATCAGCCCGTCGATGCCGTTCGCGCGCACCTCGCTCGTGAAGGTGTCCCGGTAGGTCGTGACCAGGCTGACGCCGCCGACTATGACGTCGTACACCTTCCAGCCGTCGGACGTCTTCTCCAGGCTGTAGTCGATCGACACCGGCTCGCCGCCCGGCTGCTTCACGTCGGAGCGGACGGTGACGTCGGTGTCCGCGGGCTGCGCGCGCAGCGGCTTGAAGTCGATCACCTGGTTGCGGTAGGAGGAGAGCGCGGTCGAGTAGGTGCGGACGAGCAGCGTCTTGAACTGCTCGACGAGCAGGCCCTGCTGCTCGGGCGTGGCCTTGCGCCAGTTCTGCCCCATGGCGAGCGCGGTCATGCGGTTGAAGTTGAAGTGCGGGAGCACCTTCTCCTCGACGAGCGCCACCGTCTTCTTCTGGTTCCCGGCCTGGATGTCCTTGTCCTGCTTGACGATGCCGATCACTTCCTGCGTGACGTTCTTCACCAGGACGTCGGGCGCGACGTCCTGGGCGAGCGCGGGCGGCGCGGCGAGCGCGAGCAAAGCGAGCAACCAAGCACGGGTCATATCTGCTCCGATCGTAGCGGGTCACCGCGCGGCGACGGCGCGCGGTGCGTCGGCCGCGAGCACGGCCGGGTAGTTGACGGGGATCTTCGGTTCGACGAGCGGGCCGATCGACGGCGGTGCGGCGAGCGGGGAGGCCTCGCTCTCGCGCGCGGGCTCCCGGGGCGGCTCCGCGTCCGGCCTGCCCGGGCTGCGCGAGACGGCTCCTCGGCCGTTTGCGCCGGCTCGGCGGGCCGCGAGGCTTCCGGCGCCACCGGTGTCGCGAACGAGCACGGTGCCCGGCGGCGCGGGCTCGGCGGGCGGCGGCGAGCCGGCCGGCACGAGCGAAATCGCACCCGGCGCGACCGGGCCGGCTGGCGGCGTCACCCGCGAGGATTCCGGCCTGGCAGGCAGCGGCGGCGGGTCGCCGTCGTAGATCAGGTACCGGCGGCGCTGGAAGTACGCGTCGCGCACGAACGCGTACCGGTCGAGCGCCGCCTCCTCGAGGATGTTGCTCGCGTCGAGCAGGTTGGCGCGCGTCTGGATCAGGTCGAGCCCGGTGAGCGACCACTGCCAGGTGACCCGGTGATCGAAATCGGCCCACTTCGGGATCTGCCACGGCAGGAACGCGAACGCGTCGGCGATGAGCCCGGTGCCGTCCCGGACGCTGCTCGGCCCGAGGATCGGGATGACGAAGTACGGGCCGAAGTCGACGCCCCACACGCCGAGCGTCTGGCCGAAGTCTTCCTTGTGCTTCGGCAGCCCCATGTCGGTGGCGACGTCGATGAGGCCGAGCAGGCCGATCGTCGAGTTCCACACGAACCGGCCGAAATCGTCGACCGCGAGCCGCACCTTGCCCTGCATCAGCTGGTTGAGCGCGACCCAGGGGTCGTTCAGGTTGGAGAAGAAATTGCTGACCGCGGTCCGCGCCGGGCCGGGCATGACGAACCGATAGCCTTCGGCGACCGGCTTGAAGAACGCCCGGTCGACGCCGTCGTTGAACTCGAAGGTCGCGCGGTTGAGCGGCTCCCACGGGTCGCGCGGGTCGGGGCTGCTCATGGTGGTACAGCCGGCAAGCGCGATCAAGGCGATCGCGGCCGCGCCCGCTGCGGAGGGTTCTTGTCATTCCCTGACGACTTCTTCCTGGCTGCTGCTTCTGCTACTTCTTCTCGCCGCCTTCAGCCGCTTTACTGTACAGGAACTGCGAGATGAGGCTCTCGAGCACGATCGCGGACTGGGTAATTTTCAACGTGTCGCCGTCCTTCAGGGTTGCGGTGTCGCCACCGGCGCTGAGACCGACGTACTGCTCGCCGAGGAGCCCGGAGGTGAGGATCTTGGCCGCGGTGTCCTTGGGGAAGGTGTAGCGCTTGTCGACGTTCATCGTCACCACCGCCTCGAAGCTCTCGTTGTCGAAGCGGATGCCGGCGACTCTCCCAACCACGACGCCCGCGCTCTTCACCGGCGCGCGGACCTTGAGGCCGCCGATGTTATCAAACTTCGCCTTCACCTCGTAGCCGTCGGCGGCCGCGAGCGTCGCCGAGCTCGCGACCCGCAGCGCGAGAAACATGATCGCGGCGAAACCGAGCGCGACGAAGAAGCCGACCCAGATGTCGAGTGCCCTGCGGTTCATCATCTGTCTCAAGCCCCTCTGAACATGAACGCGGTGAGCACGAAGTCGAGCGCGAGGATGGCGAGCGACGAGGTCACCACGGTGCGGGTGGTCGCGCGCGACACGCCCTCGGCGGTCGGGGCGGCGTCGTAGCCCTCGAACACCGCGATCCAGGTCACCGCGACGCCGAACACGGCGCTCTTGATGATGCCGTTCACCACGTCGTCGTGCAGGTCGACCGAGCTCTGCATCTGCGACCAGAACGCGCCGTCGTCGACGCCGATCAGCTGCACGGTGACGAGGTAGCCGCCGAAGATGCCGATCGCCGAGAAGAGCGCCGCGAGCAGCGGCATCGAGATCACCCCGCCCCAGAAGCGCGGGCCGACGACGCGCGCGATCGGGTCGACCGCCATCATCTCCATCGCCGAGAGCTGCTCGGTCGCCTTCATCAGGCCGATCTCGGCGGTGATCGCCGAGCCGGCGCGGCTCGCGAAGAGGAGCGCCGCCACGACCGGCCCGAGCTCGCGCGTGAGCGAGAGCGCGACCAGCGTCCCGACCGCGTCCGCGGAGCCGTAGCGGACCAGCGTGTCGTAGCCCTGCAGGCCGAGCACCATGCCGACGAAGAGCGCCGACACCGCGATGATGATGAGCGACAGCACGCCCGCGAAGTAGATCTCGCGGATGGTGAGCGGCAGGCGCCGGAAGCTCGTGCCCGAGAGGCGCAGCATGATCCAGAAGAACCGGCTCGCGAGCCCGAGGCGCGCGACCATGCCGTTCACGCGCGCGCCGAGCGCTTCGAAGAGGGAGAGGACGCGTGCGAGCATCACCGCGCGGCGAGCAGCGCGCCCGCGTAGTCGGACGCCGGGTAGTGGAACGGCACCGGGCCGTCGGTCTCGCCGTGCACGAACTGGTGCACGAACGGCGCGGTCGAGGCGCGCACCTCGTCGGGCGTTCCCTGCGCCACGACCCGGCCGTTCGCGAGGAAGTAGATGTAGTCGACGATCGCGAGCGACTCGTGGACGTCGTGGGTGACGACGATCGAGGCGGCGTCGAGCGCGTCGTTCAGGTCGCGGATGAGCTGGCCGGTCACCGCGAGCGAGATCGGATCGAGCCCGGTGAACGGCTCGTCGTACATGATGAGCGCCGGGTCGAGCGCGATCGCGCGCGCCAGCGCCACGCGCCGCTGCATGCCGCCGGAAAGCTGCTGCGGCATCAGGTCGGCCGCGCCCCGCAGGCCGACCGCCTGCAGCTTCATCAGCACCAGGTCGCGGATCAGCGGCTCCGGCAGGTCGGTGCGCTCGCGCATCGGGAAGGCGACGTTGTCGAACGCCGAGAGATCGGTGAAGAGCGCGCCGAACTGGAACAGCATCCCCATCTTGCGCCGCAGCTCGTAGAGCTCGCGCGTCCGTGCGCGGCTGACCGAACGCCCGAACGCCCGGACCTCGCCCTTCACCGGCCGCAACGCCCCGCCGATCAGCCTGAGCAGCGTCGTCTTGCCGCTGCCGCTGCCGCCCATGATCGCGACTACGCTGCCGCGCGGGATCGTGAGCGAGATGC
>CAVXND010000038.1:0-22857 GCA_963762785.1 uncultured beta proteobacterium
TCGAGCGCCTGCTCGACGTCCTCGGGCAGCTCGATGTTCGCCTGGAGCTCGACCGGGACGCCCTCCAGCGTCGCCGCGGGCGTCGTCTTGAGGCGCTTCAGCTTCTGCCGCTCGAGCTCGAACTGGCCCTGGCGGAGCTGGTACTCGGCGAGCACCTGCCGGTCGGGGTTGACGATCAGCACGCCGGCCGAGCCGTCGGCGATCAGGAGCTCGCCCTCGCGGATCATCTGCCGCGCGTGGTGCAGGCCGACGATCGCCGGGAGGTTGAGGCTGCGCGCGACGATCGCGGTGTGCGAGGTGACGCCGCCGACGTCGGTCACGAAGCCGGCGAACTGGTGCTGCTTGAAGAGGATCATGTCCGCCGGCGAGAAGTCGTGCGCGACGACGATGATGTTCTCCTCGTGCTCCGGCGGGGAGGGCGTGTGCCCGGTGCCGAGCATCCCCTTCAGCACGCGCTCGACCACCTGCTGCACGTCGGCCTTGCGCTCGCGGAGGTAGGCGTCCTCGATCTCCTCGAAGCGGTGGACCAGGATCTCCATCTGGTGCACCAGCGCCCACTCGGCGTTCCAGCGGCGCGTGCGGATCAGCTCGCGCGGCGCGACCGAGAGCATCGAGTCGTTGAGGATCATCAGGTGCAGGTCGAGGAACGCGCCCATCTCGGCCGGCGCGTCGGCGGGCACCGCCGCGTGCAGGCCGATCAGCTCGCCGCGCACCTGCTCCACCGCCGCGTCGAAGCGCACGATCTCGGCGTCGATCTCCTCGCGCGCGATCTCGTAGTGCGCGACCTCGAGCCGCGCGCTCGTGATGAGGTGGGCGTAGCCGATCGCGATGCCGCCCGACACGCCGGCGCCGTGCAGCGTGAAGCTCGCGCCCGCCTGCTTGCCGAGCGCCGCCTCTACCGTCGCGACTTCAGGCTTGCCCATCGCCCGCCACCCTTCACTCGCCTTCGCCGAACTTGTCGTCCACCAGCGCCGCCAGCGCCTCGAGCGCCGCGTCGGCGTCGGCGCCCGCGGTCTCGATCCCGATCCGGCTGCCCTTGCCGGCGGCGAGCATCATCACGCCCATGATGCTCTTCGCGTTCACGCGCCGGCCGTTCCGCGACAGCCAGACGTCGGCGCCGAACTTGCTCGCCACCTGCGTCACCTTGGCGGCCGCGCGCGCGTGCAGGCCGAGCTTGTTCTGGATCTCAACTTCGCGTTGCGGCATGCGCTTCGCTCGCGCCGAGATGGACCACGCCCTCGCGGCCGCCGCTGATCGCCTTGTCGACGACCGCCGCCAGCGGCTGCGCGCGGTAGGTCAGCGCGCGGATCAGCATCGGCAGGCTGACCCCGCCGACGACCTCGACCTTCCCCGGCACCGACAGGCGCGCGGCGATGTTCGAGGGCGTCGCGCCGATCATGTCGGTGAGCACGAGCACGCCGTCGCCTTCGTCGAGCTGCCGCACGAGATCCTGCGCCTGCGGCAGGATCGCGTCGGGGTCGTCGTGCACGGTGACCCCGAGCTGGCGCACCCGCAACGGCCGCCGGCCGAGCACGTGGCTCGCGCAGTGGATCAGTGCTTCGCCGAACGCGCCGTGCGCGACGATCAGAATACCGACCATGGACGAGGCGACTGCTGCAACACGGTATTGCGGAGTTTAACGCTTCGGGCGGGGGCTGGCGCGGCTAACCCATTGAACCACCAAGGCGCCGCGACGCCAAGGAAGAACTTGCCGCCGAGGCGCTACTTTGACGCCCGGACGGCGGGGCGGTTCCCGGCGCCGGCGGCGACGGCGGACTCGAGGGCGTCGAAGAACATCCCGGCGACGTCGAAACCGGTCTGCTGGGCGATTTCCTGGAAGCAGGTGGGGCTGGTGACGTTGACCTCGGTGAGCCAGTCCCCGATCACGTCGAGCCCGACGAGGAGCAGGCCGCGGCCCCAGAGGACCGGGCCGAGGGCCTCGGCGATCTCCCGGTCGCGCGCGGTGAGCGGCCGGGCGACGCCGGTGCCGCCGGCGGCGAGATTGCCGCGCGACTCGCCCGGCTTCGGGATGCGGGCGAGGGAGTACGGCACCGGCTGCCCGGCGATCAGCAGCACGCGCTTGTCGCCGTCGCGGATCTCGGGGATGTAGCGCTGCGCCATGATCGAGCGCGTCCCGTTGCCGGTGAGCGTCTCGATGATGACGTTGCGGTTCGCGTCGCGGTCGGTCACGCGGAAGACGCTCGCGCCGCCGTGGCCCTCGAGCGGCTTCAGCACGACGTCGGCGTGCGCGTCGATGAACCGCTGCAGCTGGCCCTCGAGCCGCGTCGCGATCGTCGGCACGACGAACTGCGGGAACTGCGCGATGGTGAGCTTCTCGCTGTGGTCGCGGATCGCGCCGCGGATCGTTGAACACGCGCGCGCCCTCGCGCGCGGCCATCTCGAGCAGCCAGGTGCTGGTCACGTACTCGAGGTCGAACGGCGGGTCCTTGCGCATCAGCACCGCGTCGAATCCGGTCAGCGGCGTCTCGTGCGGCGGCAGCTCGAGCCGGTACCAGTCCTCGTCGTGCAGCGCCGGGTTGCCGAGGTACTTCTCGGCGTTGAGGAGATGCAGGCGGCAGTGCTCGCCGATCACCCGCCCGCCCTTCCACATCAACCCTTCCTGCGGCGCGTAGTGGATCTCGTGGCCGCGCTTCACGGCCTCGACCATCATCGCGAACGACGTGTCCTTGTAGGTCGTGAGCGACGGCAGCGGGTCGAGGATGAAGAGGAGTTTCATCGGGGGAAGGGCGAGGGAGCAGGGCGAGCGGGCAAGGGTTCGTCCCTTCTCCTTCCCCCTTCCCCCTTCACTGCTCTTCGGGCGCCGTCTCTTCCAGCTCGATCGCCGCCGCGAGCGCCGCGAGCCGTGCGACGACGCCGTAGGCGTAGAAGCGGTTCGGCGTCGCGTCGGGGTTCGCGAAGTGGTCGGGCTGGGTGCAGCAGTTGTCGAACGCGAGCGGCTCGAAGTGCATGCCGGGCGCGTTCAGGTTCTCGTCCTTGCCGCGGCTCGTGTGCACGCGGTAGAAGCCGCCGACCACGTAGCGGTCGATCATGTACACCACCGGCTCGGCGACCGCGTCGTTCACCGTCTCGAACGTGTGCACGCCTTCCTGGATGATCACCTCGTGCACCTCGAGCCCCTCCTTCACGACCGCCATCTTCTTGCGCGCGTCGCGGTTCAGGCCGCGCACGTCGTCGGGGCTCTTCGCCATCATGATGCCCATGCCGTAGGTGCCGGCATCGGCCTTGATCACGACGTAGGGCTCCTCCTTGATGCCGTACTCGAGGTACTTCGCGCGGATCAGCGGCAGCAGCGCCTCGACGTTGGCCGCCAGGCACTCCTCCCCGCTCTTCTCCTTGAAGTTCACCTCGCCGCAGCGGGCGAGATACGGGTTGATCAGCCACGGGTCGATGGCGAGGAGCTTCGCGAATTCGTTCGCCACCCGCTCGTAGCGCCCGAAGTGGTGCGACTTGCGCCGCACCGCCCAGCCGGCGTGGCAGCGGCGGGAGCACCCACTGCTCGCTGCAGGCCTTCGAGGATCGGCGGGACGCCCGCCGACAGATCGTTGTTGAGGAGGATGGTGCAGGGATCGAAGTCCGCGAGGCCGAGCCGGCCGCCGTGCCGCACGAGGGGCTCGAGCACGAGCGGCGCGTTGTCGGTGACGGCGACCTCGGTCGGCGCCTTGATCTCCGGGATCAGCGTGCCGATCCGCACTTCGAGCCCCGCCTGGCGCACGATGGTGCGCAGCCGCGCGACGTTCTGGAGGTAGAACTGGTTGCGGGTGTGGTTCTCGGGAATGAGCAGGAGCGCGCCGCGCGTCCGGACAGATGCGCTCGATCGCCGTCATCGTCGCCTGCACCGCGAGCGGCATGAACTGCGGGTTCAGGTTGTTGAACCCGCCGGGGAAGAGATTGGTGTCGACCGGCGCGAGCTTGAACCCCGAGTTGCGGAGGTCCACCGACGAGTAGAACGGCGGCGTGTGCTCCTGCCACTGCGTCCTGAACCAGTGCTCGACGTCGACGCTCGCCTCCAGAATGCGCCGCTCGAGGTCGGCAAGCGGTCCTTGCACCGGGGTCGTGAGGGCGGGAATCATGGTCGAGTCGTCGCGGTCTCGGGGAGGATGGCGGGGCCGGAGCGGATGGTGATTCTAGCCCAGGCCTCGCACCCCGACGCCCGCGCTTTTTTCGACCGCGCTAGGCGGTCGCGGGCGCCCGGTGCCGTGACCTCAGCCACTTGACGAGCGGCCACACCCAGACGGCGATCGTCAGGACGCCGAGGAAGCCCGCGATCGGCCGCTCGAAGAAGCCGAGGAATCGCCCGTCGGCCTTGATGATCGAGCTGACGAAGTTCTCCTCCAGCATCGTGCCGAGGATCAGGCCGAGGATCGCCGGCGCGACCGGGTAGCCGTTCTCCTCCATGAAGTACGCGATCACCCCGAACACCAGGATCACGGTCACCGCGAACAGCGTGTTGTTGATCGCGAATGCGCCGACGACGCAGAAGAGCAGGATGATCGGCATCAGCACGTTGCGCGGCACGTCGAGGATCCGCCGCGCCGCCTTGATGCACGCCCACCCGAGCGGGATCATCAGCAGGTTGGCGAGGAAGAACACGATGAACACCGCGTAGATGTTCTCCGGGTTGTTGATGAAGATCGTCGGTCCGGGGTTCATGCCCTTGATGTAGAGCACGCCGATCACGATCGCGGTGATCGAGTCGCCGGGAATGCCGAACACGAGCGCCGGGATCCACGCGCCGGCGAGCGCGCTGTTGTTGGCCGCGCCGGCCTCGACGATCCCCTCGACGTGCCCGGTGCCGAACTTCTCGGGCGTCCGGGAGAACTTCTTGGACATGGCGTACGACATCCACGCGGCGATGTCCGCGCCGGCGCCGGGGAGCGCGCCGATCGCGGTCCCGAGCACGCTCCCGCGCAGGACCGACCACGGATACTGCTTGCACAGGCCCCACATCCCGCGGAACACGTTGCCGATCTGCTTGCGGAACATCTCCGCATGCTCGTCGGTGGTGACCGCGTAGCGAAGGATCTCCGACACCGCGAACATCCCGATCATCATCGGGATCAGTCCGACCGAGCCGAGCAGCTCGATCGAGCCGAAGGTGAAGCGCGGGTAGCCGGCCGGATTGTCGAGGCCGATCGAGCTGATCAGCAGCCCCGCGAGCAGCGACACGACGCCCTTCACCGTGTCGCCCATCGAGATGATCACCGCGCACGCGAGGCCGAGCAGCACCAGCCAGAAGTACTCGAACGAGCTGAACTTGAGCGCGACCTCCGCGAGCGACGGCGCGGCCACGACGAGGACGATGGTGCCGAAGATGCCGCCGATCACCGAGAACACGAGGTCGGCGCCGAGCACCGTCTCGGCGTGGCCGTTCCGCGTCATCGCGTACGACTCGTCGGTGTAGGCCGCGGAGGCCGGTGTGCCGGGGATGCGCATCAGCGCGCCGGGGATGTCGCCGGAGAAGATCGCCATCGCGGTCGCGGTCACGATCGAGGCGATGGCCGGCACCGGCGGCATGAAGAAGGTCACCGGCACGAGCAGCGCGGTCGCCATCGTCGCGGTGAGGCCCGGGACCGCGCCGACGAAGAGGCCGAACAGCGCCGAGAGCAGGATGACGAAGATCGTGTACGGGTCGAAGACGAGCCCGAACGCGGTCGCGAGCGCGGTCATGTCACCAGGCGAAGCGCTCGAGCACGCCCCACGGGAGCGGAACGCGCAGCAGCTTGTAGAACAGCGTGTGCATCAGGAGCGTCGCCACGATCGCGACCGGGAGCGCGACCGCATGGCGCGCACGCCGAACTTGAGGAGCAGCACGCCGAGAAACACGATCGAAGTGATGACGAAGCCGAGCGGGTCCGCGGCGACGACGTAGAAGACGAGCGCCGCGCAGACCGCGAGAAAGTTCGTGACCAGCGCCGGGCGACGCAGCCACGGCCCGGGGACGACGAGCGGCGCGCCCTGGCGCAGCCCGCGCACGAGGAGGATCGCGCCGGTGGCGATGAAGCCGACCGCGATCACGCCGGGGAAGAGGGCGGGGCCGTACTTCTGCCCCGGGATGAGCGGGTAGCCCTGGATGTGGACGAGGATCGCGACGGCGAGCGCGATCAGGCAGGCGCCGACGATGGCGTCGTTGACTTCATGGGTGGAAACCGTCCCGGCGTTCGCCGGGACGGCGCGCCGCTAGCGCGTCACTTCACGATCCCGACGGCCTTCATCGTGGCGCCGAGGTCGTTCGACGACTTCTCCATGAACTTCGCGAACTCGGCCGGCGGCATGTAGATCACGCCGAAGCCGCGGCTCGCCATGAAGTCCTTGTACTCCTTCGAGTCGTAGGCGCTCTTCACTGCGGCGACGAGCCGCGCCTCGACGTCCTTCGGAATGCCCTTCGGCGCCGCCATGCCGCGCCATGCCGCCATCGACCAGTCGGTGCCGAGCGCGGTCTTCAGCGGCGGCACGTTCGGGTAGAGCGACGGCGGGTTCGCGTCCATGATCGCGAGGCTCTTCACCTTGCCGGCGTCGATCAGCGCGCGCGCCTCGGGAATCGAGCACGGCACGATGTCCACGCCGCCGGCGACGAGATCCTGCAGCCCGGGCGCCGCGCCGTTCGACGGCACCCACGGCGTGGCGGCGGGATCGACGTTGAGGCTCTTCAGCATCCCGGCGATCGCGAGGTGCCAGATGCCGCCCTGGCCGGTGCCCGAGGACTTGAGCTTGCCCGGGTTCGCCTTGATCGCGTCGACGAGCTCCTTCGCCGTCTTGTACGGGGAGTCGATCGCGCACCTGCAGGCCGGCGGGATCGGCGTTCACCAGCCCGAGCGGCGTGTACGACGCGCCGGTGAGCTTGGTGAGCCCCTGCCAGTGCATCATGCCGATCTCGACGGTGATGAGGCCGAGCGTGTAGCCGTCGGGCGGCGCCTCGGCGATCGCCGAGTGGCCGACGACGCCGCTGCCGCCGGTGCGGTTCACGACGTTGACCGGCTGCTTCAGCTCCTTCTCCATGATGGCCGCGAGGATGCGCGCGGTGGCGTCGGTGCCGCCGCCGGCGCCCCACGGCACGATGAGCGTGATCGGACGGTTCGGGTATTGCGCGGCCGCGGGCGCGACGAGCGCGGCGGCGACGACGGAAGCGGCGGCGAGCCGCAACAGCGAACGGCGAAGCATCAGGTCCTCCTTCGGTGGATCGCCGCGCGGCGTCGTTTGTTCTGTCCGCGCGGCGGTATACGGTGACTCGCTACTTCAGGGCGAGGATGTACTTCAGCATCACCTGCAGATCGGCGTCGCTCACCTGCGGGTTCGGCGGCATCGGCACCTGACCCCAGACGCCGACGCTGCCGCCCTTCACCTTCTGCGCGAGCTCGGCGGCCGCGTTCTTGTCGGCGGCGAATTTCGCGGCGACGTCCTTGTAGGACGGACCGACGACCTTCTTGTCGATCGCGTGGCAGACGAGGCAGCCGTTCTTCTGCAGCAGCGCGGCGCCATCGGCGGGGCGGGCGCTGCGGCCGGCGCAGCGCAGCCGATGCAGCCGGCGCAGCGGCGGGCGCCGCCGCCGGGGCCGCTGCAGCGGTCGCTGCCGGTGCCGCAGGCTTCGGCGGCTCCTTGAAGCTCGCGCCCGACTGGTTCGCCATGTAGACGATCGCGGCGGTCACTTCCCAGTCGGAGAGCGACGGGTTACCGCCGCGCGGCGGCATCACGCCCTTCGGGCTCTGCATGCCGTTGATCGCGTTCTTCACCAGCGTGGCGAGACCGTCCTTGAGGTGCGGCGCCCACGCGGCGTTGTCGCCGACCTTGGGCGCGCCCGCGATCCCCTGTCCATGACAGGCCGCGCAGACGGCCTTGTAGGTTTCCTCGCCCGACTTGAGCGCGCCGGCCGGCGCGGAGGCGTCGGCGAACACGACGCGGGCGACGGGCTGGATGCGCGCCGCGACCGCCTCCGGCGCGAGCGTCGCCGGGTCGGTCTTCCGGTCGCTCGTGATGAACTGCGTCAGCAGGATGATGCCGATCACCGGAATCAGGAACGCGAGCGCGATGACGACGACGAGCTGCTGCCAGGTCTTGATCGGCGAGGAGTGGGCGTGTTCGAAGCCGGCGTCTTGCATCGGTCGCGACCTTGAGTGGGTGGGGGCGGAAGGCCCGCGATTATAGCCGCCCGCTCCGGGGGCGGCCAAGGCGTTGCGGTAGAATCCGCACCCGCTACTCGCCCGCGCGCCCGTAGCTCAGTTGGATAGAGTGTTGGTTTCCGAAGCCAAAGGTCGCAGGTTCGACTCCTGCCGGGCGCGCCACACCACTTGAGCTCGACTCGGGGTCGACTCCCCGGGGACGCGCAAGCGGTCCCCTACGGTGCCGATTGCGGTATGGCCTTCACGATTAAAGCACTGCTGCTGGCCGTCGGCCTTTTCGCCGCGCTACTGATCCTGCAGGAGCTCGGCCGCCGGTTCGCTCTGCGGCGCGCGGCGCGTGATCCGGAAGGTGCGCGCGCCGGCGCGGGCGTCGTGGACGGCGCGATCTTCGCGCTGCTCGGCCTGCTGATCGCTTTCACCTTCTCCGGGGCGGCGTCCCGGTTCGACGAGCGCCGCAAGCTCATCGTCGAAGAGGCGAACGCGATCGGCACGGCCTACCTGCGCATCGACCTCCTGCCGGCCGCGGCGCAGGGCGAGATGCGGGAGAACTTCCGCCGCTATCTCGACGCTCGCCTCGCGGCCTATCGGGCGTTGCCGGACCTCGAGGCCGCGAACGCCGATCTCGCGCGCGCGACCCGACTCCAGCAGGAGATCTGGACGAAAGCGGTTGCGTCCTCCGCGGGGACGCCGACCGCGGTGCTGGTCCTGCCGGCGCTCAATCAGATGATCGACATCACGACCACGCGCACGATGGCGGGGCAGACGCATCCCCCGGTGATCATCTTCGTGCTTCTCTGCGGACTCGCGCTGCTCAGCGCGCTCCTCGCCGGGGACGCGATGGCTGCGGCCAAGAAGCGCGACTGGATCCACATGGCCACGTTCGCCTTCGCGGTCGCCGGCGCGGTGTACGTGATCCTCGACCTCGAGTTTCCGCGGGTCGGCTTCATCCGCGTCGACGCGTTCGACGCGGTGCTGGTCGAAGTCCGCAAGAGCATGCAGTAGCGACGGCGCGCTGCGCGCCGGTCCCCGCGACCGCCGGCTTCAGCCCATGATGTTCACGCCGCCGTCGACGTAGAGCGTCTGCCCGGTCATGCGGCGCGCGTAGGGCGTCGCGAGATAGGCGCAGGCGTAGCCGACGTCGTCGATGTCGACGAGCTCGCCCACCGGCGCGCGGCTCGCGGCCTCGTTGAGGAGCAGGTCGAAGTCCTTCAGCCCGGACGCGGCGCGGGTCTTGAGCGGCCCGGGCGAGATCGGGTGCACGCGGATGCCCTTCGGCCCGAGCTCGTGGGCGAGATAGCGGCAGGACGCCTCGAGCGCGGCCTTTACCGGTCCCATCACGTTGTAGTTCGGCACCACCTTCTGCGCGCCGTGGTAGCTCATCGCGAACATCGTGCCGCCCTCGGTCATCAGCGGCGCGGCGAGCTTCGCCATGCGGATGAACGAGTGGCAGGAAACGTCCATCGCCACCTTGAAGCCCTCGGCCGAGCAGTCGAGGAGACCGCCCTGCAGGTCCTCCTTCGGCGCGAACGCGATCGAGTGGACGAGGATGTCGAGACGTCCCCACTGTTTACGGATCGCCTCGAACACCGCCTCGAGCTCGCCGGGATGCTGGACGTCGAGCGGCAGGAAGATCGACGCGCCGAGCGACTTCGCCGCCGGCTCGACGTGCGGCCGCGCCTTCTCGTTGAGGTACGTGATCGCGAGCTCCGCGCCGAGGCTGTGGAACGCTTTCGCGCAACCGTATGCGATCGAGTGCTCGTTGGCGATGCCGACGACGAGCGCCTTCTTGCCGGCGAGAACGGGGTTGTGAGCCTGCGCCATGCCGTCAGTCTTTCGCGAGCAGGTCGCGCGTGTGCCGCGCGATCATCAGCTCCTCGTTGGTCGGGATCACCCAGGCGGCAGTACGGCTCGGCGGCGGTGGAGATGCCGCGGGCCGCGCTTCGCGTTCGCCGCGGGTCGAGCTCGACGCCGAGCCAGGCCGCCTGCCGGCAGACGCGCTCGCGGATCGGCGCCGCGTGCTCGCCGATGCCGGCGGTGAAGACGATCGCGTCGAGGCCGCCGAGCGCGGCCGCGAGCGAGCCGAGCTCGCGGCCGATCCGGTAGAGGAAGAGATCGACCGCGAGCTTCGCCCGCGGGTCGGGCGACTCGAGCAGCGCCCGCATGTCGCTCGACACCCCGGACACGCCGAGCAGGCCCGACTGGCTGTAGATCAGCTTCTCGATCGCCCGCGCGTCGAGCTTGCGCTCGTCCATCAGGTACAGGATCACCCCCGGGTCGATCGCGCCGCAGCGCGTGCCCATCGGCAGTCCGTCGACCGCGGTGAAGCCCATCGTGCTCGCAACGCTCTTGCCCGCATCCAGCGCGCACATGCTCGCGCCGTTGCCGAGATGGAGCACGACGGTCTTGCCGCGCGCGGCGCGCTCGTCGTAGCGCGACAGCACCGACGCGATGTACTCGTATGACAGTCCGTGAAACCCGTAGCGGCGTACGCCGGCGTCGGTCGAGCTCCTTCGGCAGCGCGAACATCTGCGCGACCGGCGGATTCGAGCGGTGCATCGCGGTGTCGAAGCAGGCGACCTGCGGCAGCTCCGGGGCGCGCTGGAGCAGCGCCCGGATCGGCGCGAGGTTGTGCGGCTGGTGCAGGGGGGCGAGCGGCACGAGCTTCTCGAGCTTCGCCACGATCGCGGCATCGACGCGGACCGGCGCGGCGTACTCGGTGCCGCCGTGGACGACGCGATGGCCCACGGCGGCGAGACGGTGGTCGTTCCCGTGCGTCGCCTTGAGCCAGTCGATGATGTGCGCGAGTGCGCCCTCGTGCCCGAGCTTCGCCCCGGCCTCCCACTGCTTCTCGCCCGCCGGCTTGCCGGCGGCGTCCTTCGCAACGAAGTGCGGTGCGGTGTAGATGCCCTCCACCTGTCCGCCGGCAACGAGCGCGAGCTCGGCGCCCCGCTCCGCGAACAGCGAGAACTTGATGCTCGACGAGCCCGCGTTGACGACGACGATCGCGTCGGTCATCGGGGTTGGCGGTTGGCGCGGCGCGCTCACGCGATTGCCTTCGCCGCGCTCTCGCGCCGCGCCTGCGACGACGAGCACCGCCACCGCGCACGAGGCGAGCCGCGCGATCACCGAGTCGGCGCGGCTCGTGAGGATGATCGGGACCTTCGCGCCGAGCACGATGCCCGCGGAGTCGGCGCCGGCGAGGAACGACAGGCTCTTCGCGAGCATGTTGCCCGCCTCGAGGTCGGGGACGATGAGCACGTTCGCGCGTCCGGCGACCGGCGAGACGATCTTCTTGATCTGCGGCCGCCTCCGGGCTGATCGCGTTGTCGAGCGCGAGCGGGCCGTCGAGGATGCCGCCGGTGATCTGGCCGCGGTCGGCCATCTTGCAGAGCGCCGCCGCCTCGATCGTGGAGGGCACCTTCGGGTTGACCGTTTCCATCGCCGACAGGATGGCGACCCGCACCTCCGGGGCGCGCAGCGCGCGGGCGAGGTCGATCGCGTTCTGCACGATGTCGACCTTGTCCTCGAGCGTCGGCGCGATGTTCACCGCGGCGTCGGAGATGATCAGCGCGTCGGGATGCGAGGGCACGTCCATCACGAAGCAGTGGCTGATGCGCCGCGCGGTGCGCAGGCCCGTGTCCTTCCTCACCACCTCGGCCATCAGCTCGTCGGTGTGGAGGCTGCCCTTCATCAACGCCTCCGCCTTGCCTGCCCGCACGAGCTCCACCGCTTTCGCCGCCGCGGCATTGCTGTGCGGCGCATCGACGAGCTCGTAGCCCGAGATGTCGAGCTTGAACTGCCTCGCGACCGCCTCGATCTTCGCGCGCGGGCCGACGAGGATCGGCTTGATCAGCCCGAGCTTCGCCGCGTCGACCGCGCCGGAGAGCGAGCTCTCGTCGCACGGGTGGGCGACCGCCGTCGGCGACCGGCTGCAGCGTCTTCGGCCGCTTCGATGAGGCGCTGATACTTCTCGTGGCTCATGCGGATTTGAGCTCCTGTACGGGGGTGTCGAGACCGAGGATGCTCGCGACCCGGCGGAAGCGTTCCTCCTGATGGGGCGTCAGCTCGCCGCGCGACTTCATGACCAGCCGGGCGGCGTCGAAGCCCTGGCGCCGCTGGCGCATCTCGGGCGCGAGCTTCGGCAGCGCCGCGATCGCGCGCTCCTCGTCGAGCGCGAGCACGAACGCCTGCTGCTTCACCGCGGCCTTCAGCGCGGCGAGCGACGGCACGTTCTCCGGCTTCAGCTCTTCGATCATGCGCCGGACCATGTTGAACGGCCGCTCGTCGACGGCGCTGTCCTCCGGCCGCACGTAGATGAGCAGCCGCGCCCAGGCGTCGAGCAGCGTCCCCTCCTCGATGTGCGACTCGAGCTCCTTCCGCTTGAGGCGCTTCAGCTCGTCCTGCTCCCAGCTCGCCGACTTCGGGCCGCGGCGCCCGAGGCTCGTCGGCTCGACGCCGACCGCCGCCGCGAGCCAGGGCGATTCGTAGATCGCCTTGAACATCCGCTCGGACATGTCGTCGCGCACGTCGCGGTACTGGTCGAGCGCCTGCTCGATCTGGTCCGAGACGTCGCGCTCGACCTTGACGAACGGGTTGTCCGGCGAGACCGGCCGGCGGTTCGCGCGCACCGTCTCGGCCATCGACTTGACCCAGAGCATCCACGGGTTGAGGTCCGAGAAGAAGCCATCGCTCGAGCCGCGCCGGATTCGTGTCGCGCAGCACGCGCGCGGTGGCTTCGTTCGACATCGCCTTCACGATCGGCGAGGCGAACGTGTCGTAGAGGCCCTGGTTGATCTGCGACACGCGGTTGACGACCTCGAACGCCTGCTCGTCCTTGCGGCCGTCGTCGAGCTTGAGGATGTCGTCGATCGTCCGCGGCGCGAACTGGATGAGGTAGCGCCCGTCGACGTACTCGAGCCCCGGCATGTCGGGCTTCGTGTCGGTGATGATCGCCTCGTACAGCCCCGGCGGCAGCGTGTCGATCAGCTCGAGCGCGCCGGCGAGCTCGGCGGTCTCGCGCTTCGCGATGCTCGCCGACACGAAGATGCCGAGGTGGCCGATCTTCTCGTGCAGGCAGTAGACGATGGTCTGCTCGTTCAGGCGGATCTCCTCGACGCTGCGATAGAGGTCGGGGATCCAGTCGAGCGCCTGCTGCGGCGGGGTGATGTTGTCGCCCCAGGAGGCGAACACGACGATCGGCGAGCGGATGTTGCGGATGTCGACGCGGTGCTTGCCGTCGAACGACTCGACCTCCCCGACGGCGAGCTTGTTGCCGACGAAGAGGTTCTGCGAGATCCACTCCATCTCCTCCTTGTTCATGAGGTAGTGGCCGCCCCACCACTTCTCGAACTCGAGGAAGCGCTCGCGCTCGGTGTCGACCTTGGCGTAGAGGTTGTAGAGCTTGGTCCAGTAGGTGTTCGACGGGTTGAGGTTCTCGAAGTTGTTGACGAGGTATGCGCCGTCGAACTTGCCGTGCCCGAGGTCGCCGGCGAGCGAAGCCATCCAGGTGCCGCCGAGCAGCCCGCCCGAGTAGCGCATCGGGTTCTTGCCGGCGACGCCCGCCCAGTAGGAGATCGGCGAGCCGGCGAGCAGGATCGGCCCGACGAGCTGCGGCGCGAGCGCGGCGAGCATCATCAGCGCCCAGCCGCCCTGGCAGTTGCCGATGACGAACGGCTTGCCTTCGGCGTCCGGATGCAGCTCGTTGACCTTGAGCAGGAACTGGGCCTCGGCGGAGCAGACGGACTCGATCGTCTGGCCCGGCACCGGCTGCGGATAGAACATCACGAAGTAGCACGGGTGGCCGACCTTGAGCGCGATGCCGATCTCGCTGTCGATCTTGAATCCGCCGATGCCGGGGCCGTGGCCCGCGCGCGGATCGATGACCACGAACGGGCGCTTCTTCGGATCGGCCGCCGGATAGCCGGCGGGCGGCTTGACGCGCACCAGCGCGTAGTTCGCGGGCTTCGCGCAGCTCGCGGCCGTCGACGACGGTCTCGTAGTCGAACACGAGCACCGGCGGGTTGCCGGATTTCGCGTGCTCGAGGTACTGGTTGCCGCGCTCGCGCAGCACGTCCCAGGTGAGGATCGTGCGCTGCCAGGCGTCGAGCAGGTATTCGGTCGCGGCCTGGGCCGCTTGGGGCATCGGCCAGAGGCCGGGCGTCAGGGGGGATTCGTTTGCCATCGGGAGATCCTCGGGGAGGAGGCGGCGGGGATTGGCACGGCTAACACTGTCATGTTGCAGTGCAACCTTCGCACAATCTGCGACAGCCGGCGGTTTGCGATACATCAAGCGTGCGCCGCGCTCCGGACTTAGACTCCCGCCGGCGGGCGGCGACCCGACGCGAGGAGAACGGCATGAAGCTCTGGCTCGGCAACATCGACCCCGAAACGACCGACGACGAGCTGCGCGAGCTCGTGCGGAAGTACTCGAAGCTCGAGGTCTCGCGGGTTACCCGCGAACCCGGCGACGGCTCGCGCCCCGGCGCCGTCCTCGAGTTCGACGAGGGGGGCCGCGAAGCGCTGCACGAGGTGCAGCGGCGCCTGAACGGGATGTACTGGAAGAACCGCTCGCTCACGGCGCATGTGCCGATGTAGTCGGCCGGGCGCGTGGCAGCGGGCCCGCGCCGCGAGCGCGTCGTGAACGCGGCCGACTACTCCGCCGTCGAGCGTCTGCGCGACGGGCGCCAGGTCGAGATCCGGGCGCTGCGGCCTACCGACCGCGACGGTCTGGCCGCGTCGGTGAGGCGGACGAGCGAGGAGACGCGATATCGGCGGTTCTTTGCCCCGAAACGCTCGTTCTCCGAGAAGGAGATCGAGTTCTATCTGAACGTCGACTTCGTGAGTCACGTGGCCCTGGTCGCGGTGCTCGAAGAGGCCGGGCAGCCGGTGATCGTGGGCGGCGGGCGTTACATCGTGTCGGAACCGGGCCGCGCCGAGGTCGCTTTCGCGGTAGACGATCCGCACCAGGGGCTCGGCATCGCGACGCGCCTGATGCGCCACCTGGTCGCTCATCGCCCGCGACGGCGGGCCTGCGGGAGCTGACCGCCGAGGTCCTGCCGGACAACGCCCCGATGCTCAAGGTGTTCGAGCGCTGCGGTCTCGCCGCGACGACGCGTCGCGAGGCCGGGGTGGTGCACGTCACGATGGCGCTGTGATCGGGACGGGCGGCTGATGTCCGTGGACGGTGGCAAGTCGGCCTCGCGGCCGTGCGGACTTGCGCCAGCCGCCGAAGCGGTCGGAATCCGACCAAAGTATGATTCGCGATGCCCGGCCCGGGTAGTTGCCGTGCTGTAAACTGCGGCCCGGACAGTCGCGAAGGAGGATCCACGCATGAAATCCTGGAGCGAGCTCTCGCCCGGCACCTCTTTGCCGTCGCTGCTCGCGGTCGTCACCGCGACCGCGGGCGTCGCGCGGGCGCAGGGCGAACCGCCGACCTTCAAGCCGGAGGAGATCGAGGCGCTGGTCGCGCCGATCGCGCTCTATCCCGATCGATCTGCTCTCGCAGGTGCTGATGGCCTCGACCTATCCGCTGGAGATCGTCCAGGCCGCGCGCTGGGCGAAGGCGAACCCCAACGTCAAGGGCGACGCCGCCGTGAAGGCGGTCGAGAACCAGACCTGGGACGTGAGCGTGAAGTCGCTCGTCGCCTTCCCGCAGATCCTCGAGCCGATGAACGAGAAGCTCGACTGGACGCAGAAGCTCGGCGACGCCTTCCTCGCCGACCAGAAGTCGGTGCTCGATGCGGTGCAGCGGCTGCGGGCGAAAGCGGAACAGTCGGGCAACCTCAAGTCGACCGAGCAGCAGAAGGTGATCGTCGAGCAGGCGGCGCCGCAGCAGACGGTCATCAAGATCGAGCCGGCCAACCCGCAGACGATCTACGTCCCGGCCTACAACCCGACGGTCGTTTACGGCGCCTGGGGCTATCCGGCGTATCCGCCGTACTACTGGCCCCCGTCTCCGGTCTGGTATCCGGGCGGCGGCGCTCATGACCGGCTTTGCCTGGGGCGTGGGCATCGCGGCCGCGGGTGCGATCTTCGGCGGCTGCAACTGGGGGCGCGGCGACGTCAACATCAACGTGAACCGCGCCACCAACATCGACCGCAACTTCAATCGCACGAACGTGGGCGGCGGCGGCCAGTGGCAGCACGACGCGAGCCATCGCAAGGGCGTCGCGTATCGCGATAACGCGAGCCGCGAGAAATTCGGGAAGGACGTGCCCGGCGCCGATCGGGCGCAAGGATTACCGCGGGCGCGACGGCGGCCCCGGCGATCGTGGCGGCGCGGGTGATCGCGGCGGACCGGGTGATCGAGGGGGCGCGGGTGACCGTGGCGGCCCAGGGGATCGAGGCGGCGTCGGCGATCGCGGCGGACCGGGAGGAGCAGGCGGCGTCGGCGATCGCGGCGGACCGGGAGGAGCAGGCGGCGTCGGCGATCGCGGCGGACCGGGAGGAGCAGGCGGCGTCGGCGATCGCGGCGGACCGGGAGGAGCAGGCGGGGTCGGCGATCGCGGCGGACCGGGAGGAGCAGGCGGTGTCGGCGATCGCGGCGGACCGGGCGGAGCAGGCGGCGGCGGGCGCGACAACGCATTCCAGGGCGTCGGCAACGGCGCAGCCTCGCAACGCGACTTCGACCGCGGGCAAGCGAGCAATCAGTCGATGGCGAACCGCGGCGGTGGGGCGCAGGCGCGGGCGCCGGCGGAGGGGCACGGCCGAGCGCGGGCGCCGGCGGCGGAGCGCGGCCGAGCGCCGGTGCGGGCGGCGGAGCGCGGCCGAGCGCAGGCGGCGGCGGCGCGCGCGCCGGCGGCGGTGGTCGTGGTGGCGGCGGCAGGCGCTAGGGAGACATCGACGATGCGAACCGTACATCGACACTCATGCAAGGCGGCGGCGACCCGCTTTGCCGCTGTTCGTTGCTGCGCTTGCGCTCTGCATTGGCTGGATGCCGGCTGCTTTCGCGCAGCAGAAGACCTTCGCTTCGCCGACGCGGCGATGAACGCGTTCGGCGATGCGGTCGCGACGAGCGACGAAGACGCGTTGAAGGCGCTGCTCGGCGCGGACTTCCGCACGTACATCCCGCCGGTCGGTGCCGAGGGCCGCTATCGCTTCCTCGCCGCGTGGGCGAAGTCGCACGCCATCCAGCCGGACGGCGACGCGAAGGCGCACGTCGCGGTGGGCGGCGACGGCTGGACCATGCCGATCCCGATCGTGAAGACCGCGCAGGGCTGGCGGTTCGACACGCGCGCCGGCGCCGACGAGATGCGTCTGCGCCGCATCGGTCGGAACGAGCTCGCCGTGATGCAGGTGATGCTCGCCATCTACGACGCGGAGAAGGAGTACGCGCGGCAGGACCGCAACGGCGACGGCGTGCTCCAGTACGCATCCAAGTTCACGAGCTCGTCGGGCAAGCAGGACGGACTCTACTGGCCGACGAAGGCGGGCGAGCCGCCGAGCCCGCTCGGACCGGCCGTGGCGGCCGCGCGCGCGGCGGGCGCCAACCGCGAAGCCGGCTATTACGGCTACCGCTACAAGATCCTCACCGGGCAGGGGAAGAACGCGCCCGGCGGCGCGTTCGACTACGTCGTGCGCGGGCGGATGATCGGCGGATTCGCCGTCGTGGCCTGGCCGGTCAAGTACGGCGATACCGGCGTGATGACGTTCATCGTGAGCCACGACGGCGTCGTGTACGAGAAGGACCTCGGCCCGGACACCGCCGCGCGGGCGGCCGCGATGACGCGCTTCGATCCCGACTCGAGCTGGCAGAAGGCCACGCCCGACAAGTAGCGTAGCGCCGGGGCGCAGCGCTTCCCGCGCGTCACCGCGTGGCGACGGACGCTTGCGCGTCGCGATGCCGCGGCGGCAGGTTCAGGCCGCCGTCCCGTCGACCGCGAATCCAACCAAAGTAGGATTTGCCGCGCTCCGCGCGGGGCATAACGTTCCTCCCGGAGGGTGCGCGACTTCGTCCGGTCGCGCACCGATCGACCGCAAAGGAGGCGTTATGGCGACCAATCCGAAACTGGCGAGCGAGCGATGGGAAGTCGCGTGGCGCGGCTTCGCGCCCGGCACCTGGCAGAGCCGCGTCAACGTCCGCGAATTCATCCAGCGCAACTACACGCCGTACGAAGGCGACGGCGCCTTCCTGCAGGGCGCGACCGAGCGCACGAAGGGCATGTGGAAGACGCTGCAGCCGCTGCTCGCCAAGGAGCGCGAGAAGGGCATCCTCGACGTGTCGCAGGTGCCTTCCGGCATCCTCGCGCACGCGCCCGGCTACATCGACAAGGACCGCGAGATCATCGTCGGCCTGCAGACCGACGCGCCGCTCAAGCGGGCGATCATGCCGTTCGGCGGCTGGCGCGTGGTCGCGGCGAGCCTCGAGTCCTACGGCTACAAGCCGGACCCGGCCCTCGGCGAGATCTTCACCAAGTACCGCAAGACGCACAACGACGGCGTGTTCGACGCCTACACGCCGGACATCCGCAAGGCCCGCTCGTCGGGGATCGTCACCGGCCTGCCGGACGCGTACGGCCGCGGCCGCATCATCGGCGACTACCGCCGGGTCGCGCTCTACGGCGTGGATTTCCTCGTCGCCGACAAGGAGCGCGAGAAGCACGAGCTCGACGACCGCCATTCGACCGAGGACATCATCCGCCTGCGCGAGGAGCTGGCCGAGCAGATCCGGTCGCTCAAGGAGCTGAAGGAGATGGCGACGCGCTACGGCTACGACATCTCCGGGCCGGCGACGAACGCGCGCGAGGCGGTGCAGTGGACCTACTTCGGCTATCTCGGCGCGATCAAGCAGCAGAACGGGGCGGCGATGTCGGCCGGGCGGCTGTCCACGTTCTGGGACATCTACTTCGAGCGCGACCTGCGCGAGGGCAAGCTGACCGAGTCGCAGGCGCAGGAGATCATCGACGACCTCGTCATCAAGTGGCGCATCGTGCGCTTCCTGCGCGCCCCCGAGTACAACCAGCTCTTCTCCGGCGACCCGGTCTGGGTCACCGAGGTCGTGGGCGGACAGGGCGAGGACGGACGCACGCTCGTCACCAAGAGCGCGTTCCGCATGCTGCACACCCTCTACAACCTCGGCCCGGCGCCCGAGCCGAACATCACCGTGTTCTGGTCGCCGCGGCTGCCCGACGGCTTCAAGCGCTTCGCGATCAAGACGTCGATCGACACGAGCTCGATCCAGTACGAGTCCGACGACCTCATGCGGCCCAAGTGGGGCGACGACTGCGCCATCGCCTGCTGCGTCTCGGCGATGCGGGTCGGCAAGCAGATGCAGTTCTTCGGCGCGCGCGTGAACCTGGCCAAGACGCTGCTCTACGCCCTGAACGGCGGACGCGACGAGGTGACCGGCGAGCAGGTCGGGCCGAAGCTCGCGCCGGTCACCGTCGGACGTGCTCGACTACGACGAGGTGATGGACCGCCTCGACCCGATGATGGACTGGCTCGCGAAGACGTACGTCAACGCGCTCAACATCATCCACTACATGCACGACAAGTACTGCTACGAGGCGATCGAGATGGCGCTGCACGACCGCGACATCCTGCGCACGCTCGCGTGCGGCATCGCCGGCCTCTCGCACGCCGCCGACAGCCTGTCGGCGATCAAGTACGCCAAGGTGAAGCCGGTGCGCGACGAGCGCGGGATCATCGTCGACTTCAAGACCGAGGGCGAGTTCCCGTGCTTCGGCAACAACGACGACCGCGCGGACGACATCGCCAAGCTGCTCGTGTCGATGATGATGAACAAGATCCGCATGTACCCGACCTACCGCAACGCGGTGCACACGCAGTCGGTGCTGACCATCACCTCCAACGTGGTGTACGGCAAGGCGACGGGCAACACGCCGGACGGCCGCAAGAAGGGCGAGGCCTTCGCGCCCGGCGCGAACCCGTCGAACGGCCGCGACACGCACGGCGCGCTGGCGGCGCTGATGTCGGTCGCCAAGATCCCGTACGACGACGCCGAGGACGGCATCTCGCTGACGCTCTCGGTGGTGCCCGCCGCGCTCGGGCACCAAGGAGGACCAGATCACGCGCGGCGTCAACGGCGCTCGACGCCTATTTCGCGAGCGGCGGCTTCCACGTCAACATCAACGTGCTCAACCGCGAGACGCTGCAGGACGCGATGAAGCACCCGGAGAAGTACCCGCAGCTCACGATCCGGGTGTCGGGCTACGCGGTGAACTTCGTCAAGCTGACCAAGGAGCAGCAGCTCGACGTCATCAACCGCACGTTCCACGGCGCGATGTAGGCGGCGCCATGGCCGAGCCAGCCGTCGGCAGCCGCTACGAGCTCCACGTCGCGCGCAAGGGGGCGGCGGAGAGCAAGGCCGCGCACGACTATTACGCCGTCCATCCGGGCGACGTCGAGGAGGTCAAGGAGGAGGACGACCTCGTCGGCTACGTGCACTCGTACGAGGTCGGCAGCACGGTGGACGGCCCCGGCATCCGCTTCGTCGGCTTTCTGACCGGCTGCCTGCTGCGCTGCCAGTACTGCCACAACCCGGACACCTGGCACAAGCACAACGGCCATCCGGTGACCGTCTCGCGCGCGATGCAGCAGATCGGCAAGTACGCCCAGGTGCTCAAGATCAGCAAGGGCGGCATCACGCTCTCCGGCGGCGAGCCGATGGTGCAGCGGCCGTTCGTCACGCGGATCTTCCGCCGCTGCAAGGAGCTCGGGCTGCACACCTGCATCGACACCTCGGGCCGCCTCGGCGACCGGTTCACCGACGCAGGAGCTGATGGACATCGACCTCAACCTGCTCGACATCAAGTCCGGCGATCCGGCGATCTACGAGAAGGTCACGCGCCAGCCGCTGCAGCCGACGCTCGACTACGCGCGCCGGCTGTCGGCGCTCGGGCGCCCGATGTGGATCCGCTTCGTCCTCGTGCCCGGTCTCACCGACGGCCACGACAACGTCGAGAAGGTCGCCGATATCGTGCGCCGGGCTGAAGACGGTCGAGCGGGTGGAGATCCTGCGCTTCCACCAGATGGGCAAGGACAAGTGGCACAAGCTCGGCCTCGCATACCCGCTGGAGAACGTCGAGCCGCCCGGACGCCGAGCTGACCGAGCGCGTGCGCGGCCAGTTCCGCAGCCGCGGGCTGACCGTCTACTAGAAGAAGAAAGGGAGGGGACATGGAGTACGTCAAGACGCTGCTCGAGCAGCAGCCGCTGATGGCGCTGTTCCTCACGATCGCGATCGGCTATCTCGTCGGCGAGATCAACATCAAGGGCTTCTCGCTCGGCGTGGGCGCGGTGCTGTTCGTCGCGCTCGCCGTGGGCTGGTTCGCGCCCAAGTCGGTGCCGGCGCCGATGGTCGGGACGCTCGGCCTCGCGCTCTTCCTCTATACGGTCGGGGTCCAGTACGGCAAGCAGTTCTTCCTCGGCCTGACGAGCGCCGCCGGCCGCAGGGCGAACATGATGGCGTTGATCGGCGTGCTGCTGGCGGGCGCGGTGAGCCTCGTGTTCGTGAAGGCGATGGGGCTGAACGTCGGCCACGCGCTCGGGCTGTTCGCCGGCTCGGGCACGAGCACGCCGACGCTGCAGGCGGCCATCGCGACGCTCGGCAACGACGACCCGGCGGTGGGCTACTCGGTTTCCTACCCGTTCGGCGTCGCCGGCCCGATCCTGTTCCTGTACGTCGCGTTCATGATCCTCAAACCGAAGCTCGAGGCCTCCGCGGTCGCCGGCCTCGAGCTGCTCGAGGTCGCGATCCGCAATCCGGATCTCTTCGGCAAGACGCTCGGCGAGGTGATGAGCGGGCTGCCCGCGGGGGTGCAGATCGTCGCGCTGCGCCGGGCGCACCGCAACGAGCCGGCATCCCCGAACATGGTGGTCGCGGAGGATGACGTGGTGCTGGCCTCGGGCCCGAGCAAGGAGGCGCTCGGCGCGGCGCCAAGCGGCTCGGCGAGGCGGCGCCCGGCCGCATCGCCAAGGATCGGAGCGATCTCGATTACCTGCGCGTGTTCGCCTCCCGCCCGACCGTGGTCGGCCGGGCGCTCGGCGATCTCGAGCTGTCCGGGCGACAAGGCCTCGGTCATCGCCCAGGTCCGCCGCGGCGATACGGACATCGTGCCCCGGCCCGACCTCGTGCTCGAGTTCGGCGACCGCGTCGGCCTGCTCGCCAACCGCGGCGATTTCCCGGCGCTGCGCAAGTTCTTCGGCGACTCGATCAAGGGCACCGCGGAGTTCAGCTACATCTCGATCGGCCTCGGCATGGCGCTCGGCTTCCTGGTCGGCGCGATCCAGTTCCCGCTGCCCGGCATCGGCAAGCTCGCCGTCGGACTGTCGGGCGTGCTGATCGTGGCGCTGATCCTCGGCAACCTGCGCCGCACCGGCGGCATGAACTGGACCATCCCGCTCTCCGCCAACCTCGTGCTGCGCAACCTCGGGCTGACGCTCTTTCTCGCGCAGGTCGGGATGTCCTCGGGGCCGAAGTTCGCCGCGACGGTGACGGAGACCGGCCTGCTGATGCTCGGCCTGGGCGCGATCGTGCTGGTCGCGCTCGTCCTGCCGATCCTGATCCTCGGCCTCTTCGTGTACCGGCTGCCGTACGACGAGGTGGCCGGCATCGTCGCGGGCGCCTGCGGCAACCCGGCGATCCTCGCCTACGCGAACAAGCTCGCGCCGACGGACCGGCCGGACATCGGCTACGCGATGATCTTCCCGGGCATGACGATCGTGAAGATCCTGTTCGTCGACATCGTGCCGGCGCTGTTGTGA
>CAVXND010000039.1:0-69219 GCA_963762785.1 uncultured beta proteobacterium
CGCGCGCGCGGCGGCCAAGGTGACGCAGGTCGCCGCCAAGTTCGGCGCCGACGTGTGGCTGTCGCGGAACGGCCGGCGCGTGAACGCGAAGAGCATCATGGGCGTCATGATGCTGGCCGCCGGCAAGGGCAGCCGGATCGGGATCGAGACCGCCGGCGCGGACGCCGACGCGGCGCTCGAGGCGCTGGCGCAGCTGGTGGAAGACAAGTTCGGCGAAGGAGAGTGACGGTGGCGGGCGGCGGCCAATGGGCAAGCCTGAAATCGCGACGGTGGAAGCCGCGCTCGGCAAGCAGGCCGGCGCGAGCTTCACGCTGCACGGCGCCGGCGTGTCGGGCGGCATCGCGATCGGCTACGCCCACCTCATCACCAGCGCGCGGCTCGAGGTCGCGCACTACGAGATCGCGCGCGAGGACATCGACGCCGAGATCGTGCGCTTCGACGCCGCGGTCGAGCATGTGCGCGGCGAGCTGGTCGGCCTGCACGCGGCGGTGCCCGCCGACGCGCCGGCGGAGATGGGCGCCTTCCTCGACCTGCACCTGATGATCCTCAACGACGCGATGCTGTCGGTCGCGCCGCGCGAGCTCGTACGCACGCGCCGCTGGAACGCCGAATGGGCGCTGGTGCACCAGATGGAGATCCTCGTCCACCGGTTCGAGGAGATCGAGGACGCCTACCTCCGCGAGCGCAAGGCCGACGTGCAGCAGGTGGTCGAGCGCGTGCTGAAGGGGATGCTCGGCACCGGCCACCAGCCCGAGGCGCCGGAGCACGAGGAGAACATCATCGTCGTCGCGCACGACTTCTCGCCGGCAGACATGATCCTCTTCAAGCAGCACCAGTTCGCCGGCTTCGTCACCGACGTCGGCGGCGTCACCTCGCACACCGCGATCGTCGCGCGCAGCCTCAACCTCCCGGCGATCGTCGGCCTGCACCACGCCCGGCAGATGATCCGCGAGGGCGAGCTCTTGATCGCCGACGGCTCGGCCGGGGTGCTGATCGTCAACCCCGACCGGCAGGTGCTCGCCGAGTACCAGCTCCGGCAGGGCCAGTTCGAGCTCGAGCGGCAGAAGCTGAAGCGCCTCAAGACGACGCCCGCCGCGACGCTCGAGGGCGTCACGGTCGAGCTGCAGGCGAACATCGAGCTGCCCGAGGACGTCGAGCAGGCGCTCGAGGTCGGCGCGATGGGCGTCGGGCTCTTCCGCAGCGAGTTCCTGTTCCTGAACCGCGACGACCTGCCCGACGAGGACGAGCAGTTCGAGTCCTACCGCCAGGTGGTCCAGGCCATGGCCGGGCGCCCGGTCACCATCCGCACGCTCGACCTCGGTGCGGACAAGACGATCAACGGCGAGCAGTTCGCCGGCCCGAACCCGGCGTTGGGCCTCCGCGCGATCCGGTTCTGCCTCGCCGAGCCGCACATGTTCCTCACCCAGCTCCGGGCGATCCTGCGCGCGTCCCACTACGGCAAAGTGCGATTGCTGGTGCCGATGATCGCGCACGCGCACGAGATCGACCAGGTGATGCACTACGTGTCGGTGGCGCAGGACACGCTGGCGCAGGGCGGGACCCCGTTCGACCCGGGCGTCCCGATCGGCGGCATGATCGAGGTGCCGGGCGCAGCGCTCGCGATCGGCAGCTTCATCAAGAAGCTCGACTTCCTTTCAATCGGCACCAACGACCTCATCCAGTACACGCTCGCGATCGACCGGACCGACGACAATGTCGCGCACCTGTACGATCCGCTCCATCCGGCGGTGCTGTTTCTCGTCTCCCACACCATCCGCGCGGCGAACAAGGCCGGCGTGCCGGTCGCGGTCTGCGGCGAGATGGCGGGCGAGGTCGAGCTGACGCGCCTGCTGCTCGGCCTGGGGCTGCGCCAGTTCTCGATGCATCCGGCGCAGCTGCTGGCGGTGAAGCAGCAGGTGCTGCGCTCGTCGATTCCCGAGGTCGAGGCGGTGGCGCAGCGGATCCTGCGCTCGGAAGAGGCCGACCGGACACGCGGCCTGCTGGCGAGGCTCAATGCGTAACGGGAAACCGATGCGGAGCAGCGCTTTCCCTGACTTCGGGGAGCACGAGGGGAATCGGCGGGAAGGGAAGGGTCCTGCCGCCCTTCCATTGACCCTCGTATAGTGCAGATGAACAGGAGCAATGAAGTGCTACGCGAAATCACCGGGGTGACCCAGGACACGGCCGGCCATACCCGGCGCTGGTTCCACGACGACTTCTTCGATCTGTTCGTGCGGCAGGACCGCGACGGCGAGATCGTCGCGCTCGAGCTCTGCTACGGCGTCGGCCACGCGGAGCGGGCGCTCGTGTGGAAGAAGGGGCTCGGCCACTTCCACGACGGGCCGGAGGCGCCGCCGATCGACTCCGAGGACCTCGCAGCGCGCTTCGCCCGGGAGTGCGGCGAGGTACCGCACCGGATCTCGACCTCGGTGCTGCGCGCCATCAAGGACTTCCCGCAGCTCGCGCGGCTCGCCGTCGCCCGGCGGCGCAGGTACCGACGGGAGAACTGGCAGGAGCAGTAGCGGCTGGCGTACAATTCGATCTGATCGCGCCGATTTGAACTCAGCTTGCGGGCGCGAGTCCGGTCCCTGGTGTCCCCACTGGACACGAGGGACCGGATAGAAATACTGCTAAAGCGAGGGTGTTGAGACCCGTTCGGCAGACGCAAGCTGAACGGGTTTTTGCTTTTATGGGCCCAGACGACACGAATCTCCCCCGCTCGGTCGGCGTGGCGACGCCGCGGCGGCTGCGCTTTGCGCAGCCGATCCGCCTGAAAAGCGGCGCCACGCTCGACGAGTACAGCCTCGTCTTCGAGACGTACGGGCGCCTCAACGCCGCGCGCTCGAACGCGGTGCTGGTGTGCCACGCGCTGAACGCCTCGCACCACGTCGCCGGCTACTACGCCGACGACCCGGGCAGCATCGGCTGGTGGGACAACATGATCGGCCCGGGCAAGCCGCTCGACACCGACCGCTTCTTCGTCGTCGGCGTGAACAACCTCGGCGGCTGCTTCGGCACGACCGGGCCGGCGTCGGTCAACCCGCGCACCGGCAAGCCCTACGGATCGGCCTTCCCGGTGGTGACCGTCGAGGACTGGGTCGAAGCGCAGGCGCGGCTCGCCGACCGGCTCGGCATCCCGTGCTGGGCGGCGGTGATGGGCGGGAGCCTGGGCGCGATGCAGGCGCTCGCGTGGACGACGTCCTACCCCGACCGGATCCGGCACGCGCTCGTGATCGCGGCGGCGCCGCGGCTCTCGGCGCAGAACATCGCCTTCAACGAGATCGCGCGCCAGGCCATCACCACCGACCCGGACTTCCACGGCGGCGACTACTACCAGCACGGCGTGGTGCCGAAGCGCGGCCTGCGGCTCGCGCGGATGCTCGGGCACGTCACCTACCTCTCCGACGACGCGATGATGGAGAAGTTCGGGCGCAGCCTGCGGTCGGGGAAGCTCGGCTTCCACTTCGGCGTCGACTTCGAGGTCGAGTCCTACCTGCGCCACCAGGGCGACAAGTTCTCCGGCTACTTCGACGCGAACACCTACCTCCTCATCACGCGCGCGCTCGACTACTTCGACCCGGCGGCGGAACGCGGGGGCGACCTCGCCGCGGCGCTTGCGCCGGCAACCGCGAAGTTCCTGGTGGTGTCCTTCACTTCCGACTGGCGCTTCGCGCCCGCTCGCGCGCGCGAGATCCTGAAGGCGCTGCTCGACAACCGGCGCGACGTCACGTACGCGGAGATCGACGCCCCGCACGGGCACGACGCGTTCCTGCTGGAGGACGAGCGCTACCTCGCGCTCGTGCGCGCCTACTTCGACAATGTCGCTCGTGAGGTGGGCGCCGAGCAGGCGCCGACCGAGGGCGCGCCGCTCCTCGACGAGGGCGAACCGCTCCGCGTCGTCGCCGGCGGCGGCTTCGCGGCATGACCGGGCACGAGCAGCCCTCGGGGCGGCCCGAGTTCGACACGATCGCCGGGTGGGTCGCGCCGCAGGCGACGGTGCTCGACCTCGGCTGCGGCGACGGCCTGCTCCTCAAGTTCCTCACCGGCACGCGCGGAGTCAAGGGCTACGGCATCGAGATCGCGGACGACAACGTGCTCGCGTGCGTGAAGAACGGCGTGAACGTGATCCAGAGCGACCTCGAGCGCGGGCTGCAGGGCTTCGACGCCGGATCGTTCGACTACGTGATCCTCTCGCAGACGCTGCAGGCGATGCGCCACACCGAGGACATCGTGCTCGAGATGCTCCGCGTCGGCCGGCAGGGCATCGTCGCGTTTCCGAACTTCGGCCACTGGCAGGCGCGCTGGCAGGTCGCCGTCGGCGGCCGGATGCCGGTGTCGGACGCGCTCCCCTACCAGTGGTACGACACGCCCAACGTCCATCTCTGCACGATCAGCGACTTCGAGCGGTTCTGCGCCGACCACTCGGTGCACATTCTCGAGCGGATCGTGCTGCACGCCGGGCGGCCGGTGAAGGTTCTCCCGAACCTGCTTGGCAGCCTGGCGGTGTTCCGGTTCGAGAAGCGGCAGTAGCCGGCGGCCGTCGGCGCCGCACGCTACTCGCGGAGGATGATCGACTGGCCGGTGTCCAGCACGACGTACGGAATCCCGCGCCGGTCGCAGTACTCGTCCCACGCTCGCGCCGCGCCGGGGAAGCGCGGCGCGCCGTAGTCGTCGCACACGATCACGCCGCCGTCGGCAAGGCGCGGATGGAAGTGCTCGAGGCACGCGCGCGTCGGCTCGTAGAGATCCACGTCCACGTGCACGAACGCGAACGCTGCGTCCGGCAGCGCCGCGAGCACCTCGGGGATCCAGCCCTTGTGGATGCGCGCCCCGGGAAACTCGCGCATCGCGGCGCGCGCGTACTCGATCGGCGCCGTGAACCCGCCCTTGTCGTAGCCGAGAACGGCGACCGTGCCGCGACCCGGCTTCTCGCGCAGCTCGACCGCGTCCTCGGCCGAGGGCGAGCTGAGACCCTCGAAGCTGTCGACGAGGTGAAAACCGGTGCCGTCGAACCCGGGACGACGCGCGCGCATCAACCGGCACATGAGCAGCGAGCCGAAGCCGCTGAACACGCCGCACTCCACGCGCTCGCCGGGCACGTCGAGCGTGTGAGCGAAGTAACGGGCGAGGATCAGCGCCGCCTGATAACGATGGAACGCCTTGAGCTCGCCGAGCACGGTGGACGAGTCGCGGAGGCACGTCGTCCACGAGGCGGAGGAAATCGAGTCCGGCGACGGTGAGCCCGTCGAACTGGATGCGCCGGTGCAGGTCGATCGAGACGCCGGCGTGCGCCGCCGCGAGGCGGCGGTCCCGCGCGTCCTCGGGGCGCTCCGCAACGGCGGGCGGCGGTGCCGCGGCGTCGGCCGATGCCGGTGGTGTCGGACGGTCGGTCGATGCCGTCGACGTCTCGCCGTCGGCCGATGCCGTCGCTGTTCTGCCAATCGACCTGAGGATCCGGCGCAGCATGGTGCTCGCGTGCTTTGTCGCGCGAGAGTCTACGCGAGTTCCCGCGGTCATCGCCCGCTTGCCGCGCGGTGCGCGCTCCGCGGACAATAGCGCGCAAACCGGGCGCACCGCATTGGAACCACAACCGAAGCTCCTCAAGTCCAAGCTCTTCTGGGTCGGGCTCCTCTACTTCTCGGAGGGCTTCCCGCTCGGCGTCTTCTACGAGATCTTCCCGGTCTGGTTCCGCCAGCAGGGCGTCGACCTCCGCGCGATCGGCGCGATCAGCCTGCTCGGGCTCGCCTGGACGCTGAAGTTCCTGTGGGCGCCGGCGATCGACCACTATCGCCGCCACCGCTACTGGATGGCGACGGTCGATCTCGCGATGGGCGCGGTGATGCTCGTGTTCGCGGCCGCCGCCGGCTTCGGCCCGTGGGTGTGGGCGGCGATCGCGGTCTTCACGCTGCTCTCCGCGACCAACGACGTCGCGATCGACGGCTACACGATCGAGCTGCTCGACAAGAACGAGCTCGGGTTCGCGAACGGCGTGCGGATCGGGCTCTACCGCGTCGGGATGCTCGCCTCCGGGCTGGTGCTGATCCTGTCCGACTGGATCACCTGGTCGGGCGCCTTCGTGTGCGCGGCGCTGATCCTCGCGGCGTGCGCGGCGGCGGTGCTCGCCGCGCCGCCGGAGCGCGCGGTCGAGCGCGACGCGCAGACGACGCTGCGCGCGGAGCTCGCGCGGATCGTCACCGACCCGAAGCTCGCGGCGTCGGTGCTCGCCCTCGCGCTCGGCGCGCTCGCGCTCGTCGACCAGGTGACGAAGTGGTCGCGCGCGCTATCCCTGCCTTCTGGGGGATCGCGCTCGGCACCGCAGTCGCGGCGCTCGCGGTCTGCTGGATCGGCAGCCGGCGCGTCCCGGCGGCGAAGACCGACGCGACGCGCGGGCCGATGTTCGGCGCGCTCATCGAGCTCATCGCGCGGCCGCACATCTGGCCGGTGCTCGCGTTCATCCTGATCTTCAAGCTCGGCGACGCCTCGATGGGGTTCATGGTGAAGCCGTTCTGGGTGGACGCCGGCTTCAGCGCGACCGAGATCGGGCTCGTCTCGGTGAACATCGGGCTCGCGCTCTCGATCGCCGGCGGGCTCGCCGGCGGCTGGTACACCGACCGCGCCGGCATCTTCAAGGCGCTGTGGGTGCTCGGACTCTTCCAGGCGCTGTCGAACCTCGGCTACGCGGCCGCGGCGGCGCTCATCCCCTACGGGGCGGGCGCGAATCCGGAGCTCTGGCACCGGGCCGTGCTGTACACGGCGAGCGCCGCCGAATCGTTCACCGGTGGCCTCGGCACCGCCGCCTTCCTCGCGTTCCTGATGGCGATCGTCGACAAGCGCCACTCGGCGACCGAGTACGCGCTGCTCTCGTCGGTGTTCGCGCTGTCGCGCTCGCTGGCCGGCTTCGCGAGCGGCTTCGGCGCCCAGGAGATGGGCTACTCGCCCTACTTCTTCCTTACGTTTCTGCTCTCGTTCCCGGCCTACCTGCTGCTGCCGTGGGTGAAGAAGATGCTCGCGTGGGCCGATGCGCGGCCGGCGCCTTCGCCCTAGCGCCGCCGGGCTGCGCGCTTCGCCGGGCGGCGTGCCGCTTTCTTCGCCGGCCGCTTGAGGGGCGCTTGGCGGGCCGCTTCGCGGCCTTGCGCTTCTTCGCGCCGAGCGGCGCGGCGCTCACCAGCACCGCCGCGATGATGCACGGCTCGCTGCCGCGCACGCTCCAGGAGTGGTTGGTGCCGCGCTGGACGAGGATGTCGCCGGCCTTGAGCAGCGTCTCGCCCTTGTCCATGATCGCGTGGATCTCGCCCTTGAGCACGATGATGTAGTCGACGCTCGCCGTCTTGTGCATCATCGGATCGCTCGAGTGCGCGTCCTGCGCGTGCCCGGCGCCGATCGAGTCGAAGCCTTCGCGGCCGTCGGTCCGGCCGCGCCAGGCGCTGTCGGGCGGGAACTCGACGATGCGCAGGATCGTGCCGTTCGCCGGCGGCTCGAGCCGCACCGGCCGGTCCGCGTTGTCGGCGCGCGCCGTCGTTCCGCGCCGGCGCGCCCTTCGTCTCCCACAGGTCGGTGAGCGCGAGCCCGGGCATCGACGCCATCTCCTTCACGTTCGGCGCCGGCCCGTCCATGAGGAAGGTCGACTTGCCGTCGGCATCGTGGCCGGTGAGCACCCTGCGGACTCGCCAGATCATGGTCTCCTCGGATCGCGTCGTTGTGCGGGGTGCGTAGAATAGCGCGAGCGCGAACGACGGAGGGAGGCATGAAGCTCGTGACGTTCCGCGCCGCGCGCGGGGCCTCGCGCGCCGGCGCGCTGATCGACGACGGCACGCGCGTGCTCGACCTGCAGGCCGCGCACCGGGCGCGCTACGGCCGGGCCTCGCCCCGGCTGGCGAGCGTGCTGGCGATCGTCGAAGGCGGCGACGACGCGCTCGATCTCGCGCGCTCGCTCGCGGCGGCGAAGCGGCGGCCGAAGGCGGCGGTGCTCGCGCGCGACGCGGTCAGGCTCGCCGCGCCGATCCCGCAGCCGCCGCAGATGCGCGACTTCCTCTGCTTCGAGAAGCACCTCGTGCAGGCCTTCCAGGCGGCGCGCAGGCTCCGCGCGCGTGCCGCGCCGGACCCGGACGCCGCACTGCGCGAGATGGAGGCGAAGGGAATTCTCGCGGTGCCGCAGACCTGGTACGAGCGGCCGATCTTCTACCACCCGAACCGCTTCAGCGTCTGCGGGCACGAGGACGACGTGCCCTGGCCCGGTTACTCCGAAGCGCTCGACTTCGAGCTCGAGTTCGGCTGCTACATCGGCAAGCCCGGCAAGGACATCGCGCGCGCGCGGGCGCGCGACCACATCTTCGGCTACACGATCTTCAACGACTTCTCGGCGCGCGACGAGCAGACGAAGGAGATGCCCGGCCAGCTCGGACCGGGCAAGGGCAAGGACTTCGACAACGCGAACGCGATGGGGCCGTGTCTCGTCACCGCCGACGAGATCCCCGATCCGTACGCGCTCGAGATGAAGGTCCGCGTGAACGGCGAGGAATGGGGACGCGGCAACTCGCGCGACATGAAATGGAAGTTCGAGGACTGCATCGCCCACGTCGCCCGGTCCGAAACGCTGCATCCCGGCGAGTTCTTCGGCTCGGGCACCGTCGGCAACGGCTGCGGGCTCGAGCAGCTGCGGTTCCTGAAGCCCGGCGACGTCGTCGAGCTCGAGGTGGAGCGCATCGGCGTGCTCCGCAACCGCGTGGTGAAGCAGTGAGCCTCCCCGAGGCGGCGGCGTTCCTCGCGCAGGCGCGGCTCGCTCGCACGCGCATGAGCGGTCTCCCGCCCGAGCTGCGTCCGGCGGACGTCGCGGGCGGCTATCGCGTGCAGGACGCGCTGCACGTCGCGCTCGCCGGCGCCGGCCTCGGCGGGCTCGCCGGCCACAAGATCGGCTGCACGACGCCGGTGATGCAGCAGTACCTGAAGATCGACCATCCTTGCGCGGGCGGCGTGCTCGCGGCGCGGACCTACCGCGAGTCGGCGAGCCTGCGCCACGGCGCCTTCGTGCGCGTCGGCATCGAGTGCGAGATCGCTTTGCTGCTCGGGCGCGACCTGCCGGCGCGCGACCGGCCGTATGCACCGGCCGACGTGGCGCCGGCGATCGAGGCGTGCGCCGCCGGCATCGAGATCGTCGACGATCGCTGGGTCGACTACGGGGCGGTCGACACCCCGACGCTGATCGCGGACGATTTCTTCAGCGCGGCTTGCGTGCTCGGCGCGCCGCGCCGCTTCGACCCGGCGCTCGATCTCGCCGCCGTGCGGGGCGCAATGTCGGTCAACGGCCGGGAGGTCGGCCGCGGTACCGGCGCCGACGCGCTCGGCAGCCCGCTGAACGCGCTCGCCTGGCTCGCCTCCGCGCGCGGCGGCCTCAGGGCAGGCGAGTTCGTGTTTACGGGCAGCATGGTCCAGACCTACTGGGCGGTCCGCGGCGACGCCTGCGGCGTGGAAATCGAGGGCCTTGGCACCGCCCGGGTGTCCTTCGACTAGACGGCCGGGTTGCCCGGTATGCGAAAAGCCGGTAGCCTCGACGGCTCTCCCCGGCCCGCTCCCACGCGCCGGGTGCGGCTCCCTCCCCACTTTCGAGGACAACCATGAACGAACAGGCCACCACCGACAAGCTCGTCGCCGACATGAAGGTCGTCATGGCCGACGCCGAGGACCTCCTGCGCGCCACCGCGAGCGCCGCCGGCGAGAAGGTCTCGGCCGCGCGCGCGAAGATGGAAGACAGCCTCCGCACCGCCAAGGTCAAGGTCTCCCAGGCGCAGGAGGTCGTGGTCGACAAGGCCAAGGCGGCGGCGCAGGCGACCGACGACTACGTGCACGCGCATCCGTGGAAGGCGGTCGGAACGGCGGCCGCGGTCGGCGTGATCATCGGCATGCTGATCGCCCGCCGGTAGCCGGCGCTTCCCCCATGTCCCAGGAGGCGGGCGCACCGCGTCCCCCCGGACTCGTCGATTCGCTCTCGCGGCTCGGGCGCACCGCGCTCGGGCATGCTGCGCACGCGGCTCGAGATCCTCGGCACCGAGCTCGAGGAGGAGCGCATCCGCTTCGCGCAGCTCGCGCTCGCCGTCGCGGCGATCGCGTTCTGCCTGCAGATGGCGGTGCTCCTGTTCGTGGTCTTCCTGGTGGTGCTCCTCTGGGACACGCACCGCCTCGCCACGCTCGGCGCGTTCGCGGCGTTCTTCCTCGTCGCCGGCGTCGTCGGCGCGCTGGTCCTCAAGCGCCGCCTCGCGCGGCGCCCGAAGATGTTCGCGAGCTCGCTCGGCGAGTTCCTCAAGGACGAAGAGCGGCTGAAGTGAACCGCCGCCGGCTCGACCAGATCCACGCCCGTCGCGAGCGGCTGCTGGCGCGCTCGGCGGCGCAGCGCGACGAGCTGGCGCTGCTCCTCGCGCCGCTCAAGGGACCGCTCGCGGTGGCCGACCGCGGGATCGCCGTCGCGCAGTACGCCCGGGCGCATCCGGGACTGGTGGTGATCGCCGCCGCCATCTTCGTCGTGCTCTCGCCGAAGCGCGCCTTCCGGTGGGCACGGCGCGCATTCGGGGTGTGGCGCGGCTATCGCTGGGCGGCGCGCGCGCTCAACGAGTTCGCGCCCTGAAGCGCCTCTGCGATCCCTCCGTCTCCAGCACTCAGAATTCCCAGTCGTAGTCGATCGTGAGCGGCGCGTGGTCCGAGAACCGCCGCGCCTTGTAGATCGACGCTTTCACCGCTTTCGCCGCGATGCCGGGGGTCGCGATCTGGTAGTCGATCCGCCACCCGACGTTCTTCGCCCACGCCTGGCCGCGGTTCGACCACCAGGTGTACTGCTCGGGACGCGGGTCGAGGCGGCGGAAGACGTCGACCCAGCCGGCACGATCGAAAACATCGGTGAGCCACGCCCGCTCCTCGGGCAGGAAGCCCGAGTTCTTCCGGTTCGAACGCCAGTTCCTGAGGTCGATCTCGCGGTGCGCGATGTTCCAGTCGCCGCAGAGGATGAACTCGCGGCCGCTCGCGGCGAGCCGCTCGAGCACCGGCAGGTACTCGCGGAGGAACCGGAACTTCGCCTGCTGGCGTTCCTCCGAGCTCGACCCCGAAGGCAGATACATCGAAACGATCGAGAGCTTCCCGAAATCGGCGCGGAGGAAGCGTCCCTCCGCGTCGAACTCGCGGCTGCCGAAACCGGTCGAAACGGCATCCGGCGCACGGCCGCAGTACATCCCGACGCCGCTGTAGCCCTTCTTGTGCGCAAAGTCGAAGTGCCCTGCCAGCCTGCCTGGCATGAGGATTGCATTTGGCAGGTCGTTTCGATGAGCCTTGATTTCTTGCATGCACACGCAATCGGCCTTTTGTCGCGCGAGCCAGCGAAGGAAGCCTTTCGCGACCGCCGACCGGAGTCCGTTGAGATTCAGGGTAATGACGCGTAACATGTTGAAATCCGTTGAAAAATTGACGCCGCATCGGCCCGATCGCATGAGCGACTACCGCCGCGACTTCATCGCGTTCGCGATCACGAGCGGGGTGCTGCGTTTCGGCAGCTTTGTGACGAAATCTGGCCGGACGACGCCCTACTTCCTCGATGCCGGCCTGTTCAACACCGGCGGACGCCTCGGCCGGCTTGCGGAATTTTACGCAGACGCGGTCCAGGCCTCGGGCCTCGCGTACGACATGGTGTTCGGCCCGGCCTACAAGGGCATCGCGCTCGCTGCGGCGACCGCCGTCGCGCTCTCACGGCGCGGGCGCGACGTCCCCTACGCGTTCAACCGCAAGGAAGCGAAGGACCACGGCGAGGGCGGCTCGGTGGTCGGAGCACCGCTCGCCGGCCGCGTGCTGATCGTCGACGACGTGATGACGGCCGGGACCGCCGTGCGCGAGTCGGTCGGCGTCATCCGCGCCGCCGGCGCGACCCCGGCGGGAGTCGTGGTGTGCCTCGACCGCATGGAACGCGGCGCGGGCGCGCACTCCGCCGTCCAGGAGGTCCGCGAACACTACGGAATACCGGTCATCGCGATTGCCACGCTCGATGACCTGATCGGATATCTAGAAGGCGCGCCGCAGCACGAGGAGGCTTTGCGAGCGATTGCCGCATACCACCGACAATATGGAGTTTCGCGCCATGCTTAGCCAACGCAACCTCATGCTCCTCCTCTGCGCGGCCGCGCTCGCCGGGCCGGCCGCCGCCCAGAAGCTCTACAAGTACACCGACGCCAACGGCAAGGTCGTCTATACGGACAAGATGCCGTCGGAGTCGGCCGGCAAGCCGAACGAGCAGCTCAACCGCCAGGGCACGGTGACGAAGCGCAACGAAGGCGCGATGACACCCGAGCAGCTCGCAGCCAAGGAAGCCGACCGCAAGCGCAAGCTCGACGAAGACATGGCCGCGAAGGAAGAGAAGCGCAAGAACATGGCGCTCCTCAACACCTACTCGACCGAACAGGACATCGCCGAGGCCCGCGAACGTGCGCTCAGGACGAACGCGGAGGCAGTCGAGGAGGCCAGGCAGAAGCTCGCCGAGGTGCAGAAGCGGCAGAAAGAGCTCGCCGGCGAGGCCGAGTTTTTCAAGAAGAAGCCGATGCCCGCACAGCTCAAGCAGGACATCCAGGTGAACGAGGCCGCGATCGTCTCGCACACCGAGCTGCTCGACAAGAAGAAGAAGGAAATCGACGCGATCAGCGCGAAGTACGACGAGGATCTGCGCCGCTACCGCGAGGTCGTGAAGTCGGGCGGGGCGGCCCCGGTCGCGGCGGTATCGGCAAAGCCCGCGACGAAGAACTGACCTCGCGTCCGCGAGGTCATCCCGGCGAACGCCGGGATCGAAACGCACTGGCCGGCTAACCGCCGGCCAGTTTGCTTTTCAGGATCTCGTTCACCTGCGCCGGGTTGGCCTTGCCTTTCGTCGCCTTCATCACCTGGCCGACGAGCGAGTTGAACGCCTTCTCCTTGCCGGCGCGATAGTCCTCGACCTGCTTCGGGTTCGCGGCGAGCACCTCGGCGACGATCGCGTCGAGCGCGCCGGCGTCCGAGATTTGACGCAGGCCTCGCTCTTGGATCACGCTGGCGACAAACGCTTCAGCAGAAACGGAAGGTGTCACCTGCAGTTGCCCTGCGCCTTGGATCGAGCGAAGGCCAGTCTTCACCTTGGTCTCCCACATCGCTTGAAACGCTACCTTCGCGGTCTTGCTGCTCATTGCCTCGTCCGCGATGCTGCGCACGACCCACGCGAGTTCCTCTGCATCGACCGCAGACTCGCGGATCTCCTTGCCCTCGCGGTTGAGATAGGAAGCTAGCTCCACGGTGATCCAGTTGGCGACAGCTTTGCGTGGTCGCGTCCCGCGATTTCAACCGCTCTTTCGAAGTACTCTGCCATCTCGCGCGACTGTGTGAGCGTGCTCGCATCGTATTTCGACAATCCCAGCTCGTGCTGGAATCGGTCGCGCTTCGCTTCCGGCAGCTCCGGCATCTGTGCTTGGACCTCTTCGATCAATTCCTCGCTGACAACGAGCGGGAGCAGGTCCGGGTCGGGGAAGTAGCGGTAGTCGTGCGCGTCCTCCTTCGTGCGCATCGACCGCGTCTCGTCGCGATCCGGGTCGTAGAGGCGCGTCTCCTGCACGATCCTCCCGCCGCCTTCGAGGATCTCGATCTGGCGCCGGGCTTCGTACACGATCGCGCGCTCGAGGAACCGGAACGAGTTGAGGTTCTTGATCTCGCAGCGCGTGCCGAGCGGCTCGCCTCTGCGGCGGACCGAGACGTTGGCGTCGCAGCGGAACGATCCTTCCTGCATGTTGCCGTCGCAGATGTCGATCCAGCGCACGAGCCCGTGCAGCGTCCGCGCGTAGGCGACGGCTTCCTCAGCCGAGCGCATCTCCGGCTCGCTCACGATCTCGAGGAGGGGGATGCCGGCGCGATTGAGGTCGACGCCGCTCATGCCGTGAAAGTCTTCGTGCAGGAGCTTCCCGGCGTCCTCCTCAAGGTGTGCGCGCGTCAGGCGGATCGTCTTCTCGCCGCCCGGCAGGATGATCGTGATCGCGCCGCCCTCGACGATCGGCGCCTCGAACTGGCTGATCTGATAGCCCTTCGGAAGGTCGGGATAGAAGTAGTTCTTGCGCGCGAACACGGAGCGCCGTCGGATGGTCCCGCCGACGGCGAGCCCGAACCTTATCGCCCGCTCGACGGCGCCGCGGTTCGCGACCGGCAGCACGCCCGGCAGCGCGATGTCGACCGCGCTCGCCTGCGTATTTGGCGTCGCGCCGAACGCGGTCGACGCGCCGGAGAACATCTTCGACCGCGTCGAGAGCTGGGCGTGGGTCTCGATCCCGATGACGGTTTCCCATTCCATCGCCGGCACCCTCAGCCCTTGGCCATCGCCGGCAGCCGCAGATGCCAGTCGGTTGCGCGCTGGAACCGGTGCGCGAGGTTCAGCATCCGCGCTTCGGCGAAGTAGTCGCCGACGACCTGCAGCCCGACCGGCAACCCGCCGCGGCCGAACCCGCACGGGATCGACATCGCCGGCAGCCCCGCGAGGTTTGCCCCGATCGTATAGATGTCGTTGAGATACATCGTCACGGGGTCCGCGACCATGTCGCCGACCCGGAACGCGACCGTCGGCGACGTCGGGCCGAGGATGAAGTCGCAGTGCTTGAACGCGGCGGCGAAGTCCTGCGCGATCAGGCGCCGCACCTTCTGCGCCTGGAGGTAGTACGCGTCGTAGTACCCGTGCGACAGGACGTAGGTGCCGACGAGGATCCGGCGCCGCACCTCCGCACCGAAGCCCTGTGCGCGCGTCTTGCAGTACATGTCGGCGAGATCCCCGTACTCGGGCGCGCGGTAGCCGTAGCGCACCCCGTCGTAGCGCGAGAGATTCGCCGACGCCTCCGCCGGCGCGATCACGTAGTACGCCGGGACCGAGAGCCCGCTCGCCGGCAGTGCGACTTCGACGGGCGTCGCGCCGAGCTGCCGCAACTCGGCGATCGCTCCGTCCACCGCCGTGCGCACGTCGTCGGCCATGCCGTCGCCGAAGTACTCCTTCGGCAGGCCGATCCGGACGCCGGCTAGCGGGCGCTCGAGCTCCCGCGCGTAGTCCTCGACGGGCCGGTCGAGGCTCGTGGAGTCGCGCGGGTCGAACCCGACCATCGTATTCAGGAGCAGCGCGAGGTCCTCGGCGGTCCGGGCGAATGGGCCGCCCTGGTCCAGGCTCGAGGCGAAGGCGACCATCCCGTAGCGGGACACGCGGCCGTAGGTCGGTTTCAGGCCCGACACCCCGCACATCGCCGCCGGCTGGCGGATCGACCCGCCGGTGTCGGTGCCGGTCGCGCACGGCGCGAGGCCGGCGGCGACCGCCGCCGCCGACCCGCCCGAGGAGCCCCCGGGCACGCAGGCGGGGTCCCAGGGGTTCCGCACCGGCCCGAAATGCGAGTTCTCGCTGGACGACCCCATCGCGAACTCGTCCATGTTGGTCTTGCCCAGCAACACCGCCCCCGCGCCGTTGAACCGATCGATGACGTGCGAGTCATAGGGGGCGACGAAGTTGGCGAGCATCTTCGAGGCGCAGGTGGTCGGCCATCCCTGCGCGCAGAAAATGTCCTTGTGGGCCACGGGGATGCCGGTGAGCGGCCCCCCCTCGCCCCGGGCGATTCGCGCGTCCGCGAGGCGCGCCTGCGCGAGACTTTTTTCCGGGTCGACGGTGATGAAAGCGTTGAGCGTGCCCTGGGCCGCGGCGATGCGATCGAGGCAAGCCCGGGTGAGCTCGACGCTCGAGACCTCCTTCGCGGCCAGGGCGGCGCCGAGCTCCTTGAGGGTGGCGTTCAGCGTCCGCACGGGCGCGTTTCCCGGGGCAGCAGGCGCTTACTCAATGACTTTGGGGACGAGATAGAGGTCCGCTTCGACCTGGGGGGCGATCGCCTGGAAAGCGCGGTGCTGGTCGGCCTCGGTGACCGCGTCCTCCCGCAGCCGCAGGCCGACGTCCCGCGCGTGGGACATCGGCTCGATGCCGCGGGTGTCCGCGGCCTGCAGCTGCTCGACCAGCCCGAGGATGCCGTTCAGCTCGCCCTGCACCGCCGCGGCCTCGGCGTCGGTGACCTCGATCCGGGCGAGGTGGGCGATCCGGCGAACGTCGTCCAGGCTGAGGGACATAGTGGACCTAGCGTGATTTTCGACGTAGAACAACGGCTTAGATCGCGGTATTATAGCCGCGCGTAAGCTACAGGAACAACTACATGCTTGGCTTTCTCCGCGCGTATTTCTCCGACGACCTCGCGATCGACCTCGGCACGGCCAACACGCTGATCTACGTGCGCGGCAAGGGGATCGTGCTCGACGAACCGTCGGTCGTCGCGATCCGCCAGGAAGGCGGACCGAGCGGCAAACGCACGATCCAGGCGGTCGGCAAGGAAGCGAAACAGATGCTCGGCAAGGCGCCGGGCAACATCACCGTCATCCGGCCGATGAAGGACGGCGTGATCGCCGACTTCACCGTCACCGAGCAGATGCTCAAGCAGTTCATCAAGAAGGTGCACGTCTCGCGCCTGCTGTCGCCGTCGCCGCGGATCATCATCTGCGTGCCGTGCGGCTCGACGCAGGTCGAGCGGCGCGCGATCCGCGAGTCGGCGATCGGCGCCGGCGCGTCGCAGGTCTATCTCATCGAGGAGCCGATGGCCGCGGCGATCGGCGCGGATCTGCCGGTGGCGGAGGCGACCGGCTCGATGGTGGTCGACGTCGGCGGCGGCACCACCGAGGTCGGCGTGATCTCGCTCGGCGGCATGGTGTACTCGGGTTCGGTCCGGGTCGGCGGCGACAAGTTCGACGAGGCGATCATCAACTACATCCGCCGCAACTACGGCATGCTGATCGGCGAGGCGACCTCGGAGATGATCAAGAAGGAGATCGGCTCCGCGTTCCCCGGCTCGGAGGTGCGCGAGATCGAGGTCAAGGGCCGCAATCTCGCCGAGGGCATTCCGCGCAGCTTCACCATCTCCTCCAACGAAGTGCTCGAGGCGCTCACCGAGCCGCTCAACCAGATCGTGTCCGCCGTGAAGTCGGCGCTCGAGCAGACCCCGCCGGAGCTCGGCGCGGACATCGCCGAGAAGGGCATGGTGGTCACCGGCGGCGGCGCGCTGCTGCGCGACCTCGATCGCCTGCTGATGGAGGAGACCGGGCTGCCGGTGATCGTGGCCGAGGATCCGCTCACCTGCGTCGTGCGCGGCTCGGGCAAGGCGCTCGAGAAGATGGAGAAGCTCGGCAACATCTTCACCAACGAGTAGCGGAGGGAGGAGGCGGGAAGGATAAACCCCGTCCTCGCGGATCCAGGTTGCAGCGCGCGGATCGCGCGCACCCTTCCTCCCTCTCCTTCCCCTCTTTTCCCGGCAAAGCTGCAATGGAGTACGCGCCACCGCAGTTCTTCCATCGTGGCCCGGCTCCGATCGCGCGCCTGACGTTCTTCGCGCTGCTCTCGGTCCTGCTCATGGTGCTCGACGCGCGGTTCCGCTACGCGGAGCCGATGCGCCAGCTCCTCGCCCTCGCCGTCTACCCGCTGCAGCAGCTCGCGATCGCGCCGGTGTCGGCGCTCGCCCACAGCCGCGAGTTCTTCGCCACGCAGACCCGGTTGCGGCGCGAGAACACGGAGCTCCGCGGCGAGAAGCTGAAGGACGCCGAGGCGCTGCTCGCGCTCGAGTCGGTCCGGGAAGAGAACGAGCAGCTGAAGCGCCTGCTCGCCGCGCGGGAACGGCTGACCGGGGACTCGATCTTCGCCGAGATCGTGTACGCCGGCCGCGACCCGTTCAGCCGCAAGGTCATCATCGACCGCGGCGGCCAGCACGGGATCGCCCTCGGCCAGCCGGTGATCGACGCCGCCGGCGTGATCGGCCAGGTGACGCGCGTCCAGCCGCTCCTGGCGGAGGTCACGCTGGTGACCGACAAGGACCACGCGATCCCGGTGCAGGTCGTGCGCAACGGCCTGCGCGGCGTCGCCTACGGCTCCGGCGACGGCACGACGATGGAGCTGCGCCACATGGCGGCCAACGCCGAGGTCGAGAAGGGCGACGTGCTCGCGACCTCCGGCATCGACGGCGTCTACCCGCGCGGGCTGCCGGTCGCGCGCGTCGTTCGCATCGAGCGGGACGCCGCATACGCGTTCGCGAAGATCACCGCACAGCCGGTCGCCGGCACCGATCAGCACCGCCAGGTGCTGGTGCTCGCGCGGATCGACGACACGCCGGCCTGGGCCGAGGACTCGGGGCGCGGCGCCCGGAAGGCGGGCAAGAGCAAGCGTCCGCCGCGGAAGACCGACTAGGATGAAACCGACGCCGAAGGCGGCGCTTTCGTGGCGTCGGGGAGCACGAGGGGGCCTGCCCCCTCGTGTCGTGGAACACTGACATGCCGCTCGAGAGCCCCCGGCCAGCACTACCTGCTCCTCCCCGCGAGGGGAGGCTTCATCGCCGCGAGCCTGCTCGCGGGGCTCGCGTTCAATCTGCTCCCGTGGCAGGACGTTCGCGGCGTGCCCGACCTGCTCGCGGTCGTCATTACCTTCTGGTGCGTGCACCAGCCGCGCAAGATGGGGATCGGCGTCGCGTGGGCGCTGGGTCTCGTCATGGACGCGGCCAACGGCGCGTTGTTCGGCCAGCACGCCCTCGCCTACGCTGCGCTCGCGTACGCGGCGCAGTTACTGCACCGCCGGATTCTCCGCTTCCCGCTGTGGCAGCAGGCGCTGCACGTGCTCGTGCTCCTTGCCGCGAGCCAGCTCCTCATGCTGGTGGTGCGGCTCGCGGCCGGCGGGACCTACCCCGGGATCTCATTCTTCGTGGGGAGCCTCGTCGCCGCCGTGCTCTGGCCGGTGGTGACGCTGTTGCTGCTCGCGCCCCAGCGGCGGCCGGCCGAAGTCGACGAGACGAGGCCGATCTGATGCGGGGTTTCTCGACGATCTGCAGCACGAGACCCCTCGTGCGAGTACGCTTCGCGGGTCAGCCATGAGCCCCGCCGGGCCGCCCCAAGGGGCGAACCCCGAGCGCGGTGTCAGCGCGAGGGCAGTCCAATGAGCTACGCCGAGTTCCGCGATCTCGAGGGCGACCTCCGGCGATTCCAGTTCCGCCTCGGCGTCGCCGGCGCGGTCGTGGTCGGGGCATTCGCGCTGCTCGGCCTGCGCTTCATCTATCTCCAGCTCGTCCAGCACGACTACTACCGGACCAAGGCCGAGGACAACCGCATCTCGGTCGTCCCGCTGGTGCCGAACCGCGGGCTGATCCTGGACCGCAACGGCGTCGTGCTCGCCCGGAACGAATCGCAGTACACGCTCGAGATCAACCCGCAGAAGGCGGGCAACGTCGAGTCGGTCATCGGCGAGCTCGCGAAGGTGATCGAGATCCAGCCCCGGGACCGCAGCCGCTTCCGGAAGCTCCGCTCGGAGATCAAGGGCGCCGAGAGCCTGCCGATCAGGACCCGGCTCACCGACGACGAGGTCGCGCGCTTCGCGGCGAACGCCTACCGCTTCCCCGGCGTGGAGATCAAGGCACGGCTGTTCCGCTCCTACCCGATGGGCGAGGTCGCTTCGCACGCGCTCGGCTACATCGGGCGCATCAGCGACAAGGACATCGAGCGGCTCGAGGCGGACGGCGTGCAGGCGAACTACAAGGGCTCCGATTTCATCGGCAAGGCCGGGATCGAGGCGAGCTACGAACGCGAGCTGCACGGGACGACCGGCTCGGCGCAGGTCGAGATCGACGCGAGCGGACGCGGGATCCGCACCCTCGCGTCCACCCCGCCGACCTCGGGCAACAACCTCGCGCTCACGCTGGACATCAGGCTCCAGGAGGTCGCCGAGCGCGCGTTCGGCAATTTCCGCGGCGCGCTGGTCGCGATCGAGCCGGCGACCGGGGGCGTGCTCGCGCTCGTCTCCAAGCCGGGGTACGACCCGAACCTCTTCGTCGACGGCATCGACGCGGCGGCCTGGGAAGCGCTCAACAACGATCCCGACAAGCCGCTCAACAACCGCGCCCTGACCGGCGCCTACCCGCCCGGCTCGACGTTCAAGCCGTTCATGGCGATGATGGCGCTCGAGCTCGGGCGCCGCACGCCCGAGTACACGATCTCGGACCCGGGTTTCTTCACCCTTCCGGGCGTCGCCCACCGCTGGCGCGACTGGAAGGTCGGCGGGCACGGCGCGGTGAACCTGCACCGCTCGATCGTGATCTCGTGCGACACCTACTACTACGGGGTCGCCAACGACACCGACATCGACGCGCTGCACGGCTTTCTCACGCAGTTCGGGTTCGGGCAGCCGACCGGCGTCGACATCGACGGCGAGCGCGGCGGCCTCCTGCCGTCGCGGGAATGGAAGCGCAAGCGCTTCAAGTCGCCCCAGGAGCAGAAGTGGTATCCGGGCGACAGCGTCTCGGTCGGCATCGGCCAGGGCTACAACCTCGCGACGCCGGTGCAACTCGCGTTCGCGACCGCGATCCTCGCCAACAACGGCGTCGTCTACAAGCCGCACGTCGTGCGCCACGTGACCGACGCGCGCACCGGCGAGACGCGCGCAGTCGAGCCGCAGCCGGTGCGCACGATCAAGCTGAATCCGAAGTGGGTGGAGCTCGTGAAGACGGCGATGGTCGACGTCACCAAGCCCGGCGGGACAGCTGCCCGCTCGGCGGCGGGTGCCGCTTACGCCTACGGCGGCAAGACCGGCACCGCGCAGGTGATCGCGATGAAGCAGAACGAGAAGTACGACGAGAAGAAAGTCGCCGAGCGGCACCGCGACCACGCGCTCTTCGTCGCCTTCGCGCCGGCCGCGGCGCCGACGATCGCGCTCGGCATCCTGGTCGAGAACGGTGGCCACGGCAGCGCGACCGCCGCACCGATCGCGCGCATCGTGCTCGACTACTACCTCCTCGGCAAGCTGCCCGAGAAGTGGCCGGACCTCAATCCTGACGCGCCGGAGGACTGACGTGTTCGCGCGCCTCTGGGACCGGCTGACCGCCAACCTCGACGGGACGCTCATACTGCTGGCGGTGCTGATTCTCAGCATGGGCCTCTTCACGCTCTACAGCGCGGCCTACGACTCCCCGGGCCGCCTCAACGCCCAGATCGTCAACATCGCGGTGGCGTTCGTGGCGATGTGGATCGCGGCGCAGATTCCGCCGCAGACGCTGATGCGCTTCGCGGTGCCGATCTACGTGGTCGGCCTGTGCCTGCTCATCGCCGTTGCGCTGTTCGGCGAGGTCGTGAACGGCGCGCGGCGCTGGCTCCACGTCGGCGTGCTGCGCTTCCAGCCGTCCGAAATGATGAAGATCGCGATGCCGCTGATGCTCGCGTGGTACTTCCAGAAGCGCGAGACCACGCTGAAGGTCCGGGACTACGCCTTGGCAGCGGTGATCCTCGCCGGTCCGGCGCTGCTCATCGCGAAGCAGCCCGACCTCGGTACGGCGCTGCTCGTCACCGCCGCCGGGTTCTACGTGATCTTCCTCGCCGGCCTCTCGTTCCGGCTGCTCGTCCCGGTGGTCGCTCTGGGTGCGGTCGGGATCGTGGCGCTCGTCGTGCTCGAGCCGATGCTCTGCCAGCCCGACCTCGCGTGGCCGGGCATGAAGGCCTACCAGAAGGCGCGCGTCTGCACGCTGCTCGACCCGACCACCGATCCCCTCGGGCGCGGCTTCCACATCATCCAGGCGACGATCGCGGTCGGGTCCGGCGGGCTTCTCGGCAAGGGCTGGCTCGAAGGCACGCAGGCTCACCTCGAGTTCATTCCCGAGCGCACGACCGACTTCATCTTCGCCGTGTTCTCGGAGGAGTTCGGCCTGCTCGGGAACTTCGTCCTGCTTGTGCTCTACCTCGGCCTCCTCGCCCGCGGGTTCGTGATCGCCGCCGGCGCGCCGACCTTCTTCGCGCGGCTGCTCGCCGGCGCGATCACGCTCATCTTCTTCACCTATGCGTTCGTCAACATGGGGATGGTGAGCGGCATCCTGCCGGTGGTGGGCGTGCCGTTGCCGCTCGTCTCGTACGGCGGCACCGCGCTCGTCACGCTGTTCCTCGGGCTCGGGATCCTGATGAGCATCCACAAGCACCGCAAGCTGGTTCAGACGTGAGGCGCGAAGCGAGCGGCGCGAAGCGCGCGGTCGCGCTGTGCGCAGCGGCCGCGCTCGTCGCATCGTGTGCGAGCGCGCCGCGTCCGCCGGCGGTCGACCGCGAGGCCAAGGCCCCGCCTTCGGCGCCGGCGCCAGCGCCGCCCCGGCGCGGTGGCGGGTACTACCTCGACGACGGCCCGGGCGACGGCCCGGTGCCCGATCTCGAGCGCATCCCGGATGCGCAGCCGCGCGCCGAGCCGCTCGCCCGGTTCGCGAACAACCCCTACGTCGTGTTCGGCAAGGAGTACGTGCCCGAACGGAGCGTACGGACGTTCCGCCAGCGCGGGCTCGCGAGCTGGTACGGCCGGAAGTTCCACGGCCAGCGCACCTCGAGCGGCGAGATCTACGACATGTACGCGATGACCGCGGCCCACCCGACGCTGCCGATCCCGAGCTACGCCCGCGTCACCAGCGTCGCCACCGGCCGCAGCGTCGTCGTCCGCGTCAACGACCGCGGTCCGTTCTGGCCGGGCCGCGTCATCGATCTCTCGTACGCCGCCGCCTGGAAGCTCGGCTACGTCGAGCAGGGCAGCACGATGGTCGAGGTCGACGCCATCGTCCCGGGGACCGACGTGCAGGTCGCGGCCGCGCCGGTCGCGCCGCCCGCGCCTGCTGCCGCGGCTGCATCGGCTGCCACCGGCTTCACCGGCCGCGCCCGGGGAGCCCGCCCCGCCGATGGAGGTCCCCGTCACGACCGAAACCGGCGGCCTGTACCTCCAGCTCGCGGCGTTCTCCGCGCGCGAGAACGCCGAGAGCTTCCGTGCGCGCGCCGCGCTCGAGCTCGCGTCGCTCGACCGGCCGATCGAGATCTACCGCAAGGACGGCCTCTTTCGCCTGCACCTCGGGCCATACCGTTCGCGCGCCGAGGCGAGTGCCGCTGCAGAGCGGGTGAAAGACGCCTTGGACGTCCGACCCCACGTGGTCGTGCGGTAGAATCGACCGCCCCTTCCCCGCAGTCCTCGCCGGCCTACCGATGCTCCGCCTGCTCCTAGCGCTCGCTCTCGCCGCTCCGCTCGCCGCGGCTGCGGACGCGCCGCCGCCGCCGCCGGTCGCCGCGCGCGCATGGCTCCTCGTCGACTACCAGAGCGGGCAGACCATCGCCGCGCACAACGCCGCCGACCGGATCGAGCCCGCCTCGCTCACCAAGCTGATGACGGCCTATCTCGTCTTCGCCGCGCTGAAGACGAAGGCGATCGCGCCCGAGCAGACCGTGACCGTCTCGGCGCGCGCGTGGAAATCCGGCGGCTCGCGCATGTTCATCGAGCCGCGGAAGCCGGTCACCGTCGACGAGCTGCTGCGCGGCATGATCGTGCAGTCGGGGAACGACGCGACCGTCGCGCTCGCCGAGCTCGTCGGCGGATCGGAGGACGGCTTCGCGCAGATGATGAACAAGGAGGCGCAGCGGCTCGGGCTGAAGGACACGCAGTTCACGAACGCGAGCGGCTGGCCCGACCCGAAGCACTATTCGACCGCGCGCGACCTCGCCGCGCTCGCCGCCGCACTGATCCGCGACTTTCCCGAGTACTACACGCTGTACTCGACCCGCGAGTACCGCTACAACAACATCACGCAGCAGAACCGCAACCGTCTGCTCTGGCTCGACCCGAACGTCGACGGCGTGAAGACCGGCTTCACCGAAGGGGCGGGCTACTGCCTGATCGCCTCGGCGAAACGCGGCTCGCGGCGGCTCGTGTCGGTCGTGGTCGGCACCAACTCCGACAGCGCCCGCGCCCAGGAAAGCCAGAAGCTCCTGAATTACGGCTTCCAGTTCTTCGACACCCTGCGGCTGTATGCGAAGGGCCAGGAGGTGGGTACGCTCCGCGTCTGGAAGGGCACCCGCGACGAGCTGAAGGCCGGGCTCGACCGCGATCTCGACCTCGTCCTGCCGCGCGGCGATACGCAGAAGGTCAAGGCCGACTTCGTGAGCGAGCAGCCGCTCGTCGCGCCGGTAAGCGCCGGCCAGAAGGTGGGCGTCGTGAAGGTTACGCTCGACGGCAAGCCGCTCGGCGAGTTCCCGGTCATCGCGCTGGAGACCGTGCCGGTGGCGGGGCTCGTCGGCCGCGCGTGGGACAGCCTGCGGCTCTGGCTGAAAAAGTGAGAGAGGAGAACGCCATGGCGCAGATCTGCTACCTGAACGGCGAGTTCCTGCCGCTTGCCGACGCGAAAGTCCCGGTTCTCGATCGCGGCTTCATCTTCGGCGACGGCGTGTACGAGGTGGTCCCGGTGTACGGCCGCGCGCTCTTTCGCCTGTCCGAGCACCTCGCGCGGCTCGCGTACAGTCTCGGCGAAGTCCGGATCGCAAATCCGCACGACGCCGCCGGCTGGACGAAGATCCTCCAGACCGTGGTCGACCGGAACCCCTGGGACGATCAGGGTGTCTACTTCCAGGTGACGCGCGGGGTCGCACCGCGCTCGCAGGAGTTCCCGAAGACGCCGGTCACGCCCACCGTTTTCGCGATGGCGAACCCGTTGCGGACGCCGCCCCCGGCGCAGCGGGCGCAAGGCGTCGCGGTCGTGACGCGCGAGGACTTCCGCTGGCACCGCTGCGACATCAAGTCGGTGTCGCTGCTCGCCAACTGCCTGCTCCGGCAGGAGGCCGAGGACGCCGGCGCAGTGGAGTCGGTGCTGGTGCGCGACGGCCACGCGACCGAGGCGTCGACCTGCAACGTGTTCCTGGTGAAGAACGGCACGATCGTGAACCCGCCGAAGGACAACCTGATCCTGCCCGGGATCACCTACGACCTCGTGCTCGAACTCGCGCGCGCGGCGGGGCTCCCGGTGGAGGTGCGCCGGATCCCGGTCGCAGAGCTCTTCGCGGCCGACGAGGTCTGGCTCTCGTCCTCGACGAAGGAAGTGCTGCCGGTCACGCGGATCGACGGCCGCCCGGTCGGTTCCGGCAAACCGGGCCCGATGTACGCGCGGATGTACCAGCTGTTCCAGGACTACAAGGCCCGCGTGCGGGCGAAGGCGCATGCCTGAGCTCGAGACGCTCTCGCTCCTCGCCTTTCCGTGCGACTTCCCGATCAAGGTGCTCGGAAAGCGCCAGGCGGGGTTCGCGCAGGCGATCGTCGGCGTGGTGAAGCAGCACGCACCCGACTTCGACGCTGCGACGCTCGAGATGCGCGCGAGCCGCGAGGCGACCTACCTCTCGCTCACCCTCACGATCCGCGCCACCTCGCGCGAGCAGCTCGACGGGCTGTACCGCGAGCTCTGCGATCATCCGATGGTCACGATGGTGCTCTAGCGGGTCGATCGTGAATCGCGACTCGCCGTTCGTCGCTCCGCGCCCGCTCGTCGTCCGGCGCCTCGGTCTCGTCCTCTACGACGCCGCCTACGACCAGATGCGCCGCTTCACCGCGGCGCGCACTGCGGCGACCGCCGACGAGCTGTGGCTGCTCGAGCATCCGCCGGTCTACACCCTGGGGCAGGCCGGGAAGGACGAGCATCTGCTCCGCGCGACGGCGATCCCGGTGCGGCGGATCGATCGCGGCGGCCAGATTACCTACCACGGTCCGGGACAGGTAATCGCGTATGCGCTGCTCGACCTCCGCCGCCGCGGGCTCACCGTGAAACGCCTCGTCTGGCTGCTCGAGCAGGCGGTGATCGAGTTGCTCGCGGCGCGCGGCGTGGAAGGCGCGCGGCGCCCCGGCGCGCCCGGCGTGTACGTCGGCGGCGCGAAGATCGCGGCGCTGGGCCTGCGCGTGCGCGGCGGAGCGAGCTACCACGGCCTCGCGCTGAACGTCGACCTGGACCTCGAGCCCTACCGCGACATCAACCCCTGCGGCTACGAGGGCCTGGCGGTCACCCGGCTCGCCGACCTGGGCGTGCGGGAAGCACCGGACGCGCTCGGCGACGCGCTTGCCGCCGGCCTGCAGCGGCTGCTGGCAGCCGAGGCATAATCCGCCCTCCCCATGGCCGACCGATGAGTGAACTGAGTGACAAGCAGCGCGGCGCGGCGAAGACCGCGCGCAACCCGATCAAGATCGTGCCGGCGGAGCGCCTGCCGAAGCCCGACTGGATCCGCGTCAAGGCGCCCAGCCCCGGCACGCGGTTCTACGAGATCAAGCAGATCCTCCGCGACGCGAAGCTCCACACGGTCTGCGAGGAAGCGTCCTGCCCGAACATCGGCGAGTGCTTCGGCAAGGGCACGGCCACGTTCATGATCCTCGGCGACCTCTGCACGCGGCGCTGCCCGTTCTGCGACGTGGCGCACGGCCGGCCGAAACCGCCCGATCCGGAGGAGCCGCTGCACCTTGCGCAGACGGTTGCTGCATTGCGGCTCGGGTACGTGGTGATCACCAGCGTCGACCGCGACGACCTCCGCGACGGCGGCGCCGGACATTTCGCCGACTGTATCAACGCCGTCCGGGAACGTTCGCCGCAAACACGGATCGAAGTTCTGGTGCCCGATTTCCGCGGCCGGCTCGACCCGGCGCTGGACGCGGTGGCGCACGGAGTCCCCGACGTGATGAACCACAACCTCGAGACGGTGCCGCGCCTCTACCGGCAGGCGCGGCCGGGCGCGGACTACGCGCACTCGCTGCGGCTGCTCCAGGCGTTCAAGGCCCGGCATCCGGGAATCCCGACCAAGTCGGGGCTCATGGTCGGGCTCGGCGAGACCGACGACGAGATCGTCGAGGTGATGCGCGACCTGCGCGCGCACGACGTGGACATGCTGACGATCGGCCAGTACCTCGCGCCTTCGGCGCATCATCTCCCGGTCGCGCGTTATGCCCCGCTCGAAGCGTTCGGACGCTTCGAGCGCGAGGCGCGCGCGCTCGGCTTCACCCATGCCGCGGTCGGGCCGATGGTGCGCTCGAGCTACCACGCGGACCAGCAGGCGCACGCAGCGGGCGTTTCGTAGCCGCGGTTCCGGAGGAGGCAGGCAAGATGACGTTCGTCTCGACGTGTCGCTCGGCCGCGCGGTTCGCCGCGATCATCGCCGCATCGTGTGCCACCGCCGCGTACGCAGCCGAGATCGCCCAGGTCGACCGGCCCGCACCCGAGCTGGACGTCAGGCTGCTGAGCGGGAAGTTGCTCAAGGCGAAGGAACTGCGCGGGAAGGTCGTGGTGAACGTCATCTGGGCAACGTGGAGCCCGGCGGCGCGCATGGAGCTGCGCGAGCTCCAGCGGGTGTACCACGAGCACCGCGACAAGGGGCTCGAGGTCGTCGCGCTGTCGATCGACGAGAACCCGGGCGAGGTGCGCGAGTTCTGGAGCAAGCGCGACTACTCGTTCCCGGTGGCGATGCGCAGCGACACCTTCTTCGACCACTACGGCCGCGTCAGCACCACGCCGATGTTCTACATCGTCGACCGGCAGGGAACGTTGCGACACCGCATCGCCGGCACGATCGGCCCCGAGAAGCTCGCGGCGCTGCTCAAGCCGCTGCTCGCCGAGCCGGTGCCGACGGCGCGCATCGCCAAGAAGCACTGACCTCGCGCCAGCGAGGTCATCCCGGCGAAGGCCGGGATCCAGTGCCGCGGCTTCCGGACTCCGGCGTTCGCCGGAGTGACGAGCCTCAACCCGCCTCGGCGAGCTTGCCCTCGATCAGCCGGTCGAGCTCGGCGAAATCCGGCTCGCCGAGGTAGCGCTTCACGATCGCCCCGCGCCGGTCGATGACGAACGTCGTCGGCGTCAGGCTCACGTCGCCGAACGCGCGCGCCGCCGCCCCCAGCGGGTCGAGCGCGACCTTGAACGGCAGCGCGTTCTTCTCCGCGTAGTGCAGGACGTAGTTCGGCGGGTCGTAGCTCATCGCCACCGCGATCGTCTCGAAGCCGCGGTCGCGGTGCTTGCGGTACGTCTCGACGAGCTTCGGCATCTCCTTGACGCAGGTGACGCAGGAGGTCGCCCAGAAGTTGACGAGGACGACCTTGCCGCGGAGATCCCCGGCGGTCAACTTCTCGCCCTGGATCGTCGCTAACGTCACCACTGGAAAATGCGCGGGCCCGTGCGTCGGGACGGGTGCCGAGAGCCCGAGAAAAACCGCCGAAACCAGTGCGGCGGCGCCGACTGCGGCGATAATGGTCGCGCGCGTGAACTTCATCGAACTTTGGGGGCAACCGATGCGCTCGAAAGGCGTGATTCTCGGCGTTCTCGTCGGGCTTGTCATCTGCGGGCAGGCCGCCGCCCAGAGCGCCACGAGCCTCGCGGGCATCAGCAACCAGGACGCGGTGCAGGGGCTGAAGGACGCTTTGGTGCAGGGATCGACCAAGGCGGTGTATCAGCTCTCCGCGACCAACGGCTTCCTCGGCAACGACAAGGTGAAGATCCCGCTCCCCGACTCGATCAAGCGGGTGGAGAGCGGGATGCGAATGCTCGGCATGGGACGCCAGGCGGACGAGCTCGTCACCAGCATGAACCGCGCCGCGGAGATGGCGGTCAAGGAGGCGACGCCGCTCCTCGTCAGTTCGGTGAAGAACATGTCGGTCTCGGACGCGAAGGGCATCCTCACCGGGCCGGACGACGCCGCGACCCAGTACTTCAGGCGCACGACCGGCGACGCGTAGCGCAGCGTTTCCTGCCGATCGTCAAGCAGTCGACCGAGAAGGTCCAGCTCGCGCAGCAGTACAACAGCCTCGCCGGGCAGGCCGCGCAGTACGGCCTGATCAGCAAGGAAGACGCGAACATCGACGCCTACGTCACCCGCAAGACGCTCGACGGCCTGTTCATCGTGATCGCTGAGCAGGAACGCATGATCCGGCGCGACCCGATGGGCGCAGCGACGAGCGTGGCGAAGAAGGTGTTCAGCTCGCTGCGCTAACCCCCTCGGAGCAGTCGCACGTCAGTGACTGCTGCCCGTCGGGCTTGAGAGAAGCGGACCGTCGCGGACTTCGCTGAACGGCCAAGAGCGGCCATACCGCAACGCCGCTCAGAGCGATCGTTCGATGGTGCTATCGACGCTTAAGCGGCCATCCGCGCCGCCTGCTCCGCGCCGTGCCCGGCCTCGGCGCAGACACTCCGGTATGCGCATGCCGGTACCGTGGAAAAGCCGGAATCCGAGCTGATGCTCGCCGGTGGTAGCGGCAAGCAGGGGCTCTACAACCAGCGCCGAACGCGCTGCTTGTAACGCAGATACTCATCACTGAACTGCCGCTCGAGATAGCGCTCCTCCCGCTCGATAACGCCGAATCGCACGACGACCAGCACAAACGGCAGGAGCGCCAGCGCCCAAATCCAGTCGAGCGCGAGCGCTAATCCCACGTAGAGCACCGCATCCGCGATGTAGATCGGGTTGCGCGAGTAGCGAAACGGCCCGTCTGTCATGAGGAACGAAGTCGGACTTATAGGGGTTCACCGTCGTTCCGCCACGCCACATCGTGCGCGTTGCCCACGCGATGCCGAGTAGGCCGATCAGCGCGAGTGGAATACCTAGAGCGATCGCCACGGCTGGCGGGAGCGGTCGCGTCGGCCAATACCTTTCGATCAGGAGCCCTAGCGCGAGGCCAGCGAGATAAATCAGCGGCGGCGGCGCCAAGATACCGGGCCGATCCGGCACAGGCACTTGCGTCACTCTTCAACCGGCAGTCCGGCGAGCCGCCATTCGGGCAGGCCGTCCTTGAGCCGCCGCGCCTTGAGACCCTTCTTCCGCAGCAGCTGCACCGCGTCGTAGGACATCAGGCAGTAGGGGCCGCGGCAGTAGGCGACGACTTCCTTGCGCTTCGGCAGCTCGGCGAGCCGCTTCTCGAGCTCGTGGATCGGGATGTTGACAGCGCCCGGCACGTGGCCTGCGGCGAACTCTTCGCGCGGGCGCACGTCGAGCACGGTGACGAGGCCCTTCTTTGCACGCTCGAGCAGCTCGGCCGCGAGCACCGGCTCGAGATCGTCCTTGGCGGTGAAGTAGAGCCGCAAGATGCGGTCGACGTCGGCCAGGTAGGCCTGGCCGGCCACGCCCAGGGCGCCGAACAGCGCAACCACCTCGTCGCCCGCGAGCCGGTACTTCACGAACTGGGCCTCCTTGCGTCCGACGATCAGCCCGGCCTGCTTGAGTTTCTGCAGGTGCTGTGAGGTGTTGGCGACGCTGGCGCCGGTCAGGGTGGCGAGCTCGTCGACGCTGCGCTCGCCCTGGGCCAGCAATTCCAGCAGCTCGAGCCGCACGGCGTTCGACAGGGCGGCGCCGATGCGCGCGAGGCTCTTGTAGACCTCGCTGCTTCGGACTGACGACGGCATTTGACAAGGCTGTTCCTTTTTATGTATTATTCAATCGAATACTTGAATAGTAGACTACTTGACTTGAGCGAAATCGTAGCACCAACGTCTCGTTTCGGGGAGACCGGCACATGAGCGACGCGGTCACTGCGGTTCGAGCCCGCAGATACGGCTCGCCGCGTTCCTGGGCGTGTTCTCGGTCGTGGCCTTGTGGGAGGCGCTCGCCCCGCGGCGGGGCGCACGATTCTCGCGCCGGCAGCGCTGGCCGCACAACCTCGGACTGCTGGCGGCCGACTCGCTTGTCGTGCGCCTGGTGGCCCCGGGCGCCGTAATCGCCGTCGCCATTGCCGGCGAGGCGCGAGGCTGGGGCTTGATCAACGCGCTCGGACTGCCGGGCTGGGCGGCGATCCTGTTTGCGATCGTGCTGCTCGACCTCGCGATCTATTTCCAGCACGTCATGTTCCACGCCGTGCCGGCGCTCTGGCGTCTGCACCGCGTGCACCACTCCGATCTCGATTTCGACGTGACCACCGGCACACGCTTCCACCCGATCGAGATCCTGCTGTCGACACTGATCAAGATGGCCGCCGTCGTGGCGATCGGCGCACCGGCGGTCGCGGTCCTCGTCTTCGAGGTGCTGCTGAATGCGACCGCGATGTTCAACCATTCAAACGGGAAGCTGCCGGTCGCCATCGACCGGTGGCTGCGCCTGCTCGTCGTGACGCCGGACATGCACCGCGTACATCACTCGGTGGTCCACAACGAGACCAACAGCAATTTCGGGTTCAACGTGCCCTGGTGGGACCGGCTCTTCGGGACCTACCGCGCGCAGCCGGCGGCCGGGCACGAAGCGATGACGATCGGCGTGGACGCGTTCCGGACGCCCGCTGACCTGCGACTCGATCGATTGCTCGTGCAACCGTTTCGCGATACCCCCGGCGGATATGCGATCAACCGGCGACCGACCGGGCCGCACGCCGAACAGGGAGGGAACCGCGCATGAACACGCTGCTGATCCTCAACGATCCGCCCTACGGGACGGAGAAGTCCTACAACGCGCTGCGCCTCGGGCGCTCGCTGCTCGAGAAGGGCGCGAGCGGGGTGCGCGTGTTCCTGCTCGGGGACGCGGCCACCTGCGCACATGGCGGGCAGAAGGTGCCGCAGGGCTACTACAACATCGCCGACATGCTCGGCGCGGTGCTCCGCCGCGGCGGCGAGGTCGCGGTATGTGGCACCTGCATGGACGCACGCGGCATCACCGCCGACGAGCTGGTCGAGGGCGCAAAGCGCGGCTCCATGGACCAGCTCACCGAATGGACCGCCGGGTCGGACAAGGTCCTCGTCTTCTGAATCCACGATCGGGGCCACTCCGTGCGTGCGCAGGCAAGCCTCTGTTCTATCGATTGGGAGGACGGGTCAAAGTGAGTCGGCACCGTCTCATACTTCGCCTGCTGCTCGTTGCTGGTGTGGCCAGCGCTGTCCTTTGGGCGGGACTCCACCGCGACCAGCTCGACCCGGCAGCGCTGGATGGCTGGCTCTCCGGGTTGGGCATCTGGGGGCCAGTGGTCTATGTGACCTTCTATGCGGCTGGGACGGTAGTCTTCCTGCCAGGCTCCCTGTTCGCGCTGGCCGGCGGCGCGCTGTTCGGCCCGGTCTGGGGCGCGATCCTCAACCTTCTTGGGGCCACCATCGGCGCGGGCATCGCCTTTCTCGTCGCGCGTTACCTCGCCGGGGACTGGGTGGCGCGAAAGGCGGCCGGTCGCCTGAAGCGGCTGATCGGCGGCGTGGAAGACCGAAGGCTGGCGGTTCGTCGCTTTTGTCCGGCTCGTACCGCTGTTCCCCTTCAACCTGACGAACTACGCGCTCGGTCTGACGCGGATCGGGTTCCTGCAGTATGCTGGTCACCTCGTTCGTCTGCATGGCGCCCGGCGCCATCGCCTATACCTGGCTCGGCCATGCGGGCCGCGAGGCCCTCGCTGGCGACACCTCGGCGATCCGCTACGGCCTGCTGGCGCTCGGGCTGCTGGCCGCGATCGTCTTCCTGCCGCGGCTGTTCGGCGCTTTCCGCTCAAGCGCGGTCGATTGGATCGAGCCGGAACAGCTGCACCGGCAGATCGAGGACGGCGCAGCACTGACCGTGCTCGACGTGCGCGGCGCGGAGGAATTCGCGGGCGCGCTCGGGCATATTCCGGACGCGCTGAACATCCCCCTCGGCGAACTCGACCGGCGGCTGGACGACCTGCGCTCAACGTCGGGCCGAAAGATCGTCGTCGTTTGCCGTACCGACAAGCGCTCCGTGCTGGCTCAGGCGATCCTGCGGGCGGCGGGTTTCGACGGCGTGTCCGTGCTGCGCGGCGGCATGGAGCGCTGGAACGCATTGCGCTTCAAGGCCGACCGGGACGTTCCAGTCAAGGACCAGCGACGACCTAGCCGGAGCGCGACGAGCCGATCAGAACGACGAGGAGAGAAGATCATGAGCAAGCACGGAGTATTCAGAACGGCAGTAGCAGCCGGCGGAATGGTGCTCGCGCCATCCTGGGTCTGGGCGCAGCAGTCGTCGGAGCCGTACCGATATGGTTACGGCCCGCACATGATGGACTGGGCCGGGGGATGGTACGGCATGGTCTTTGGTCCGCTCTTCATGATCCTGGTCCTCGTCCCGGTGATCGCGCTCGCTGTCCTTCTGGTGCGCTGGCTTGGCGGGCCGTGGCACGGAACGCATGTGCAGCCCGGGCGGACGCCGCTCGACATTCTCAAGGAGCGGTTTGCGCGCGGCGAGATCGACAAAGAGGAGTTCGAGGACCGCCGCCGTGTGCTTGGCGACTGAATGAACCTGGGCGAACCTGACCATGAATGCGCCGATCTACCTCGACTACAACGCCACGACGCCTGTCGCGCCCGAAGTGGCGGATGCCATGCTGCCGTTCCTGCGCGAGCATTTCGGCAACCCTTCCTCTTCGCATCCCTACGGGCAATTTGCCGCGCAGGCCGTCGCCCGGGCGCGGAGTCATGTCGCCGCGCTGATCGGTGCGCATGACGACGAGATCATCTTCACCGGTTGCGCCACCGAGGCCAACAACCTCGCCGTGCTCGGCGTCGCACATGCCCTGCGTGGCGCGAAGCGCCATCTCGTCGTCAGCGCGATCGAGCACCCGGCAGTCCTGGCGCCGGCGGCGCACCTTGAAGCGGCAGGCTGGAGTCTCTCGGTGGTGCCGGTGGATAGTTTCGGACTTGTTTCGCCGGACGAGGTCGCGCGAACCATCCGGCCCGATACCGCCCTGGTGTCGGTGATGCACGCCAACAACGAAGTCGGCACCATCCAGCCGATCGCGGAGATCGCGCGAATCACGCGCGACCGGGGCGTCCTGTTGCACACTGACGCCGCCCAGACCGCTGGCAAGATCGAGGTCGACGTCGACACTTTGGGTGTCGACCTGCTCACGCTGGCCGGGCACAAGTTCTACGCGCCCAAGGGTGTGGGGGCCCTGTATGTCCGTCGGGACACCCCGCTTCGTGGCATCAGTTTCGGCGCAGAGCATGAACGTGGTTTGAGGCCCGGCACCGAGAACGTACCGGCGATTGTCGGTCTTGGCGTTGCTGCGCAGCTTGGGCGGGAACGACTGCCCCAAGTGACCGGCCGTCTCCGCGAGCTGCGTGACGGACTCCACGGGTTGATGATCGAAGCTATACCGGGGCTCGCGTTGAATGGCCATCCGGATCTGCGTCTTCCCAACACTCTCAACGTATCGTTTCCGGGGGTAAGTGGTCGGAGACTCCTGGACCATGCCCGCTACATTGTCGCCGCATCGCTTGGTTCGGCTTGCCATTCGGAACACGACGCTGTCAGTGGTGTGCTGGCAGCGATGGGCCTCGATGCCGTGCGGGCGTTCGGGGCTGTGCGGCTCTCCGTGGGCAACATGACTCTGCCCGGCGAAGTGAGCCTCGCTGCCAACGGGCTGATCGAGGCTTGGCGGACGGTGGCCCGAGGAGTTCGTCGCGGGGCACCTGCCGGGCGCAGTCAACATCCCCTGTGAACCGGCTCGAGAAGCGCCTCGGCAAGCTGCCGAAGCGCAAGGAAGTGGTCGCCTATTGGCGCAGACCGTACTCCTTGATGTCCTACGACGCGGTCTAGCTTCTCTGGAAGAAAGGTCTCAACACGCCTTCGCCCCGCGCAGGACGATGGTGTGGGCGCCGAGGCCGTGGGCGACCCGGCGCGTGTCGGGGTTGACGCTGCCGGCGAAGTAGTCGAAGCGGCTGATCACCTCGACGCTCAGGCCCGTGGCGCGGAGCTGCGCCACGTAGTGATCCTCCACCACCGCGCCGACCACGCACTCGGCCCAGAGCGTCGGGTCGGCGCGCGCCTTGTCCGAGACGGGCGTCGCGAGCGAGATGTCGGCGATCTGGAGCCGACCGCCCGGGGTGAGCACGCGGGTGATCTCGGCAAAGGCGCGGGGCTTGTCCGGCACGAGGTTGAGCACGCCGTTGCTCGTGACAACGTCCACGCAAGCGTCCGGCAGCGGGATCTCCTCGGCGTTTCCCTCGATGCGGCTCGACGTTGGTCGCGCCCATCGCCGCGATGTTCCGGCGCAGCTTGTCGAGCATCGCCCGCGTCATGTCGAGGCCATAGACCTTGCCGCGCGGGCCGGTCAGGGTGCTCGCGATCAGGGTGTCGGTTCCGGAGCCCGAGCCGATGTCGAGGATCCGGTCGCCCTCCCGGATCACGCCCGCAGCGAACGGATACCCGACGCCCGCAAACGATTCGGGAGCGGTGGCGGGAAGGAGGTCGAGCTGCTCACCCGGGTAGCCCACGAACAGGCAGGCGAGCCGCCCGGTCGGAAAATGGAACGTCTTGCCGGGATGCGTGGCCACATCGGTGTACATCTCAACCACGGCCTTGAAGATGAACTCCCTCTTGTCGCTGTAGACGGCGACCATGCAGCCTCCTCCTGGTCATTCGCGTCCGCGCGCCTGGAGTTCCTGAGCAGGCCCTTCATCCCGCGCTACGGCTGAACTTACCTGCTCAATTCAACTTCCCCGCTTCTTGGTCGGCGGGCCTAGAAGCTCTCGAGCAGCTTCTTGATGCGCTCCCGCATCGTCGGGTCTGCGTCGGACTTCTTCAGCTCGCCGAACTTCGCCTTCAGCCGCCCCTCGAACTCCACGCGCGAATAGCAGCTGTAGCACGTGTGCAAATGGTGTTCCATCGCCACGCGCTCGGTGTCATCGAGCACGTGGTCGATGTACTCGAAGACCTGCCTGAGCGCCTGTTCGCAGTCGATCTCGTGCTTAGTCATGGAATGAACCCTTACTCTTTCGGCGCTATCGCGCCGGCCGCCGCCTGTCGCGGCGCATCCGCGCCGCCTTCGTTACCTTGGCGCGACACGGGAGCGGCCGCGTTCAGCCCGTACGCCCGCGCCTGCTGCCAGAGGATTTTCTGCAGCGCCCCGCGAGCGCGCGCGAGCCGCGAGCGCACCGTCCCCACCGGGACGCCGAGCGCCTCGGCGATTTCCCCGTAGCTCAGCTCCTCGAGGTCGGAAAGGACCACCACCACCCGGTGATGCTCCGGGAGGCTCGCGAGCGCCCGGTCGAGATCCTCGCGCAGCAGCTTGTCGAGGAACGCCTGCTCCGGGTTGCTGAACCAGAGCAGGAAGGGCTGGTGCATCTGCTCGAAGATCGAGAACTGCACTTCCTCTTCTTCCGCCTCGTCGCACTCGATGGACACGAGCCGCGGCCGTGCGCCCGCGCGGCGCAGCTCGCTCACGAAGGTGTTGTGGAGGATGCTGAAGATCCAGGCGCGGAACGCGGCCTCGCTCTTGAGGCTATCGAGCGCGCGCCAGGCCCGGGCGACCGTCTCCGCAACGAGATCCTCCGCATCGGCCGGGTTGGCTGTGAGCCGCCGGGCAACGCCGTTCAGGCTCCCCAGCAGGGCGAGCACCTGCTCTTCGAAAGCCTTCCGCGAGATGCCCATGCGCCTCCCTAAACCGAAAGACGCGCGGCCGGCGAATCGGTTCCATCCGCCGCCGTGCGATGCCCGGCGCCGCCTCGGCTCTTGGTGGCGCCGGGATTGTAAGCCCCTGTCCGCAAGGGGCATTCCAACGAGCATTGGGCAGGGTCACGGACGCCAAGTAGTTTCCCATCAGCGCGCGCACCGCAGCGTGGAACCGACCTCCTCCAAGCTCGGCCAAGCATCGCGCGGCGCGGCGCGGCGAGGGCCCTTTGCGCCTTCGAGCATCAACCGAATGCCCGCGGACGGAAAACGATCGATTTTCATCAAGCGGGCATGCAGGCGCGCGGCAACGCGGCGAGTCTTGTGCATCGCCGTTGACACCGCCCCGCGGCGACCGACTGGAACCGATTTCCCATCGACCGCGTCTTGGGCGATGAAGGCGGCGTCCTTCGCACAGGTTAACCCCCGAGGAGATCCCGGCAATGACTACGGCAACAGGATCCGCCCAGCGCATCGACACCGTCTCGCTCGAGGAGAAAGTGAAGGCGATGTATAGCGACGTTGCCCTCGATCCCCACGGCGAGTTCCACTTCGAGATGGGGCGCTCGCTCGCGGAGCGGCTCGGCTATGCGCCCGCCGACCTCGATGCCATCCCGAGCGAAGCCATCGACTCGTTTGCGGGCGTGGGCTACTACTTCGACCTCGCTCACCTGAAGCCGGGCGAGACGGTGGTCGATCTCGGCAGCGGGTCGGGAACGGACAGCTTTATCGCCGCCGGCAAGGTCGGCAAGACTGGCAGCGTGATCGGCATCGACATGACCGACGAGCAGCTCGCGAAGGCGGAGCGCCTGCGCGCCGCGGCGTGGTGGGGCAACGTCACCTACCGCAAGGGCTACATCCAGGCCACCGGCCTTGCCGATGCGTCTTGCGATGCGGTCATCAGCAACGGCGTGATCAACCTCGCGCCGGACAAGGGCGAGGTCTTCCGCGAGGCCGCGCGGCTGCTGAAAGCCGGCGGTCGCCTGGCGCTCGCCGACATCGTCACCGATGTCCAGCTTCCTGAAGGCATCACCTGCGACGTGACGCTCTGGGCCGCCTGCATCGGCGGTGCGATGCAGGTCGGCGACTACGTCTCGGCGATCGAGGCCGCGGGGCTGCGGGTGAAGAGGGTGAAGGAAAACCCCCAGTACCAGTTCATCTCGAAGAACGCCCAGGGCGCGACCAGGAAGTACGGCGTCAAGAGCGTCTCAATCGTGGCCACTAAGGAATGAGTCTTTGCCGCCGGGGCTGCAGGGTGCACCCGCCGGCTCCGGTGATCATCAACCGACTTCACAGGAGAACACCATGAAAACATCAATCGTAACGACCTTGGCCGCGGTCACGGTTGCGCTCGGCGCACTCGGGTCGTCGGCTGTGCGCGCACAAGCCCACACCGACCACGTCATGGTGGTGCCGGGCGAGCTCACGTGGGCGGACGCCCCGGCCGTCGCACCGGGCGCCAAGATCGCGGTCATCGAGGGCCCGCTCAACAAGGCCGTCCCGTTCACCTTTCGGCTCAGGCTGCCGGAGAACGCCAAGATCGCGGCCCATACGCACCCGACGTACGAGCGGGTGACGGTGCTGTCGGGCACCTTCTACTTCGCTGCCGGCGACACCTACGACCCGGCGAAGGTCCGGGCGCTCGGACCGGGCAGCGTCGCGATCATGCCGCCCGGCACGCCGATGTTCGGCTACACGAAGGAGCAGACCGTCATCCAGTTGCACGGCGTCGGTCCGTGGGGCCTGACCTATCTGAACCCGGCGGACGATCCGAGAAAGAAACAGTGACGGTCGATCCGCGGTAGCTTTGGCATGCGATCGAGCGCTGCGGGCGGGGAGGTACCGCGGCGCTCGCCGGTAGGACTGAATCACACCCAACCACCCGCTGCAGCGGCCGCGCTGCAAGCGGCGCACCGCTGAGCGGGAACGTTTAGGCGTTCTTAACCCCGGCATCATAATAAAAAAGGAGCAATCGTGAATCCAAATAAAGCATTGTGGGAAAAAGGCGACTTCACCGCGATCGCCGCTTTGATGCGGCAATCTGGAGAAGCGGTCGTCAAGTCTCTCGAGATATCGACGCCACTGCGGGTTTTGGACCTGGGATGCGGGGATGGCACTACGGCGGTTCCTCTGGCCCGATTGGGGGCTGAAGTCGTCGGCATCGACATTGCTCAGAACCTCGTTGCCGCCGGGAACAAACGAGCTGCGGAGGCGGGTCTCAATCGACTGACATTTCAAGAGGGGGATGCATGCAACCTGCAAGGGGTCAGCGACCATTCGTTTGATCTGACCCTCTCCATATTCGGGGCAATGTTCGCTCCCAAGCCCTTCGACGTAGCCAAGGAGATGGTCCGGGTCACAAGGCCAGGTGGTCGTATCGTGATGGGCAACTGGATTCCGAACGACCCGTCTTCATTCGTGTCGCAACTGCTGAAGATCAGCTCATCGTTCACGCCTCCACCCCCGGAAGGCTTCGTCAGTCCGATGACTTGGGGTGTGGACACTCACATCATCGAGCGGTTCGGTGAGGTCGGTGTGCCCAAGGAGAAAATATCCCTGGTCAAGGACACTTACTCCTTCATATCGCCCGACAAGAGCCCGGCGGATGTCGTCGACTTGTTCAGGCGATTCTATGGCCCAACGATGAACGCTTTCGAAGCGACCGAGAAGACCGGAAGGGTAGAAGAGCTCCACAAGCAGCTTTTGGAGCTGGCGACAGCACAGAACAAGAGCACTGACCGCGGCACTTCAATACCTGCCACCTTCTTGCGAGTGACGGTTCGCCTTTGAGTTCATGCTTGGCCTGTGTTCGGCAAGGACGGCATTCGATACGCTTTGAAAAGGCAAGCTACTTCGCGTGTGACGGCGAGTTCAAACTGCGCAGTAACCATGGGAAACGAGGCGACGCCTAACCCTCAACCGGACCTGCGCAAAGAGCCGCGCAGGCCGGTTAGCTCCACGTTGAGCGACCGTTTTCCAGTGGGGTGAGTGTCGGCTTTCGGAAAATGTGGCCGACAGCTTAGGGTCGATAGCACCGTCGAACGACTGCTCTCAGCGACGTCGCTGTAGCGCCGCTTTTGGGGCGAAACCGGAACTCCAAGCCGAGAGTCAGCCGCTGAGGTCTCCGGGTCAGGGAAGCAGCGAGTCCGGACGTCCGGCCTAGTGCGCCTCGTCCCAGTTCCTCCCGACCCCTACATCGACCACTAGCGGTACGCGCAGGGTCGCCACGCCCGTCATCAACTCGGGCAGCTCCTTCTTGACGCGCCCGAGCTCCGGCTCGGGCACTTCCAGCACCAGCTCGTCGTGCACCTGCATGATGAGCTTCGCGCCCAGCCGGTCGCGGTCGAGCCAGTCCTGCACGGCGATCATCGCGAGCTTGATCAGGTCGGCCGCCGTGCCCTGCATCGGCGCGTTGATCGCCGCGCGCTCGGCGCCCGCGCGCCGCGCCTGGTTCGAGTTGCGGATCTCGGGCAGCCACAGCCGGCGGCCGAACACCGTCTCCACGTAGCCCTGCTCGCGCGCCGTCTGGCGCGTCGTCGCCATGTACCGCTGCACGCCGGGGTAGCGGGCGAAGTAGCTGTCGATGTACGCCTGCGCCGTCGCGCGCTCGAGGCCGAGCTGCTGCGCGAGGCCGAACGCGCTCATGCCGTAGATCAGGCCGAAGTTGATCGTCTTCGCGTAGCGCCGCTCCTCGGACGTCACCTCCCTCGGGTCCCGCCCGAAGATCTCGGCGGCGGTCGCGCGGTGGATGTCCTCGCCGCGCGCGAAGGCGTCGAGCAACCCCTGGTCCTCGGAGAGGTGCGCCATGATGCGCAGCTCGATCTGCGAGTAGTCGGCCGACACGATCGCGTGCTGCGGCGGCGCGATGAATGCTTCGCGGATCCGGCGCCCCTCGGGCGTCCGCACCGGGATGTTCTGGAGGTTGGGGTCGTTCGACGCGAGCCGTCCGGTCACCGCCGTCACCTGGCCGTAGTTGGTGTGCACGCGGCCGGTCCGCGGGTTCACCATCCGCGGCAGCTTGTCGGTGTAGGTGGACTTGAGCTTCGACACCGACCGGTACTCGAGCAGCGTCTTCGGCAGCGGATAGTCGAGCGCGAGCTTCTCGAGCACGTCCTCGTCGGTCGACGGCGCGCCGCTCGGCGTCTTCTTGACCACCGGCAGCTTCAGGCGCTCGAAGAAGATCTCGCCGATCTGCTTCGGCGAGTTGAGGTTGAACGGCTGCCCGGCCTCGGCGCACGCCTTCTGCTCGAGCTCGATCATCTTCTGCCCGAGCTCGCGGCTCTGGGCCTCGAGCCGCGCGGCGTCGACGAGCACGCCGGTGCGCTCCATCCGGAACAGCACCTCGCGCACCGGCATCTCGATCGTCTCGTAGACGCGCTTCAGCTTCTCGTCCGCGGCGAGCTTCGGATACAGCACCCGGTGCAGCCGCAGCGTCACGTCGGCGTCCTCGGCCGAGTACTCGGTCGCGCGCTGCACGTCGACCTGCTCGAACCCGATCCGCTGCGCGCCCTTGCCGGTCACCTCGTCGTAGGTGATCGTCTTCAGGCCGAGATACCGCTCGGCGAGCGTGTCCATGTCGTGCCGCGCGCTGCTCTCCAGGACGTAGGACTGGAGCAGCGTGTCGTGCACGACGCCCGCGAGCCGCACGCCGTGGTTCGCGAGCACGTGCTGGTCGTACTTGAGGTTCTGCCCCAGCTTCCGCTTCGACGCGTCCTCGAGCCAGGGCCTGAGGAGCGCCACCGCCCGCTCGACGCCGAGCTGCTCGGGCGCGCCCGGACCCCGGTGCGCGATCGCGAGATAGGCCGCCTCGCCGGGCTCGATGGCGAACGAGACGCCGACCAGCTCCGCCGCGAACGGATCGAGCGAGGTCGTCTCGGTGTCGACGGAGACGACCTCCGCCTGCCCGATCCGCTCGAGCCACCGCGCGACGTCGGCCTCGGTCAGCAGCGTCTCGTAGTGGCGCGGCACGTCCGCCACCGCAACCGCCGGCACCGGCGCAACCGCGGCGGGCGGATCGCCGTCCCCCTGCACGTCCCTCAGCCAGTTCTTGAAACCGAACCGCTGGAAGAGCGCTGCGAGCGCCGCGCGGTCGCGTTCGCGCGGCGCGAGATCGGCGACCTTGAACGGCAGGGCCACGTCGTGCTTCACGGTGACGAGCTCGCGCGCCGTTGCGAGCCAGTCGCGCGCCTGGCGCAGGTTCTCGCCGACGACGCCGGTGATCTCGTCGGCGTGCGCGAGCACGCCTTCGAGCGAGCCGTACTGGGCGATCCATTTCGCCGCCGTCTTGGGGCCGACCTTCTCGACGCCGGGAATGTTGTCGACCGAATCGCCGACGAGCGCGAGATAGTCCACGATCTGCCCGGGCGCGACGCCGAACTTCGCCTTCACGCCCGGAACGTCGAGCGTCTCGTTCGACATCGTGTTGATCAGCGTGACGTGCGGATCGACGAGCTGCGCGAGATCCTTGTCGCCGGTCGACACCACGGTGCGGATGCCGGCCCGCTCCGCCTCCTTCGCCAGCGTGGCGATGACGTCGTCGGCCTCGACGCCCTCGACGACCAGCAGCGGCCAGCCCATCGCGCGGATCGCCTCCATGAGCGGCTCGATCTGCGCCGCCAGGTCGTCGGGCATCGGCGCGCGGTTCGCCTTGTACTCGGGGTAGACGTCGTCGCGGAAGGTCTTGCCCTTGGCGTCGAAGACGCAGCCGAGGAAATCTGCCTTGTAGTCGTTCACCAGGCGCCGTAGCATGTTCAGGACGCCGTAGATCGCACCGGTCGGCTCGCCCGCGGGGCTGCGCAGATCGGGAAGCGCGTGGAACGCGCGATAGAGATACGACGACCCGTCGACGAGGACCAGCGACTTATCCGACATGGAAGACCGAATGAAGAAAGGCCGCCCCGACGACAAGCTGCCCAAGCTCGTGGCCGCGGGGCTCGATTCGCGTGCGTACACCGCGCGCGAGGCGTGGCAGCTGTTTGCGATTATGTCAGAGTTCGTCGAGGCGACCGAACGCCTGAACCAGGTGCGCCCCGCGGTCTCGATCTTCGGCAGCGCGCGCACGCCCCCCGACCATCCCTACTTCGCGCTCGCCGAGCGCATCGCGCGTCGGCTCTCGGACTCCGGGTTCACCGTGATCTCCGGCGGCGGGCCCGGGATCATGACCGCGGCGAATCGCGGCGCGTTCCTCGGCACCTCGCCGGCGGTCGGGCTCAACATCGAGCTGCCGCGCGAGCAGTTCGGCAACGCCTACCAGGACATCAGTCTTTCGTTCCGCCACTTCTTCGCGCGCAAGGTGACGTTCGTGCGCTTCGCGTCCGCGTACGTGGTGATGCCCGGCGGGTTCGGCACGCTCGACGAGTTGACCGAAGCGCTGACGCTCGTGCAGACCGGCAAGACGCGGAAGATGCCGATCATCCTCGTGTGGGAGCCATTCTGGCGCGGCCTGCTCGACTGGTTCCGCGAGCGGCTCGTCGACGAGGGCATGATCAACCCCGAGGACATGGATCTCGTCCAGGTCCACGACGAGCCGGAGCAGGTGGTCGAGACGATCTTCCGCCACTACGAGAACCGGGCGTTCGTCCCGAGCCCTGCGGAGCGCGAAAGCTTCCTCAACTTGTAGCGCTAACGGCCGGCCCCAGAAGCGAATCTGCTACACTCGGCTGGACGTAGGGAAACCGAGAATGCACCGCGTCATCGCCGCTTCGCTGTTCGCCGTCGCGCTCCCGCTCGGGGCGCAGGTCGGGCCGCCGCCGAAGCTCGAGCCGGTGCCCGAGGCGCCGCCGCAGGTGGGGCTCGAAACCGATCCGAACGCACCCGGCCCGGTGCTCACGCCGCCCGGCTCGACGGTGGAAGAACACCTGATGCCGGATGGCACCCGGTACATCATCGTCACCGACCCGAACGGGTGGCAGTATCACCTCGTCGAGGCGCAGCCTGGCGAGCCCGGCGGCGCACGCACCGCGACCGGCGATCTCACCGGCGTCCGTGCGCCGATGTGGAGGATTCTCTCGTGGTGAACGCCGGCGCCGGATGTCCGTCTACACCAAGGTCACCGAAGCCCAGCTCGCCGACTGGCTGAAGGCCTACTCGGTCGGGACGCCGCTCGAGCTGAAGGGCATCGCGTCCGGGATCGAGAACACCAACTACTTCGTCACCACCACCCACGGCCGCTACGTCCTCACGCTGTTCGAGCGGCTGCCGGCGAAGGACCTGCCCTTCTATCTCGGCCTGATGGCGCATCTCGCGCGCCACGGCATCCCCTGCCCGTCGCCGATCGCCGACCGGCAGAACCGGATCCTCTCTGCGCTGAACGGCAAGCCCGCGGCGCTCGTCACCCGCCTCCCCGGCGCGACGATCGAAGCGCCCGCGCCGGCGCATTGCGCGGAAGTGGGCGCGGTGCTCGCCGACCTGCACATCGCCGGCCAGTCGTACCCGGGCGAACTCGAGAACCCGCGCGGCCCGCGGTGGTGGCGCGAGGCGGCGCGCAAGGTGCTGCCGTTCCTCGACGAGGCGCGGGCGCGGCTGCTCGAGTCCGAGCTCGAGTTCCAGTCGCGCTTCCGCGGCCACGACCTCGAGCGCGGCCCGGTGCACGCCGACCTCTTCCGGGACAACGTGCTGTTCGAGGGCACGCGGATCGGCGGGGTGATCGACTTCTACTTCGCCGGCGTGGACGCCTGGCTCTTCGACGTCGCGGTCACGCTCAACGACTGGTGCGTGGAACCGGACGGTGCGTTCGACCGTGCGCGCGCGGACGCATTCCTCGCCGCCTATCACGCGGTGCGCGCGTTTACCGCCGCCGAGCGCGACGCCTGGCCGGTGATGCTGCGCGCCGCGGCGCTGCGCTTCTGGCTGTCGCGGCTCTACGACTTCCACCTGCCGCGCCCCGGCGAGCTCGTGCATGCCCACGACCCGGAGCACTTCCGCCGGATCCTCGAGCTCAGGATCCGCGACGGGCACGACCATCCCTGGGTGGCCGCGTGAGCCGCCGGGCGGGGGCGCCGCGTTGACGATCGTCCCGGCGACGCACGGCTGGCAGTGGATCGCTCGCGGGCTCGCGCTCGTCGGCCGCGCGCCGCTCGGCTGGATGGTGGTCTCGATGTCCTACTGGCTGGTGATGGGCATGATCTCGCGGCTGCCGTACCTCGGGCTCCTCGTCGCATCGCTCGCCACCCCGGCGCTCGCGGTGAGCTTCATGGCGATCTGCCGCGGGCTCGAGCGCGGACGCGGACTCGAGCTCGCGCTCGTCGCCGAGGGGTTCAAGCGGAACCTGGCTGCGCTGGTGACGCTCGGCGGGATCTATCTCGCGATCACGCTCGCGATCTTCGCCGCGACCGCGCTCGCCGACGGCGGCACGCTCGCGCGCTGGACCCTCTCCGGGCGCGGCCCGGCCACCGCGGAGGGCGGGCTCGCCGGCGCGGTCGCGCTCGCGATCGCGCTGTGGATCCCGGTGCAGCTCGCCTTCTGGTTCGCACCGGTGCTCGCGGCCTGGCAGGGCATGGCGGCGCCGAAGGCGCTCTTCTTCAGCTTCTTCGCCGCGGCGCGCAACTGGCGCGCGTTCCTGGTCTACGGGCTCGCCGGCGCGGCTGTGCTCGGCCTGGTCACCGCGGTCATCTTCAACGTGCAGCGCACGCAAGCCGGGCCGCAGATCGTCCCGACGCTCGTCTTCCTGCTCCTGGTGGTGTTCGTCCCCGTCTACTACGCCACGGCGTACGCGAGCTACCGCGACGTCTTCCCCGAAAGCGGCGACCCGCCGGCCGCCGCTTAAGGAATTCTTAGGGTTCCCTTAGGCACCATTTAGGAAACGGCCCGGCCGCGCGCGCCTACGCTCTCTCCCGTCACGAACCACCTAACGAGGAGAGAGCAATGGCACACGCGACAACCAGCCGGCAGGTCGAAGCGCGGCAGGCAAGCCACACCGGGCGCCACGACATCTACGCCGGCGTACACAAGGGCCTGCGCAGCTTCATGAGCGAGACGCTCGTCGCGGCCGGCCGCATGGACGTCTACGACCCGGCCGAGGTCATCGGAACGCTCGCGCAGGTCCGCGGGCTCGCCGACCTCTGCCGGGCGCATCTGCACGCCGAGAACCAGTTCCTGCATCCCGCCATGGAAGCGCGCCGGGCCGGGTCGGCCCGCGAGACGGCGAAAGAGCACGAGGACCAGGTCCGGGCGCTGGAGGCGCTGGAAACGGACGTGCTCGCGGTCGAGCGGGCACAGCCCGGGGCACGGGTCGAAGCGGCACGGCGGCTCTACCACCGGCTGGCCGCGTTCGTGGCCGAGAACCTCGTGCACATGCACGACGAGGAAACGTCGAACAACGCCGTGCTGTGGGCGACCCACGGCGACGAGGAGCTCGCCGAGATCCAGCAGGCGATCGTCGCGTCGATGCGCCCTGAGAGCATGGCCGCGTTCATCCGCTGGATGGTGCCGGCGATGAGCCCGGCCGAGCGCGCGGGGCTGCTCGGCGGCATCCAGCTCGGTGCGCCGCGCGAGGTGTTCGACCGCGTGCTGGCGACCGCGCGGCCGCACCTCACGGAGCGCGAGTGGGCGAAGCTCATGGCCGCGCTCGCGCCCCTGCCGGTTTCCCAATAGGCCTCGCGTGAAGCCGAAGGGCCCGGTCGCGCGGTTCCAGTAGGCGCTACGCGGGCATCTCGACGAGCTTGACCGGCCGCCCGACGACGAGGCGGAACCGCCCGCGGCCGGTCTTCTCGATGCGCAGGAACCCGCCGCGCTCCGCGAGCCGGCGCTCGAGGAGCACGAGCCGCGCCTCGAGGTTGTCGCTGAGGTCGGGGAGGCGGATCGTCGGGTCGAGCCTGAGCTCGCGGTTCGTGAACTCGGTGCGGCCGCCGGCGAGGTGATCGCGCACCAGCTTGCGCACGATCGCGCCGGCGACGCCCTTGATCAGGTAGTCGTCGCCGATGAACACGCTGTCGTCGGCGGCATAGTGTCGGACGATCACCGGCGCGCCTTCCGCGGCGACCTTGTCCGGCGCAGAGGGCGGCGCGTCGTCCTGGGTGTCGGCGGTCTGCTGCACCAGCACGTGGATCGCCATCCCGAGCTGGGCGGCGATCGCGACGAGTGCGTCCTCGTCGTCGTAGCCGAAGCGCAGGTCCTCGGGGCTTTCGACGTAGAGCACGCCGAGGAGCCGCCCGCCGCCGGCGATCGGCACCGCGAGCTGGCTGCGCGAGTCGGCGAGCCCGGGGAACGGAATCGCGGTCTCGAGCGTGCCGCCGAGCCCCGCCTTCTCGACGCTCTCCCGGATCGCACGGCCGTAGGAGTACTCGGAGGTCATGTGCATGATGCGGATCGGCGTGCGCTCGGCGGCCGCCACGCCGATCACGCCGCAGCCGACGGCGACCTCGGAGCCGACGCCCGAGAGCGGATAGCCGCGGCTTGCGACGGTGTAGAGCCGTCGGCCCGAGCCGTCCAGCATCAGGACCATCGCGTGCCGGACGTCGAGCAGCTCGTCGATGCCGGCGAGCGAGTCGTCGAGCAGCCGGCCGAGGTCGCCGACCTGGGTGATCCGCTCGGCGCAGAGCCGCAGGGCCGACAGCATGTTGCGCCGGGGCGGCGGCAACGGCAGCGGGTTGCCGGGCACGGCGACGATCTCGAGCACGCGGTAGATGTCCGAGCCCTGCAGGCGGAACACGCCGCTCATGCCGGTGTGCGAGGCGATGCCGGCGAGCTTCGCCTTCATGTTCTCGAACAGCGGCCCCTCGGTCTCGGTGCGCAGGTACGCGAGCTCGAGGCGGTACTGCGCGGCGGTCTCCGGGTGGATCAGCAGCGCCGCGGCGCGCGGGTTCGCGAGCACGTTCTGGCGCGTCTTGTTGAAGAACTGGAACGACAGCGCGACGTGGCCGCGGTCGACGTAGTGCACCTGCGAGACGACGCTGACGTTGGGCGTGCCGTCGGCGGCGCAGGTCGCCACGGTGCTCGGAACGCCGCCTTCCAGGCAGGCGCGGATGGCGTCCAGCGTGAGCGCCATGGCGCTAGCTCCCGAGCCGCACGCCCGCGCGCGGGCCGGGTGTCTGCTCGAACGCCGCGGCCGGCGTGAACGCGACGCCGGTGAGCTCGGCCGGGTCGAACCACAGGAGCGCGCGCCCGTACGCGCCGGAGTAGCCGAGCAATCCGATGTCGGCCGCGAAAGCGTCGACGTAGCGCTGCGCGCGTTCGACGTCCGAGCGGTCGAGCGGCACCGCCGCAGCGTCCGTGCCCTTCAGCTGAAAGGCGCGGTGGGTGCTCGGCAGGTTGAACGCGACCGCGATCGCCCCTTCGGCGCGGATCGCGGCGAGGAGGGGCGCGGCCTGGAACGCGGCGAGGTAGACCGTCACCCGCCGCCGGTCCTCGGACACGCGGCAGCCGAGCGCGCGCGCGACCCGCGGCGCGTTGGCCGCGTCGCGCGAGGCGACGACGATCGACACGCCGCTCTGAATGAACGCGGCGTGGTCGGCGTCGAGCAGCGGCTCGCCGGCGGCGCTCATTGCAGCTGCGCGACCCCGCGCATGATCCCGAACAGCGCGCCTTGCGCTTCGAAGCCGATGCCCGGGCGGTCGGGAAGTCCGATCATGCCGTCCTCGATCCGCGCGTCGTCGGCGAAGCCGCCGAACGCGCCGAACACGCCGGGATAGGACTCGCAGCCGCCGAGCCCGAATCCGCCGGCGACGTGCAGGGACATCTGGTTGCCGCCGTGCGGCCAGAACGCGGTGCGCCGGAACCCGAGCGGCTCGAGCGCAGCGAGCGTGCGCGCGTACTGCGCGATCCCGTAGGCCTGCGGCGGGTCGACCTGGATCACGTCGCGGCCGGCGCGCCAGCCGCCGAAGCGCGCCAGGTTGACGACGTCCTGCGTCGAGTAGAGGTTCTCGCCGGTCGCGAGCGGCGGCGCGTAGCGCGCGGCGAGCTCCGCCATCAGCGCGTAGTCGTGCGGATCGGTCGGCTCCTCGAACCAGCGCAGCTTGAACGGCGCGAGCGCGTCGGCATAGGCGAGCGCGTCTTCGCGCTCGAACCGCGCGTTCGCGTCGACCGCGAGCCGGTCGGGCGAGCCGACGATCGCGAGCGCGGCCTCCACGCGCTTCACGTCCTCCGCGAGCGGCAATCCGCCGACCTTGATCTTCACCATCCGGTAGCCGGCGTCCAGGTGGCGGCCGACTTCGTCGCGGAGATCGTCGAGCGTCCCGCCCGGGCGGTACCACCCGCCGCCGACGTAGACGAACATGCGCTCGCGCGCGACACCGCCGGAATAGCGCTTCGCGAGCGAGCGGTAGAGCGGCAGCCCCTCGATCTTCGCGACCGCGTCCCACAGCGCGACCTCGATGGTGCCGATCGCGATCGAGCGATCGGTGTGGCCGCCCGGCTTCTCGCCCGCGAGCATCACCGCGAGCGCTTTGGCCGGGTCGAAGTTCGTGCCCGCGTCGTCGAGCAGCGCTTCCGGCGCGGCGCTCATGCAGGCGCGGGATGAACCGCGCTCGCATCTGCGCGCCGCAGGCGTAGCGGCCGGTCGAGTTGAACGCGTAGCCCACGACCGGCTTGCCGTCGCGGATCGCGTCGGTGACGACCGCTACCACCGAGGTCGTCATGTCGGCAAAGCTGAAGACCGCGTTCCGCATCTCCGAGCGGACCGGGACGGCGGCCTCGTTGATCGCGACGATGCGCATCGACTCAGTCGGACTTCGCCCCCGTCTCGCGGACGACCTTGCCCCACTTGGCGATCTCGGCTCTCACGTACTCGGCGAACGCGGCCTGCGTGCCGCCGACCGGCTCGAACGCCAGCGCCTCGAGCCGCTCGCGGACGTCGGGCGACTGCACCGCCCGGTTCACCGCCTCGTTCAGCCGCTGGACGATCTCCGGCGGCGTACCCGTCGGGACGAACATCCCGATCCAGGTGTAGTCCTCCATCCCCTGGAAGCCGAGCTCGCCGAGCGTCGGGACGTCGGGCAGGGTCGGGAGGCGCCGCGAGCTCGAGACGGCGAGCGCGCGGAGCCTGCCCGCCCGCACCTGCGCGAGCGGACCGGAGATCGCGCCGGACCCGACCGGCGGCTGGCCGCCGACGACGGCCGCGACCATCGGGCCGGCGCCCTTGAAGTGGGCAGCCGTCGTGTCGAGCTTCGCGAGCACCTTGAACAGCATCTCCGCCGTGAGGTGCGGAGTGGTGCCCGCTCCCGGCGACGCGTAGACGAGCGTCGATCCCCGCGCCGCGGTGAGCAGCTCGTCCAGGCTCTTCGCCGGCGCGCCGGCGTTCACGATGATCATGTTGGGCTGGGTGGCGATCTGGATGACCGGCACGAAGTCGCGCTCGGCGTCGTAGCCGGGGCTGGAGAACAGGGTCATGTTCACCGCGATCGCCGAGCTCGTCAGGAGCGCCGTGTAGCCGTCGGGGGGCGACTTCGCCACCGCCGCGGCGCCGATGTTCCCGCCGGCGCCGGCGCGGTTGTCGACCACCACCTGCTGGCCGAGGAGGTCCGGCAGCTTCTGGCTGACGAGCCGCGCGGCGAGATCCACCGGGCCGCCCGGTGCGAAGGCGACGACGAAGCGGATCGGCTTGTTCGGATAGCCCTGCGCGAACGCGCTCGACGCGAGCGCCAGCATCGCAATTCCGGAGAGGAACCTGATCATCGCCGCCTCCTCTCGTCCTATTTGATCGCCAGCGGGTTTACCGGCGAGCCCACCGCGCCCGTGATCGGCAGCGCGGGCGCGACGAACAGGAACTCGTAGCGGCCGTCCGCCTTGCAGTCCTTCGCGAGCTCGGCGAGGTCGAAGATCTCGCCGACCGACAGCCCCATGATCGGGATCGCGATCCAGTGCCAGGGCTGGTTCGTGTCCTCGGTCTCGCACGGCCGCACCTCGACGCCCCAGGTGTCGGTGACGATCGCCGCGACCTGCCGCGCGTGCAGCCAGTCGAGCGTCTCGAACGCGAGGCCCGGCGCATCGCCGCCGGAGTAGCCGTCCCAGGTCTTGGAGGCGAGCTTCGCCTCGACGTGGCCGGTGCGCACGATCAGGTAGTCGCCGCGGCCGACCCGCACCTGCTGCTTCTTCTCCGCCGCGTCGAGGATCTCGTTCGTGATCGCGAAGCCGTCGGGCAGCCAGCGCTTGCCGAAGAGCGCGGCGATGTCGAGCAGCACGCCGCGGCCGACCATGCGGTCCTTGGTCTTCTCGATCCCGGCTTTCTGCGCGCCGGCCGTGGTCACCGTGCGACAGTCGCGGCCGTTCCACGTGTAGTCCTCGTAGAAGATGTGGCCGAGGCCGTCCCATTGCGTCCCGCATTGCAGCGGCATGATCACCAGGTCGTCGGCGCTGCGGATCTTGCGATGATCGAGCACGCCGGAGTACGCGTCGGTGCCGGTGCGCAACATGAGGTGCACCGGGTTGAAGCGGCCGAGCGCCGGGTACTTGCTCTTGCCGCCCTGCGGACCCTTCGAATCGAAGTTGAGCGCGAGCGAGAACACCTTCCCTTTGCGCACGAGCCTGGCGGCGGCAATGATGTCGTCGGCGCCGACGTAGTTGAGCGTGCCGACCTCGTCGTCCTTGCCCCACCGTCCCCAGTTCTTGAGGCGCTTGGCGGCGGCGCGGACGTCCTTGCGGGTGAGCTTGCGGTTCCTCGCTTCGCGGGTGTCGCGGACCTTCAGCTTGGCTACGGCTTTTGTTGGCATCGTCTCCTCCGGGGGAGCGCGCAGTCTAGCTTATCATCGCCGCACATCGAGACAGCTCGGAGCGCACGCAGATGAAGAAAACGACCGGCGCAGAAGTTCTCGCGGACATGCTCGCCGGACTACGGCGTGACGCACGTCTTCATGGTGCCGGCGGTGCTGCGCCGCACGTTCGCCGAGATGGAGCGGCGCACGAGCATCCGACGGATCCACACGCACGGCGAGAAGGCCGCCGCCTACATGGCCGACGGCTACGCGCGCGCCTCGGGGCGGCCGGGCGTGTGCATGGCGCAGGTCGTCGGCGCGCTCAATCTGGCCGCGGGCCTGCGCGACGCGTATCTCGCGCACTCGCCGGTCATCGCGTTCACCGGCGGGCGCGAGCCGCGCACCAAGTTCCGGCAGGTGTACCAGGAGGTGGACGACATCCCGTCGTTCGAGCCGGTGACCAAGTGGAACGCGACGGTCGACGCGGTCGAGCGTTTCCCCGACATGGTGCGCCAGGCGTTCCGCGTCGCGGTGTCCGGCGCGCCCGGCCCGGTGCACCTCCAGTTCCGCGGCAACGAAGGCCAGATCGACCAGGAAGAAGCGGAGATGGAACCGCTCGTCGAGCCGCAGTTCGCGCGCGTGCCGCCGTTCCGTCCCGAGCCCGAGCGCGCGCACGTGCTCGCCGCGCTCGCGGCGCTGCAGTCGGCCGAGCGCCCGGTGATCGTCGCCGGCGGCGGCGTCCGCGCGTCCGGCGCGGGCCTCGAGCTCGTCGCGCTCGCCGAGAAGCTCGGCGTGCCGGTGGCGACCTCGCTCAACGGCAAGGACGTCGATCCCCGGCACGCATCCGCTCGCGGTCGGCGTCGTCGGCAGCTACTCGCGCGAGAGCGCGAACCGCGTGGTCGCCGGCGCCGACCTCGTCTGCTTCGTCGGCACCGCCGCCGGCGGCATGACGACCCACTTCTGGGCGGTGCCGAAGCCCGGCGTGCGCGCCGATCCAGATCGACGTCGATCCCGAGACGCTCGGCCGGAACTATCCGCTCGCAAGCGGCGGTGCTCGGCGACGTGAAGACCGCGCTCGCGCGGATGCTCGAGCATGGCCGATCCCTCGACCGCCTCGCGCCGGCACGCCTGGCTCGAGACGACGCGCGGCGATCTGCCGCGAGTGGTACGAGAAGTACCGCCCGCTGCTCACGTCCGACGCCGTGCCGATCCGCCCGGAGCGGATGTGCGCCGACCTGACGAAGCACGTGCCCGACGACGCGATCGTCGTCGTCGACACCGGCCACGCCGGCATGTGGATGGGCGGGATGTACGACCTCCGCTCGCCGCGCCAGAGCTACCTGCGCAGCGCCGGTCATCTCGGCTGGGCGTTTCCCGCCGGGCCTCGGTGCGAAGTGCGGCGCGCCCGACCGCCCGGTGGTGACGTTCACCGGCGACGCCGGGCTCTGGTATCACATCGGCGAGATCGAGACGGCGGTGCGGTGGAAGATCAACGCGGTCACCGTCGTCAACAACAACGCGAGCGGCAACCAGTCGAAGCGCGGCTTCGACCGCGCCTACGGCGGGCAGCAGACCGAGCAGGCGCGCGAGCTGTGGACGTTCAACCGCGTGAACTTCGCGCGCATCGCCGAGGAGATGGGCGCGCTCGGGATCCGGGTCGAGCGGCCCGCCGACTTCGCGCCGGCCCTCGAGCGCGCGCTCGCGGCCGGGCGGCCGGTGGTGAGTCGACGTCGTGACCGATATCGACGCGATCGCGCCGATGGCGGTGGCGTAGTCCGCCTGGCGGCCTTGACCGTCACCCTGCGATGCGCTACGCTTAGGCGTATCTCTTTTGTGATACATCAGGTCAACATGCCCGTTTCTTTGCGTCTCCCCGAAACCGTCAAGAAGCGCATTGCGAAGCTCGCGAAGGCGCAGGACTTGACGCCGCACGGGTTCATGCTCGACGCGATCCGCGAGAAGCTCGAGGCCGAGGAAGCGCGAGCGGCGTTCCATGCCGAAGCCGAAGCGCAGGCTCGCGCGGATGAAGAAGACCGGTACCGGCATTCCAGCGGACGAAGTGTTCGAGTACCTGAACCGGCGCGCCGAAGGCGGCCGCGGTCAAGCGGCCGAAACCGCGCAAGATCGTGTGATCGTCTTCGATGTCGAGGCGCTCGACGATCTCGAGCGGATCTTCGAGTTCAACTTCGAGCGCGACCCGGCAACGGCGCTCGAACACATCGACCAGATGCGCAGAGCGCCGTACTCATACTGGACGCGCACCCGGAGATCGGGCGCCCGGCCGGGCGCGGCTCCTCCCTCCGCGAACTCGATCATCTCGCACGGCAAGACCGGGTACATCGCGCTCTACGAGTACTCGCCCGGTCGAGAGGCTCGTCCGCATCGTCGCCGTCCGGCACCAGCGCGAGGCCGGCTACCGCGGGCGGTAAGCGGCCTCTTCGGCTGGCGTCCCCGTCAGCCGCTAACCCGCACAGGCCCGGGCCGGTACGCGGGGTGCGGGCATGATGGGCGCGGGCAGTACGCCGCTTCCGGGCCGCTCCGGGGCGGAGTACATTGACGTTCGAGCCGGACAATCTTCGAGACAAAGCATGAGCAAGGCCAAAGTCACCGACCTCCGCAAGGCCTACCCCGACCTCGAGCCCGACAAGGACTACCCGCCGCTCAAGTTCAAGTCGCTCAAGGGCAAGGTGAGCGCGGCGGAGTGGGAGGCGCGCGTCGACTGCGCGTGCGCGTACCGCCTGGTGCGCCTCTTCAACATGGACGACATCGTCTACAACCACATCTCGGCGCGCATCCCCGGGACCGAAGCGTTCCTGCTGAATCCGATGGGGCTGATGTACGACGAGATCTGCGCCTCGTCGCTGATCAAGGTCGACCTCGCGGGCAAGGTCCTGTGGCAACCGGAGTTCCCGGAGGGGCTCGGCTACAAGTTCAACCCGGCGGGCTACGTCATCCACAGCGCCGTCCACGAGGCCAAGCCCGACATCCACTGCGTGATCCACACGCACTCGCTCGCCGGGATGGCGGTCAGCGCGCTGAAGAGCGGCCTGCTGCCGATGACGCAGACGGCGATGCGGTTCACCAAGGTCGCGTACCACGACTACGAGGGCGTCGTGCTCGAGATGGAGGAGCGGGAGCGCCTGCTCGCCAACCTCGGCGACTGCGAGGTGATGATCCTGCGCAACCACGGCATCCTGGCGCTCGGCGCAACCGTCGGCGCAGGCGTTCAACAACACCTATCGGCTCGAGCGCGCCTGCCGCTCGCAGCTGATGGCGATGGCCTGCAACGACACGATCGTGCTGCCGCCGCAGGACGTGATCGACAAGACGAACCACCTCTACCAGCCGAACGTGCGCCGGCCATACGGTCTGCTCGAGTGGCCGGCGATGCGGCGGCTCGCCGACCGGATCGATCCGTCGTACCGGAACTGATGTACGTCGTCGAGCGGTTCGCCGCATTCGCCGAAGCGTCCCGCCGGGCGCCGATCGCGCCGGACGTGCTGCATCACGCCAAGCGCGCGGTGATCGACTGGTACGCCGCGCTGCTCCCCGGCGCAGTCGTGCCGCCGGCAACGGCGCTCGAGCGCGCGCTCGCCGACGAGCTCGACCGCGGCGAGGCGCGCCTCGCGCTCGGCCGGCCCGCAACGATCCGTGCAGCCGCGCTGATCAACGGCTCGGCCGCGCACACGGTCGAGGTCGACGACATCTTCCGCGACGGCATCTACCACCCGGGCGCGCCGACGATTCCCGCCGCGCTCGCGCTCGCGCAGGCGCGGCGCGCGAGCGGCGAAGCGTTCCTGCGCGCCGTGATCGTCGGCTACGAGATCTCGACCCGCATCGGCGCGGCGATGGGCCGCGCGCACTACAAGTACTGGCACAACACGGGCACGATCGGCTGCTTCGGCGCTGCCGCTGCCGCCGCCGAGCTGCTCCAGCTCGACGCGAAGCGCTTCGCGCACGCGCTCGCGACCGTCGCGACCTTCTCCGCCGGGCTGCAGCAGGCGTTCCGCATGGACTCGATGTCGAAGCCGCTGCACGCGGGACACGCCGCCGAGGCCGGCGTCACCGCCGCGCTCGCCGCGGCCGAAGGCGTCACCGGCTCGCTCGACGTGATGGAGGGCGAGGCCGGCTACGGCCGCGCGATGGGCGACGGCCCGGACTGGGAGAAGGCGCTCGCCACGCTCGGGCGCGACTTCCACATCACGCGCATGACCTTCAAGAACCACGCGTGCTGCGGCCATACGTTCGCGGCGATCGACGGCGCGCTCGCGGTCCAGTCGCAGCTCGGCGTCGCCGCACGCGACATCGAGCGCGTGCGCGTCGGCACCTACCGCGCCGGGCTCGAGGTGGCGCACTACGAGGATCCGCATACGCCGGCCGAAGCGCGCTTCTCGCTCGAAGTACGTCGTCGCTTCGGCGCTCGCCCACGGCAGCGTGCGGCTGGCGGCCTTCGAGCCGCCGCGGCTCGAGGACGCGCTCACCCGCGAGCTCATGCGGCGCGTCGACGTGGCGATCGATCCCGACGCTCGACGCGACCTTTCCCGGCCAGCGCGCCGCGCGCGTGTCGATCGTCGCGCGCGACGGCCGCCGCGCCGAGCATCTCCAGCCGACGCGCAAGGGCGATCCGGACGCCCCGCTCTCCGACCCGGAGCTCGAAGCGAAGTACCTCGAGCTCGCCGCGCCGGTGATCGGCGACGAGCGCCGCGCGCGCGCTGCTCGCACGGCTCTGGCGGCTCGAGCGGGAAGCGCAGGTCGAGTGACGCTCGCGCAGGTCCTGTTCGCCCCGCGGGCGGTGGCGCTCGTCGGCGCTTCCGGCGACGCGACGAAGAACACCGCGCGCCCGCTGCGGTTCCTGCGCAAGCACGGCTACGCCGGCCGCATCGTCGCGATCAACGCGATCCGCTCGCAGGTGCTCGGCGAGCGCGCCTACACGAGCCTCGCCGAGGCGCCCGGCGCGATCGACCACGCGTTCGTGATGACACCGGGCGATACGGTGGAGCTCGCCGTCGAGGCGTGCGGCGCGCGCGGCATCCCGGTCGTCACCATCTTCACCGACGGCTTCGCCGAGACCGGCCCGGACGGCGCGGCGCGGCAGGCGCGCCTCGTCGCGCGGGCGCGCAAGCTCGGCGTGCGCGTGCTCGGGCCGAACAGCATGGGCCTCATCGACATCCCGGGCCGGGTTGCGCTCACCGTGAACGCGGTGCTCGAGATGGACGCGCTACCCGTCGGCACGACGAGCGTCGTCTCGCAGAGCGGCACGATGCTCGGCACCGTGCTCTCGCGCGGCGCCGCGCGCGGGCTCGGCTTCGCCAAGATGATCGCGGTCGGGAACGAAGCCGACATCGGCGTCGGCGAGCTGGTCGAGCTGCTCGTGGACGACCGCGACACGCGCGTGATCCTGCTCTTCCTGGAGACGGTTCGCGACGCGGCGCGGCTCGCCGCGGCGGCGCGCAAGGCGCACGCCGCGGGGAAACCGGTCGTGGCGTACAAGCTCGGGCGTTCCGGGCTCGGCGAAGCGCTCGCGCGCTCGCACACCGGCGCGCTCGCCGGCTCCGACCGGGCGATCGACGCCTATTTCCGCGACTGCGGGATCGTCCGCGTCGACCTCCTCGAGACGCTGATCGAGATCGCCCCGCTCGTCGCCGGCCGCAAGCCGCCGAGCCTCGGCGCGCGCCGCGCGGTCGCGGTCGTCACCACGACCGGCGGCGGCGCCGCGAGCGTCGTCGACCGCCTGGGGACGCTCGGGCTCGAGGCGGCCGCGCCCGACGAGCCGCTGCGCGCGCGGCTCTCCGCGCTCGGGGTACGGGTCTCGGATTCGCCGATCGTGGACCTCACGCTCGCCGGCACGAGCGAGACCTACGACACCGTGCTCCAGGCGCTGCTCGACTCGCCCACCTGCGACGCGGTGCTCGCCGCGGTCGGGTCGTCGGCGATGTTCCATCCGCAGCTCGCGGTCGAGCCGATCCTCCACTCGCCGCCGCGCGCGAAGCCGCTCGCCGCGTTCCTTACGCCGCACGCCGAGCGCTCGCTCGCGCTGCTCGCGGCGAAGGGCGTCCCGGCGTTCCGCACGCCCGAGGCCTGTGCCGATGCGCTCGCGGCGTTCTTCGCCTGGCGCGCGCCGCGCGAGCAGCCTTCGTCGGCCGCGGTCGCATGGCCGGCGGGCCTGCCGCGGCACGGCAAGCTCGACGAAGCGCAGGCGCTCGCGCTCTTCGGCGCGCTCGGCGTCCCGGTGGTCGAGTCGGCCGCGGCGCGGGCGCCGGACTACGCGCATGCGCTCGACTATCCGGTCGCAGCGAAGGTCCGCTCGCCCGACATCGCGCACAAGACGGAGGCAGGCGGCGTCGCGCTCGGGATCGCCAGCCGGGCCGAGTACGACGCGCGCGTCAAGGCGATGCTCGCCGCCGTCGCGGCGGCGCATCCCGGCGCACGGATCGACGGCGTGCTCGTGCAGCGCATGGCGTCCGGGCTCGCCGAAGCGATCGTCGGCTACCGCGACGACCCGCTCGTGGGGCCGATCGTGCTCGTGGGCGCGGGCGGCACGCTGGCCGAGATCTACCGCGACTACGCGCTGCGCCTCGCGCCGGTGACCGAGGACGAGGCGGCGGCGATGATCGCGGAAGTGAAAGGGCTCGCGACGATCCGCGGCTATCGCAACCTGCCGCACGGCGACGTGGCGGCGCTCGCCCGCGCGGTCGCCGCGCTCTCCCGCCTCGCGCTCGTCGCCGGGCAGCCGGTGGCGGAGGCCGAGATCAATCCGCTGATCGTCAAGCGCGACGGCGTCGTCGCGGTGGACGGTCTCGCCGTGCTGAAGGGCCAGGAATGCCGCTGACCGCGCTGCGCGAGATCCTCGAGGCTGCGGACTTCCGTCCATCGGACACGCCGGACATCCGCGGTGCGGACCCGGCGGTGCGCACGCGCTACCGCGTCGGCACCGCCGGCGCCGCCGCGCTCGGCGCGCTCGGCCTTGCCGCCGCGCACGTGTGGCAGCTGCGCGGCGGGCGCGCCCAGCGCGTCGCGGTGGACGTGCGCGCGGCCGCGGCGTCGCTGCGCAGCGCGCGCTATCTCCGCATCGACGGCAAAGCGCCGCAGGTCGTGGGACCCGCTGAGCGGGTTCTACCCGGTACGCGACGGCTGGATCAGCATCCACTGCAACTTCGCCAATCACCGCGCCGCGGCGCTCGGCGTGCTCGGTACAGGAGAGGATCGCGCCGCCGCCGAGCAGGCGAGCCGCGGCTGGGACGGCCTCGCGCTCGAGGACGCGATCCACGCGAGCGGCGGCTGCGCCGGCTTCGTCCGGTCCGAGTCGGAGTGGGCGCGGCATCCGCACGCGCAGGCCGTCGCCGGCCAGCCGCTCCTCGAGATCGAGCGCATCGGCGATGCGCCGCCCGAGCCGCTGCCGGCGGCGGCGCGTCCGCTCGCCGGCGTGCGCGTGCTCGACCTCACGCGCGTGCTCGCCGGCCCGACCTGCGCGCGCAGCCTCGCCGAGCACGGCGCCGACGTGCTCAAGATCAGCGCGGCGCACCTGCCCGACTCGGGCCTGGTCGAGCTCGATACCGGCATCGGGAAGCTTTCGGCGCGCCTGGACCTGCGCACGCACGGCGGGCATGCGACGCCTTGCGCGCGCTCGCGCGCGACGCGGACGTGTTTTCGCAGTCGTACCGGCCCGGCGCGCTCGCCGCGCGCGGGTTCTCGCCGCAGGCGCTGGCCGAGCTCCGCCCAGGCATCGTCTGCGTGTCGCTCAACGCATGGGGCGGCACCGGGCCGTGGCGCGAGCGGCGCGGGTTCGACAGCATCGTGCAGTCGGTGAGCGGCATGGCGCTCGCTTCAGGCGAGGGCGGCAAGCCGCAGCTCCTGCCCGTCTCCGCGATCGACTACGTGAGCGGCTACCTCATGGCGTTCGGTGCGATGGTGGCGCTGGCGCGCCGCGCCGAGGAAGGCGGCAGCTGGATGGTGCGCGTCGCACTCGCCCGCGTCGGCAAATGGATCGTCGACCGCGGAACGTTCCCCGACGACGTCTGGCGCGGCGTCCCCGACGAGCTTCCGCCCGAGGCGCTCGCGTCGCTGCTCGCGGAGATGGACGCGCCGGACGGCCGCATCCGCTACCTGCGCCCGGTCGTGCAGCTGTCGGAGACGCCGCCGCACTGGCGCCGGCCGCCGGTGCCGCTCGGCTACCATCGGCCGGAGTGGCCGCCACGCGGCTAGGAGCGGGAGCATCGCCATGGACTTCCGATTCACCCCCGAACAGGAGGCGTTCCGCGACTCGGTGCGCCGGTTCGCCGAGAGGCATCTCGCGGCCGGTGCGCTCGACCGGGCGCACGCGACCGACTATCCCTGGGACGTCTCGCGGCTGATGGCGCAGCAGGGCCTGCTCGGCATCACGATCGCCGAGGCCGACGGTGGCCAGGGCGGCGCCCTGATGGACGCGGTGATCGCGATCGAGACGGTGGCCTCGGTCTGCCCGCGCAGCGCCGACGTCGTCCAGGCCGGCAACTTCGGGCCGATCCGGGTGCTCGCCGAGTACGGCACGCCGCAGCAGAAAGCGCGCTACCTCAAGCGCCTGCTCGCGGGCGAAGGCGTCATCAGCGTCGGCATGACGGAGCCCGAGGCGGGGTCGGCGGTGACCGACCTCACGACCACCGCCACCGCGGACGGTGATGGCTACCGGATCAGCGGCTCCAAGGTCTTCACCACGCACGCGCCGTACGCCGACGTCATTCTTGCCTACGTGCGCTTCGGCCCGGGCGTGGGCGGCATCGGCTCGGTGCTCGTCGACACGAAATCGCCCGGCGTCCGCTTCGGCCAGCGCTCGACGTTCATGTCGGGCGAGGAATGGGCGCAGATCTACTTCGCGGACGTCCATGTTCCGCCGGAGATGGTGGTGCTCAAGGAAGGCGGCTTCAAGAAGCAGATCGCCGGGTTCAACGTCGAGCGGATCGGCAACACCTCGCGCTCGCTCGCGCTTGGCCGCTACGCCTACGAGCGTGCGCGCGAGTGGGCGATGCAGCGCAAGCAGTTCGGACGCCTCCTGTGCGAATTCCAGGGCCTGCAATGGAAGTTCGCCGACATGAAGATGAAGCTCGACGCCGGTCAGCTCCTCCTCTACCGCGCGGCGGCGAACGCCGACCGCGGTTTCCCGTCGGCGGAGGAGACGGCGATCGCCAAGGCGTACTGCAACCAGGCCGGCTTCGACGTCGCCAACGAGGCGCTGCAGGTGATGGGCGGCCTGGGCTACAGCCAGGAGGCGCTCGTCGAGTACTGCGTGCGCCGCTGCCGCGGCTGGATGATCGCCGGCGGCTCGATCGAGATCCTCAAGAACCGGATCGCCGAGAGCGTGTTCGAGCGGACGTTCTCGCAGCGGCCTGGGGGGTGAACGAGCGCCATCCGGCGCACCGAGGCGGAACCTGCGAAAGAGCCGTTAACAGGCTGCGCGAGGGTGCGTAGCGCGCGGCCGGTCCACCGATCAGTCCGCGCGGATCCCCGCGGCCCCGATCACCTCCTGCCACTTCGCCACCTCGGCGCGCAGCACCCGGTCGAACTCCTCCGGCGTGCTCCCCACCGGCTCCGCGCCCTGATCGAGCAGGCGCGCGCGGGTGTCCGGCGAGCGCGCAGCCTTGATGATCGCGCCCGCGAGCGTGCTCACGATCTCGCGCGGCGTCGCCGCCGGCGCGAGCACGGCGTACCAGACCGTGACCTCCACGTCGACGCCCGCCTCCTTCATCGTCGGCACGTCGGGCATCAGTTCGGCGCGCTTCGTGCCGGTGGACGCGAGCGGCCGCAGCCGTCCGGCCTTGACGTGCTGCAGGATGGCCGGGATGTTGGCGAAGCTCATGTCGACCTCGCCGGCGACGAGCGAGGTGAGCGACGGCGCGGTGCCCTTGTACGGCACGTGCACGATGTCGGTCCCGGTACGCAGCTTGAGAAGCTCGCCGGCAAGGTGCTGGGTGGTCCCCGAGCCCGCCGAGGAATAGTTCAGCGTTCCGGGCTTCGCGCGCGCGAGTGCCACGAACTCGCTCACGTCGCGGGCGGGCACGCCGTTGTGCACGACGAGGATGTTCGGGGCCTCGGAGAAGATCGAAACCGCCACCAGATCGCGCAGCGTGTCGTACGGGAGCTTGCGGTACAGCGCCATGTTGATCGCCACTGCGGGGGTGTTGATCAGCAGCGTATAGCCGTCGGGCGCAGCCTTCGCGACCAGCTCGTTGGCGATGTTGGTACCGGCGCCGGGACGGTTTTCGACGATCACCGGCTGGCCGAGGAACTCGGTGAGCTTCGGCGCGAGCAGTCGCGCGTTGATGTCGACGCCGCCGCCCGGCGTGAAGCCGACGACGAGCCGGATCGGCTTCGACGGGTAGGTCTGCGCGAGCGCGGACCCGCCGTTGAGCGCAACCACCGCCGCGACGATCCACAGCCCCCTGCGTAGCCGAGCCATCGGTTACTCCACCTGTGCGCCGGCTTCCCTGACCACCTTGCCCCAGCGCGCGACTTCGCTCTTCAGGAACTCGCCGAACTCCTCCGGCGTGCTCGCGAGCGGCTGGATGCCCATCGGCGCCAGCCGCTCGCGCATCTCCGGCGCGCGCATCATCCGCACGAGATCGCCGTTGAGGCGCGCCACGATTTCGCGCGGCACGCCGGCCGGCGCGAGCACGCCGTACCAGGTGTCGACCTCGAACTCGGGCATGCCGGATTCCGCCGCGGTCGGCACGTCCGGCAGGTCCGGATAGCGCTCTTTCCCGAGCAGCGCGAGCGCGCGCAGCTTGCCGCTCTTCACATGCGTCGTCGAGGCGGGTGTCCCGATCACGAGCATCTGCACCTGTCCCGACAGCACCGCGAGCATCGCGGTCTCCGCCCCCTTGTACGGCACGAGCACGATCTCGGTCTTCGTGAGCGAGCGGAACATGTCGGCGGCGAGCTGGTTCGACGTGCCCGGCCCACCGGTGCCGAAGTTGAGCTTGCCGGGATTCGCGCGTGCGTGCTGCGCGAGCTCCGCGAGCGTTCGCACCGGCACGGACGGGTGCACGACGAGCAGGTTCGGGATCGTCGCCACCAGCCCGACCGGCACGAGGTCGCGCAGCGGATCGTAGTTGAGCTTGCGGTAGAGGCTCGGACTGATCGCGAGCGAGGGCGCGCACAGGACGAGCGTGTAGCCGTCGGGCGCGGAGCGCGCCGCGGCCTCCGCGCCGACGTTGCCGCCCGCGCCGGGACGGTTCTCGGGGACGACCGGTTGCCGGAGGCTCTCGCCGAGCCTCTCGGCGAGCGCGCGGCCGAGCAGATCGGTCGAGCCCCCGGGCGGGAACGGAAGAATGAGGCGGAGCGGGCGCGACGGGTAGGGCGTCTGCTGGGCCTGCGCGATCGTGGCGGTCAGCACGCAACCCAGCACCAACGCGGCGACGCGCATGCAGCGTTCTGCGCCCATCGTCCCCTCCTCGGCGGGCGCGGTCCAAGCCGCGCGACGCGAGCTGCATTCTACCCACCGGGCCGGCGAATCGGGGCGCGAAGCGGGTCAGTTCTGCTGCGCGGCTTCCCACCCGCGCGGCTGGGCAAGGATCCGCTCGGTCTGGGCGATGATCTCCGCGCCGGTCGCGGAGTCGAGGAAGAGACTGCCTTCCCGGCGCGCGATCGACTGCATGCGCGTGGTGTTCGCGGTGATCGGCTCGAGCTCGATCTCGATCTCGCGGGTGCCGGCTTTCGCGGTGATCATCGTCGCCGCGCCAGTCTCGGCCGTCCCCTCGACGGGGATCGCCATCCGCTTCAGTGCCTCGTGCACGGCCTGGCGGACGTCGGCGAGCGGCTCGGTGAAGGTCCGCGAGGTCACGTTGTTCGTGTAGTGGTTCATGCCGACGCCGGCGCCCAGACCGGCGAGCGTCACACCGACGGAAGCGCAGCCGCTCGCGGCGGCGAACGCAGGAAGCACGCAGGCGAGTCTGAGGACACGGAGCATGGCGGGGCCTGGCGGGACAGAAGACGTCCCCAGTGTGTACCCCGCCCGCGCGCCCTCATGACGCCGTCATCGTGCGGGCGTGACCGACTGCACGTCCGACGGCGAATCGCGCCGCGGTTCGCGTCGAGGGTCCGACAGCGCGCGGCGTCATGCCGTCCTGAGCGCCGGCTGCGGCAGCGCCGCCAGCAGATCGGTCCGCTCACGCTCGACGCGATGCCAGTTCTCCGCGACGAGGCACGCAAGGAACGCGGCGAGGCACGCGAACCCCGTCGCCGCGTCGCCAGCGGCGGCGAGCGCCACCCAGAGGAACACATTCGGGTTCTGCTGCGCGATGCGCGCGTCGCGCCGCTCGGTCTCCGGCGCGCCGCCCGTCGCGCGGCGGCTGATCGCGCCGAGCGCGACGCGCGCGCCGACGAACGCGAGGAACGGCCAGACGAGCGCATCGACGGCGACGCCGCCGCCAACCGGCGCGAGCTGGTAGGCCCCGAGCACCACCATGGCGGCGAACGCGAGCGGCCCGAGCCAGCCGAAGCGCAGCGCGAACGCCGGCGCACCGGTCTTGGCGGCCGCGCGCACGACCTGGCCGCCGATCGTCGCACCGACGATCAGCGCGCACGCCACGCCGAGTGCGCCGAGCGGCACGCCCTGCGGGAGGCATCCGGCCAACGCGGCGGCGGCAGCCGCGACCGGCAGCAAGAGCGAGGCGAGCACCGTTCAGCCGGAGGGCTTTGTTGCAGCGCGGTAGTAGAATCGATCGCATGCTGATGCAGCCGCCGGATCCCGCCCGCGCGACCGACGCGGGCCTCGAACGCACGCACGCGCGGCTGCGCGAGATCCCCTACAACTACACGTCGTTCTCCGACCGCGAGATCGTCATCCGCCTGCTCGGCGAGGAGGCGTGGCAGGCGCTCCTCGCGCTGCGCGCCGAGCGCCGCACCGGCCGCTCGGCGCGGATGCTCTACGAGGTGCTCGGCGACATCTGGGTCGTCTCGCGCAACCCCTATCTCCAGGACGACCTGCTCGAGGACCCGAAGCGGCGCGCCGCGCTGATCGACGCGCTCCACCACCGCCTCGGCGAGATCGACAAGCGCCGCGACCGCTACGCCGCCGACGCCGCGCAGCTCGGCGATCCGGCGGCCCGCGCGCAGTTCGAGGGGCGCGACGCGAAGGTCGCGTTCCTGCTCGAGCGAGCGCGCACCGCGGTCAAGCGCTTCGCCGGCGAGTTCGAGGAAACGGCGGCGCTGCGCCAGCGGGTCATGCGCCGGCTCGCGCGCAGCACCCGCCGCGACAACGTTCAGTTCGACGGCCTCGCGCGCGTGTCGCACGTCACCGACGCCACCGACTGGCGGGTCGAGTACCCGTTCGTCGTCATCTCGCCCGACGACGAGGACGAGGTCGCCGCGATCGTGCGCGACTGCATCGAGCTCGGGCTCACGATCATCCCGCGCGGCGGCGGCACGGGTTACACCGGCGGCGCGGTGCCGCTGGTGAAGAACGCCGCCGTGATCAACACCGAGAAGCTCGAGGCGCTCGGCGCGGTGGAGATGACGCGGCTCGCGGGCATCGATCGCGAGGTGCCGACGATCCGCTGCGGAGCAGGCGTAGTGACGAAGCGCGTGATGGACGCGGCGGAAGGCGCGGGCTTCGTCTTCGCCGTCGACCCGACCTCCGCGGACGCGTCCTGCATCGGCGGCAACGTCGCGATGAACGCCGGCGGCAAGAAGGCGGTGCTGTGGGGCACGGCGCTCGACAATCTCGTGTCCTGGCGCATGGTCGATCCCGAGGGCCGCTGGGTCGAAATCACGCGGCTCGACCACAACCTCGGCAAGATCCACGACGCGCCGGTCGCGCGGTTCTCGATCCAGCGGTACGGTCGCGACGGACGCACCGCCGACGGCGCGCCGCGCGTGCTCGAGATCCCGGGCCGGCAGTTCCGCAAGGTCGGCCTCGGCAAGGACGTCACCGACAAGTTCCTCGCCGGCCTCCCGGGCGTGCAGAAGGAGGGTTGCGACGGAATCATCACTTCGGCGCGCTTCATCCTGCACAAGATGCCGAAGGCCATCCGGACCGTGTGCCTGGAGTTCTTCGGCCAGGTGCGCGATTCGGTGCCCTCGATCGTCGAGATCAAGCAGTATCTCGACGCTCACCCCGTTGCCATCCTCGCCGGCCTCGAGCATCTCGACGAGCGCTACCTGAAGGCCGTCGGCTACGCCACGAAAGCACGGCACCCGGTGGGAAATGCGGGCCGGCCCAAGATGGTGCTGATCGGCGACATCGTCGGCGACGACGAGGACGAGGTCGCCCGCGCGACCTCGGAAGTCGTCCGCCTCGCGAACGCGCGCGGCGGCGAAGGGTTCGTCGCGGTCTCGGCCGAGACGCGCAAGAAATTCTGGCTCGACCGCGCACGCACCGCGGCGATCGCGAAGCACACCAACGCGTTCAAGATCAACGAGGACGTCGTCATCCCGCTCGAGCGGCTGGGCGACTACTCCGACGGCATCGAGCGCATCAACGTCGAGCTGTCGATCGCGAACAAGCTCGCGCTGCTCGACGCGCTCGACGAGTACTTCCGGGGCGAGCTGCCCCTCTACCAGCACGACGAGAAGCTGCCGGCTGCGGAGCTGCTCGGCGACCGGCCGGCGCAGGCGCGCGCGCTCGTCGCGCGCACGCGCGAGCGGTGGCAATACCTGCTCGACAACCTCGATCTCGGCGTCGCGGAGGCCCGCCGCGACGTGGTGCCGGCGCTCGCGGCGGCGACCGGCGCCGCGAGCGGGGTTCAAATGAGCGTGTTCGCGCTGCTGCAGAACCACACGGTCCGCGTGTCGTGGAAGGAAGAGGTGCGCGCGGAGCTCGAGCGGCTGTTCGACGGGATCCTCTACCGCAAGGCGGTCGAGGGTTTCGATGCCGTCCACCGCCGCGTGCTGCGCGGACGCGTCTTCATCGCGCTGCACATGCACGCCGGCGACGGCAACGTGCACACCAACATCCCGGTCAACTCCGACGACTACGCGATGCTGCAGACGGCGAACGCCGCGGTCGCGCGGATCATGCGGCTCGCGCGCGCGCTCGGCGGCGTGATCTCGGGCGAGCACGGGATCGGCATCACCAAGCTCGAGTTCCTGGAGGCGGACGAGATCGCGGCGTTCCGCGCCTACAAGGACGAGGTCGACCCCGAGGGCCGCTTCAACAAGGGGAAACTCCTGCCCGGGGGCGACCTGCGCGACGCCTACACCCCGTCGTTCAACCTGATCGGCGCCGAATCACTGATCCTGGAGGCGTCGGAGATCGGCCGCATCGCCGACTCGATCAAGGATTGCCTGCGCTGCGGGAAGTGCAAGCCGGTCTGCGCGACGCACGTGCCCCGCGCGAACCTCCTTTACTCGCCGCGCAACAAGATCCTCGCGGCCTCGCTCCTGATCGAGGCGTTCCTGTACGAGGAGCAGACCCGCCGCGGCGTCAGCTTGCGCCATTTCGACGAGTTCGGCGACGTCGCCGACCACTGTACCGTCTGCCACAAGTGCGCGAACCCGTGCCCGGTGGACATCGACTTCGGCGACGTGTCGATCGCAATGCGGAACCTGCTGCGCAAGCAGGGCAAGAAGCGCGCGAACCCGGGCACCGCCGCGGCGATGCTGTTCCTCAACGCCACCGACCCGGCGACGATCAAGCTCGTGCGCAAGGGCATGATCGACTGGGGCTTCAAGGCGCAGCGGCTCGCCCACCGCGCCGCGCGCACGCTGGGGCTCGTACAGCTGCAGACGAAGCTGCCGCCCGCGACGGTGGGGAAGCCCGCGCTGAAGGCGCAGGTCATCCACTTCGTCAACAAGCCGATGCCCGGCGGCCTGCCGAAGCGCACCGCGCGCGCGCTGCTCGACGTCGAGGACCCGAAGATCATCCCGATCGTCCGCAACCCGGCGCTCGCTGCCGACGACTCGGACGCGGTGTTCTACTTCCCCGGCTGCGGCTCGGAGCGGCTCTTCAGCCAGGTCGGACTCGCGACGCAGGCGATGCTCTACCACGTGGGCGCGCAGTGCGTGCTCCCGCCGGGGTATCTGTGCTGCGGCTATCCGCAGACCGCCGCCGGCGACGAGGACAAGGGACAGAAGATCAGCACCGACAACCGCGTGCTGTTCCACCGCGTCGCGAACACCCTCAACTACCTCGACATCAAGACGGTGATCGTCTCCTGCGGCACCTGTCTCGACCAGCTCGAGAAGTACGAGTTCGACAAGATCTTCCCCGGCTCGCGCCTGCTCGACATCCACGAATACCTGCTGGAGAAGGGTGTGAAGCTCGACGGGGTCACCGGCGTGCGCTACATGTATCACGACCCCTGTCACACGCCGATCAAGACGCAGCAGCCGCTCAAGGTCGTGAACGAGCTCATGGGTACCGCGGTGAAGCTGAACGACCGCTGCTGCGGCGAGTCCGGCACGCTCGCAGTCACGCGGCCCGACGTGTCGACGCAGGTCCGCTTCCGCAAGGAGGAGGAGCTGCGCAGGGGCGCGGCGGCATTGCGCGCCGACGGACCCGATGGAGAATTCGCTGGCGAGGTGAAGATCCTCACCTCCTGCCCGTCCTGCCTGCAGGGGCTCGCGCGCTATCGCCAGGACGCCGGAACCGAGGCCGACTACATCGTCGTCGAGATGGCACGGCACCTCCTCGGGCCGAACTGGCTCCCCGAGTTCGTCGAGCGGGCGAACCGCGGCGGGATCGAGAGAGTCCTGCTGTAGTCCCCGGCCGCTTGTCGGTGGGTCGACAGCGCGCGACCCGGCCGCTTTTCTCCCGCGCCCCTTCTATGCTATCGTCATAATGACGACGTCATAAGAAACTCGCCGTATTGCAACCCGTATTGGCGGCGCGGGTCCGACACTGGGAGAGGCAACGATGAACCCGATCCGTACGTTCGCGCTCGTGGTGCCTTGCGTCCTCGCGCTCGCCGGCTGTCTCGGCGGCGGCTCCGACGACAACGAGTCCGCACCGGCCGCTGCGCCCGCCCCCGCTGCGCCCGCGCCCGCTGCGCCCGCGCCCGCCCCCGCCCCCGCCGCCGCGGCGCCCGCGCCGACACCGGCGCCGACCCCGACACCAACGCCCACGCCGACCCCGACGCCCACCCCGACCGTCGGCGCGATGAACCTGCAGATCGCCGGCCTCGCCGCGAACATGGAAGCGGTCGTCACGGTCGCCGGCGGCGGGATGACGCAGTTCGTCACCGCGAGCAGGATGCTCCCGAACCTCGCGCCGGGCGCGTACACCGTGACCGCCGAGGCGGTCCTCACCGGGCAGTCGGTGATGGCGCCGACCGCCGCCACGCAGACGATCCAGGTCGCCTCCGGACAGACCGCCGCGGCGACGGTGAGCTACGCGACGCAAGGCCCGTTCACGATCCGGCTCGAGGAGATGCCCTGGGCGGGCCTGAACCAGCCGATCTTCCTCGCCTCGCCGCCCGGCGACGCGACGCGGATCTTCGTGCAGGAGCGCCCGGGCCGCATCCGCGTCGTCCAGAACGGCGTGGTGCTCGCGGCGCCGTTCCTCGACATCTCGGCGCGCGTGTCGACGCAGGGCGAGCGCGGGATGCTGTCGTTCGCGTTCCACCCGCAGTACGCGCAGAACGGCTGGGTGTTCGTGCACTTCAACAACCTCGCCGGCGACATCGTCGATCGAGCGGTTCACGGTATCGGCGGCAAACGCAAACCTCGCCAACGCGCAGAGCGCGGCCGAGGTGATCAGGATCCCGCATCCGACGTTCGACAATCACAACGGCGGCGTCGCCGCAGTTCGGCCCGGACGGGATGCTCTTCGTCTCCACCGGCGACGGCGGCGGCGGCGGCGACCCGCAGCAGAACGCGCAGGACGTGCGCCGGCTGCTCGGCAAGATGCTGCGTCTCGACGTGAGCGTGCTGCCCTATCGCATCCCGCCGTCGAACCCGTTCGCCGGCCTGGGCCTCGGCGAGGAGATCTGGGCGCGCGGCCTGCGCAACCCGTGGCGCTGGTCGTTCGACCGGACGACGAACCGCATCTACATGGCCGACGTCGGCCAGGGCCGGTTCGAGGAGATCGACGTCGTGGCGAGCGACGCGCCGAACCTCAACTACGGCTGGCCGATCACCGAGGCCTCCGAGTGCTACCCGAACGATCCGTGCAACAAGAGCGGGCTCACGCTACCGACGTTCGAGTTCGACCATCTCAGCGGCGCGTGCGCCGTCACCGGCGGCTACGTCTATCGCGGCGCGACCATCCCCGAGCTCGCCGGGCGCTATTTCTACTCCGACTACTGCGCCGGCTTCATCCGCAGCTTCCGCCTCGTCAGCAACCGGGTGGTGGAGAAGGTCGACTGGACCGTGCCGGACGTCGGGCGCGTGCTGTCGTTCGGCGAAGACGCCGGGCGCGAGCTCTATGCGATCACCGCGAGCGGGAAGATCTACCGCATCG
>CAVXND010000040.1:0-45148 GCA_963762785.1 uncultured beta proteobacterium
CCCCGGCCAGGCGGAAAGCGATGCCCGCCGACTGCAGCTCGCCGTGCAGCTTTGCGAGCATCCGCGCGCCTGCCACGTCGACGTTCGGGGTCGCGGACAGATCGCACACCGCTAGCCGGACCGGCGCCGGACTCGAGCGGATCCTCGACCAGACGGTGTCGTGGACGTGCGCGACGTTGAAGTAGAGCAATGCCGACTCGACGCGGAAGACGATCGCGCCGGCGACCGGCGCGTTGTCCGGGTTCCGCTCCATGTCCGAGAGGCCGCGGAAACCGGGGATGCGCCCGAGAAAGGCGACGTGCGGGCGCGACGCGCGCCGGATGAGCAGCAGCAGCGACACCACCGCCGCGAGCATCACGCCCTTGAGGATCCCGAGCACCAGCACGCCGGCGAACGCGATCATCGCAACGCCGAACTCGAACCGGCTCACGCGCCACAGGTGCCGCAGCTCGCCGACGTTGACTCAGCCCCTTGACGGCGACGAGCACGATCGCCGCGAGCACGACGTTGGGCAGGTTGCGCAGCAATCCGGTCAGGAAGATCAGGCACAGCGCGATCGTGAGCGAGGCGAACACGAGCGCGAGCGGGGTTTTCGCGCCGGCTTTGTCGTTCACCGACGACTGCGACAGCCCGCCGGCGACCGGGTAGCCCTGGCTGAACGCCGCGGCCAGGTTCGCCGCGCCGAGCCCGAGCAGCTCCTGGCGCGGATCGATCGCGTAGCCGTTCTTCTGCGCCAGCGTGCGGGCGGCGGAAACGCCTTCCACGTACGCGAGCAGCAGGCACGCGAACGCGAGCGGGATGACGCCGTCCACGTCGCGCAGCCGCAGCTCCGGCGCCTGAAAGTCGGGCAGGCCTTTCGGCAGCTCGCCGACGATCGAGAACCCGAGACCGCCGAGCGAAGTGACCGACAGCGCAACGATGGACAGCGCCACGACGGCGAGCGCGACCGGCCTGCCGGGCAGGAGCTTTTCGCCGGCGAGGAGCAGGCGGGGTGCGCCCCGGCCAGGCGGAAAGCGATGCCGGCCGACTGGAGCGCCGCGTGCAGCTTCGCGAGCATCCGCGCGCCCGCCACGTCGACGTTCGGGGTCGCGGACAGGTCGCACACCACCAGCCGCACCGGCGCCGCGCTCGGGCGGACCTTCGACCAGACCGCGTCCTGCACGTGCTCGACGTTGAAGTAGAGCAACGCCGACTCGACGCGGAAGACGATCGCGCCGGCGACCGGCGCGTTGTCCGGGTTCCGCTCCATGTCCGACAGGCCGCGGAAACCGGGGATGCGCCCGAGGAACGCGACGTGCGGGCGCGCCGCGCGCCGGATGAGCAGCAGCAGGGACACCACCGCCGCGAGCATCACGCCCTTGAGGATCCCGAGCACCAGCACGCCGGCGAGCGCGACCATCGAGACGCCGAACTCGAACCGGCTCACGCGCCACAGGTGCCGCAGCTCGCCGATGTTGATCAGCCCCTTGACGGCGACGAGCACGATCGCCGCGAGCACCACGTTGGGCAGGTTGCGCAGCAACCCGGTCAGGAAGATCAGGCACAGCGCGATCGTGAGGGAGGCGAACACGAGCGCGAGCGGGGTCTTCGCGCCGGCCTTGTCGTTCACGGACGACTGCGACAGGCCGCCTGCGACCGGGTAGCCCTGGCTGAACGCCGCGGCCAGGTTCGCCGCGCCGAGCCCGAGCAGCTCCTGGCGCGGATCGATCGCGTAGCCGTTCTTCTGCGCCAGCGTGCGGGCGGCGGAGACGCCTTCCACGTACGCGAGCAGCAGGCACGCGAACGCGAGCGGGATGACGCCGTCCACGTCGCGCAGCCGCAGCTCCGGCGCGCGGAAGTCGGGCAGGCCTTTCGGCAGCTCGCCGACGATCGAGAAGCCGAGACCGCCGAGCGAAGTGACCGACAGCGCGACGATGGACAGCACCACGACGGCGAGCGCGACCGGCCGGCCCGGCAGCAGCTTCTCGCCGGCGAGGAGCAGGGCGAGCGCGACGAGGCCGAAGAGCGAGGACGGCGACGTTGGTGTCGGGAAGCTGGCCGGCGAGGACCGCGATGCGCTCGAAGAAGTGCTCCCCGCCGCCCTTCACGCCGAACAGCTTGGGCAGCTGGGTCATCGCGATGGTCAACGCCGCGCCCGCCTTGAAGCCGAGCAGGATCGTCTCGCTGATGAAGTCGACGAGCGAGCTCAGCCGCAGCGCCCACGCCAGCACGCTCATGCCGGCCACCACCAGCGCCGTCAGCGCCGCGATGTCCGCCCATCGCGCCGGATCGCCGGCGGCCATGCCGGCGATGGTCGCGCCGACCAGCATGGAGATCGCCGACGTCGGGCCCACCGCGAGCTGGCGCGACGAGCCGAAGAGGGCGTAGGCGAGGCCCCCGGCGAGATAGCAGTAGATGCCGTACTGCGGCGGCAGCCCGGCGAGCGTGGCGTACGCGAGCGACACCGGGATGGCGTAGGCGGCGAGCGTCACGCCCGCGACGGCATCGCGGGGCAGCCACGCGCCCTGGTAGGAGGCGAGCCACTGCGCCGGCGGAAACGCCGCGCGCCAGCCCGTTGCCGGTGCAGGCAGGGCGGTCATCCGGGCGGTCTCGCCGTCGAGCCTTCGGGCGTGGTCGAGGGACGGGGAGAACCGCCTGTAGATCACCCCGATCGCCACGACCAGGATGCCGGTCGACCAGCCGAGCATCAGCACGCCCACCGCCGCCTCGATCGGACCGAGCAGGCGCCATGCCTGGGGAAGCACCACGTCGCCGTAGCCGACGGTGGTGTAGCTCGTGAGCGAGAAGTAGGCGGCCGTCTCGAGGTCGGGCAGCGCACCGATCAGTACGTAGAAGAGCGCCCACACGATCGCCTCGGCGAGATGCAGCAGGAGCAGCGCGCCCACGAGTTGCGCCATGAGGAGCTCCGCGCCGAGCCGGCCCGGAGGATCCTTGCGCGCGGTCCAGAGCCCGATCACGCGCCGGCCGGCGGCCAGGGCGCCGACGCCGTGGATGATGACGGTGATCGCCGTGAGGCCGAGCGCGCAGAGGACCAGCTTGATCATCGATGCGCCGCCGCCCGAGGCGCAACGCTCACTGACGCGGCTCGCTCTCGGCCGCCGGCTTCGGCTCGCCCGGTGGCGGCTCGGCCGGCTGCTCGTCGAAGCTGCCGCCGAGCGCGAGGTACAGGTTGACCCGCTGCACGAGCTGCTCGCTGCGGACCCGGATGAGCGACACCTGCGCGGCGTACAGCGCGAGGCTCTGCTGGAGCACGCCGCGCAGGTCGCCCGAGCCGACGCGGTAGCGGATGTTCGCGAGCTCGACCGCCCGCTCGTTCTCCGCGACGGCCTGCTTCAGGATCGCCTCGCGCGCGTCGAGCGCGAAGCCGGCGGAGAGGGCGTTCTCCACCTCGCCGAAGGCGCGCGCGCCGATCCGGCCGTACTCCGCCACCGCCTGCTTCTGCTCCGCCGTGCGGACCTCGACCTGGCCCTGGAGCTGGCCGCCGAGGAAGAGCGGCGCCATCAGCGAGGCGCCGACGCTCCATATCGGGTTGTCCTGCTCCTTGAGGACGAAGAGCTCGCTCGAGATGCTGGTCACCGCGGCGGTGAGCGAGATCCGCGGCAGCCGCGCCGCTTTCGCTTCCTCGATGCGGTAGAACGCCGCCGCGACCCGCCGCTCGGCGGCGATGACGTCCGGGCGGCGCTCGAGGAGATCGGAGGGCATCCCGACCGGGACCGGCGCGGGCGCGGGCGCGAGCTCGGGGCGCACCGCGACCACCGCCGCGGGGTAGCGTCCCGCGAGCGTCTCGAGCGACCGCAGCGCCTGCTGGTACGCGAGGTCGAGGTTCTGCGCGGCGTCGCGGAAGGTCTGCAGGTTCGCCTGCGCGAGGCGCACGTCGTACTCGTCGCCGACGCCGACGCGGAGGCGATCCCGCGCGAGGCCGGCGAGGCGCTCCGACGCGCGCACCGTCTCGTCGGCGAGCGCCTTCTGCATGCGCGCCTCGGTGGCGAGGAACCAGCCTTTCGCGACCTGCGCGGCGATCGATTGGCGGCCGTACTGGTAGTCGAGTGCGGCGAGACGTACTGGGACTCCGGCCGCGGCCGCGCCCGAGCGCACGCGCCCCCAGAGGTCGAGCTCCCAGTTCACGAACACGCCGACGCCCTCCAGCCCGCTCGCGTCGCCGCTCATCTTGCCGCCGCCGCGGGCGAGCAGGTTCACCTGCGGGTAGAGCAACGCGCCCGCGACCTTCTGGTACGCCGTCGCCTGCTCGACGCGCGCCGCCGCGACGCGGAGATCGGGGTTGTAGGCGAGCGCTTCCTTCGCGAGCTCGTCGAGCTGCGGGTCGCTGAAGGACGCGAGCCAGCCGTCGCCGACCGCGCCGGGCGCGCCGCCCGGCTGCGGTCCACTTCTCGCGGCACCTGCCGGTTCGCCGCCGCCTCCTTCGCCAGCTCGTCGCGCTCGGGCGGCGACTTCAGCGCGCAAGCGGCGAGCGCCGTTGCGACCGCCACCGCCAGGAGCGAGCGAAGCGCGCGCATCGGCTCAGTGCAGCTTCAGGATGAGGTAGTTCAGGTACGACCCGACGCGGAGGATCACCTTGCGGAGGATGTGCACCGCGTGCAGGTGATCGGTGTAGATCGCGGCGTCGCCCGCCGCGCCGGCGGCGAGGAAGAGCGCCTTGTCGCGCTCGGCGATGTCGAACTTGACGCCGTACCGGCCGGGCGGCATCGCCATCATGCCGGTCATCGGGATGGTGCCGCTCGCCGGGAGCTGTCCCAGCCCCTGCGCCCAGATGACCGAGTCGACCTTGCCCTTGATGATCCGGCCCGGGAAGCGTCTTGAGCGCGAACTCGGCCTCGTTCCCCGGCGCGACCTGGTGCAGCTCGTTCTGGTTGTACATCGCGACGACCTGGCCCTCGGCCTCGACGAGCGTCATCACCGCGATTCAAGCGGGATGCCCGCGACGAACGCGCCCGGCCGCAGCTGCAGGTTGACCACGTAGCAGTCGCACGGCGAGCGGGTCGTCGTCTCGCCGAGCAGCCATTTCGCGTTCTCGAGCTGGGCGCGGATCTGCGCGACCTGCGCGTACTCGCCGTTCACCTTGGCGCCGAGCTTCTGCTGGACCTGCTGCTCGCTCGCCGTGGCCTGCACGAGCCCCGCACGCGCCTGCGCCTCCACGCTGCGGGCCGCCGCCAGCTGGCCTTCCTGCTCCTTCACGTCCGCTTCGGCCCGCTCGAGGTCGAACCGGTTGCCGGCGCCGGTCGCCGCGAGCTCGCGGTACTGCTCGACGCGCTTGCGCGAGAGCGCCAGCCGCGCACTGACCGCGCCGGTGTTGCTCTCCGCCTGCGTGATCGCGCTGCGCGCTTCGACGACCTTGCCCTTGGCCCCCTTCAGCGATTCCTCGAGCTCGCGCTGCTGGCCTTGAGCGTTGGCGAGCTGCGCCTCGAGCGTGTTCACGTCGAGCTGGTAGGGCGTCGGGTCGACCCGGAACAGGACGTCGCCCTTCTTCACCAGGACGTTCCCTTCCACGACCGGCACCTCGAGCACGCGCCCCTTGACCTGGGAGACGATCGGGATCGTGTACTTGTAGACGCGCAGGTCGGACGACGACGGCGCGAAGATGTTGAGCAGCAGGATGAGCGCGGCCATCCCGACGACCGGGATGATCACGACGATGACCTGCGTCGCCGTGTTCCACGGCAGCCACTTCAGCTTGATGAAGATCAGCCAGACGAAGAACGAGTAGATGCCGAGGAGGAGGAGCTCCATTACGCCTGCCCTTCCTTGGCCGCGGCCTTCGGCGCCCGCTCGGCGGCCTCCGCGGACCTGACCCGCTCGAGCTCGTCCTTCAGCGCCTTGAGCTTCGGGGGCAGGGCGCCCTTCGCCTCCATCGCCTCCAGGTCCTCGCGCAGGTGGACGATCTCTTCGCGCGACGAGCTCGCCGGCGCGGTGCTTCTCGGCCATCTCGTGGTAGTAGTCCTCGTGCTTGTCCGTGCCGTAGGCGGCCCGGTATCCCACCGGCTTGGTGAAGGCCCACAGCCACGCGATCGGCCAGAGCAGGCCGCCGAACACGAGCGAGAGCAGGCACAGCGTCTGGATCGCGTCGCGCTGCGGGTGGTGGCGCTTGTGCGCGATCTTCTCGGGGAGGACGTGGACGATCCAGAAGAGGACGATGACGACGCACGGCACGACGAAGATGACGAACAGCGCGAGCCAGTCGGCCGCGGTGTCGAGCAGGTCGCCGGACAGGAAGGACGCCCGGGCCGGGGCGGCGGCGAGCAGGACGAGCCACCCGACCAGCGACCTGCAGGGCGCGGCGCGCCCGGCAGCTTGGAGAGCCACTGTCTCAACGATTTCCTCCCATCAGCCGGGAACTCGCGTACTGTCCGGAGCGTGCATCCTGCGTCCTCCGCAAGGTCGGTCGGAATCCGACCAAAGTAGGATTTTCCGGCCGCCTCCCGCACGCTAGCGTACCTCCGAACCCCGCGCGCGGGCGCTATTGTATGGTCCGGTCTGCGCCGCCGCCGTCGCTTGAATTTCGTCAGTTCGGCGTCCCGGCGGTCACGGCAGCGTGCGGCGCCGCGCGGGGCCGGTCCAACCCTCGAGAGGAGCTCGATGATGCAGATCGCCTCGCAACGCCGTGCCTCGTCGGCCGGTCGGTCGACCGCCACGCTGCTCGCCGCGCTCGCCGCTCGCGGCGTTCGCGGTCGGCGCGCCCGCGTCGGCGCAGCAGCTCGGCACGATCCGGTTCGACAACTGGCTCTACTTCCAGGAGAACATCAACGACAGCGAACGCTGGCAGTACCGGCCGCGCTTCTTCATCCCGTTCGACCTGCCGCGCGGCTGGACCTTCACCCAGCGCATCGACCTGCCGGTCTACTACACCAATAACACCGGCCCGGAGAACCCTGACGGCGGGTGGAAGTCCGGCATCGGGGACTGGTTCATCGAGGAGGCGTTCACCTCGCCCGAGGTGAGCAAGAACCTGAGGCTGTTCGGCAGCGTGCGTTTCGTGTTTCCGACCGGCGGCGGGGCGCCGTTCGGAGGCAACCAGTACCAGTGGGCGCCCGCGATAGGTGTGATCTACGCGATCCCGGAGCACAAGATCACGATCAGCCCGACCGCGCGCTACTTCATGAGCTATCACGCCGTCAGGAGCGGCGGGAGCCAGGTGCGCAGCCTCAACCTCTTCCCCACGGTGACGTTCGGTTTGCCGGACAACTGGTCGCTCGCTTTCTATCCCGAGAACCCGATCGTCTACAACGACGTCACCAACAAGTGGTTCGTGCCGATCGACGTGATGCTGATCAAGCGGCTGTCGAAGACCGTCGAGTTCGGCTTCGGCGGCGCCTACGGCCTCGTCAAGGACGATCCGCAGTACCAGTACATCATCAACGGCCGGCTGACGTTCTACTTCTAGCCTCGCATCACAGCCGATCCAGCCGGGCGCGCAGGCCGAACCCGAGCGCCGCGTAGGCGATCGCGAAGCCCGCGATCATCGGCGCGTAGCCGAATGCGCGCGACGCCCGCGCCCATCAGCGCCGCGCCGACCGCCTGGCCGGCCGCCCAGGCCATCGAGAACAGCGACATCCCGGTCGCGCGCGACTGCGGCGCCATCTCGGTCGCCTTCGTCTGCAGCGTGTTGTGCATCGAGTAGAAGCGCGAAGCCGAGCCCGATCGTGCACAGCGCGACGAGCGGCCACACCGGCGTCGCGAGGATGACGAGATAGCACGCCGCGCCGATCAGCCCGCCCGCGAGCACGCAGCCGCGCTGGCCGAGCCGCGCGAGCATCCAGCGCACCGACCGTCGTGTAGGCGAGGCCGCCGAGCCCGAAGCCGGCGAGGAGCAGCGCCGATGACGGTGAACGGCAGGTCGAAGCGCGCCTTCAGCATCGCGCCGAGCAGCGAGAACGCGCCGTAGAACAGCGTCATCTCGATGAACACGCTGAGCAGCACCGCGCGCGCCCGCGGCAGCCTGAGGATCGCGAGGTGGCGCACCGGCGAGAAGAGCGGGCCCGGCGTCCGCGGCTCCGTCTTCCACTCCGCGCGCGTCCCGACGCCGAGCACCGCCGCGACGATCGCGAACACCGCGCCGAGGGCGATGAACGCGGCGCGCCAGCCGAAGAGATCGGTGAGCGCGCCGCCGGCGAACGGCCCGAGCGCCTGGCCGATGATCGTCCCCGAGATGAACCGGGCGAGCACCGGCTGCCGCGTCGCGGCCGGCACGACGTCGGCGACGTAGGCCATGCCGAGCGTCATCGTCGCCGACGAGAAGAGCCCGGTCGCGAACCGCCACGCGATCAGCGAGTCGAGATCGCGTCGCCGCCGCGCAGCCGAACGCCGCGACCGCCGACAGCGCCATCAGGACCGTGACGACGCGCAGCTTGCCGAAGCGGTCGCCGAGCGGGCCGTGGAAGTACTGCGCGCCGGCGTGCGCGAACGCGAACGCCGAGATCACCGCCGCGGTCGCCGGCACGGTCGTGCCGAAGTCGGACGCGAGCCGCGGCAGCATCGGCTCGACGATGCGCATCGCGAGGCCGCTGTTGGCGGCCGCGATGGCCAGCAGGAAGATGGTCGGGTTCACGCGGGTGCGCCAGGCCCGCGCACCGTACGTTCCGCGGCCGGTCGCGTCAACGAGGGCGGCCGTCCCGGTTGCTCCCGGGCTTCGGTGCTCGCCTTGGGGCATACTTCGCCTCCTCCCGCGTCGCCGCATCAATCAAGAAGACAACCGATCGTCCCGTCCGCGGCCGGGGCGAGCACGAAACGAGGGAACATCGATGTTCAGCAGACCGTTCGCGCCCGGCATTTCGGGCCTCATCGTTGCCGGCGGGATCGCGGTCCTCGGCGCCGGCTGCTCGAAGGAGGCGCCGACGCCGCAGCGGCCGGTGCCCGAGGTCACCGTCGTCACGGTGCAGCCGAAGGACATTCCCTGGACGCCGAGCTTCGTCGCGCAGACCGAGAGCTCGCGCCAGGTCAACATCGTCGCGCGGGTGTCCGGGCTACCTCGACAAGATCGCCTACCAGGAAGGCGAGGTGGTGAAGGAAGGGCAGCTCCTCTTCCAGCTCGACCCGAAGCCGTTCCAGGCCCAGCTCGAATCCGCCCGCGGTGAGCTGCAGGCGCAGCAGGCGCGCTTCACCACCGCGCAGGCGAACCTGGGCCGGGTGAAGCCGCTGACGCAGCAGAACGCGCTGTCGCAGTCGGACCTCGACAAGGCGCAAGGGGAATTCGATTCGGCGAAGGCCGCCGTCTACTCCGCGCAGGCGAAGGTCACCGAGGCCGAGCTCAACCTCGGCTACACCACGATCCGGTCGCCGGTGAACGGGCTCGCGAGCCGCGCGCTGCAGCGCCAGGGCGCGTTCGTCAATGCGCAGTCCGACAGCGCGAACCTCACGTACGTCGCGGCGATCGATCCCATCTGGGTGAACTTCAGCGTGTCGCAGAACCTCGCCGCGAAGTTGCGCGACGCGATCGCCAAGAAGCTGGTCATCGAGCCGAAGAACCGCGACTACGAGGTCGAGATCGTGCTCTCGGACAACACGCCTTATCCCTACCGGGGCAAGATCAACTTCGCCGACCCGTCCTTCAGCCAGGACACCGGCTCGTTCCTGGTGCGCGCGGTGCTGCCGAACCCGAAGCAAGGCGCTGCGCCCCGGCATGTTCGTGACCGCGTACGCGCACGGCGCGCAGCGGCCGGGCGCGATCGTCGTGCCGCAGCTCGCCGTGCAGCAGGGCTCGAACGGGCACCTCGTCTACGTCGTCAAGCCGGACGGGGCCGCCGAGGTGCGGCCGGTCATGGTCGGCGATTACTACGGCGAGAAGGACATCGTGATCGAGGCCGGCCTGAACGAGGGCGACCGGGTGGTGGTGGACGGCGTCCTCAAGGTCGTGCGCGGGCCAGCCGGTGAAGATCGTCGAGCCGGGCGCGGGCGGCGCGGCGAAGGCGGGTGGCGCGGCGGGGAAGGCGCCGAAAGCCGACGCGGCGAAGAAGTAGGCCGCCCGACCGCGCATGTTCACCCACTTCTTCATCGACCGGCCGGTCCTCTCGTCGGTCATCTCGATCCTGATCCTGCTCGGGGGCGCGGTGGCGATGCTGGTCTCGCCGATCTCCCAGTACCCCGAGCTCGCGCCGCCGATGGTGACGGTCGAGGCGAGGTACCCGGGCGCGACCGCCGAGGTCATCGCCAACACCGTCGCCTCGCCGATCGAGGCGCAGATCAACGGCATCGACAACCTGCTCTACTTCAACTCGGTCAGCTCGTCGAGCGGCAACGTCTCGATCAGCGTGGTGTTCAGGCCGGGCAGCAACCCGGACATCAACCAGGTCAACGTCCAGAACCGCGTCAGCCAGGCGCTGCCGCTGATTCCCCAGGTGGTGTCCCAGCAGGGCGTCACGGTGGACAAGAAGTCCTCCAGCATCATGATGATCCTGTCGGTCTTCTCCCCCGACGAGCGGTACTCCTCCACCTATATCGACAACTACACGAACCTGTACGTGCTCGAGGAGCTGAAGCGGGTGCCCGGCGCGAACCGCGCGACGGTGTTCGGCCTGCCCGACATCGCGATGCGCGTGTGGCTGCGCCCGGACCGCATGGCGCAGCTCGCGATCTCGGTGCAGGAGGTCACGGCCGCGATCCAGAGCCAGAACCAGACCTTCGGCATCGGCCAGATCGGCGCCCAACCGAGCCCGCCGGAGGTGCAGCAGACCTACGTCGTCACCGCGCAGGGCCTGCTGACCAAGCCGGAGGAGTTCGAGAACATCATCGTCCGCGCGGCCAAGGAAGGCACCGCCATCGTCCGGGTGCGCGACATCGGCCGGGTCGAGCTCGCCAAGCGCGACTACTCGATCGTGAGCCGCATGAACGGGAAGACCGCGACCACGATCGGCATCTACCAGCAGCCGGGGGCGAACGCGGTCGAGACCGCGCGGCTGGTGCGCGCGCGGATGGAGGAGCTGAAGAAGCAGTTCCCCACCGGCCTCGACTACAAGATCACGCTGGACACGAGCCTCTTCACGCTGAACTCGATCGACAAGGTGGTGCACACCTTCTTCGAGGCGGTCGTGCTGGTGATCCTGGTCGTCTATCTCTTCCTGCAATCCTTCCGCGCCACCATCATCCCGATCCTCGCCGTGCCGGTCTCGATCGTCGGCACGTTCATCGGCATGCACCTCCTCGGCTTCTCGATCAACATGCTGACGATGTTCGGCCTGATCCTCGCGATCGGGCTGGTGGTCGACGACGCGATCGTGGTGGTCGAGAACGTCGAGACCAACATGACCAAGCACGGCCTCGGCGCGCTCGAGGCCGCGAAGCGCGCGATGAGCGAGATCGCCGGCGCGCTGATCTCGATCGTGCTGGTCCTGGTGGCGGTGTTCCTGCCGGTCGCGTTCCTCGGCGGCGTCACCGGCACCCTCTACCAGCAGTTCGCGATCACGATCGCGATCTCGGTGATCATCTCCGGGATCATGGCGCTCACGCTGTCGCCGGCGCTCGCCGCGATCATCATCAAGGCGCACCACGGCGAGAAGAAGGGCTTCTTCCGCTGGTTCGAGAACGGGTTCCAGCGCCTCACGGACGGCTACGTCGGCGGCGTCGCGCGCCTGATCCGGGGCTGGCCGATCACGCTCCTCCTCTACGGCGCGGTGATCGCCGGAATCCTGGTGATGTTCCGCATGCTCCCGGGGAGCTTCGTGCCGGACGAGGACCAGGGCTACTTCTTCGTCGTCGTCGAGGCGCCGGACACGGCGAGCCAGGGCTACGTCGGCGCGCTGACCGACAAGATCGAGCAGATCCTCGCCGCCGAGCCGGCGGTGCAGGACGTGGCGGTGGTGAACGGCTACAGCATCGTCGACGGCACGTACCGGAACAACGCCGCGATCTTCTTTCCGTCGCTGAAGCCGTTCGACGAGCGCACCGATCCGTCGCAGCTCAGCTTCAGCGTGCTGCCGCGGCTGAACCGCCAGTTCGCGCAGCTCAAGGACGGCTTCGTCTTCGCGCTCAACCCGCCGTCGATCCCGGGCCTCGGCACGACCGGCGGCTTCGAGTTCTACATCCAGAATCGCGGCGCGGGCGACACGCGGGCCACCAGTCAGGCGGTGCAGGCCTACCTCGCCGCCGCACGCCAGCGCCCCGAGCTCGTCGGTCTCAACACCACGTTCCGCGGCGCGACGCAGCAGCTCTTCGTCGACCTCGACCGCAACAAGGCCGAGGTGCTCGGCGTGCCGGTGCAGGACGCCTTCCAGACGATGCAGAGCTTCTTCGGCTCGTCGATCGCCGGGCAGTTCAGCCAGTTCAGCCGCGTATGGTGGGTGGTGCTGCAGGCCGACGCGAGCTACCGCATCAACCCGGACGACTTCAACAAGGTCTACGTCCGGTCGAAGAGCGGGAGCATGGTGCCGCTGTCGGGCCTGATCAGCGTCAAGTACGTGGCCGCGCCGAAGCTGACGGAGCGCTTCAACGGCTTCCCCGCGGTGAAGATCACGGGTAGCCCGGCGCCGGGCTTCAGCTCGGGCCAGGCGCTGGCGGCGATGGAGGCCGTGGCGCGCGAGACGCTTCCCGGCGACTTCTCCTACGCGTGGGCCGGGCAGGCGCTGCAGGAGAAGCAGGCGGGCGGCACGTCGGCGATCGCCTTCGTCGCCGGCCTGATCGTGGTGTTCCTGCTGCTCGCCGCCCAGTTCGAGAAGTGGACCTTGCCGATCGCGGTGGTGCTGACGGTGCCGATCGCGGTCCTCGGCGCCCTGCTGCTGACCTGGGTGCGCGGCCTGGAGAACGACGTGTACTTCCAGGTCGGGCTGGTCACGCTCGTCGGCCTGTCGGCGAAGAACGCGATCCTGATCTGCGAGTTCGCGATCGAGCGGGTGCGCCACGGCATGGCGGTCAAGGAGGCGGCGATCGAGGCAGCGGGCCTCCGCCTGCGCGCGATCGTGATGACCTCGCTCGCGTTCGGCCTCGGCTGCGTGCCGCTCGCGATCGCGAGCGGCCCCGGGGCGAACAGCCTGCGCGCGATCGGCACCGGCGTGATCGGCGGGATCCTCGCCTCGACCGCGATCGCGATCTTCTTCGCGCCGCTCTTCTTCTGGATGCTCGAGAGCGTGAGCGCGCGCTTCGGCGGGACGAAGGCCGCGGCCGGCGAAGCGCACGGCGGTGCCGTCCCCGCGGCTGCGCCGCACGCGAAGCGGGAGGGCGACTGACGTGCGCAGGCTAGCCGTCGCAGCGGTGGTCGCCGCGCTCGCGTCTGCTTGCACCGTCGGGCCCGATTACTCCCGCCCCGACATCTCGAGCCCCGACAAGTGGCGCATCGACTATCCGCAGGCGGCCGACGTCGCGAACACGCGCTGGTGGGAGCAGTTCGGCGATCCGGCGCTGAACCAGCTGATCGACACCGCGCTGCGCAACAACCAGGATCTCTTCATCGCCGCGGCGAGAGTCGACCAGTTCGTCGGGCAACTCGCCGTCGTGCGGTCGCAGTTCTATCCGCAGATCGGCTATAGCGCCAACGCGAGCCGCAACCGGGCGAGCGAGGTCGGCCAGCCGCCGCTCGCGCCCGGCGCCGACCCGTACTACACGCTGTACCAGGGTGCGCTCAGCGCGCAGTGGCAGATCGATCTCTTCGGGCGGGTGCGGCGCCAGAGCGAGGCGGCGCAGGCGCAGGTGTACGCGAGCGAGCAAGGCCGCCGCGGTGTGATTCTCACGCTCGTCACCAGTGTCGCGTCGAGCTACATCGGCCTGCGCGCGCTCGACCGGCAGCTCGAGATCGCCCAGGCGACGGCGAAGAACTACGCCGACACCGCCCGGATCTTCGAGCTGCGCTTCAAGGGCGGCGTGGTGTCCGAGGTCGAGCTGCAACCAGGTCGAGTCGCAGTACCAGCAGGCGCTCGCGGCGATCCCCGCGCTCGAGCAGCAGATCGCCGCGCAGGAGAACCTGATCTCGGTCCTGCTCGGCCGCAATCCCGGGGCCGATCGCGCGCGGCAAGACGATCGACGAGCTGGTCGCGCCCGGGATCCCGGCCGACCTGCCCTCCACGCTCCTCGAGCGCCGGCCCGACATCCTGCAGGCCGAGCAGATCCTGATCGCGACGAATGCGAGCATCGGCGCCGCGAAGGCGCTCTACTTCCCGACCCTCTCGCTCACCGGGCTGCTCGGCTCCGTGAGCACGGCGTTCGGCGATTTCCTGACCGGGCCGGCGTCCGCGTGGTCGGTCGCGGCGGGCCTGACCGGGCCGATCTTCACGTTCGGACTGATCGAGGGGCAGGTGCAGAGCGCGGAAGCCGCGACGCGCGGGGCCGTCGCCAACTACCAGCAGGTCATCTTCAACGCCTTCCGCGAAACCAACGACGCGCTCGTCGGGACCGTCAAGCGGCGCGCGGAGTCCGCGGCCCAGACGAAGCGGGTCGCCGCGCTGCGCGAATACGCGCGGCTCTCGCGGCTGCGGTTCGACAACGGCTACGCCGGTTACCTCGAGGTGCTCTACGCGGAGAACGAGCTCTTCAGCGCCGAGCTCACCGCGGTGAGCTTCGCAGGCGAGCGCCTTCACGCAGGTCGTCAACGTCTACAGCGCGGTCGGCGGCGGCTGGGTGGACGAGGCGGCGAAGCTCGCGCCGACCGCCGAGCGCTGCGGCGACGACGCGCAGGAACGTCGCCGCGCGAGACGCGTTCGCTGAGCTCGCGAGCGGCGCGATCTTCGCGGTACTGTTGAGCCGGACGGGCGCGCTGTGTACTATCGCCTGCGCCGCATCCCCAATGTCCCCATTCGAGCTTCTCGAGCCCCGATCGCTGCGCGAGGCGATCGGCCTGCTCGATCCCGACGATGCGACCGTGCGCCCGATCTCCGGCGGCACGGCGGTCATGCTCATGATGAAGGCCGGCGTGCTGCGCCCGCGCCGCCTGGTCAGCCTGCGCGCGATCGACGGCGGCCTCGCGGGCGATCGGGCTCGGGCCGGACGGCGAGCTGCGCATCGGCGCGATGACGCCGCTCGCGGACCTCGAGCGCGCCGACGCCGTGCGGCGCGGCTGGCCGGTGATCGCGCGGACGCTGCGGACGCTCTCCAACGTGCGCGTCCGCAACGTGGCGACGATCGGCGGGCACCTCGCTCACGCCGATCCGCACCAGGACCTGCCGCCGGTGCTGAGCGCGCTCGGCGCGCGCGTCACCATCGCCGGCCCGAAGGGCGAGCGGACGGTGCCGGTGGAGGCGCTGAGCACCGGCTACTACGAGACCGTCCTCGCCCGCGACGAGCTCGATCACCGCGGTGATCGTCCCGCCGCTCGGGAAGAAGCGCGCCGCGTATCTCAAGTGCACCACGCGCTCGGCCGACGACTGGCCGGCGCTCGGGATGGCGGTCGCGCTCGAGACCGAGGGCGACGCGACATGGCACGGCGAGCGCCGTCGTCCGCACGGCGAGCGTCTTCATCGGCGCGGCGACCGACAGGCCGACGCGGCTCGCCGCAGCCGAAGGCGTGCTCCGCGGCGCGCGCGCCGACGACGCGACGCTCGCGCGCGCGGGCGACGCGGCGGCGGACGAGCTCGCCATCGTCGGCGACCCGCAGCGGCTCGGCCGCCTACAAGAAGCAGCTCGCCCGCGTCTATCTCCGGCGCGCGGTGCGCGCCGCGCTCGGGCCGATCCCGATGAAGCGCGCGAGCACACCCACCGAGACCCCGCAGGTCGGCCGCGCGATCCCGCGGCTCGAGTCGTGGCAGAAGGTCACCGGGCGCGCGGAGTACGTCCACAACCTGCGCCTGCCGGGGATGCTGTACGGCAAGATCTTCCGCAGCACCGTTCCCGCACGGGCGCATCAAGCGCATCGACGTCGGCCGCCGCCGCGGCGGTCGGCGGCGTGTACCGCGTCGTCACCGCCGACGACATCCGCACCATCGTCCCCGAGCCGTACTACGGCCCGGCGTTCCACGACCAGCCGATCCTCGCGATCGACAAGGTGCGCTACGTCGGCGAGCCGGTCGCGGTCGTGCTCGCCTCCGATCCGCACGTCGCCGAGGAGGCGGCGCACCTGATCGTCGCCGAGTACGAGGAGCTGCCCGCGGTCTACGACGAGATCGAGGCGATGACCTCGAAGGCGATCGTGCACGACGAGCTCAAGCCGGCCGGCACCTTCCCCGACCTGAAGCATCTGAAGGGCCGGAAGAACACCAACGTCGCGCTCGACTATCACCTGCGCCGCGGCGACGCCGCGCAGGCGCTCGCCGCCGCCGACCACGTCTTCGAGCACACGTTCCGCACCCAGCAGGTGATGCACACGCCGCTCGAGCCGCTCGTGTCGGTGGCCGAGTCGCGCGAGGACTCGCTCACGATCCACACCGCGTCGCAGAGCCCGTCCTTCGTGCGGATCGAGATCGCGCGCCTGCTCGGCTGGCCGGAGAACCGCATCCGGGTGCGCGCGCCGTTCCTCGGCGGCGGCTTCGGCGCGAAGCTCTACATCAAGCTCGAGGCGCTGGTCGCGGTGCTCGCGCTCCTCACCCGCCGGCCGGTGAAGGTGTCGCTCACGATGGAGGAGCAGTTCTTCACCATCACCAAGCACGCGACGACGTTCCGGATCAAGAGCGGCGTGACGAAGGACGGCCGCATCACCGCGCGCGAGTGCGAGGTGTGGTGGAACGGCGGCGCCTACGCCGACATCGGCCCGCGGGTGACGCAGAAGTCGGGCTTCACCGCGCCGGGGCCGTACGACATCGAGCACGTCGCGATCGACTCCTACGCGCTCTACACGAACCTGCCGCCGGCCGGCGCGCTGCGCGGCTTCGGCATCCCGCAGCTCGTGTGGGCCTACGAGAGCCACACCGACATGATCGCGCGCGCGCTGAAGCTGGATCCGCTCGCGTTCCGGCGGAAGAACCTGCTGCGCGACGGCCGCCCGCAGGCGACCGGCACGCTCATGCAGGACGCGGCGCTCGGCAAGGTGCTCGACCGCATCGAGGCGCTGATGGACTGGGAGCGGCCGTTCGACCGCGGCACCGGCCCGGTCCGGCGCGGGCGCGGGATCGCGATCGGCTTCAAGGCCTGCGTCGCACCGACCACCTCGGTGGCGATGGTGACGCTCAACGCCGACGGCAGCTGCATCGTCTACTGCGGCACCGTCGACATGGGCCAGGGCTCCGATACCGCGATGGCGCAGATCGCCGGCGAGGTGCTGCGCATGCCCGCGGAGTCGGTCACGGTCGTCCACTCCGACACCGACGCGACGCCCTACGACATGGCGACGCTCGGCTCGCGGTCGCTGTTCCACATGGGCAACGCCGTCCGGCTCGCCGCCGAGGACGCGCGCGCGAAGCTGCGCGCGCTCGCGGCCGAGGCGGGACTGCCGCCGGAGACCGACGCTGCCGATCGGCGACATCTTCCGCAAGCGCTACGGCATGCAGGCGGGCAACGTGATCGGCACGGCGAGCTTCATCCCGAGCTACACGCCGCCCGACTACGCGACCGGGCTCACGCCCAACGCGACGCCGTTCTGGATGGTCGGCGGCGCCGGCGTCGAGGTCGAGGTGGACACCGAGACCGGCCACGTGCGCATCGCGCGGCTGGTGAACGTCGCCGACGTCGGCACGCCGATCAACCCGAAGATCGTCGCGACGCAGATCTCGGGCGCGTCGATCATGCAGCTCGGCTTCACGATGTTCGAGAAGATGGAGTTCGACGCCGGGCAGCTCCGCAACGCCTCGCTCGCCGACTACAAGATCCCGGGCTTCCACGACCTGCCGCGCGAGATGGTGACCGAGGCGGTCGACGCCGAGCAGCGCACCGGCCCGTTCGGCGCGAAGGGCGTCGGCGAGAGCGGCACGTTCGGCGTGTCGCCGGCGATCGCGAACGCGATCGAGGACGCGGTCGGCGTCCGGCTGACGTCGCTGCCGCTCAACGCCGAGGCCGTGTACCGCGCGCTGCGGGCGGCGCGGAACGAGCCGCTGGAGAACGACTGACGACTGGCCGACGTACGGACGATCCGCTTCCGGCTGAACGGCGAGCCGGTCACCGCGCACATCGGCGCGCACGAGAACCTGGTCGAGGTGCTGCAGGGCCAGTTCGGCCTCGCCGGCGCGCGCGAGAGCTGCGGGCAGGGCCTGTGCGGCTGCTGCACCGTGCTCGTGAACGGGCGCGCGGTGTCGGGCTGCCTCTATCTCGCCGCGTTCGCGGACGGCGCCGAGGTGACGACCGTCGAGCACGCCGCGCCGGAGCAGGGGCTGGACGCGGTGCAGGAGGCGTTCATCGAGGCGGGCGCGTTCCAGTGCGGGTTCTGCACGCCCGGGTTCGTCCTCATGACCCGGCAGCTGCTCGACGCGCATCCCGACCCGGACGAGGACGAGATCCGGCACTATCTTTCGGGCAATCTCTGCCGGTGCGCGGCGTATCCGGAGATCATCGAGGCGGTGAAGCTGGCGGCGAAGAAGCGCAAGATGCAACCGCGGACAAAGGAGGAACGGTAATGCGTGCAATCGTTGCGGCGCTCTCCGCCGCGTGCCTGTCGTTCGCGACGGGTGCGTTCGCGCAGGACTATCCGTCGAAGCCGATCCGCATCCTGGTGCCGTTCGCGCCCGGCGGCGCGGTCGACACGACGGCGCGGATCCTGACGTCGAAGATGACCGAGCGCCTCAACTGGCAGTTCGTGGTCGAGAACCGTCCCGGCGGCAACGGCTTCATCGCCACGACCGCCGGCCGCGAAGGCCGCGCCCGACGGCTACACGCTGCTGATGGCGCACACCGGCGAGTTCTCGGTCAACCCGGCGCTGTTCAAGGACGTTCCGTACGATCTCGATCGCGATTTCGTCGCGATCACCATGGTGAGCGACGGCCCGATGCTCTATCTCGCGAACGCCCAGGCCCCGTTCAACAACCTGAAGGAGCTCGTCGCCGCGGCGAAGGCGAAGCCCGGCTCGATCAGCTGGTCCTCGGCCGGCAACGGCAGCATCAACCACCTCGCCGGCGAATGGCTGGCGCAGGCGGCGGGGATCCAGCTCGTGCACGTGCCCTACAAGGGCGGCGCGCCGGCGGCGACCGCGGTCGCGGCGGGCGACGTCCAGTTCGGCGTGATCGCCGCTTCCCGGGGCGACGCCGCACCTCAAGTCGGGGCGCGCCAAGGTGGCGGGGATCACGACCGCGAGGAAGTGGCCGCCCGAACCGTCGTGGAGCACGCCGCGCGACGCCGGCCTCGACGTCGACGCGTCGATCTGGTCGGGCCTGTTCGCGCCGAAGGGCACGCCGCAGGCGATCGTCGACCGGATCAACGCGGAGGTGCGCAAGACGCTCGAGCAGCCGGACGTCACGGCGCGGCTCGGCGATGCCGGGTTCGAGGCGGTCGGCATGTCCCAGGCCGAGTTCCGTCGCCCGGATCAGGAAGGACCTCGAGCGCTACCGCGAGATCGTCAAGGCGGCGAACGTCAAGGCCGAGTAGCGCGTTGCGCACGAAGGCCTCGAAGCCGGCGGTCACCGCGATCCGCGGCCCGGCGCTGACCTTCACCGGCGATCCGTTCCAGCAGGGGCTCGAGCACACCCTCGTCTACGAGCCCGACGCCATCGTCGCGATGGCGGGCGGGAAGGTCACGCACTTCGGCCCGGCGAAGCGCGTCCGGCCGCTCCTGCCGCGCGGCACGAAGGTCGAGGACTACGGCCGGCGCTCGCTGATCCTCGCCGGCTTCGTCGACTGTCACGTCCACTATCCGCAGGTGCAGATGATCGGCGCGCACGGCGCGCAGCTCATCGACTGGCTGGAGAAGTACACCTACGTCGCCGAGCAGCAGTACGCCGACAAGCGGCACGCCCGCGGCGGCGGCGCGGACCTACATCGACGAGAACCTGCGGAACGGCATCACGACCGCCGCCGTGTTCTGCACGATCCATCCGGAGTCGGTCGACGCGCTGTTCGAGGCGGCGGCGAAGCACGACCTGCGGCTGATCGCCGGCAAGGTGATGATGGACCGCAACGCGCCCGAGGCGCTGCGCGACACCGCGCAGCGCGGCTACGACGAGTCGAAGGCGCTGATCGCGAAGTGGCACGGGCGCGGGCGCCTCGCCTACGCGGTCACGCCGCGGTTCGCGGCGTCGAGCACGCCGGCGCAGATGGAGGCGGCGGGCGCGCTCTGGCGCGAGTCGCCCGGCACCTATCTCCAGTCCCACGTCTCGGAGAACCGGCGCGAGGTCGCCTGGGTGAAGGAGCTCTACCCCGAGCGCAAGGGCTACCTCGACGTCTACGACCACTACGGCCAGCTCGGGCCGCGCGCGATCTACGGCCACGGCATCTGGCTCACCGAGGACGAGCTCCGGCGCTGCCACGAGACCGGCACCGCGATCGCGCACTGCCCGACGTCGAACTTCTTCCTCGGCAGCGGCTGCCTCAATCTCGGCGTCACCTCGAAGAAGGAGCGGCCGGTCCGCGTCGGGCTCGCGACCGACCTCGGCGGCGGCACGTCGTTCTCGATCCTGCGGACGCTGGGCGAGGCCTACAAGGCCGCGCAGCTCGCCGGCTACTCGCTCTCGGCCGGGCACGCGTTCTACCTCGCGACCCGCGGCGCGGCGCACGCGCTGTACCTCGACGACCGGATCGGCAGCATCGCCGCCGGCATGGACGCCGACCTGGTGGTGCTCGACCTCGAGTCGACGCCGGTCATCCGCTACCGGATGAAGCACGCCGCGGACCTCCACGAGGCGCTCTCCGTGCAGATGACGCTCGGCGACGACCGCGCGGTGCGGGCGACCTACGTCGCCGGCCGCCGCGTTTACGAACGGTCCGCCTGAGCGCTGCTCAGCATCGTTCTCTCCCCCGCAGGCGGTAAACTTGCGACCCTATTGTCGTCGCAAAGCGCGCGCTCATGAGCTCCCGACCGTTCCGGGTCCTCGGCCTGCAGCAGATCGCCATCGGCGGTCTCGACAAGGGGCGGCTGCGGCGGCTGTGGGTCGATACGCTCGGACTCCCGGTGACCGGCGACTACCGGAGCGAGCGCGAGAACGTCGACGAGGACATCCTCGCGCTCGGCGCCGGCCCGACCAAGGTCGAGGTCGACCTCATGCAGCCGCTCGACGCGGCGAAGAAGCCGGCGGTGCACGAGACGCCGCTCAACCACGTCGGGCTCTGGATCGACGACCTGCCGGCGGCGGTGGCGTGGCTGACGGCGCGGGGCGTCCGCTTCGCGCCGGGCGGGATCCGCAAGGGCGCCGCGGGCTACGACATCTGCTTCGTCCACCCGAAGGCGAACGACGAGTTCCCGATCGCGGGCGAGGGCGTGCTGATCGAGCTCGTCCAGGCGCCGCCCGACGTGATCGCGGCGCTCGCGCCGGACGACTGACCGGCATCAGGCCAGATTGAACCGCGCGCGCACGGCGTGGGTACTCGCGGCGGCGCTCGCCGCGGCGGGCGCCGCGCACGCGTTCGACGAGTCCGGCGACGGCGAGCGCACGCGGGCGCCGCCGCCGGAGGAGACGGTCGCGTGGAAGCTCACCACGACCTACTACGCCACGACGAACGAGCCGGGCGCCTACGACGTCAACCTGCGCGGCAACTACGGGCCCGCACACCGGGTGGGTCGGCTACTACGACCAGCCCGGGGAGTTCAACCAGGCGCGCGTCGGGTACGAGTACAACCTGCGGCTGCCGCTCACGCAGACCGTCTTCTCCGCACAGTACGCGTCGCACGGCTTCTTCGGCGGCAGCGTGACCGCGGCGGTGGGCGGCGACGTCTACGGGATTCTCGGCATCTCCCGCACCAACGAGAAGCCGTACTTCAACCTCAACTTCGATCCGAACGACGCCTGGATCTTCGGCGTCGGCGCCCACCTGCCGCACGATACGAGCTTCATGCTGTACCAGATCCACGGCGAGTGGATCGCCGCCGGCCAGCGCGTGACGCACGCGGTGTACCGGACGAAGCCGACGCCGGACACGCGTCTCAGCATCGACGCGCTTCTACAAGTACGGCCCGCTCGACAGCGACGACGGCGGCACGGTGCGGACCGGCGGGAGTCTTCGGTCGCCCTCGACTACAAGGCGTGGTTCGCGCGGATCACCTGGGATCCGAAGGTGAACTTCACGCCGAACGACATGGTGCGGATTGCGGTCGGCCTGAGGTTCTAGAGCTGCGCTGTCTGCCGGTTGGGAGATGCGACCCAGGCGCGGCTGCTCGTCGTGGATCGCGAGCCGCTGGATTTCCGGGCGGTGGAGAAGCTTGCGCGGAATACGCCGATCAGCCGATGGATTTCGCCGACGCGTCGGTAGTGCTGCTCGCGATGCGACGGGGGTGCGGGAAATATTGACCGCGACCGGCGTGATTTCGCGGTTTACCGGCTGAGCGGCCGGGCGCGCTTCATCGATATCCTGGCGACGCGGCGATAGCCGCGAGCGCTACTGGAACTCGACGATCGGCTGATCCACCGCGAGGCTGTCGCCGGCCTTCGCGAGCAGCTTCTTCACCACCGCGTCGTTCTCGGCGCGCAGCACGTTCTCCATCTTCATCGCCTCGATCACCGCCAGCTTCTCGCCGGCCTTGATCTCCTGCCCGGGGCTCGACCGCGAGCTCGGTGAGGAGCCCCGGCATCGGCGAGAGCAGGAACTTCGAGAGGTCCGGCGGCGGCTTGTCGGGCATCAGCGCCTGCATCTTCGCCGCGTGCTCGGTGAGCACCAGCGCCGTCGCCTCGACGCCGGCGTGCGTGAGGCGGTACTTCATGCCGTTGCGCTCGAGGCGGACGTTGATCCGCTTGCCGTTCAGGGTGCCCGTGAAGACCGGCTCGCCGAGCTTCCACGCCGACTGGACCGAGTACGAATTGCCGTCGAGGAACACTTCCTGGCCGCCGGGCATGGACCGGACGCGTACCGGGTAGGTCGCGCCGCGCAGATGCACGACGCGCGCGTCGCCGACGTCGCGCTCGTGGCCGGGCACCTGCCCGGCGATCCGCGCCGAGCGCTCGGCGTAGCGCCAGTGCACCGCCGCGGCGACGCTGACGAAGAGGCTCGGATCCTCGATCGGCGCCGCGGACGGCGCGTAGCCCTGCGGAAACTCCTCGGCGATGAAGCCGGTGTTGAACTTGCCGGACGCGAAGCGCGGATGGCGGGCGACCGCCGACAGGAACGCGATGTTCGACGCCGGCCCCTTCACGACGAACGAGTCGAGCGCCTCGGCGAGCCGTGCCCGCGCCTCGTCGCGGCTCGTGCCGTGGGCGATCAGCTTGGCGATCATCGAGTCGTAGTACATCGACACCTCGCCGCCCTCGAAGACGCCGGTGTCGACGCGGAGCTCGCCGGCGCGCTCGGCCGGCGGCCGGAACTGGACGAGGCGCCCGGTCGAAGGCAGGAAGCCGCGCGACGGATCCTCGGCGTTGATCCGCGCCTCGATCGCCCAGCCGCGGAGCGGAATGTCGTCCTGGCCGAACGGCAGCTTCTCGCCGGCGGCGACCCGGATCATCAGCTCGACGAGATCGAAGCCGGTGATCATCTCGGTCACCGGGTGCTCGACCTGGAGGCGGGTGTTCATCTCGAGGAAGTAGAAGCTGCGGTCGGCGCCGACGACGAACTCGACCGTGCCGGCCGAGCGGTACTTCACCGCCTTGGCGAGCGCCACCGCCTGCTTGCCCATCGCGTGGCGCGTGGCTTCGTCGAGGAACGGCGAGGGCGCCTCCTCGAGCACCTTCTGGTGGCGGCGCTGGATCGAGCACTCGCGCTCCCAGAGGTAGACGACGTTGCCGTGCGCGTCGCCGAGCACCTGCACCTCGATGTGCCGCGGCTCCTCGATGAACTTCTCGATGAACACCCGGTCGTCGCCGAACGCCGCCCGCGCTTCGTTCTGGCAGCTGACGAACCCTTCCCGGGCCTCGGCGTCCGAGCGCGCGACGCGCAGGCCCTTGCCGCCGCCGCCGGCGCTCGCCTTGATCATCACCGGGTAGCCGACCTTCTTCGCGATCTCGGCGGCGTGGGCGGCGTCGCGGATCACGTCGGTGTAGCCGGGGATCGTGGTGACCTTCGCCTTCTCGGCGAGCTTCTTGGAGGCGATCTTGTCGCCCATGCCGGCGATCGCCTCGACGTTCGGGCCGATGAAGGCGATGCCGGCCTTCTCGAGCGCCTTGGCGAAGGCCTCGTTCTCGGAGAGGAACCCGTAGCCGGGATGCACGGCCTCGGCGCCGGTCTGCTTGCACGCCTCGATGATCTTGTCGATCACCAGGTAGCTCTGCGCCGAGGGCGCCGGACCGATCGGCACCGCCTCGTCCGCGCGCGCGACGTGCAGCGCGTCCTTGTCGGCCTCCGAGTACACCGCGACGGTCTTGATGCCCATCCGGCGCGCGGTGCGGATCACCCGGCAGGCGATCTCGCCGCGGTTGGCGATCAGGATCTTCTTGAACATCTGGCGCGGCGTCTCAGAGCGGGATGTTGGCGTGCTTGCGCCAGGGGTTGGCGAGCTGCTTGTCCTTCAGCATCGCGAGCGACCGGCAGATCCGCCGGCGCGTCTCGCGCGGCATGATCACGTCGTCGATGTAGCCGCGGTGGCCGGCGACGAACGGGTTGGCGAACTTCTGCCGGTACTCCTCGGTGCGCTCGGCGATCTTCTGCGGGTCGCCGAGGTCCTTGCGGAAGATGATCTCGACCGCGCCCTTCGGCCCCATCACCGCGATCTCGGCCGTGCGGCCAGGCGAAGTTGACGTCGCCGCGCAGGTGCTTCGAGCTCATCACGTCGTAGGCCCCGCCGTAGGCCTTGCGCGTGATGACGGTCACCTTCGGCACCGTCGCCTCGGCGTAGGCGAAGAGGAGCTTCGCGCCGTGCTTGATGATCCCGCCGTACTCCTGCGCGGTCCCCGGCAGGAAGCCGGGCACGTCGACGAAGGTGATGATCGGGATGTTGAAGCAGTCGCAGAAGCGGACGAACCGCGCGCCCTTGATCGAGCTCTTGATGTCGAGGCAGCCGGCGAGGACGAGCGGCTGGTTCGCGACGATGCCGACCGGCGCGCCGCCCATGCGCGCGAACCCGACGACGATGTTCTTCGCGTGGTCGGGCTGGATCTCGAAGAACTCGCCCTCGTCGGCGACCTTGAGGATCAGCTCCTTGATGTCGTAGGGCTTGTTCGGGTGGTCGGGGATGAGCGTGTCGAGCGACGGGATCTCGCGGTCGGCCGGGTCCTCGGTCGGCCAGACCGGCGGCTTCTCGCGGTTCGAGCCGGGCAGGTAGTTCACCAGCCGCCGGGTCATCATCAGCGTCTCGACGTCGTTCTCGAACGCGCAGTCGGCGACGCCCGACTTCGTGGTGTGCGTGACCGCGCCGCCGAGCTCCTCGTGCGTGACCTCCTCGTGGGTCACCGTCTTCACGACGTCGGGCCCGGTCACGAACATGTAGGACGAGTCCCTCACCATGAGGATGAAGTCGGTCATCGCCGGCGAGTACACCGCGCCGCCCGCGCACGGGCCCATGATCAGCGAGATCTGCGGGATCACGCCCGAGGCGAGCACGTTCCGCTCGAACACCTCGGCGTAGCCGCCGAGCGAAGCGACGCCCTCCTGGATGCGCGCGCCGCCGGAGTCGTTCAGCCCGATCACCGGCGCGCCGACCTGCATCGCCTTGTCCATCACCTTGCAGATCTTCTCGGCGTGCGGCTCGGAGAGCGCGCCGCCGAACACGGTGAAGTCCTGGCTGAACACGAAGACGAGGCGGCCGTTGATCGTGCCGTAGCCGGTGACGACGCCGTCGCCCGGGATCTTCTGGTCGGCCATGCCGAAGTCGGTGCACCGGTGCTCGACGAACATGTCCCACTCCTCGAACGAGCCGGTGTCGAGCAGGAGATCGATGCGCTCGCGCGCGGTCAGCTTGCCGCGGGCGTGCTGCGCCTCGATGCGCTTCTCGCCGCCGCCGAGCCGCGCCTGCGCCCGCTTCTCTTCGAGCTGGCGGATGATTTCTTGCATGGTTCTCTCCCCCGAAAGCCGTTCGCGGCCCGGCGTCGCCGGGCCGCGGGAGAATTCACTGCGGCTGAGCGTTCAACAACTTTGCCGCCGCCGCCGCCGGCGTCATCGACCCTTCGGCCACCGCCTCGCGCACCGCCGCGAGCTCCTGCTTCACCGCCGGATGCTGGTAGAACCGCGCGTGCAGCTCGTGCTCGACCAGCGCGCTCATCCAGTCGAGCGCCTGGCGCCGGCGCTTCGCCGCGAGCGCGCCGCTCGCCGTCAGCGTGTCGCGGAAGCGCTCGCATTCGCGCCAGAACCCGTCGATCCCCTCGGCCTTCAGCGCGCTCAGGCTGACCACCGGCGCCGTCCAGTCCGACCTCGTGCGGCCGCAGCATCGACAGCGCGTTGGCGATCTGGGTGCGCGCGAGCTCGGCGGCCTTCGGGTCGATGTCGGCCTTGTTCACCGCGACCACGTCCACGAGCTCCACGATCCCGCGCTTGATCGCCTGCAGGTCGTCGCCCGCGTTCGGCAGCGCGACGAGGACGAAGCAGTCGGTCATGCCGGCCACCGCGATCTCCGACTGTCCGACGCCGACCGTCTCGACGATCACGACGTCGTAGCCCGCCGCCTCGCACACGAGCATCGCCTCGCGCGTCATGTGCGCCACGCCGCCCAGCATGCCGCCGGACGGACTCGGCCGGATGAAGGCGTTCGGATCGCGCGAGAGCCGCTCCATCCGGGTCTTGTCGCCGAGGATCGAGCCGCCCGAGAGCGCGCTCGTCGGATCGACCGCGAGCACCGCGACCCGGTGGCCGCGCCCGGTCAGGAACAGGCCGAGCGTCTCGATGAAGGTGGACTTGCCGGCGCCGGGCGCGCCGCTGATGCCGATGCGGAAGCTCCGGCCGGTGTGCGGCAGCAGCGCCTCGAGCAGCTTGCCCGCCCGCGCCTGGTGGTCGCGGCGCGACGACTCGAGCAGCGTGATCGTCTTCGCCAGCGCCCGCGGCTCGTGCGCGAGCACGCCGTCGGCGAGCTTGCGGTCGGCGGGGTCGAGCCGATCGCGCGCAGGCTGCGCGCGCTGCGCCGCCCTCATCACGCCGCGCCGGCGGCGACGCGCGCTTCGCGGATCGCCTTGAGCACCGTGCGCGCCGCCTCCGAGATCACCGTGCCGGGCCCGAACACCGCCGCGACGCCGGCGCGCGTCAGGAACTCGTAGTCCTGCTGCGGCACGACGCCGCCGACGACGACGACGATCTCCGGCGCGCCCTGCTTGCGCAGCGCCGCGACGAGTTGCGGGACGAGCGTCTTGTGGCCGGCGGCGAGCGTCGAGACGCCGATCGCGTGCACGTCGTTCTCGATCGCCTGCCGCGCGCCTTCCTCCGGCGTCTGGAAGAGCGGGCCGATGTCGACGTCGAAGCCGAGGTCGGCGAACGCGGTGGCGATGACCTTGGCGCCGCGATCGTGGCCGTCCTGCCCGAGCTTCGCGACCATGATCCGCGGGCGGCGCCCTTCCTCCGCCTCGAACCGGTCGATGTCGGCCTTGAGCGCGTTCCAGCCGGCGTCGTGCATGAACGCCGCGCCGTAGACGCCCGACACGGTCTGGCTGGCGGCCTGGTAGCGGCCCCACACCTTCTCGAGCGCGTCGCTCACCTCGCCGACCGTCGCGCGGGCGCGGATCGCATCGATCGAGAGCGCGAGCAGGTTGCCCTTGCCGGTGCGCGCCGCATCGGTGAGCGCCGCGAGCGCCGCGTCCACCGCCTTCTGGTCGCGCTTCGCCTTCACCGTCTTCAGCCGCTTGAGCTGCGCTTCGCGCACCGCGGTGTTGTCGATCTCGCGGATCTCGACCGGCGGCTCTTCCTCGAGCTGGTACTTGTTGACGCCGACGATCACGTCCTCGCCGCGGTCGATGCGCGCCTGCTTCTCGGCCGCGCAGGCCTCGATCTTGAGCTTCGCCCAGCCCGACTGCACCGCCTTGGTCATGCCGCCGATCGACTCGATCTCCTCGATGATCGCCCACGCCTTGTCGGCCATGTCCTGGGTGAGCTTCTCCATCATGTAGGAGCCGGCCCACGGGTCGACGACCGCCGGGATGTGGGTCTCTTCCTGGATGATCAGCTGGGTGTTGCGCGCGATCCGCGCGGAGAAGTCCGACGGCAGCGCGATCGCCTCGTCGAACGAGTTGGTGTGCAGCGACTGCGTCCCGCCGAACACCGCGGCGAGCGCCTCGATCGCGGTGCGCACGACGTTGTTGTACGGGTCCTGCTCGGTGAGCGACCAGCCCGAGGTCTGCACGTGGGTGCGCAGCATCATCGAGCGCGGGCTCTTCGGGTTGAACGCTTTCATCATCCGCCACCACAGCAGGCGCGCGGCGCGCAGCTTCGCGACCTCGAGGTAGAAGTTCATCCCGACGCAGAAGAAGAACGAGAGGCGCCCGGCGAACTCGTCGACGTCGAGCCCGCGCGCGATCGCCGCGCGCACGTACTCGCGTCCGTCGGCGAGCGTGAACGCGAGCTCGAGCGCCTGCGTCGCGCCGGCCTCCTGGATGTGGTAGCCGGAGATCGAGATCGAGTTGAACTTCGGCATGTGCCGCGCGGTGTGCTCGATGATGTCGGCGACGATCCGCATCGAGGCTTCCGGCGGGTAGATGTAGGTGTTGCGGACCATGAACTCCTTGAGGATGTCGTTCTGGATCGTCCCCGAGAGCTCGGCCTGCTTGACGCCCTGCTCCTCCGCCGCGACCACGTAGCCGGCGAGCACCGGCAGCACCGCGCCGTTCATCGTCATCGAGACCGAGACCTTGTCGAGCGGGATGCCGTCGAAGAGGATCTTCATGTCCTCGACCGAGTCGATCGCGACGCCCGCCTTGCCGACGTCGCCGACGACCCGCGGATGGTCGGAGTCGTAGCCGCGGTGGGTGGCGAGGTCGAAGGCGATCGACACGCCCTGCTGGCCGGCGGCGAGGTTGCGGCGGTAGAACGCGTTCGACTCTTCGGCGGTGGAGAAGCCGGAGTACTGCCGGATCGTCCACGGGCGCACCGCGTACATCGTGGCCTGCGGCCCGCGCACGAACGGCTCGAAGCCGGGCAGGGTGTTGGCGTACGGCAGGCCCTGCAGGTCGTCGGCGGTGTAGAGCGCCTTGACTTCGATGCCTTCGGGCGTGCGCCAGACGAGCTTCTCGGGCGCGCCGGCGGACTTCGCGGCGGCCTTCTGCCAGTCGGCGAGCGTGGAGATCTTGGGGATGCGGTCGTTCATGATCGGGGCTCCGGAGGACGCGCCCGCGGGCGCGTGGCGTGTTGCGGCTATTTTACGGGCGAACAGCGGGTTACGGGCGACCGGCGGCCGCGGCGGCCGCCCGCCGGCCCCGGCGGCGGAGCCAGGCGACGAGCACGAGACCGCCGCACCAGGACGCCGCCGAACACCCACTCCTCGACGCGCTTGAGGTCGCCGAGCAGCCGGGTCAGCGCCTCGCCGAGCGCATAGCCGATCCCGGCGACGAGCGCCGGCCCAGACGATCGCGCCGACGAGGTTGAGGGCCGCGAACCGCAACCAGTGCACGCGGCTCATCCCGATCGCGATCGGGCCCACGGTGCGCAGGCCGTACAGGAACCGCACGCCGAGGATGAGCGGCGTGTCGTAGCGCTCGAGCAGCTGCCGGACGCGCTCGGCGCCCGGCCGGAGCGCCGGCCAGCGCGCGAGCACGCGGTCGCCGGCGAATCGGCCGACGAGGAAGTAGATCTGATCGCCGAGGAATCCGCCCGCCGCCGCGACCGCGATCACCCACGGCAGCGCGAGGTAGCCGCGGTGCGCGGCGACCGCGGCGAGCGCGAGGATCGTCTCGCCCTCGATGAGACTGCCGGCGAAGACGGCGGGGTAGCCCCAGTTCTGGATGAGCGACGCGAGATCCATGACGATCGCAGGCGAGGCGACTATACGGCATCGCTCGCTGTCGGTTGCCCGGCCCGCCGCGGGGCTGTAGAGTCCGCTCGCCTCCAACCCCGCCCGGGATACCCTCCAGATGCCCAGACTCGTCCCTGTTTCGCTCGCTCGCTCGTCGCCCTCGCCGCGCTGACGGTCGCCGGCTGCTCCACCACCGCGTACACGTCGCTCGACAAGAGCTGGGTGGACCCCAAGCTCGCGGGCACGAAGTTCAAGAAGGTGCTGATCCTCTCGATCGCGAGCGACGAGTTCGCGCAGCAGTACTTCCAGGAGGACATCGCCGCCGCGCTCAGCAAGCGCGGCGTGAACGCCGTGGCGTCGCAGCGCTACTTCACGCACCCCAGCCCGTCCGAGGATGCGCGGTTCAAGCGGGTCATCGAGGAGTCGGACGCCGATGCCGTCCTGCTCGCGCGCGTCGTCGGCGTGGACGAGAAGACGACGGTGACGGGCGGCTACCTGACCGCGCCGATGGGCGCGCCGGTCGCGCAGGTCTACGGGCTCGGCAACGTCGTCGCCTCGACGTGGGCGCCGACGCGTTACGTCCGCCCGCAGGACTACACGCAGTCGACCGTGCTCGTCGAGACGGTGCTCTACGAGACGAAGGGCAAGCAGGCGGTCTGGTCGGCGCAGACGAGCACGAAGAACGCCCAGTCGGGCGACCTCAAGCCCGCGATCGCGCAGTTCGTCGGCGTGCTGGTCGGCGCGATGGACCGCGACGGGCTGTTCTAAGGCCGCCGCCTGCGTTCGCGAAGGCCGGGGCGATGAAGACATGAAGAAGTGGGTCTACAAAGTGCTCGACCGGTACCGGGTCACGAAGGGCGGGAAGCTTCCGCCTGAAGGACGTCGACCCGAACGACACTTACGGGCTGAAGAGCGAGCTCAAGGCAGGAGGCGAAGACGCTCCTCCAGCAGGGCGTCCGGACGCTCGCCGAGATGCAGGACAAGCTCTACGCGCAGGACCGCTGGTCCGCTGCTGCTCGTGTTCCAGGCGATGGACGCGGCGGGCAAGGACGGCACGATCAAGCACGTCATGTCGGGCGTGAACCCGCAGGGCTGCGAGGTGGCCTCGTTCAAGGCGCCCTCGAGCGAGGAGCTCGACCACGACTTCCTGTGGCGCTGCATGCCGTGGCTGCCGAACCGCGGGCACATCGGGATCTTCAACCGCTCCTACTACGAGGAGGTGCTCGTGGTGCGCGTCCACCCCGAGTTCCTGGCCGGCCAGAAGCTGCCGCCGGAGCTGGTCACGAAGCGCATCTGGGAGGAGCGCTACGAGGACATCAACAACTTCGAGCGCTACCTCGCGCGGAACGGCACGGTGATCCGCAAGTTCTTCCTCCACGTGTCGAAGGAGGAGCAGAAGAAGCGCTTCCTCGAGCGCCTCGACCGAGCCCGAGAAGCACTGGAAGTTCTCCGTCGGCCGACGTGCGCGAGCGCGCGTACTGGGACAAGTACATGGAGGCCTACGAGGACATGATCCGCGCCACGGCCACGCCGCACGCGCCCTGGTACGTCGTCCCGGCCGACAACAAGTGGTTCACCCGGCTCGTGGTCGCGGCCGCGGTCGTGGACGCGATGGAAGGCTCTGAACCTCCGCTATCCGAAGGTCGACAAGAAGAAGCGCGCCGAGCTGGCGGCGGCGCGGGAGCTGCTCATGCAGGAGCGCGATTGACGCGCTAGACTCGCGGCGCAGGTCCGACCAAGGAGGAGGCTCCCATGCTTTCCAGAACCCTTCGCGCCATCCCGCTGCTCGCGCTCGCCGCCGCGACCGGCGCCTGGGCGCAGTACCCGACGAAGCCGGTCACGATGATCGTGCCGTTCGCCGCCGGCGGCCCGACCGACACGGTCGCGCGCTCGATCGGCATCGCCATGCAGGCCACGTTGAAGCAGACGGTGCTCGTGGAGAACGTCGGCGGCGCCGGCGGCACGATCGGCGTCGGACGGGTGGCCAAGGCGAGCCCCGACGGCTACACGATCCTGCTCTATCACATCGGCATGTCGACGGTGCCTGCGCTCTACCGCAAGCTGACCTTCGATCCGCTGAAGGACTTCGCGTACATCGGCCTCGTCAACGAGGTGCCGATGACGATGATCGCCCGGGCGAACTTCCCGCCCAACAACTTCAAGGAGTTCGTCACGTACATCAAGGCGAACAAGACGAAGGTGACCTACGGTAATGCCGGCCTCGGCGCGGCGTCGCACCTCTGCGGGCTGCTCTTCATGAGCGCGATCGAGACCGACTTCACCACCGTGCCGTACAAGGGCACCGCGCCGGCGATGAACGATCTGCTCGGCGGCCAGATCGACTTCATGTGCGACCAGACGACCAACACCACCTCGCAGATCAAGAGCGGCAAGGTGAAGGCGTACGCGGTGACCTCCGCGAAGCGCGTGCCGTCCCTGCCCAACATCCCGACGATGCAGGAAGAGGGGTTGAAGGGCTTCGAGGTGGCGATCTGGCACGCGCTCTACGCGCCGAAGGGCACGCCGCAGCCGGTCATCGACACGCTCGTGAAGGCGAACCAGGCCGCGCTCAAGGATCCGGGCGTCATCAAGCGCTTCGAAGACCTCGGCACCGAGCCGGTCTCGCCGGACAAGGCGACGCCCGCCTACCTGCAGAAGTTCCTCGCCGCCGAGATCGCGAAGTGGGGCCCGATCATCCAGAAGGCGGGGCAGTACGCGGACTGACGTGAGTCGCCTCGCCCGCGCCGGCGCGCTCGTTGCGCTGCTCGTCGCGGCGCCGGCGGCCGCGCTCGCCGACGAGGCCCTCTGGTCGCAGCTGCGGTCGGGGGGCTTCGTCGTTTTCGTCCGCCACGCGCTCACCGATCCGGGCGTCGGCGATCCGCCGGGGTTCAAGCTCGGGGATTGCAAGACCGAGCGCGACCTGAATGCGACCGGCCGTGGCGAAGCGAAGCGCCTCGGCGAGGCGTTCCGCCGGGAGAAGATCCCGGTCGCGCAGGTGCTTTCGAGCGAATGGTGCCGCTGCCGCGACACCGCAACGATCGCGTTCGGGACCTACGAAGCGTGGCCGGCGCTCAACAACCTATTCGGCCGCCCGGAGAACGCGGACGCGCAGCGGCGCGCGATGCTCGAGCGCGCGAGCCGCTTCCGCGGGCCGGGCAACCTCGTCCTCGTCTCGCACGGCAGCACGATCGTCCCGGTGTCGGGCGTCAGTCCGGCGACGGCGGAGATGGTGGTGATGAAGCCGGCGGGCCCGGGCAAGCTCGAGCTCGTCGGGCGGATCCCGGTCGCGCCGGGCTGATCAGCCGGCGAGGAAGTCGGCGATCGGGCCGGCGACCGCCGCCGGCGCTTCCTCGGGGATGAAGTGCCCGCAGTCCACGGCGAGCATGCGCACGTCCTCCGCGTACTGCCGCCACGCCTCCGGGGGCTCCCGCCGGGCCCGCGCGCCCGACATGACCACGAGCGTCGGGCAGGCAATCTTCCTCCCCGCCGCGAGATCGGCGCGGTCGTACTCGTCGTCGAGCGTCGCGCCGGCGCGATAGTCGGCGCACGTCGCGGCGATGACCTCCGGCCGACGGAACGCGCGCTTGTATTCGTCGAGCGCATCGGCGAGCGCGGCGAAATCCCGCGTCCACTTGCGGCAGCAGTACTCGAGCCAGAAATCCGGATCGCCGCCGATCAGCCGTTCGGGCAGGCCGCCGCCCTGCGCGAGGAAGCCCCAGTGGAACGAGTTGACCGCGAACGAGTGCGTCGCCGCCGCCCAGGACGCCCCGGTCGGGACGATGTCGAGCGTCACGAGCCGGGTGACGGCCTGCGGATGGTCGAGCGCGAGCCGGTAGGCGACTCTTCCACCGCGGTCGTGCCCGACGACCGCGAACCGCTCGTGCCCCAGCTCGCGCATGAGGGCGACGCATTCGGCCGCCATCGTGCGCTTCGAGTAGTTCGCGCTGTCGGCAGCGGGTGCCGGCGCGTCGCTCGCGCCGTAACCCTTGAGGTCGGGCGCGACGACGGCGAAGCGCTCGGCCCAACCGGGCGCGAGGTGCCGCCAGATCAGGTGCGTTTGCGGATAGCCGTGCAAAAGCAGCACAGCGGGCCCGTGGCCCGCCGTGTGCACGCTGAACGTCATACCCGCGGCGGCGACTCTCGCCGCCGCGAAGCCGTCGATCATGCGCTCAGACGACGCCGTGCTTCTTGAACCACGCGAGCATCCGCTTCCAGCCGTCCTCGGCCGCCTCCTTGCGGTAGGTGTTCCGGTAGTCGGCGTGGAACGCGTGCGGCATGTCGGGGTAGACGACGATGATCGAGTCCTTGTCCTTGCCGAAAGCGAGCAGCCCCGCGCGCATGCGCTCGACCTGCTGGACCGGAATCCCGCCGTCGGCGCCGCCGTAGAGGCCGAGCACCGGAGCGTTCAACTTGTCGGTGATGTCGAGCGGCGTCGCCGTGATCCCCGGCGGCGCGGGCGTGAAGTGGCCATACCATGCGACCCCGGCCTTGATCTTCGGATTGTGCGCCGTGTACATCCATACCATCCGGCCGCCGCGGCACATGCCGGTGATGCCCAGCTTCTTCGCGTTCGCATTGGGCTGCTTCTCGACCCATGCGACCAGGGCGTCGAGATCGGCAAACGCCTGCGCGTCGGTGAGCGTGTTGGCGGCGGCGACGACCTGCTTGACGTCGGCGACCTTCGACAGGTCGCCCGAGCGGAAGAAAGGATCCAGCGAGACGGCGTAGTACCCGACCTTCGCCAGTCGCCGGACGATGTCCTTCTGATACTCGTGCATTCCGAAGACCTCGGGAATCACGATGACGACCGGGAACTTGCCCGCCTTCTTCGGCGCAGCGGTGTAGATCGGCAGCTGCCCGCCGGAGACCGGGATGGTCGTTTCCGCCACGACCAGCCCGTCGGCCGGGGTCTTGATCGCCTGCTGCGCCATGAGCGGGCCGGCCGCGAGCGCGAAGCCGCTCGCGGCGCTCGAGACGAGGAAGCCGCGGCGCGAGAACGGCACGGCGGGCATCAGGCTTTCGAGGTCGGGCTGGTCGAACTTACTGCGGTCGTTCATGCATTCCTCCGGGTGATTGTCATTGGCCTTGGCGGCAGTGCCGCGAAGCGAACGGATTCTGCCAGCTTCCTATTCCGGGCGGCCATCGTCTCGCGCCGCCGGCCTGCGGCGGCGCGGCATGGCCGCGCGGCTCACCCGCCGAGCGCGGCGAGACGGTCCCGGTAGAAGCGCTGGCCGGGCCGTGCTGCGGCCCGCTCGGCGAGGATCGTGCGCGCGAGCTCGCTCCGGCCGGCGCGCATCGCGGCGTCGACCAGCACCTGGGTGAACAGGTCGCGTTGCGCGTGGCTGCCGCCGATGCGCTGCAGCCGCGCGCGGAGCGGGGCGAGGCGCTCGAGCGCAGCCGCAAAGTCGCCGTCGCGATACGCGACGAGACCTTCGCAGAGGTCGGCGCCGACCTCCGCGGCGACCGCGGCCGTAGTACCGGCGCCTCCCGACGCGCAAGCGCGTACGGCGCCGACCAGCTCCGCCGCGGCCTGCCCGTCCTTCGCCGCGGCCAGCGCGAGCGCGTAGTGGGCGTCGATGAAGACCAGGATGCGCGCGGCAAGCTGTCCGCGCGTCTTCGCCGCGACCGCGGCCCAGCGGTCGCCGACGTCGAGCCCGGCGAGCTCGAGCCGCTGCAGCAGCGCGGCATCGTTGCAGAGGTCGAGGTACTCGTCGGAGGCGCGGGTCCCACACCCGCTCGTCGTAGAGCGCGAGCGCCGCCTCCGGCTCCCCGAGGCCGAGATGCATCAGCGCGAGGTGCCACCAGAGGTGATAGCGGAAATTGTTGCAGGCGTCCCAACGGCGTTCGAGCCCGCGGATCCACGCGACGCCGTCGCGTGCGCGGTCCTGCATCTCCAGCACGTGCGCGACCGCATGCACCGCCCACGGGTCGTCGGGATTCAGCTCGACCGCGTGCCGGCCGGTGCGCTCGGCCGCCGCGTAGGCGCCCGACTCCTCGAGCCCGAACGCGTGCATGCCGAGGACCGCGGCGTAGCCGGGCAGCGATTCGTTCCACCCGGGCAGCGCTCGCGCGACCGAGTCCCGCATGGCCGCCGCGTCGCCCAGGTAGAAGTGGAGGTAGTGCGCGAGCTTGAGCGCCACGACGTCGCGCGGCGCATCGGCGAGGATCGCTTCCCATTCGCGCAGGGCGGCTTCGAAGTCGCCCTTGCACCAGGCCGCGAGCGCCGCGACATGCCGCCGCTCGCGCGGCGTCGCGCCGTCGAGGGCGCGATTCGCCGCGGCCGACGCCTCCGCTGCCTTCGCGAGCAGCGAAGGCTTGCCCATGAGCAGGAAGAACGAGCCGCGCAGGACGTGCGCGAGCGGCATCGCCGGGTCGGCCTTGAGCGTCGCCTTCAGCCGGTCGCCGGTGTCGCGGGCGAAGCCGAGGTAGGCGTCGACGGTGGCGTCGAACGCCGCGACCGCATCGGCGTTCGCGGCGGTGAGCGGGAGTCCCCGGCAGTCGGCGTGCATGACGCCGGAGAATCCGCTGCCGGCGCGGGCTTGTCAAACGCCCGCGCCGGGGAGCGGCGCTACTTCTTGACTTCGACCTGCCCCTTCATCGTCGGGTGCAGGCTGCAGATGTAGTCGAACAGCCCTTCCTTGTCGAAGCTGAGCGCGGCCTTCTGCCCGCGCAGCATCACGTCGGTCTTGCGGCCGGCGACCGAGATCTGGTGCGGGGAGTCGTCGGTGTTGATCCAGCTTACCGCCTGGCCGGGGGCGACGTTGATCTTGCCGGGGCCGAACACGAAGCCGGCGATGTTGACCTGCAGCGGCGCGGCGGCCGGCTTCGCCGCGGTCGCGGCCGGGAACGTGCCGTTCAGCTTCGCGAGCGTGATCACGAAGTCGAGCTTCTCGTGCGGCTTGTGGCAGTCGAAGCAGGCCTTGGTGTTGGCGTTGGCCTTCTGGTTCGGCCGCAGGTCGGGGGTGAAGCGCCGCGTACTCCCATTCGCCGTTCCGCCACTCCGCCGGGTACTCGGTGCCCCAGCCGGTGCGCTTCTCCATCACCGCGACGCCGACGACTTCCTTCTTCGGAAGCGGCCGTCCGGGCCCTTGATCGGGTTGCCCTGGGCGTCGGTTTCCACGCTCCACTGCACCATCGTGATCACCGCGCCGCTCGGGACGCCCTTGCCCTTGCGCACCGCCTCGATGACCTCGGCCTGGGTATAGAACTCGCGGTACTGCTTGATGTCCGGGCGGTCGACCGTCCCGTAGCGCTCGCCCTTCAGATAGTTGTACGGTGGCGCGATCTTCTCGGGGCCGGCGAGGGCGGTGCCGGCGGCGGTACAGGCGATGACGATTGCTGCGGCGTGGGAAATGCGGACTGTCATGGAACCCTCCTCCTGTGAACCCGTCGTCGTTATACGCCGGTCCCGCCCGGCCGGATGCGGGGCGGCTGCCGGCTGTCGGTCAACACCGGGCGCCCGCCGGGAATTCCGCGCCGGCCTCGCGCCGGCGTCGGCCGGGGCGGGGACCGCGGGCGGTGCGGCGGGAGACCGGGAAGCGCCGGTCAGCGGATGAGCGCGCGCGCCGCGGCGATCGCCACGACGAGGACGAGGCAGGCGAAGAAGACGATGGCGGCGCGCCGGGTCTTCGCGCGCTTCGCCGCGGCCTCGCGGCGCTCGGCCTCCATCAGGTTCGCGATGCGCGCCCACTTGTCGTCCGCGGCCGAGACCGGCTTCTGCGCCGCGGGGTGATCCCAGCCGAGGACGGTCTGCGCGTCGAGCGGCGACAGCTTCGGGGCTTCGCGCCGCGGGGGCCGCGCGGAGGTGCTCCCGCGATGGGACGACGACCCGGCCAGCCCCGCGGTGTCCACGACCTCGTGCCGCTTCACCTTGGCCGCGACCTCGCGCCGCGCCGACTGCAGCAGCGCGCGCTCCTTGTCGCTCAGCCCCTTGTCGCTCATCGGTGGAATTCTGGGGTCCGCGGAGCGCCCGCGTCCATAGGCCGAAGGGACCGGGGCGGGGCGGAATTCACGCCCCCGGGGCGGGCGTCAGCCCTCCGCGGGGCGGGCGTGGGCGCTCGCCTCGTCCTCGACCCGCTGCCAGATCTCGAGCGCCATCGGCGACTCGCTTTCCTCGAGCAGATGGCCGACCAGCCCGACCGCGCGCGCCATCACCCCGAAGCCGCGGACGATCTTGTCGGAGAAGCCGAGCTCGCAGCAGATCGGGCCGATCGCCCCGGTCGCGTTGATCGGGAGCGAGCGGCCGGAGACGCGCTCGGCTTCCGCGCCGATCCGCTTCATCAGCCCGACGTAGCTGCCCGCGAGGCCGTTCTCGGCGGCGAGCTCGAAGAGCCGCGTCGTGCGCGGGTCGACCGGCTTGTGGATCGGATGGCCGAGGCCGGGGATGATCTCCTTCCGCGCGCGGTAGTCGGCGACCACCTTGCGCGCGATCTCGTCGAGCTCGGCGTCGCTCGCCGCGCGCGCGCGCTCGCGCGGCAGCGCCGCGTAGAGCATGCGCGCCGCGCCCTCCATGCTGCCGACGAACACGGTGCCCAGCCCGCACAGGCCCGCGGCGACCGCGGCCTGCAGCGACTCGGGCGCGCCGGCGTAGGTCAGGCGCGCGGCGATCGCGCTCGGGGTGATGCCGTGCTCGACGAGCGTCACCAGGATCGCGTTGAACACGGTCGACTCCTGCGGCGTCGGCAGGCGTCCCGCGACCTCGAGGAACGCCATGTCGCCGAGGTTGATCTTGCCGAGCAGCTCGCCCGGGAGATCCTTGCCGCGTACGACGATGCGGTCGGACGTGCTCCAGCCGAGGTCGCTGCGGATCGGCTTCGGCTTGCGTGCCATCGGTGGCTCCTAGATCGGGTCCCAGCTGAAGACGTCCGCCGAGACGTCGAGCGGCGCGAAGCTCGGCGCGAGCGCGGGCAGCGCCTGCTCGGCGATGGTCTCCGCGGTCCAGCCCTCCGCGCGGTGGACCGAGCGCACCGGACGCGGCTGGCTCATCAGGAAGATCTCGTTTGCGCGCACGGCGAAGATCTGGCCGGTCACGTCCTTCGCGGCGTCGGACGCGAGGAACACCGCCATCGGCGCGATCTTCCCGGCCTCCATCCGCTGCAGCTTGGCGACGCGCGCCTTCGCTTCGGGCGTCTCCGCGGGGATCGAGGCGATCATGCGGCTCCAGGCGAACGGCGAGATGCAGTTCGACCGCACCTTGAAGCGCTGCATGTCGAGCGCGATCGACTTGGAGAGCGCGGCGATGCCGAGCTTCGCCGCGGCGTAGTTCGCCTGGCCGACGTTGCCGATGAGGCCGGAGGTCGAGGTCATGTGGACGTACGCGCCGCGCTCCTGCTCGCGGAAATGCGTCGCCGCCGCGCGGCTCACGTAGAACGATCCCATCAGGTGGACCTGGATCACCGCCTCCCAGTCCTCGACCGTCATCTTGTGGAACAGGCGGTCGCGCAGGATGCCGGCGTTGTTCACGACGCAGTCGATGCGGCCGAAGGCGTCGAGCGCGGTCTGCACGATGCGGTTCGCGCCCGCCCAGGTCGAGACGCTGTCGGTGTTCGCGAGCCGCGGCGCCGCCGCGGGCGCGGATCTCGCCGGCCACGCGCTCGGCCGGCCCCTGGTCGGCGCCCTCGCCCGCGAGCGAGGCGCCGATGTCGTTCACGACCACTTTCGCGCCGGCGCCGGCGAGCGCGAGCGCCATCTCGCGGCCGATGCCGCCGCCGGCACCGGTGACGATCGCAACCCTGCCTTCGAGCATCTCGCATCCTCCGTCCGGTTACATCAGGATGACGTCGAACTGCTCCTGCGTGTAGCTCGTCTCGACCTGCATCGACACCGGCTTGCCGATGAAGTCGCCGAGCATCGCGAGCGACTGCGACTCCTCCTCGAGGAAGAGGTCGATCACGCTCTGCGAGGCGAGGATCCGGTACTCGCGGGCGTTGAACTGCCGCGCCTCGCGCAGGATCTCGCGCAGGATCTCGTAGCACACCGTGCGCGCGGTCTTGACGACGCCGCGGCCGGTGCAGGTCGGGCAGGGCTCGCACAGCACGTGCTCGAGCGACTCGCGGGTGCGCTTGCGCGTCATCTCGACCAGGCCGAGCTGGGTGAACCCGTTCAGCGTCATCTTCACCCGGTCGCGCGCGAGCGCCTTCTGGAACTCGGCGAGCACCGCCGCGCGGTGGTCCTCGTTCTCCATGTCGATGAAGTCGAGGACGATGATGCCGCCGAGGTTGCGCAGCCTGAGCTGCCTGCGCGATCACCTGCGCCGCTTCCAGGTTGGTCTTGAAGATGGTGTCGTCGAAGTTGCGCAGGCCGACGAAGCCGCCGGTGTTGACGTCGATCGTCGTCATCGCCTCGGTCTGGTCGATGATGAGATAGCCGCCGCTCTTCAGCTCGACGCGGCGCGCGAGCGCCTTCTCGATCTCCTCCTCGACGTTGTGCAGGTCGAAGAGCGGCCGCTCGCCGGCGTAGTGCTCGATCTTCGGCAGCACCTTCGGCACGTAGTCGGTCGCGAACGCCTGCAGCCGCACGAAGTTCTCGCGCGAGTCGACCACGACGCGGGTCGTGTCCTCGTGGACGAAGTCGCGCAGCACGCGCTGCGCGAGCACGAGGTCCTGGTGGAGGAGGGCCGGGGCGTGCGAGGTCTGGGCGCGCTCGCGGATGTAGCCCCACAGCCGCCGCGAGTACGCGACGTCGTTCGCGAGGTCGGCGTCGGAGGCGGATTCGGCGACGGTGCGGACGATGTAGCCGCCGGGCTCGTCGGGAGGCAGCAGCTGCTGGAGCTTCTCGCGCAGGAGCTTGCGGCCGCCCTCGTCCTCGATGCGCTGCGAGATGCCGATGTGCGAGTCCTGCGGCAGGTACACGAGGAGCCGCCCGGCGATCGAGATCTGCGTGGAGAGCCGGGCGCCCTTGGTGCCGATCGGGTCCTTGACCACCTGCACCATGAGCGGCTGCCCTTCGGCGAGGATCTTCTCGATCGGGCGCGTCGTCGCGGAGGACTCGCCGTTCTGGCGCTCCTCCCAGATGTCGGCGACGTGCAGGAACGCGGCGCGCTCGAGCCCGATCTCGATGAACGCGGACTGCATGCCGGGCAGCACCCGCACCACGCGGCCCATGTAGATGTTGCCGACGATGCCGCGGCTCGCGGTGCGCTCGATGTGCAGCTCCTGCACCACGCCGTTCGCCATCACCGCGACGCGCGTCTCCTGCGGCGTGACGTTGATGAGGATCTCTTCGGCCATGGGGGGCGAAGCTTAACCCGGAAGCCGCGGCAGGACAGCGGGTCGCGCGGACTCGGGCGAGCGCCGTCGCCGCGGCGACGGCGCCGCCGCTAGCTGAACCGCGCCTGGAACTTGCGCAGCAGGCTCGCCGTCTCGTAGAGCGGCAGGCCCATCACGCCGGTGTAGCTGCCGAGGATCTCGGGGATGAACGCCGCCGCGCGGCCCTGGATCGCGTAGCCGCCGGCCTTGTCGTAGGGCTCGCCGGTCGCGACGTACTCCTGGATCTCGCCGTCGCGCGAGCTCGCGGAAGCGCACGACGTTCTCGTTCACGATGACGTCGAGCGTGGACTCGTGCTTGAGCACCACGGCGGTGAGCACGCGGTGCTCGCGGCCCGACAGCTCCTTCAGCATCGCGATCGCGATCGCGCGATCGGCGGGCTTGCCGAAGATCCGGTCGCGCAGGCACACGGCGGTGTCGGCGGCGAGCACCGGGAACCGCGGCAGGCTCCGCTGCGTCACCCGCAGCCAGCCCGCTTCCGCCTTCTCCTTCGCCACGCGCTGCACGTAGACGTCGGGGGTCTTCGCTCTCGTGCGGCGACCTCGTCCAGGTCCCGGCCGCGCAGGCCGTGCTCGCGGAAGAGCAGCACCTCGAACGGGACGCCGATCTGCTTCAGCAGCTCGCGCCGGCGCGAGCTGCGCGAGGCGAGGTAGATGCGCGGCAGGCTCGTCGGCACGGGAGGCCCTATTCGCGGTGGTATGGGTGATTATCTAGGATGGAGAGCGCCCGATAAAGCTGCTCCGCCAGCACGATGCGAACGATTGCATGGGGCAGCGTGAGACTCGACAGCCGGAGCTGGAGGTCGCCCGGGCGCTTGAGGCCGGGATCGAGCCCGTCCGGGCCGCCGACGAGGAACGCGCAATCGCGCCCCTCGGCGAGCCAGCCCTCGAGGAGGCGCGCGAGGGCGGCGGTGGTCACGTCCCGGCCGCGCTCGTCCAGCACGACGCGCCGGCAGCCGGGGGGCAGGGCCGCATCGATCCGCTTTGCCTCGCCGGCGAGCGCCTGGGCGACGGTCCGGGTCGGGCCGCGCTTCTCCGGGCGGACCTCGGCGAGCTCGAGACGGGCCTTGCGGGGGAAGCGCCGGGCGTAGTCGGCAAAGCCCTCGTCGACCCAGTGGGGCATCCGTTCCCCCACCGCGACGACGAGCAGTTCCATGCGCTAGAGCCGCCGGTCGTTCGGCGGACTTCGGCTTCGGGCGCGCGCGCTTGGGGCGCGGTTTGGGCTCGCCCCAGAGCTCCTCGAGGTTGTAGTACTCCCGGATCGCCGGCTGCATGATGTGGACGACGATGTCGCCGAGGTCGATCAGGACCCACTCGCCGGCGGCTTCGCCTTCGGTGCCGTAGACCTTCTCGCCGAGGGCCTTCGCCTTCTCCTGCACGCGGCTCGAGAGCGCCTTGGTCTGGCGCGCCGACTCGGCGGTGGCGATGATCACGCGGTCGAACAGGCTGGAGAGGTGGGTGACGTCGAACGCCGCGATGTCGCGCGCCTTGACGTCCTCGAGCGCGGCGACCACTGCCTTCTGCTTCTTGCGGATGTCCATCAAGCGGTTCTTCCGTCCTCCGAGTAGAGCCGGTGCGTCCGAATATAGGCGAGAACTTCCGGCGGGAGCAAGTAACGCGCGCTCGCGCCCGCCGCGAGTCGCCGGCGGATGTCGGACGCGGAGATCCCGAGCAGCGTCATCGGAAACGCGACGATGCGGCCCGCGGGCGCCGCGCGCAGCGCCGCCGCGTCGCCCGCGCGACGTCGCCACTCCTCGGCGACCGCCGGCGGCAGGCTCTCGGGCGCGAGCGCGTAACCCGGCCGCGCGCCGACCGCGAAGTGCGCCCGGTCGAAGAGCTCGCGCCAGTCGCGCCAGGTGTCGAGCTTGTGGAGCTGGTCGGCGCCGATGATCAGCACGAGCGGCACGTCGCCGCCGAGCTCCGCGCGCAGCCGCCGCAGCGTGTCGATCGTGAACTGCGCGGCGCCGCCCAGACGCCTCGGCGTCGTCGACGCGCGAAGCGCGGGTTGTCGCGGACGGCGAGCTTCACCATCTCGAGGCGGTGGTGCGCGGGCGTGCGGGGCGCGGCGCGGTGTCCCGGGGTTGCCCGACGGGATCCAGCGGACGCGCTCGAGCCCGAGCTCGCCCGCCGCCTCCTCCGCGAGGCGCAGATGGCCGAGGTGCACCGGATCGAAGGTGCCGCCCATCAGGCCGAGGGGCGCGGGTGCTGGCACTTAAGCGAAGCGACTAGGTCTGACGCGCGGCGGCGACCGGCAGGTACCGCAGGCGCTTCATCTCGTCCGACTCGAAGAGCTGCGGGTTGTCGAGGTAGTCGAGCAGCATCGCGGTGGCGTCGACGCCCCAGAACAGGTTGTCGTCGACGACGAAGGTCGGCACGCCGAACACGCCGGCCCGGATCGCCTCGTCGGTGTTGTCGCGGAGCTGCGTCTTCACGCCCTCGCTCGCGGCGAGCACCTCCGCGCCGGGGACGCCGAGCGTATCGCACAGCGCCTTCCACTCGTCGTTCGGCGAGCGGCCCTGGGCCCAGATGAAGTCGAAGATCGCCTTGACCGTGTCGTAGGTGCCGCCGAAGGCGATCGCGAGCCGCAGCGCGTGCAGCGAATTGAACGGATGCCCCGGCGGATACTTCATCGGGATGCCGTACTTGTCGGCCTGCCACTGCGTGTAGCGGTAGGTGTGGATGCGCTTCGGCTCGATCTCGGCCGGGCCCTTGTGCTCGAAGTGCTTCAGCAGGCCGGCGAACAGCACCGGCTTCATGTCGACGTCCGGCCGCTGGAAGATGCCCGGGTGGCCGGCGAACTGGAGATACGCGAACGGCGAGACGAAGTCGAAGTACCAGATGCGCCGGGCATCAGCGCATCAGGTCCTCACCTGCCCGGTCCCGAGCACGACGTACTTCTGCGACGTGAGGCCCTCGAGGCCGACCGGCCCGCGCGCGTGCAGCTTGTCGGTCGAGATGCCGACCTCGGCGCCGAGGCCGTACTCGAAGCCGTCGGCGAACCGCGTCGAGGCGTTCACCATCACCGAGCTCGAGTCGACCTCGCGCAGGAAGCGCTGCGCGCGCGCCTCGTCCTCGGTCACGATCGCATCGGTGTGCTGCGAGCCGTAGCGCGCGATGTGGTCCATCGCCTGGTCGATGTCCTTCACCACCCGCACGTTGAGGATCGGCGCGAGATACTCGGTGTACCAGTCCTGCTCGGTCGCCGGCTTCATCTGCGGCACGAGCGCGCGCGCGGCGTCGTCGCCGCGGAGCTCCACGCCCTTGCCGAGGTAGATCTGCGCGAGCCGCGGCAGCACCTTCGGCGCGATCGCCTCGTGGACGAGCAGCGTCTCCATCGTGTTGCAGGTGCCGTAGCGCTGGGTCTTCGCGTTGTCCGCGATGCGGATCGCCTGCTCGAGGTCGGCGCGCTCGTCGATGTAGACGTGGCACACGCCGTCGAGGTGCTTGATCATCGGGATGCGCGACTCGTCCATCACGCGCTGCACGAGGCCCTTGCCGCCGCGCGGCACGATGATGTCGACGTACTCGTTCATGCGCAGGAGCTCGCCCACCGCCGCGCGGTCGGTCGTCTCGACGACCTGGACCGCGGCCTCCGGCAGGCCCGCCGCGCGCAGGCCGTCGCGCACGCAGGCCGCGATCGCCCGGTTCGAGTGCACCGACTCGGAGCCGCCGCGCAGGATGCAGGCGTTGCCGGACTTGAGGCAGAGCGCCGCCGCATCCGCGGTCACGTTCGGGCGCGACTCGTAGATGATGCCGATGACGCCGAGCGGCACGCGCATCTGCCCGACCCGGATGCCGGACGGCTGGGTGCGGAATTCGCCGGTCGCGCCCACCGGGTCGGCGAGCGCGGCGACCTGCTCCACGCCGCGCGCCATCGACTCGACGGACTTCTCGGTGAGGGTGAGGCGGTCGACGAACGCGGCGTCCTTGCCGGCGGCCCTGGCGCCGGCCACGTCCTGCGCGTTCGCCGCCAGGATCGGCGCCCGGTCGCGCCGGATCGCGGCGGCGATCGCCGCGAGCGCGCGGTTCTTGGTCGCGGTGTCGGCGCGCGCCATCGCGCGCGACGCCTCGCGCGCGCGGCGGCCCATCTCGTGCATCGTGCTGCGGACGTCCACGGGTGCGAAAATTCCCCGGAAAAACACGGGGATGATACTACGCTGC
>CAVXND010000041.1:0-13511 GCA_963762785.1 uncultured beta proteobacterium
CTGCATCGTCTATTGCGGCACCGTCGACATGGGCCAGGGCTCCGACACCGCGATGGCGCAGATCGCGGGCGAAGTGCTGCGCCTCCCAGCGGAATCGGTCACCGTGGTCCACTCCGACACCGACACGACGCCGTACGACATGGCGACGCTCGGCTCGCGGTCGCTGTTCCACATGGGCAACGCCGTCCGCCTCGCCGCGGAGGACGCCCGCGCGAAGCTCCGCGCGCTCGCGCAGGAGGCGGGACTGCCGCCGGACACCGACGCGCCAGTCGGCGACATCTTCCGCAAGCGCTACGGCATGCAGGCGGGGAACGTGATCGGTACGGCGAGCTTCATCCCGAGCTACACGCCGCCCGACTACGCGACCGGGCTCACCCCCAACGCGACGCCGTTCTGGATGGTCGGCGGCTCCGGGGTCGAGGTGGAAGTGGACACCGAGACCGGCCACGTGCGCATCGCGCGGCTGGTGAGCGTGGCCGACGTCGGTACGCCGATCAACCCGAAGATCGTCGCGACCCAGATCTCGGGCGCCGCCATCATGCAGCTCGGCTTCACGATGTTCGAGAAGATGGAGTTCGACGCCGGCCAGCTCCGCAACGCCTCGCTCGCCGAGTACAAGATCCCGGGCCTGCACGACCTGCCGCGCGAGATGGTCACCGAGGCGGTCGACGCCGAGCAGCGCACCGGCCCGTTCGGCGCCAAGGGCGTCGGCGAGAGCGGCACCTTCGGCGTGTCGCCGGCGATCGCGAATGCGATCGAGGACGCGATCGGCGTCCGGCTGACGTCGCTGCCGCTCAACGCCGAGGCCGTCTACCGTGCGCTGCGCGCTGCGCGGAACGAGCCGCTGGGGGATGACTAGGACCGACATGGCCGACGTACGGACGATCCGCTTCCGGCTGAACGGCGAACCGGTCGCCGCGCACATCGGCGCGCACGAGAACCTGGTCGAGGTGCTGCAGGGACAGTTCGGCCTCGCCGGCGCCCGCGAGAGCTGCGGGCAGGGCCTGTGCGGCTGCTGCACTGTGCTCGTGAACGGGCGTGCGGTGTCGGGCTGCCTTTACCTCGCGGCGTTCGCGGACGGCGCCGAAGTCTCCACCGTCGAGCAGGCGCCGGCGGAGCAGGGGCTCGACGCCGTGCAGGAGGCGTTCATCGAGGCGGGCGCGTTCCAGTGCGGGTTCTGCACCCCGGGCTTCGTCCTCATGACCCGGCAGCTGCTCGCCGAGCATCCCGACCCGGACGAAGACGCGATCCGGCACTATCTTTCGGGCAATCTCTGCCGGTGCGCCGCGTATCCGGAGATCATCGAGGCGGTGAAGCTGGCGGCGAAGAAGAGGAAGATGCAACCGCGGACAAAGGAGGAACGGTAATGCGTGCAATGGTTGCGGCGCTCTCTGCAGCGTGCCTGTCGTTCGCGGCGGGTGCGTTCGCGCAGGACTATCCGTCGAAACCGGTCCGCATCCTGGTGCCGTTCGCGCCGGGCGGCGCGGTCGATACCACCGCGCGGATCCTGACGTCGAAGATGACCGAACGCCTCAACTGGCAGTTCGTGGTCGAGAACCGGCCCGGCGGCAACGGCTTCATCGCCACGACGGCGGCCGCGAAAGCCGCGCCCGACGGCTATACGCTGCTGATGGCCCACACCGGGGAGTTCTCGGTCAACCCGGCGCTGTTCAAGGACGTTCCCTACGATCTCGACCGCGATTTCGTCGCGATCACCATGGTGAGCGACGGCCCGATGCTCTATCTCGCCAACAGCCAGGCGCCGTTCAACAACCTGAAGGAGCTCGTCGCGGCGGCGAAGGCGAAGCCCGGCTCGATCAGCTGGTCCTCGGCGGGCAATGGCAGCATCAACCACCTCGCCGGCGAGTGGCTGGCGCAGGCGGCCGGGATCCAGCTCGTGCACGTGCCCTACAAGGGCGGTGCACCCGCGGCGACCGCCGTCGCGGCGGGCGACGTGCAGTTCGGCGTGATCGCCCTCCCCGGGGCGACGCCGCACCTCAAGTCGGGACGCGCCAAGGTGGCGGGGATCACGACCGCGAAGAAGTGGGCGCCCGAGCCGGCGTGGAGCACGCCGCGCGACGCGGGTCTCGACGTCGACGCGTCGATCTGGTCGGGCCTCTTCGCGCCGAAGGGCACGCCGCAGCCGATCGTCGACCGGGTGAACGCGGAGGTGCGCAAGACGCTGGAGCAGCCCGACGTCCGCTCGCGTCTCGGCGATGCCGGATTCGAGGCGGCGGGCATGTCCCAGGCCGATACCCTCGCGCGGATCAGGAAGGACCTCGAGCGCTACCGCGAGATCGTCAAGGCCGCGGGGGTGAAGGCCGAGTAGGGCGTTGCGAAGCGTCACCGCCCCGAAGGCGGCGGTCACCGCGGTCCGCGGCCCGGCGCTCACCTTCACCGGCGATCCGTTCCAGCAGGGGCTCGAGCACACCCTCGTCTACGAGCCCGACGCCATCGTCGCGATGGCGGGCGGGTCGATCACCCATTTCGGCCCCGCGAAGCGCGTCCGGCCGCTCCTTCCGCGCGGCACCAGGATCGAGGACTACGGCCGGCGCTCGCTGATCCTCGCCGGCTTCGTCGACTGCCACGTCCACTTCCCGCAGGTCCAGATGATCGGCGCGCACGGCGCGCAGCTCATCGAGTGGCTGGAGAAGTACACCTACGTCGCCGAGCAGCAGTACGCCGACAGGCGGCACGCCCGGGCGGCGGCGCGGGCCTACATCGACGAGAACCTGCGGAACGGCATCACGACCGCGGCCGTGTTCTGCACGATCCATCCGCAGTCGGTCGATGCGCTGTTCGAGGCGGCGGCGAAGTTCGACCTCCGGATGATCGCCGGCAAGGTGCTGATGGACCGCAACGCGCCGGAGAAGCTGCGCGACACCGCGCAGGCCGGGTACGACGAATCGAAGGCGCTCATCGCGAAGTGGCACGGGCGCGGGCGGCTCGCCTACGCGGTCACGCCGCGGTTCGCGGCGAGCAGCACGCCGGCGCAGATGACGGCGGCGGGCGCCCTGTGGCGGGAATCGCCGGGCACCTATCTGCAGTCGCACGTCTCGGAGAACCGGCGCGAGGTCGCCTGGGTGAAGGAACTCTACCCCGAGCGCAAGGGCTACCTCGACGTCTACGACCACTACGGCCAGCTCGGGCCGCGCGCGATCTACGGCCACGGCATCTGGCTCACCGAGGACGAGCTCCGGCGCTGCCACGAGACCGGCACCGCGATCGCGCACTGCCCGACGTCGAACTTCTTCCTCGGCAGCGGGTGCCTGAACCTCGGGGTCACGTCGAAGAAGGAGCGGCCGGTCCGGGTCGGGCTCGCGACCGACCTCGGCGGCGGCACGTCGTTCTCGATCCTGCGGACGATGGGCGAGGCCTACAAGGCGGCGCAGCTCGCCGGCTACTCGCTCGCGGCCGGGCACGCGTTCTACCTCGCGACGCGCGGCGCGGCACACGCGCTCTATCTCGACGACCGGATCGGCAGCATCGCGCCCGGCATGGACGCCGATCTCGTGGTGCTCGACCTCGAGTCCACGCCGGTCATCCGCTACCGGATGAAGCACGTCGCGGACCTCCAGGAGGCGCTCTTCGTCCAGATGACGCTCGGCGACGACCGCGCGGTGCGGGCGACCTACGTCGCCGGGCGGCGCGTCTACGAGCGGGATCCGGCCTGACGCGAAGCATCGCCGCTGCGGCGGCGACTCTCCCGGCTTTGGGGATCTACCCGTCCGACGGTAAACTCGAGCTCCTTTGTCTGTCGGCGTGCATCGCCATGGCTACCAGACCGTTTCGCGTCCTCGGACTGCAGCAGATCGCCATCGGCGGTCTCGACAAGGGGCGACTGCGGCGGTTGTGGGTCGATACCCTCGGCCTCCCGGTGACCGGCGACTACCGGAGCGAGCGCGAGAACGTCGACGAGGACATCCTTGCGCTCGGCGCCGGCCCGACGAAGGTCGAGGTGGATCTGATGCAGCCGCTCGACGCGGCGAAGAAGCCGGCGGTGCACGAGACGCCGCTCAACCACGTCGGGCTGTGGATCGACGACCTGAAAGCGGCGGTGGCGTGGCTGACCGCGCAGGGGGTCCGCTTCGCGCCGGGCGGGATCCGCAAGGGCGCGGCCGGCTACGACATCTGCTTCGTGCATCCGAAGGCGAACGACGAGTTCCCGATCGCGGGCGAAGGCGTGCTGATCGAGCTGGTGCAGGCGCCGCCCGACGTGATCGCGGCGCTCGCGCCGGACGATTGAGCCGGGCATCGCGCACGTTTTGCGTGCGTCTTCGCGGCGGCGCTCGCCGCGGCCGGCGCCGCGCGCGCCTTCGACGAATCGGCCGACGGCGAACGGACCCGCGAACCGGTGCCGGAGGAGAAGGTCGCCTGGAAGCTCACCACGACCTACTACTCCACGACGAACGAGCCAGGCGCCGGCGACATCAACCTGCGCGGCGTCTACGGTCCGCATACGGCGTGGGTCGGCTACTACGAGCAGCCCGGCGAGTTCCGGCAGGCGCGCGTCGGGTACGAGTACACGGTGCACGCGGGACCGGTGCAGGCGGTACTGGGGGCGCAGTACGCGTCGCAGGGTTTCTTCGGCGGCGCCGTGGCCGCAGCGGTGGGCGGCGACGTGTACGGCCTGATCGGCGTTTCCCGGACGAACGAGAAGCCGTACTTCAACCTCAACTTCGATCCGAACGACGCGTGGATCTTCGGCGTCGGGGCGCACCTCCCGCACGGCGCGAGCTTCCTCGCCTACCAGGTCCGCGGCGAATGGATTGCCTCGGGGCAGCAGGTGACGCACGCGGTGTACCGGACGAGGCCGACGCCGGAGACGCGGCTCGGCCTCGACCTCTTCTACAAGTCCGGCCCGCTCGAAGGCGACGACGGTGGGACGGTGCGGGCGGCCGGGGCGTCCGTCTCGCTCGACTACCGGGAGTGGTTCGCGCGGCTCACCTGGGATCCGAAGGTGAACTTCACGCCGAACGACATGGTGCGGGTGGCGGTCGGGGTGCGCTTCTGACCGCCGGCCCTGCGTCGCAGCGCTAGTTCTCCAGCTTGATGTTCGCCGCCTTGATGAGCCGGCTGTACTTGTCCGACTCCTGCTTGATGTACGTCTTGAACTCGTCCGGTGTAGAGCCCGAGACGATGAACCCTTGCTCGCCAAGCGTCTTGGCTACCTGCTCCGACTTCAACGCCTTCGCGACTTCCTGCTGGATCTTCGCGGTGAGCTCGGACGGCATTTTCGCCGGGCCCCAGAGCCCGTACCACGACACCATCTCGAATCCCTCCAGCCCGGACTCGGCGACCGTCGGCACGTCCGGCAGCGAGGGGATGCGCTTCGCGCTCGTCACCGCGATCGCCCTGAGCTTGCCGCTCTTGACGTGCGGCATCGTCGAGGGCAGCGCATCGACCATCCCGCTGATATGCCCGCCCACCGCATCGGTGAGCGCGGGCGCGGTGCCCTTGTAGGGGACAATCATGAAGTCGAGCTTGCCGTCGTACTTGATCGCCTCCTGCGCGAGGTGGCTCGCCGAGCCCACCGCTGAGGTGCCGAAGACGTACTTCTTCGGGTCGCTCTTGATCGCGGTCATGAACTCCTTGAAGTTCTTCGCCGGAACGCCGGGATTGACCGTCACGAGCAGCGGCACCGCGCCGAGGTTCGTGATCGGCGTGAAGTCCTTCTCGATGTCGTAGGGCACGTTCGCCATCAGCATCGGCGCCGCCACGAAGGTCGACGCCTGCAGGAGCAGCGTGTAGCCGTCGGCGGGCGATTTGGCGACCGCGTTGCTGCCGATGGTGCCGTTCGCTCCCGGCCGGTTGTCCACGATGAACTGGTGCCCGAGGTTCTCGGAAAGCCGGGCGGCAATCACCCGCGCCACTGCATCCACCGTTCCGCCCGGGGGGTAGGGAACGACGACCCGGACGACCTTACTGGGATAACCCTGACTGCAAGCGGCCGCGGAGAACGCCAGGGCGGCAGCTCCGATCAGCATGTTCCTCAACGTCTTCATGACGATTCCTCTGTTCCTTGGGTGGGATTGTGAACCGGGCCGGGATGACGCGACGGCGGAGCGGTCGTCAGCTCCGCCGTCGGGCGCTTCGCGCCGTGCGGGCCGGTCCGTCAGCTCACGCGGCCCGGCGCGCCGCGGCCTTGCTGACGATCGCCTTGCCGAGACTGGCCGAACGCATCGCGTTGGCGATCTCGATCTCGGCACCCGGCTCGAGCGGCAGCAGGGGCGAGCGGACGGTCGCGTGCTCGAGGATTCCGCGCTCGACGAGCGCATGCTTGAGCGCGACCGTGCCCTCCATGTGCGACCCGCGGTGGTAGACGCTCTTGGTGACCGGGAGCAGCCGGTCGTGGAGCGCGCGCACTTTCGCATAGTCCTTCGCCTTGCCGGCCGCGATCATCTCGATGAGCGGCTCGGGCGCGATGCCACCGTAGCCCACCAGCGCACCGTCGACGTCGAACATGGTGTGCAGGAGGTACTCGTCGTGGCAGGTCAGGATCTGCAGATCAGGACGTTCGCGCCGGATCACCGGGATTTCCGTGTCCCACCGGCGCATGTTGCGCACGCCGTTCTTCATCGCGAAGACGCCCGGCTGCGCGGCGATCTCGAGCTGCGTCTCGAGGTTGTAGGTCGCCTTGGTCGCGTCCGGGTACTGGAAGAGGATCAGCGGCAGGCCACTTTCTTCGTAGATCGCACGGTAGCGGTCCTGCGGCGCGCCCTTTTGGTAGCCGAAGCGGAGCCAGCCGTGGGAGGGGTAGACGAGACCGGCAGCGGCGCCCGCCTTGACGGCCCGCTTCGCTTCTTCGGCGGCCACCTGGGTGCCCTCGAGCGTGATGCCGGCGATGACCGGGACCTTCCCGTCGGTCGACTTGATGAAGCTCCGGATCACCGCGGTCTGCTCGTCGGCGCTGAGAAAGGTGCCCTCGCCAGCGTGACCCAGGACGACCAGGCCCTTGACGCCGTCGACGCCACCGAGCCAGGAGCCGAGCCGCTGGATCGCTGCGTGGTCGACGGCGCCGTCGCGCGTGAACGGCGTGACCGGGGCAGGGGTGAGACCTCTGAGGTCGAGTGCTTTCATGATCGTTTCCTCCAGTTTCCTACTCAGTGGGTGGTTGGGGCCGGCCCGGTTCCCGGAGCGGCTGCGTTCATTCGTTGCTACGGGACCAAGTCTAGGGACGTGCTAGTCATGCTGGAAGACGCAGATCGTACATTTCAGACATACTATTATCGTATATCTGAAGGGGAGGAATCCCATGGAATACAGTGCCTGGAAGCTCTTCATCGATGCGGCAGAGTTCGGCAGCCTCAGCAAAGTGGCCGTCGCGTACGGCACGAGCCAGCCGCAGATCAGCCGGCAGATCAGCGACTTGGAGCGCGAGTACGGCGGACGTCTCTTCCAGCGCACCGGTCGCGGGGTGGCGCTAACGGAACTGGGACAGCGGGTCGCCCCCAAGATCCGCGCGTGGCTGGCGAGCACGGAGCAGCTCGCCAATGACGTGCGTACCTCGGCCGGGACTCCGATCGGCACCGTTCGCTTGGGCAGCCTGCCTTCGACAGCGCACCCGCTGGTCACGACGTTGTATTACCGGCTGAAGAAGCAATACCCGCTCATCCAGCTTGCGGTGCGCGAAGGCCAGGGCGCCCAGCTCGAGACCTGGCTGGAGGACGGAAGCGTCGACCTCGCAGTCCTCTATCGATCGACCCCGCAGCCTAGGAACGGCGACACCTACCTCGTCGAGACGCCGACCTATCTGGTTGGAGCGGAGGGAGACGAGGTCACTTCGCAGCCGACGGTTCCCTTTGCGGCGCTCCACGATCTGCCGCTGGTCCATTTCTGTCGGCCCAGCAGCTGGCGCAATCGTCTGGAAGAGCTGGGCGCCGAGCACGGAATTGCGCTCAACGTCGTGCTGGAAGCCGACTCGTTGAGCCTGCAGACACAGGTCGTGTCCGACGGGGGTATCTACGCTCTATTGGGGCCTTACGCGATCGCCGCTGCGTCGAGGACTTGCCGCCTGCAATCGTCCAGGATCGTCAGTCCCGCCGTGACGCGGCACATCGCTCTGGCTATGTCGCGCCACGGCGAGCTGACGCTCGCCTGCCGGACCGTGATGCAGGTAGCGAGGGAGATCGCGAGCTCGGGTGCGGCCGGACTGCCGGTGGCGTAGTCCTCGGTGGCGCGCTCCGGCCGCCCTCGTCTTACTGAAACTCGACGATCGGCTGATCCACCGCCAGGCTGTCGCCGGCCTTCGCGAGCAGCTTCTTCACCACCGCGTCGTTCTCCGCCCGCAGCACGTTCTCCATCTTCATCGCCTCGATCACCGCCAGCTTCTCGCCGGCCTTGATCTCCTGGCCGGGACTGACCGCGAGCTCGGTCAGGAGCCCGGGCATCGGCGAGAGGAGGAACTTGGAGAGGTCCGGCGGCGGCTTGTCGGGCATCAGCGCCTGCATCTTCGCCGCGTGCTCGGTGAGCACGAGCGCGGTGGCCTCGACGCCGGCGTAGGCGAGGCGGTACTTCATCCCGTCGCGCTCGAGCCGGACGTTGATGCGCTTGCCGTTGAGGGTGCCCGAGAAGAGCGGCTCGCCGAGCTTCCACTCCGTCTGGACGGCGAACGAGTTGCCGTCGAGGAAGACCTCCTGGCCGCCGGGCATGGACCGTACGCGCACCGGATAGGCCTTGCCGCGCAGGTGCACGACGCGCGCGTCGCCGACGTCGCGCTCGTGGCCCGGCACCTGCCCGGCGATCCGCGCCGAGCGCTCGGCGTAGCGCCAGTGCACCGCCGCGGCGACGCTGACGAAGAGGCTCGGATCCTCGATCGGTGCCGCCGACGGCGCGTAGCCCTGCGGAAACTCCTCGGCGATGAAGCCGGTGTTGAACTTGCCCGCCGCAAAGCGCGGATGGCGGGCGACCGCCGCCAGGAATGCGATGTTCGAGGCCGGCCCCTTCACGACGAAAGCGTCGAGCGCCTCGGCGAGCCGCCCCCGCGCCTCGTCGCGGCTCGTGCCGTGGGCGATCAGCTTGGCGATCATCGAGTCGTAGTACATCGACACTTCGCCGCCTTCGAACACGCCGGTATCGACGCGCACTTCGCCCGCGCGCTCCGCCGGCGGGCGGAACTGGACGAGCCGCCCGGTCGAAGGCAGGAAGTTGCGCGACGGGTCCTCGGCGTTGATCCGCGCCTCGATCGCCCAGCCGAGGAGCGGGATCTCGTCCTGCTTGAACGACAGCTTCTCCCCGGCGGCGACCCGGATCATCAGCTCGACGAGATCGAGCCCGGTGATCATCTCGGTCACCGGGTGCTCGACCTGGAGGCGGGTGTTCATTTCCAGGAAGTAGAAGCTGCGGTCGGCGCCGACGACGAACTCCACCGTGCCGGCCGAGCGGTACTTCACCGCCCTGGCGAGCGCGACCGCCTGCTTCCCCATCGCGTGTCGCGTCGCCTCGTCGAGGAACGGCGAGGGCGCCTCCTCGAGCACCTTCTGGTGGCGGCGCTGGATCGAGCACTCGCGCTCCCAGAGGTAGACGATGTTCCCGTGCGCGTCGCCGAGCACCTGCACCTCGATGTGGCGCGGCTCCTCGATGAATTTCTCGATGAACACCCGGTCGTCGCCGAACGCCGCCCGCGCTTCGTTCTGGCAGCTGACGAACCCTTCCCGGGCCTCGGCGTCCGAGCGCGCGACTCGCAGCCCCTTGCCGCCGCCGCCGGCACTGGCCTTGATCATGACCGGATACCCGACCTTCTTCGCGACCTCGGCGGCGTGCGCCGCGTCGCGGATCACGTCGGTGTAGCCGGGGATCGTGTTGACCTTCGCCTTCTCGGCGAGCTTCTTCGAGGCGATCTTGTCGCCCATGCCGGCGATCGCCTCGACGTTCGGGCCGATGAAGACGATGCCGGCCTTCTCGAGCGCTCTCGCGAAGCCCTCGTTTTCGGAGAGGAACCCGTAGCCCGGATGCACGGCCTCGGCGCCGGTCTGCTTGCAGGCTTCGATGATCTTGTCGATGACGAGGTAGCTCTGCGCCGAGGGCGCCGGGCCGATCGGCACCGCCTCGTCCGCGCGCGCGACGTGCAGCGCGTCCTTGTCGGCCTCCGAGTACACCGCGACGGTCTTGATGCCCATCCGGCGCGCGGTGCGGATCACCCGGCAGGCGATCTCGCCGCGGTTGGCGATCAGGATCTTCTTGAACATCTCAGAGCGGGATGTTGGCGTGCTTGCGCCAGGGGTTCGTGAGCTGCTTGTCCTTCAGCATCGCGAGCGACCGGCAGATCCGCCGGCGCGTCTCGTGCGGCATGATCACGTCGTCGATGTAGCCGCGGTGCCCGGCGACGAACGGATTGGCGAACTTCTGCCGGTACTCCTCGGTGCGCTCGGCGATCTTCTGCGGGTCGCCGAGGTCCTTGCGGAAGATGATCTCGACCGCGCCCTTCGGCCCCATCACCGCGATCTCGGCCGTCGGCCAGGCGAAGTTGACGTCGCCGCGCAGGTGCTTCGAGCTCATGACGTCGTAGGCGCCGCCGTAGGCCTTGCGCGTGATCACGGTCACCTTCGGCACCGTCGCCTCGGCGTAGGCGAAGAGCAGCTTCGCGCCGTGCTTGATGATGCCGCCGAACTCCTGCGCGGTCCCCGGCAGAAACCCGGGCACGTCGACGAAGGTGATGATCGGGATGTTGAAGCAGTCGCAGAAGCGCACGAACCGCGCGCCCTTGATCGAGCTCTTGATGTCGAGGCAGCCGGCGAGGACGAGCGGCTGGTTCGCCACGATCCCGACCGGCGCGCCGGCCATGCGCGCGAACCCGACCACGATGTTCTTCGCGTGCTCGGGCTGGATCTCGAAGAACTCGCCCTCGTCGACGACCTTCAGGATCAGCTCCTTGATGTCGTAGGGCTTGTTCGGGTGGTCGGGAATGAGCGTGTCGAGCGACGGCGATCTCGCGGTCGGCCGGGTCCTCGGTGGGCCAGACGGGCGGCTTCTCGCGGTTCGAGCCGGGGAGGTAGTTCACCAGCCGCCGGGTCATCATCAGCGTCTCGACGTCGTTCTCGAACGCGCAGTCGGCGACGCCGGATTTCGTCGTGTGCGTGACCGCGCCGCCGAGCTCCTCGTGCGTGACCTCCTCGTGGGTCACCGTCTTCACGACGTCGGGGCCGGTCACGAACATGTAGGACGAGTCCCTCACCATGAGGATGAAGTCGGTCATCGCCGGCGAGTAGACCGCGCCGCCGGCGCAGGGGCCCATGATCAGCGAGATCTGCGGGATCACGCCCGAGGCGAGCACGTTGCGCTCGAACACCTCGGCGTAGCCGCCGAGCGAGGCGACGCCTTCCTGGATGCGCGCGCCGCCGGAGTCGTTCAGCCCGATCACCGGCGCGCCGACCTGCATCGCCTTGTCCATGACCTTGCAGATCTTCTCGGCGTGCGGCTCGGAGAGCGCGCCGCCGAACACGGTGAAGTCCTGGCTGAAGACGAAGACGAGGCGGCCGTTGATCGTGCCGTAGCCGGTGACGACGCCGTCGCCCGGGATCTTCTGCTCCGCCATGCCGAAGTCGGTGCAGCGGTGCTCGACGAACATGTCCCACTCCTCGAAGGAGCCGGTGTCGAGCAGGAGGTCGATGCGCTCGCGCGCGGTCAGCTTGCCGCGGGCGTGCTGCGCCTCGATGCGCTTCTCGCCGCCGCCGAGCCGTGCCTGCGCCCGCTTCTCTTCGAGCTGGCGGATGATCTCCTGCATGACGTTCTCCCCAAAAATCCTACCGTCGCCCCGGCGAAAGCCGGGGCCCAGCCGGCACCTGCTGCTGGATCCCGGCTTCCGCCGGGATGACGGGGTTAACTCCGGCCGAGCGCCAGCAACCTTTCCGCCGCCGCCGCCGGCGTCATCGACCCGTCCGCCACCGCCTCGCGCACCGCGGCGAGCTCCCGCTTCACCGCCGGGTGCTGATAGAACCGCGCGTGCAGCTCGTGCTCGACGAGCGCGCTCATCCAGTCGAGCGCCTGGCGCTTGCGCTTCGCCGCGAGCGCTCCGCTCCGCGTCATCGTGTCGCGAAAGCGCTCGCACTCGCGCCAGAACTCGTCGATGCCCTCGGCCTTCAGCGCGCTCAGGCCCACCACCGGCGCCGTCCAGTCCGCCTCGTGCGGCCGCAGCATCGACAGCGCGTTCGCGATCTGCGTGCGCGCGAGCTCGGCCGCCCGCCGGTCGATGTCGGCCTTGTTCACCGCCACGACGTCCACGAGCTCCACGATCCCGCGCTTGATCGCCTGGAGGTCGTCGCCCGCGTTCGGCAGCGCGACGAGGACGAAGCAGTCGGTCATGCCGGCGACCGCGGTCTCCGACTGCCCGACGCCGACCGTCTCGACGATCACGACGTCGAAGCCGGCCGCCTCGCACACGAGCATCGCCTCGCGCGTCATGTGCGCCACGCCGCCGAGCATGCCGCCCGAAGGCGAGGGCCGGATGAACGCGTTCGGGTCTCGCGACAGCCGCTCCATCCGCGTCTTGTCGCCGAGGATCGAGCCGCCCGAGAGCGCGCTCGTCGGATCGACCGCGAGCACCGCGACCCGGTGGCCGCGGCCGGTCAGGAAGAGGCCGAGCGTCTCGATGAACGTGGACTTGCCGGCGCCGGGCGCGCCGCTGATGCCGACGCGAAAGCTCCGGCCGGTGTGCGGCAGCAGCGCCTCGAGCAGCTTGCCGGCCCGCGCCTGGTGGTCGCGCCGCGACGACTCGAGCAGCGTGATCGTCTTGGCGAGCGCGCGCGGCTCGTGCGCGAGCACGCCCTCGGCAAGCTTGCGGTCGGCAGGGTCGAGCCGGTCGCGCGGCGCTTGCGCGCGCTGCGCCACCCTCATCACACCGCGCCGGCGGCGACCCGCGCCTCGCGGATCGCCTTGAGCACCGTGCGCGCGGCCTCCGAGATGACGGTGCCGGGCCCGAACACCGCCGCGACCCCGGCCCGCGCCAGAAACTCGTAGTCCTGCTGCGGCACGACGCCGCCGACGACGACGACGATCTCGGGCGCCCCTTGCTTGCGCAGCGCCTCGACCAGTTGCGGAACGAGCGTCTTGTGGCCGGCGGCCAGCGTCGAGACGCCGATGGCGTGCACGTCGTTCTCGATCGCCTGCCGCGCGCCTTCCTCCGGCGTCTGGAACAGCGGCCCGATGTCGACGTCGAAGCCGAGGTCGGCGAACGCAGTGGCGATGACCTTCGACCCGCGGTCGTGGCCATCCTGGCCGAGCTTCGCCACCATGATCCGCGGGCGGCGGCCTTCCTCGGCCTCGAACCGGTCGATGTCGGCCCTGAGCGCGTTCCAGCCGGCGTCCTGCGCGAAGGCTGCGCCGTAGACGCCCGACACGGTCTGGCTGGCGGCCTGGTAGCGGCCCCACACCTTTTCGAGCGCGTCGCTCACTTCGCCTACCGTGGCGCGCGCACGCACCGCCTCTATCGAGAGCGCCAGCAGGTTCCCCTGCCGGTACGCGCCGCGTCGGTAAGTGCCGCCAAGGCGGCGTCGACAGCCTTCCGGTCGCGCCTG
>CAVXND010000042.1:0-35853 GCA_963762785.1 uncultured beta proteobacterium
TTCGCCTCCCCGGCGAGCGCCTGGGCGACGGTCCGGGTCGGGCCGCGCTTCTCCGGGCGGACCTCGGCGAGCGCGAGACGGGCCTTGCGGGGGAAACGCCGGGCGTAGTCGGCAAAGCCCTCGTCGACCCAGTGGGGCATCCGTTCCCCCACCGCGACGACGAGCAGTTCCATGCGCTAGAGCGCCGGTCGTTCGGCGGACTTCGGCTTCGGGCGCGCGCGCTTGGGGCGCGGTTTGGGCTCGCCCCAGAGCTCCTCGAGGTTGTAGTACTCCCGGATAGCCGGCTGCATGATGTGGACGACGATGTCGCCGAGGTCGATCAGGACCCACTCCCCGACGGCTTCGCCTTCGGTGCCGTAGACCTTTTCCCCGAGCGCCTTCGCCTTCTCCTGCACGCGGCTCGAGAGCGCCTTGGTCTGGCGCGCCGACTCGGCGGTGGCGATGATCACGCGGTCGAACAGGCTGGAGAGGTGGGTGACGTCGAACGCCGAGATGTCGCGCGCCTTGACGTCTTGGAGCGCGGCAACCACTGCCTTCTGCTTCTTGCGGATGTCCATCAAGCGGTTCTTCCGTCCTCCGAGTAGAGCCGGTGCGTCCGAATATAGGCGAGAACTTCCGGCGGGAGCAAGTAACGCGCGCTCGCGCCCGCCGCGAGACGCCGGCGGATGTCGGAGGCGGAGATCCCGAGGAGCGTCATGGGAAACGTGACGATGCGGCCGGCGGGCGCGTGGGAGAGCGCCGCAGCGTCTCCCGCGCGCCGCCGCCACTCCTCGGCGACCGCCGCCGGCAGGCTTTCGGGGGCGAGCGCGTAGCCCGGTCGCGCGCCGACCGCGAAATGCGCCCGGTCGAAGAGCTCGCGCCAGTCGCGCCACGTGTCGAGCTTGTGGAGCTGGTCGGCGCCGATGATCAGCACGAGCGGGAGCTTCGCCCCAAGCTCCGAGCGCAACCGCCGCAGCGTGTCGATGGTGAACTGCGCGGCGCCGCCCAGCGCCTCGGCGTCGTCGACCGCGAAGCGCGGGTTGTCGCGCACCGCGAGCTTCACCATCTCGAGGCGGTGATGAGCGGGCGTGCCGGGCGCGGCGCGGTGTCCCGGGGTCCCCGACGGGATCCACCGGACGCGCTCGAGTCCGAGCTCGCCCGCCGCCTCCTCCGCGAGGCGCAGATGGGCGAGGTGCACCGGATCGAAGGTGCCGCCCATCAGGCCGAGGGGCGCGGGTGCTGGCACTTCGGCTAGGTCTGACGCGCGGCGGCGATCGGCAGGTACCGCAGGCGCTTCATCTCGTCGGACTCGAAGAGCTGCGGGTTGTCGAGGTAGTCGAGCAGCATCGCGGTCGAGTCGACGCCCCAGAACAGGTTGTCGTCGACGACGAAGGTCGGCACGCCGAACACGCCGGCGCGGATCGCCGCGTCGGTATTCTCGCGGAGCTCGGTCTTCACGCCCTCGCTGGCGGCGAGCACTTCGGCGCCGGGAACGCCGAGCGTGTCGCACAGCGCTTTCCACTCGTCGTTCGGCGAGCGGCCCTGGGCCCAGATGAAGTCGAAGATCGCCTTGACCGTGTCGTAGGTGCCGCCGAAGGCGATCGCGAGCCGCAGGGCGTGCAGCGAGTTGAACGGATGCCCCGGCGGATACTTCATCGGGATGCCGTACTTGTCGGCCTGCCACTGCGTGTAGCGGTAGGTGTGGATGCGCTTCGGCTCGATCTCCGCCGGGCCCTTGTGCTCGAAGTGCTTCAGCAGGCCGGCGAACAGCACCGGCTTCATGTCGACGTCCGGCCGCTGGAAGATGCCCGGGTGGCCGGCGAACTGGAGGTACGCGAAGGGCGAGACGAAGTCGAAGTACCAGATGCGCCGGGGCATCAGGTCCTCACTTGCCCGGTCCCCAGCACCACGTACTTCTGCGACGTGAGGCCTTCGAGGCCTACCGGCCCGCGGGCGTGCAGCTTGTCGGTCGAGATGCCGACCTCGGCGCCGAGCCCGTACTCGAAGCCGTCGGCGAACCGGGTCGAAGCGTTCACCATCACCGAGCTGGAGTCGACCTCGCGCAGGAAGCGCTGTGCGCGCGCCTCGTCCTCGGTCACGATCGCATCGGTGTGCTGCGAGCCGTAACGGGCGATGTGGTCCATCGCCTGGTCGATGTCCTTCACCACCCGCACGTTGAGGATCGGCGCGAGATACTCCGTGTACCAGTCCTGCTCGGTCGCCGGCTTCATCTGCGGCACGAGCGCGCGCGCGGCGTCGTCGCCGCGGAGCTCCACGCCCTTGCCGAGGTAGATCTGCGCCAGCGCCGGCAGCACCTTCGGCGCGATCGCCTCGTGGACGAGCAGCGTTTCCATCGTGTTGCAGGTGCCGTAGCGCTGCGTCTTCGCGTTGTCGGCGATGCGGATCGCCTGCTCGAGCTCGGCGCGGTCGTCGATGTAGACGTGGCACACGCCGTCGAGGTGCTTGATCATCGGAATGCGCGACTCGTCCATCACGCGCTGCACGAGGCCCTTCCCGCCGCGCGGCACGATGATGTCGACGTACTCGTTCATGCGCAGGAGCTCGCCCACCGCCGCGCGGTCGGTCGTCTCGACCACCTGGACCGCGGCCTCCGGCAATCCCGCCGTGCGCAGGCCCTCGCGCACGCAGGCAGCGATCGCCCGGTTCGAGTGCCCGGACTCCGAGCCGCCGCGGAGGATGCACGCATTGCCGGACTTGAGGCAGAGCGCTGCCGCATCCGCGGTCACGTTCGGGCGCGACTCGTAGATGATGCCGATGACCCCGAGCGGCACGCGCATCTGCCCGACCCGGATACCGGAGGGCTGAGTGCGGAACTCGCCGGTCTCGCCGACCGGGTCCGGCAGCGCGGCGACCTGCTCCACGCCGCGCGCCATCGACTCGACCGACTTCTCGGTGAGGGTGAGGCGGTCGACGAACGCAGCGTCCTTGCCGGCGGCCTTGGCGCCGGCCACGTCCTGGGCGTTCGCCGCCAGGATCGGCGCGCGATCGCGGCGGATCGCCGCGGCGATCGCAGCGAGGGCCCGGTTCTTGGTCGCGGTATCGGCGCGCGCCACCGCGCGCGACGCCTCGCGTGCGCGGCGGCCCATTTCGTGCATCGTGCTGCGGACGTCCACGGGCGGAAATTTCCCCGGAAAAACACGGAGATGATACTACGCGCCCAAAGGCTCCCCGGGGTCCGGAGTGGGGTTGCACCTTGGGCCGCCGCGGGTGCGGTGGTCGCGCGCCCGCGCCCGGCGCGCCGCTCAAGCGCCGCCGCGCAGCAACGCAGGGTCGCGTTGACGGGTGCATGCCCGGCACGCATACTCGCCGGGCCGCCACAGAACGCGAAGCGAGTTTTTCACATTGCGCAAGGCGGCGCCAGCCACCCGGCGGGAGCGCTGGTCCGAAGCCGGAACCCACGCCGGTCCACAAGTCGAAGGAGGAGGTTTCATGAAGCGCAGAACGTTTCTGAAGGCGGCCGGCGCCGGCGTCACGGCGGTAGGCATCGAAGGCATCCTCACCGCGCACCGCGCCCCGGCGTTCGCGCAGGGCACCACGCTCCACATCCTGCGGTGGAACGACTTCGTTCCGGCGGCCGACGAGATCTGGCGCAAGGAGTACGTGCCGGTGGTGGCGAAATCGCTCGGGATCAAGCTCAACGTCGAGACGATCAACGCCAACGACATCCCGGCCCGCGCCACCTCCGCGATCCAGTCGGGCAACGGCCCCGACATCTTCATGCTGCTCAACAACTACCCCCACCTGTACGCGGATGCCGGGGTGGACGTGAGCGACATCGCCGAGGAGGTCGGCAAGGCGCAGGGCGGCATCTACGCTCTCCCGCAGGCGCTGTGCAAGGTCGGTTCGCGCTGGGCGGCGATGCCCTGGTCCACGGTGCCGGCGCTGATCGCCTACCGCAAGTCCTGGTTCGAAGAGGTCGGCGCGAAGAGCTTCCCGACCACCTGGGACCAGTACCGCGAGGTCGGCAAGAAGCTCAAGGCGGCCAAGCGCCCGATCGGCCAGACTCTCGGCCACACCTTCGGCGATGCGCCGACGTTCACCTATCCCCTCATGTGGTCGTACGGCGGGCAGGAGATCGACAAGGCCGGGAAGGTCGTCCTCGATTCGAAGCAGACGATCGAGTCGGTGGACTTCATGGCCGCATTCTGGAAGGACGCGCACGACGAGGGCGGTCTCGCCTGGGACGACACCAACAACAACCGCGCGTTCCTCTCGCAGGAAATCTCCGCCACGCTCAACGGCGCGTCGATCTACGTCGCTGCGTTCCGCGGCGGGGACAAGTTCAAGACCGAGAAGGGCGCGCCGCTGCACACCGACATCCTGCACGCGCCGATGCCCAAGGGGCCCGCGGGGGACTTCCCCTATCACACGGCGTTCACCCACATGGTCATGAAGTACTCCAAGAACCAGAAGGCGGCCAAGGACTTCCTGCGCTGGGCCCATACCAAGGAGAACTACGAGAAATGGTTCATCGTGCAGAAGGGCTTCGCCATCTCGCCGACGCGCGACTTTGAGAAGCACCCGATGTGGAAGGAGGACCCGGTGATGCTGCCCTTCAGCAAGGCCTCGCTGACCGGCCGCCCCATGGGCTATGCCGGCGAGCCGAACAAGAAGGCGGCCGAGGTGTGGAACAAGTACATCATCACCGACATGTACGCCCAGGTCGCGAACGGCAAGATGAAGGCCGCGGACTCGGTCAAGTGGGCCGCGGGCGAGCTGCGCAAGGTCTACGGCTGATCGTCGGGCGATTGAGGGAGCCGGTGGTGGCGGGTTCCGGGAGCGCCGCGGGCGCGGCGCTCCCCGCCGATCGCATCGTTGTTTCGCGCTGGACGCGGCTGCTCGAGAATCAGCGCGTCCTCGCCGTGGCGCTGCTCGCGCCGGGCGTGGTCATCCTCACCATCTTCATCGCCTATCCGTTCGTGATGGCGATCTGGTTCGCGCTGACCGACCTCAGCGTCGGCGCAGTGGGCAAGTTCGTGGGGATGGAGAACTTCGCCAAGGCCTGGGAGGACACGATCTTCCAGACCGCGTTCAAGAACACGTTCTTCTACACGTTCTGGGCGACGGTGTTCAAGCTGTCGCTCGGGATGTGGCTCGCGCTGCTCCTCAACCGCCACTTCCGGGGCAAGCGGTTGATCCGCGCATCGATGCTGCTGCCGTTCATCATTCCGACGGTGCTCTCGACTTTCGCCTGGCGCTGGATGTTCGACCCGACCTTCAGCGTGATCAACTGGTCGCTCTACCACCTGGGCTGGATCACCGACCGGATCCCGTTCCTGTCGAACGGCGACTACGCGATGTGGTGCGCGATCCTCGTCAACACCTGGCGCGGGATGCCGTTCTTCGCGATCACGCTGCTCGCCGGGCTGCAGACGATCAACCCCGATTTGCACGAGGCGGCGGCGCTCGACGGCGCCAACGCCTGGCACCGCTTCTGGCACGTCACCTGGCCGCTGCTGCTGCCGGTGACGCTCGTCGTCGTCGTGTTCTCGGTGATCCAGACGTTCTCCGACTTCCAGCTGATCTACGTGCTCACCGGGGGCGGTCCGGCGAACGAGACGCACCTCGTCGCCACTTACGCCTACCAGATCGGCGTGGCCTCGGGGCTGCTCGGCCAGGGCGCGGCGATCTCGCTCTTCATGTTCCCGGTGCTGTTCGCGGTGGTCTGGGTACAGCTGCGCTATCTCAAGCGGATGGAAGGCGCGTAGGCCATGGTTATCGAGCGGCGCTGGAAGAAGTGGCTCTACTTCTACATTCCGCTGTCGGTGTTCATTCTCTTCACGCTGTTTCCGTTCTACTGGATGGCGGTGACCGCGTTCCGCCCGGACCCGGAGCTCTACCGCTCGTGGCGCGCGGCGAACGCGACCCCGTTCTGGACGCTCGAGCCGAGCCTGGAGCACTTCAAGGGCCTGCTCGAGAGCACCGCGTTCCTGCAGTGGCTGTGGAACACGATGCTGATCGCCACGGTCTCCACCATCATCTCGCTCATCTGCGGGATGTTCGCCGGCTACGCGCTCGCGCGGCTCAAGTTCAGGGGCTCGGAGTTCCTCGGCACGGCGATCTTCATCACCTACCTCGTGCCGCAGACGCTGCTCTTCATCCCGCTCGCCGACATCGTCCGCAACATGCACCTCGGGAACACGCCGTGGGCGCTGATGCTGACCTACCCGACGTTCCTGATCCCGTTCTGTACCTGGCTCCTCATGGGCTACTTCAAGACGATCCCGAAGGAGCTCGAGGAGTGCGCGCGGATCGACGGCGCGACGCGGTTCGGCGCGATGGTGCGGATCATCTTCCCGGTGGCGGTGCCGGGAATCCTGTCGGCCGGGATCTTCGCCTTCACGCTGTCGTGGAACGAGTTCATCTACGCGCTCGTCTTTCTGTCGTCGGTCGACGAGAAGACGGTGCCGGTCGGCGTGGTGTCGGAGCTGATCCGCGGCGACATCTTCTTCTGGGGACAGCTCATGGCGGGCGCGCTGCTCGGCTCGGTGCCGGTAGCGCTCGCCTACTCTTTCTTCGTCGAGTACTACGTCGCCGGTTTGACCGGCTCGGTTAAGGGCTAGCGATGGCCGAGGTCATCCTCACCGGCATCAACAAGTGGTACGACGGCACCGTTCACGCGGTGAAGGACGTCAACCTGCACGCCAAGGACAAGGAGTTCATGGTCTTCGTCGGCCCGTCGGGTTGCGGCAAGACCACGACCTTGCGCATGATCGCCGGGCTCGAGGAGATCTCGTCGGGCGAGATCCGGATCGGCAACCGCGTGGTGAACGATCTGCCGCCGATGGACCGCGACATCGCTATGGTGTTCCAGAACTACGCGCTGTACCCGCACAAGTCGGTGTACGCCAATATGTCGTTCGGGCTCCAGATGCGGAAGTTCCCGAAGGAGGAGATCGAGAAGCGCGTCCAGGCGGCGGCCGAGATCCTCGGGATCCAGCCGCTGCTCGCGCGCAAGCCGCGCCAGCTCTCGGGCGGGCAGCGGCAGCGGGTGGCGCTCGGCCGCGCGATCGTCCGGCACCCGGCGCTCTTTCTCTTCGACGAGCCGTTGTCGAACCTCGACGCGAAGCTGCGGGTGCAGATGCGCGTTGAGCTGAAGCGCCTGCACGAGCGGCTGGAGACGACCGCGATCTACGTGACGCACGACCAGGTCGAGGCGATGACGCTCGGCGACCGCGTGGTCGTGATGAAGGACGGTGTCGTGCAGCAGGTGGGCGAGCCGATGGAGCTCTACGGCCGGCCGGCCAACAAGTTCGTGGCGGGGTTCATCGGCTCCCCGTCGATGAACTTCGCCGAGGTCACGATCGCGGAGTCCGGCGGCGGGTTGTGGGCCGAAGCCTCCGGCATCCGCATCAAGGTTCCCGCAGCATGCACCGCGGCCCTGCGGCCGCACACCGGCAGGCGCGCGACGCTCGGCGTGCGCCCCGAAGCGCTGCGGCTGGCAAACGGGTCGGATCCGGCCGAGTACATCTTCGACGCGACGGTGGACGTCGTCGAGCCGCTCGGCTCGGAGATCCTGCTGAACATCACCGCCGGGGCGCACGCGCTCGTGGCGCGCGTCGAGCCGAGCGTCACCGTGAAGATGCACGAGAAGGTGCGCCTCGCGTTCGATCCGGCGAAGCTGCACTTCTTCGACCAGACTTCCGAAGCGGCGATCTAGGGCAATGGCCGCTCGCTTCCGCGTCGGGCTCGCGCCCGATCTGCTCGATGCCGCGGGCAATCCGACGTTCGGCGCGGAGAACTTCGCGGTCCTCGACGGTGCGTCGGAGATCGAGCGTGCGTGGCTGCCGGAGCGGTACACCGAGGTCCCGGCCGGGCTTGCGCTCGAGTACGACGCCCTCTACCTCACCCAGCAGCGGGTGACGCGCGCTTCGGTCGCGCGGGCGGCCGAGGGCAGGCTGAAGGTCATCGCGCGGCATGGCGTCGGCTACGACTCGGTCGACGTCGCGGCCATGACCGAGGCCGGCGTGATCGTCACCAATACGCCGTTCGCGATCCGCCGCCCGGTGGCGACGATCGCAATGACGTTCGTGCTCGCGCTCGCGGGACACCTCTTCACCAAGGATCGGTTGACGCGCAGCGGACGCTGGCACGAGCGCACGAGCTACATGGGCACCGGGCTCACCGGCCGCAAGCTCGGGATCGTGGGCGGGGGCGGGATCGGGAAAGAGCTCATCCCGCTCGCGCGGGCGTTCGATCTCAAGGTCTCGGTTGCCGATCCGTTCGTCCCGGCCGCCGACGTCGAGAAGCTCGGCGCGACGCTCGTTCCCCTCGATGCGATGATGGCGGAGAGCGACTTCGTCGTCGTTGCCTGCTTGCTGAACGACAAGACGCGAGCCCTCATCAACGCTCAGCGTCTCGCTCTGATGAAGTCGACCGCCTATCTGATCAACGTCGCGCGCGGCCCGATCGTGCACGAGCCGGCGCTCATTGAGGCGCTGCGCGCAAAGCGAATCGCGGGCGCGGCGCTCGACGTCTTCACCAACGAGCCGGTCGAGAACGACAACCCGCTGCTCACGATGGACAACGTGATCGTGACGCCGCATGCGCTCTGCTGGACCGACGAGTGCTTCGGGAACATCGCGCGGGAGGGGTTCGGGGGGCTCGTGTCGCTCGCGCGCGGAAAGGCGCCGCCGAACGTCGTCAACCGCGAGGTGCTCTCGCACCCGCGCGTCAAGGCCTTGCTGACCGGCTGAACCTTACGCGAACCGCAGGCCGAGCCGCAGGAACTCGTCCCAGGGATTGCCCTTTGCGAGCCCCTTGATCGTCCGGTCGATCGCGGCGGCGTGCGCGAGCGCCGCCTCGAGCGCCTCGCGGGCCATCCGGCGCGCCGCCGTGCCGACGAGGCGCTGACGCGCGTCGCCCCACACGCGCGCTTCGCGGAGGAGATCCGCGACGTTTCGCCCGTTGGCGAGCCCGGCCTGAACGCGCGCGACCGCGCGCACGTCCTCGGCCATCACCCACAGCACGCGCGGCGGCGCCTCGCCCTCGCCGGCGAGGCCGTCGAGGACGCGGGCGAGGCGCACCCTGTCGCCGGCGAGCATCGCCTCCGACAGCTGCGACACCTCGAACCGCGCGACGTCGAGCACCGCGTCGCGCACCTGCTCGAAGGAGAGTTCCCCCGGCGGGTGGAGCAGCGAGAGCTTCTGGATCTCCTGATGCGCGGCGAGGAGATTTCCCTCGACGCAGTCGGCGACGAACGCGAGCGCGGCCTCGCTCGCGCGCTGCTTCTGGCGCGCGAGGCGCGCGCCGATCCACAGCGGGAGCTGTTTCCGGTCGACCGGGAAGACGTTGACCACCACGCCCGCCGCGGCGAGCGCGCCGAACCAGGCCGAGTTCTGCCCCGCCCGATCCAGGCGCGGGAGCGCCACGAGCGTGAGCGTGTCCTCCGGCAGGCGCGCGCAGTACTTGCCGATCGCGTCGGCGCCGTCGGTGCCCGGCTTGCCCGAGGGGACGCGCACCTCGATGATCCGGCGGGTCGCGAAGAGCGAGAGCGAGGCGGCGCTCGCCGCGAGCCGGCTCCAGTCGTAGCCGCGCTCGACAAGGTGGACGTCGCGCTCGCTGTAGCCGTCGGCGCGCGCCTTCGCGCGGATCGTGTCGGCTGCCTCGAGCGCGAGGAGCGGCTCGTCCCCGTGGACGACGTAGAGCGCCGCGAGGCCGCGGGCAAGGTGGGCGTCGAGCTGGTCGGCGCGAACCGCGAGCGCCACGCTACTCGTCGTCCTCGGTCGGGACCGGCTTCGCCCGCGCGAGCCGGCGGATGATCGCCTGGACCATGTCGGAGCGCATCTCGGTGTAGAGCTGCGCCTCCTCGGTCTCCTTCGCGAGCACCTGGTCGTTGAACGTGATGTCGCGGGTGAGCACTACCGCGGTCGGCGGCACATAGTCGAGACCCTTCGGGCTCGACACGCGATAGGCCACCCGATAGCGGAGCTGGTACTCGCGCACGCGGCCCTGGGTGTTGAGCGAGAGGATGACCTTCTCCTGCTGCTCCGCGAGCACCGTCAACACCGCGTCGGCGCCGGCGACCTGCTGGGTGACCGTCGTCCGCTCGCTCGCGGCGGCGATGTTGCGGCGGAGCTCGACCCCGAGCGGGCTGACCAGGGGCACGGCGACTGTCTCGAACGGGAAGTCCTGCTGGCCGCGAAGCTTGAATCCGCAGCCGGCGACCGAGAGCATCGGCGCAAGCGAGCAGCGCGAGCGCGATGCGTCGCGGCAGGTCGCCGTCCCGGCGAACGCCGGGACCCAGCGTCTGGATTCCGGCTTTCGCCGGAATGACGGAACTAGACCACGACATTGACCAACCTCCCCGGCACCACCACCACTTTCTTCGGCGGCTGGCCGTTCGTATGCCGCCGCACCGCATCGTTCTCGAGGGCGAGCTGCTCGATCGCCGCGCGATCGGCGGACTTGGGCGCGCGCATGTGGCCGCGAAGCTTGCCGTTCACCTGCAGTACGAGCTCGACCTCGTCGGTCTCGAGGGCGGACCCATCTACCTCAGGCCACACCGCCTTCATGATATCCCCAAGCTGCTCATTGAACCGAAGCTCGTTCCACAACGTATGCGTCACATGCGGCACGATGGGGTGGATCACGCGAAGAAGGATTCCAACGCCTTCGTTGAGGAGTTCTAGCTTCGCGTTAAGGGCGAATTTCGGTTCGAGTGGGTTTAGCGGCGTCGTGTCTACAGGGAGCTTCTCCAGCAAGTTAAGCATCTTCATGCCAGCGGACGCCACTGTGTTGAACTGGAGCCTCCCATAGTCATAGTTCGCTTGACTCAGGATGCGGTGCAGCTCAGCCCGTTTCTCCCGGAGAGCTGGATCCTCCTTCGACCAATCGCCTATGCGCGCAACCCCTTTTAGGAGCGATATCGATGCCCGATTCCTGAAGCAGAAGTCCCAAAGCCGCCGTAGGAACCGATGCGAGCCTTCAACGCCCGCATCCGACCACTCCAGTGTCTGTTCGGGGGGACTGGCAAAGATGATGAAGAAGCGCGCGGTATCGGCGCCATAGTTGTCGATGAGCTCTTGCGGGTCCACGCCGTTTCGGCTCGACTTCGACATCGTCGAAATCCCCGCGTAGTCAACTGACAATCCAAGCGCCTTCGTTGTCGCGCCGGTTACGCGGCCCGCGTCGTCGTGGACGATATTGAGCTCTTCGGGGGCATAAAAGGTGCGCTTCCCCTTCTCGTCGGTCCGGAGGAAGACGTGGTTCAGCACCATGCCCTGGGTGAGGAGGTTCGAGAACGGCTCGTCGAACTTCACCAGCCCGAGGTCGCGCATCACCTTCGACCAGAACCGCGCGTACAGCAGGTGCAGGATCGCGTGCTCGATGCCGCCGATGTACTGGTCGACCGGCAGCCAGTAGTTCACGCGTCCGTCGACCATTGCGTCGGCCGCGTCGGGGCAGGCGAAGCGCGCGAAGTACCAGGACGAGTCGACGAACGTGTCCATCGTGTCGGTCTCGCGCTTCGCCGGTGAGCCGCACTGCGGACACTTGCGGTCGACGAATGCCGGCGTCTTCGCGAGCGGGTTGCCGGTGCCGTCCGGCACGAGATTCTCGGGCAGCATCACCGGGAGCTCGGCGTCCGGCACCGGGACGTCGCCGCACTTCGGGCAGTGGATGAGCGGGACCGGCGTGCCCCAGTAGCGCTGGCGCGAGATACCCCAGTCGCGGAGCCGCCACTGCACCTGCTTGTCGCCGAGGCCCTTCGCCTTGAGATCGGCCGCGATCGCGTCCGTGGCGGCCTTGTAGCCGAGCCCGTCGTACTTGCCGGAGTTCACGCAGACGCCGTGCTCCTTGTCTGCGTACCACTCCTGCCAGGCGTCGGTGCTGTAGTCCTTGCCGGGCACCGCGATCACCTGCCTGATCGGCAGGCCGTATTTCTTCGCGAACGCGAAGTCGCGCTCGTCGTGCGCGGGGACGCCCATCACCGCGCCCTCGCCGTAGCCCATCAGCACGTAGTTGCCGACCCAGATCTCGACCTTTTCGCCCGAGACCGGGTGCGTGCAGTAGAAGCCGGTTGCCATGCCGAGCTTCTCCATCGTCGCGAGGTCGGCCTCCATCACCGAGCCGCGCTTGCACGCCTCGACAAACTCGGCGAGCTTCGGATTGTCGCGCGCGAGCCGCGTTGCGAGCGGATGCTCGGCGGCGATGGCGTTGAACGTCACACCCATGGTCGTGTCGGCGCGCGTAGTGAACACGCGCAGCATCTTCCGCTCGCCGTCGATCTCGTACGGGAAGCCGAAGTTCACGCCTTCGCTGCGACCGATCCAGTTCGCCTGCATCAGCTTGACGCGCTCTGGCCAGCCGGGGAGCTTCTCGAGATCGGCGAGCAGCTCCTCCGCGTACTGCGTGATGCGGAGGTAGTACATCGGAATCTCGCGTTTCTCCACCACCGCGCCGGTGCGCCAGCCGCGGCCGTCGATCACCTGCTCGTTCGCGAGCACCGTCTGGTCGACCGGGTCCCAGTTGACGACGCCGGTGTGCTTGTACGCGATGCCCTTCTCGAGCATGCGGAGGAACAGCCACTGGTTCCAGCGGTAGTAGTCCGGCTTGCAGGTCGCGAGCTCGCGCTCCCAGTCGATCGCGAAGCCGAGCGACTGGAGCTGCTTCTTCATGTAGGCAATGTTCTCGTACGTCCACCGCGCCGGCGGCACGCCGTTCGCCATCGCGGCGTTCTCGGCCGGCAGCCCGAACGCGTCCCAGCCCATCGGCTGGAGCACGTTGCAGCCGCGCATGCGGTAGTAGCGCGTGAGCACGTCGCCGATCGTGTAGTTGCGGACGTGCCCCATGTGGAGCTTCCCCGAGGGGTAGGGAAACATCGAGAGGCAGTAGTACTTCGGCTTGCCCGGCTCTTCGACTGCGCGGAACGCGCGCGTGCCGGCCCAGTGCGTCTGCGCCTCGCGTTCCACCTTCGCCGGATCGTACTGCTGCTCCATCGCGTGCAGGGCCTTCTCGCGGGAGAGGAAAATTATACCTGTGCAATACTCCCGCCCGGCGTACATCCGCGCACGGTATGCCGCCGTACTTATGGTCTCGCGCCAGGGCGACCCGACGATCACGATGGACCAGCCGCTGTCCTTCTACATCGCGCCGCGCGGCCAGCCGGCGCAACCGGTCGCGCCCGTCAATCCCGAGCAGCTGAAGCAGTGGGCCACCGAGACTGGAATCGCCGACGGCAGGGGTGCGGCCCGCCGCGGCGGCCGGTGGAAAGTCGTGCTTACCTCCGGCGAGTCGGAGAACGAGGTGCTCAGCGTGTACCAGGCGGTGCGTGCCGCCGGCTATGCCGCCGAGCTGCAGCCGCGCCGGGAACAAGGAAAGCGCATCTACGACGTCCGCATCGCGAGCCTGCCGTCGCAGGCCGAGGCGCTCGCCGGGAGGCTCTCGGGGCAGTACGGCGTCTCGTCGCCGCGCGTCACGCAGTAGGTCGCGAGTACGCTGCCGCGCCACAATCGCCTCGCGCCAGGGAGAGCCCGATCGTGACGACGTCGGCACGGCTGCAGGTTCTCATCGCCGCGATCGCGGCTGCGGCATCAAGGTGGACTGAAAGCGCGTGCAGGTAGAATCGCGCCTGCTTCCACGCAGTCGCGAATGTCCAGCCTCCTCGACAACCTCAATCCCGAGCAACTCCAGGCCGTCACTCTCCCGAGCCAGCACGCGCTGATCCTCGCCGGCGCGGGATCGGGGAAGACGCGCGTGCTCACCACGCGCATCGGCTGGCTGATCACCACCGGCAACGTGAGCCCGGCCGGCGTGCTCGCAGTGACCTTCACCAACAAGGCGGCGAAGGAGATGCTGGCGCGCATCTCGGCAATGCTGCCGGTCTCGACGCGCGGCATGTGGATCGGCACCTTTCACGGCCTCTGCAACCGGATGCTGCGCGCCCACCACCGCGACGCGGGCCTGCCGCAGGGGTTCCAGATCCTCGACTCGCAGGATCAGCTCGCGATGGTGAAGCGGGTCATGAAGGGCATGAACGTCGACGAGAACCGCTTCCAGCCGCGGCAGGTGCAGTGGTTCGTCAACGACCAGAAGGAGGAAGGCCTGCGGCCGAACGAGGTCCCGCCCGGCCACGACGAGTTCAACCGCCGCGCGATCGAGATCTACGCCGTCTACGACGAGCAGTGCCGCAAGGAGGGCGTCGCCGACTTCCCCGAGCTGCTGCTGCGCTGCTACGAACTGCTCCAGCGGAACGAGGTGCTGCGCACGCACTACCAGGCGCGCTTCCGTCACATCCTCGTCGACGAGTTCCAGGACACGAACCGGCTGCAGTACAAGTGGCTGAAGCTGCTCGCGGGGCAGGCGAACGCGCTGTTCGCTGTGGGCGACGACGATCAGTCGATCTACCGGTTCCGCGGCGCGAACGTCGGCAACATGGCCGACTTCGAGCGCGAGTTCAAGGTGCAGAACGTCATCCGGCTCGAGCAGAACTACCGCTCGCACGGCAACATCCTGAACGCCGCCAACGCGCTCATCTCGCACAACCGCCGGCGGCTCGGCAAGAACCTGTGGACGGCCGCGGGCGAGGGCGAGCCGCTGCGCCTCTACGAGGCGCAGACCGACGGCTACGAAGCGAACTGGATCGCCGAGGAGGTGCAGGCGCTGTCGCGCGACGGCTTTGCCCGCCGCGAAATCGCCATCCTCTATCGCTCGAACGCCCAGTCCCGCGTGATCGAGCACGCGCTCTTCTCGGCGCGGATCCCGTACCGCGTGTACGGCGGCTTGCGCTTCTTCGAGCGGCAGGAGGTGAAGCACGCGCTCGCGTATCTGCGCCTCCTCGCCAACCCCGACGACGACACGAGCTTCCTGCGCGTCGTGAATTTCCCGGCCCGCGGCATCGGCGCGCGCTCGGTCGAAGCGCTGCAGGACGCGGCGCAGGCGCAAGCCGCGAGCCTCTGGAAAGCGGCGGCGGAGCTCGGCGGCAAGCCCGGCGCGGCGGTCGGCGCCTTCGTGAAGCTCGTCACGACGCTGCGCGAGAGCACGCCGGGGCTCCCGCTGGCCGAGGTGGTTGAGCACGTCATCGAGGCGAGCGGCCTCGTCGCGCACTACAAGGCCGAGCGCGAGGGCGCCGACCGGGTCGAGAACCTGGGGGAGCTGGTGAACGCCGCCGCCGCGTTCGAGCAGGACGAGGGCGCGGCGGCGCAGTTCGCGGCCGACGCGCCCGAGGGGGACGTCGCACCGGTCGACCCGCTCAACGCGTTCCTCGCGCACGCGGCGCTCGAGTCGGGCGAGGGCCAGGCGGCGGAAGGCGCCGATGCGGTCCAGCTGATGACGGTGCACTCGGCGAAGGGGCTCGAGTTCCACGTGGTGTTCATCAGCGGGCTGGAGGAAGGGCTTTTCCCGCACGAGCAGAGCGTCACCGAGGACGACGGCCTCGAGGAGGAACGCCGCCTGATGTACGTCGCGCTCACGCGGGCGCGCACCCGGCTCTACCTCTCGTACGCGCAATCGCGTTTGCTGCACGGCCAGACGCGCTACGGCCTCGCGAGCCGCTTCCTCGATGAACTGCCGAAGGACGTTCTGAAGTGGCTGACCTCCCCCGGGCGGCCGCGGCTCGACGACAAGGCGTGGCGCGCGGAGGAACCGCCCACCCGGCTGAAGATGGCGAAATCGCGCGCCGAGGCGCTGCCGTTCCGCATCGGCCAGAGCGTCGTCCATCCCAAGTTCGGCGAAGGCGTCGTCATCGAGTACATCGGGCAGGGCCCGCAGATGCAAGTGCACGTCAACTTCGGCCGGCTCGGTCTGAAGCGCCTGATGCTCGAACAGGCGCCCCTTACGCCGGCGTAATCTGGCGCGCGTTGCCCTGACGCTGCGCAGCCCCGTATACTCGCGCCGGAGCGCGGGCGGCTCGCCGCCCGTGCGAACCGACCCCGCAATCCCCCAAGGAGACTGAATTGAATCCCGTGATCCCGGCAGCGCGTCTGGCGCTTGCCCTCTCGTTTGCATTCGTGGCCACCGCAGCGTCCGCCCAGACCGCGCCGGCCGAATCGAAGGACTACACCCCGCAGGTCGGCCAGTCGGGCAAGGACGTCGTCTGGGTCCCGACGCCCGACGCGCTGGTCGAGCGGATGCTCAGGATGGCCAGGGTCGGGCCGAAGGACTACGTGATTGACCTCGGATCGGGCGACGGCCGCACCGTGATCGCCGCCGGGAAACTCGGCGCGCGCGCGATGGGCATCGAGTACAACCCGGACATGGTCAGCCTGTCGATCAAGAACGCCGAGAAGGCGGGCATGGGCGACAAGGTGAAGTTCATCAAGGCGGACATCTTCGAGACCGATTTCAACGAGGCGACCGTCATCACGATGTACCTGCTGCCGTCGCTGAACATCAAGCTGCGCCCGAAGCTGCTCGACATGCGCCCCGGGACGCGCCTGGTGTCGCACGCCTTCAACATGGAGGACTGGCAGCCCGACCAGACGGTGACGGTCGAAGGCCGCGACGCGTACCTGTGGATCGTGCCCGCGAAGGTCCAAGGCAGCTGGAAGCTCACCGTGCCCGCCGGCAGCGGCGAGGAGTCGTGGCAGCTCGCGCTCGCCCAGCAGTTCCAGCGGCTGAGCGGCGGGGCAAAGGGCGGCGACAAGTCGTTCGACCTCGTCGATGCGAAGCTGACCGGTTCCGCGGTGAAGTTCACCTTCACCGACGGCAATGGGCAGAAGCGCGAGTTCAACGGCCGCGTGAGCGGGAACAAGATGGAAGGCACCACCCAGACCCAGGGCGGCACGCAGGTCAAGTGGACCGCGGTCCGCGGTTAGCGGAACGCTGGTCTTCGCCGCTCAGTTCAGCAGCATGGCGCCCTGGGCGACGACCCAGTAGCGCGCGAATCGCCCGGCGGCCTGAAACGCCGCCGCGGCGATCCAGTTGATCTTCAGCCAGCCGGCGGCGAGCGCGAGCGCGTCGCCGACGAAGGGCGCCCAGGCGAAGACGAGCGCCGCCGGGCCCCACTTCCGTACCGTCTCGAGCTCTTTCAGCGGCTTCTTCGTGGCGAGAAAGCGACCGATCAGATAGGTCGTCATCCCGCCCAGCGTGTTGCAGAGAGTCGCCAGTCCGATCGCGGTCCACTGCAGATCCGGGTGAAGCTTGAGGACGGCGACGAGCACCACCTCGGAGCTCAAGGGGACGAACGTCGCCGCGAGAAAGGCCGCGACCGCGAGCGAGCCGAGGCTCGCCTCGGCCGTCAGCCAGTCGAGCAAGGGGAGTGGCTGAGAGAGAATCGCCGCCTTGCGGCGGCGATTCTGCCGAGTTCGGGGAGCACGAGGGGGTGTGCCCTCTCGTATCGTGAGACGAACTAGCTTTTCGGCCGCACGCTCAGACGCGGGTCGTCGAGCGCGAGCTTCGAGAGCAAGGCCTTCAGCTCGGGGTCCTCGACCTGGGAGGCGAGCCGGACGCAGAACTGCGCCTTGGTGCGGCAACGGCGTGCTGCTTCGAGCACCAGCGTTTCGCCCTTCGGGCCGAGGCGGTTGGCGAGGTCGCGCGCCAGCGCCTTCACGAACGCCGGGTCCCGGCCGTCGAGCATGTCGCTGACCGGGCCGGCGGTCGGCGCCGCCCGCAGCGCTTCGGCGCGGGCCGGAACTGAACGTGCGCCGGCCGAGAGGGAGTCGGTCGCCTTGAGGAACCGTTCACGCGCGGCGTCGTCCATCTGGGTGGCGAGCCGGCGGCGGACGTCGTCGAACGGCGCGCCGTCGACGGCCGCCTGCTCCACCAGGATGCTCGCGATCGGCCCGAGCGAGGCTGCGGCCGCGTCAGTGAGCGCCTTCAGCCAGTCATCCCTGTTTGCCGCCAACTCCGTCCCCCTTCATCACGCGGCCTCGCCCGAGCGCGCGTCGCCTTACTTCTTCGCGCGCAGGAGCTGCATCGCCTTCGCGAGGCTCGTCGTCATGCGGTTGAACGACTGCGCGAGCCGCGCCACCTCGTCCGAGCCGGACGCGTCGAGCGCCGCGAGATCGAACTTGCCGCCGCTGATCGCATCGGCCGCCGCCGACATCCGCACGATCGGCTTGATGACCAGGCGGTCGAGCATCACGTTCAGGATCACGAACATCGCGAAGAATATCGCGACGAGCGCGCCGAGCGAAGTATAGAACGTTACCCGGGCACGCTGCATCGGCACCGCCATCGGCACCGACACCACCTGCGCGCCGATGATCTCGTTCAGCTGCCAGCCGAAGCCGGACTGGTCGCCGTAGGTGCGGATGAGCGACGGCGGCGCGGCCGCGGGCTCGCTGTGGCAGGCGAGGCACGCGGCGTTGCCGATCTTGATCGGACGTGCGATGTAGAGGCTGGGGCCGAGGTTGGTGGCCCGCACGCCGTTGGTTTCCTTGAGCCCGCCGTCGGTGCGGAACGCCTCGACGATCTTCGCTTCCCAGGGCTCCGCCTTGTTGCGCGGGTTGGTCGGGTTGAGCGTCGCTTCCTTGTAGCCGTACTCGGGATACTTCTTCTGCAGCGTCGCGAGCGTCTCGGTGGCCGCGAATGCCGGCACCGTCTGCGGTATGAACTCCTCGTCCTGCAGCTTCGCGAGCCGTGGCCGGACGTGGTCCACCGTGTAGGCGCGGATGGCGAGCGCGGACTCCATCATCAGGCCCGCCTCGTGCAGCACCTCTTCGCGTGCGTTCTTCTGCAGGAGATCGCGCAGGAAATAGCCGCTGACCGCGAGGCCGAACAGCATCACGACCAGCAGGCTGAGGTTGAACTTCAATCGCAGAGACATGCTTCTTCTCCCATTCTTGTTAATTGTTAGTCGACACTCCCGGACCGTGAACGATAGCCGCAGCGCAGCGCCCGCTCACAGGGACTACTTGGCGCTACGTCGGGAGGGAGGCGGCGGATGCACGCCGCGAGGCGCCGGCGCGGAATCGGTCACACGCGCCGTGGCGGCAGCGGTATTTCTTCCTCCTGCTACAGTAGCGCCCTCCCGGGCGGCGGGCAGCCTCCGTCCCCCGTTCAAATGGCCATCGACTACCTCGAACGCATCCTCAATTCGCGGGTCTACGACGTCGCCGTCGAGACCCCGCTCGAGTTCGCCCCGAACCTCTCGGCGCGGCTCGGCAACCGCCTGATGCTCAAGCGCGAGGACATGCAGCCGGTGTTCTCGTTCAAGCTGCGGGGCGCCTACAACAAGATGGCGAACCTGCCGGCGCACGCTCTCAGGCGCGGCGTGATCGCGGCCTCGGCCGGCAACCACGCGCAGGGCGTCGCGCTCGCGGCGCAGAAGCTCGGCTGCCGGGCGGTCATCGTCATGCCGGTCACCACGCCGCGGATCAAGGTCGAGGCGGTCGCCGCGCGCGGCGCGGAGGTGGTGCTGCAGGGCGACTCCTACAGCGACGCCCGCGAACATGCACGGAAGCTCGAGCGCCGGCTGCGGCTCTCGTTCGTCCATCCGTTCGACGATCCCGACGTGATCGCCGGCCAGGGCACGATCGGCATGGAGATCCTGCGTCAGACGACCCGACCGATCCACGCGGTGTTCGTGGCGATCGGCGGCGGCGGACTGGTCTCGGGGATCGCGTCCTACGTGAAGCGGCTGCAGCCGGAGATCAGGGTGATCGGCGTCCAGCCGGTCGATTCCGACGCGATGAAGCGCTCGATCGACGCCGGGCGGCGCGTCGTCCTGCCGCACGTCGGGCTCTTCGCCGACGGCGTCGCGGTGAAGCAGGTGGGCAGGGAAACCTTCCGCATCGCGCGCGAGCTCGTCGACGACATCGTGCTGGTCGGCACCGACGAGATCTGCGCGGCGATCAAGGACGTGTTCGAGGACACGCGCTCGATCCTCGAGCCCGCCGGAGCGCTGTCGATCGCCGGGGCGAAGGCCTACGTCGAGCGCACGCACGTCCGCGACAAGAAGCTCGTCGCGATCGCCTGCGGCGCCAACGCCAACTTCGACCGGCTGCGGTTCGTCGCCGAGCGCGCCGAGGTCGGCGAGCACCGCGAGGCGATCCTCGCCGTGACGATTCCCGAGCGCCCGGGCAGCTTCCGCAAGTTCTGCATGACGCTCGGCAACCGCAACATCACCGAGTTCAACTACCGCATGGCCGACCCGGTCGAGGCGCACGTCTTCGTCGGCGTAGAGGTGCGCCGGCGCGACGAAACCGCCCGCCTCCTGCGGACCCTCCGCCGCCACGGCTTGCGGACGCTCGACCTCTCCGACAACGAGATGGCGAAGCTCCACGTCCGCCACCTCGTGGGCGGCCACGCGCCGCTCGCGCACGACGAGCTGCTGTACCGGTTCGAGTTCCCCGAGCGCCCGGGTGCGCTCATGAAGTTCCTGTCGCACATGCGCTCGGACTGGAACATCAGCCTGTTCCACTACCGCAACCAGGGCGCCGACTACGGCCGCGTGCTGGTCGGGATGCAGGTGCCGCCGCGCGAGATGCGCGAGTTCCGGGCGTTCCTCGCCAAGCTCGGCTATCCGTACGTCGACGAGTCGCGCAACCCGGCGTACCGGCTCTTCCTCGGCTGATGTCGCGCCGCAGCTGGGGCATCGACGAGAAGGTGCGCAAGTACCTGATCGACCACTCGCTGCGCGAGCCTGCGGCCGCGGCCGAGCTGCGCGCGGCAACCGCGAAGCTCCCGTACGCCGGCATGCAGATCTCGCCCGAGCAGGGCCAGCTGATGGCGCTGCTCGTGCAGGCGATCGGCGCGCGGCGCGCGATCGAGATCGGCACCTTCACCGGCTACAGCGCGCTCTGGGTCGCGCTCGCCCTGCCGGCGGACGGCAAGCTCGTCTGCTGCGACGTGAGCGCGGAGTGGACGGCGGTCGGGAAGCCGTACTGGGAGAAGGCCGGCGTCGCCGGGAAGATCGATCTGCGGATCGCGCCGGCGATGGAGACGCTCGATGAGCTGCTCGCGGCCGGGCAGGCAGGCGCCTACGACTTCGCGTTCATCGACGCCGACAAGACCGGTTACGACGGCTACTACGAGCGCTGCCTCAAGCTCCTGCGTCCCGGCGGGCTGATCGGCATCGACAACGTGCTCTGGGGCGGCGACGTGGCCGATCCGAAGAAGCGCAGCGCGGATACCCTCGCGCTGCGGGCGCTGAACAAGAAGCTCCACCACGACGAGCGCGTCGGGCTGTCGATGCTGCCGATCGGGGATGGCCTGACGCTCGCGCTGAAGCGCTGAGCGGCCGGCTCAGGTCTTCGGCCTGCTCTCGCCGTTGCCGAAATAGCCCGGATCGAGCTCGTCCGCGTAGCACACCGGCGAGCTCAGGGCACTCGGGTTCCCGGCGAGCGGCGCGCCGAGAAACTCGAGCCGTCCGCCGTCGCGCCGATACACCCCACGCTCGGTCACGACCCAGTCCATCGGGATGTCGTAGGGCTGGGGGTGGATGCTATCGAGGTGTGCGAGCTCGTGGGCGATACCGATGACCACCGGCGCCCGCGGGGCGGCGGCGAGCGTTCGGTCGAAGAACCCGCCCCCGTACCCCAGCCGGTAGCCCGCGTCGTCAAACCCGAGCATTGGCAGCAGCACCGTGTCGGGCTGCACCTCGCGGCTCCCGACCGGGTATGGGATGTCGTACACGCCGCGCTCGAGCCGCACGCCCGGGTGCCACTCCCTGAAGATCAGCGGCGTCTTCGGCGCGACGACCACCGGCAGGGCGGTGACCGCGCCGCGGTCGCGCAGGCGCCGCGCGAGGAAGCGCGCGTCGTACTCGTTCTTGTACGGCCAGCAGAACGCCACGATTCCACGCGCGAGGTTCGGGAACCCGCGCTCGAGGTGGCGGTCGATCGATTCGTGGTGGCGCGCAAGTGTGTCGGCCGGGAGTGCGACACGCGCGTTGAGCAGACGGTCTCGCGCCGCGCGTCGCCAGGCTTTATGCTCCGCGGAGGTCATTGGCGGCGGGATGCGCGGGGGAGAGTGCGATCGTGCTATTCTTCGCGTCTTGCATGAAGTCTGTTTATTAAGCTGTTAATTATGATAAAGATTCTAGCCCTGTGCGTCGCTGCCGCGACAGTGCTGGGCGCAACGGCGGCGCACGGTCAAGGGCGGCTCACGCCCGACCAGCAGTACCTCGCCGCGCGCGAGGCCTACGCTAAGGGCAACGCGGCGACGCTCGCGACGCCCGCGCGGGCGCTCAAGGGCCACATTTTCGAACCATACGCCGAGTTCTGGCAGCTGCGGCTGCGGCTCGAGCAGGCGGCGCCGGGCGAGGTGAGCGACTTCCTCGGCCGCCACACCGGCTCGCTCGTCGCGGAGCAGCTCCGCCGCGAGTGGCTGATCCTCCTCGGCAAGCGGCAGCAGTGGGAGCTCTTCGACGCCGCGTTCCCGAATCTCGTGATCGACGACCCAGATGCCAACTGCTACAGCCTGCAGTCCCGCTGGCGCCGGGGCGACGGGGTGGCCGTGGCGGAGTTCCGTCGCGCCTGGGCGAGCCCGCGCGAGCTGCCCGACGGCTGCGTGCCGGTCGCCGAGAGCGAGATCGCGGCCGGCAAGCTCACCATGCGCCACGTGTGGGAGCGCGCCCGCCTCCTCCTGCAGGCGGGGCAGGTTGCCGCAGCGAAGCGCGTGCTCGACTACCTGCCGGCGAACGAGCAGCCCGAGGACCGCGCGCTCGACGCGATCCGCTCGCAGCCGGTGAAGTTCATCGAGCGGGCCGACAAGCTCGACCTCAAGCGGCGCGCCAACCGCGAGCTCCTGCTCTATGCGTTCGCGCGGCAGGCGCGCGTCGAGGTGTCGGTCGCCGCTAGCCACTGGACGAAGAAGCTCCAGGAGCGGCTGCCGCCCGAGGATCAGGCGTGGGTATGGGGTCAGCTCGCCACCCAGGCGGCGCGGAACCACGACGCGCGGGCCGTCGAGTGGTTCGCTAACACCGACGGCGCGGGGCTCCTCGACGAGCAGCTCGAGTGGCGCGTCCGCGCGGGGCTCCGCGCCGGCAACTGGTCCGACGTGAAGACCGCGGTCGAGAAGATGACGCCGCTCGCGCGGAGCGATGCGGCCTGGACCTACTGGCAGGGCCGGAGCCTCCGCGCGATGGGGGCGAAAGTGGACGCCGACCAGTTCTTCGCCAACATCGCGAACGAGCACAACTTCTACGGCAAGCTCGCGCTCGAGGAGCTCGGCCGGCCGATCGTGATTCCGCCGCGCGGCTACGAGCCGACGCCCGAGGACGTGAAGGAAGCGGCGGCCAATCCCGGCCTGCAGCGCGCGGTCGCGCTCTTCCGGGTCGACACGAGCGGCCTGCGCGACGGCGCGGCGCGCGAGGTGCGCTTCGACGCGGTGCGCGAATGGAACTGGTCGCTTCGCGGCATGGACGACCGCCAGCTCCTCGCCGCGGCGGAGTTCGCGCGAACGAACGAGCTGTGGGATCGCGCGATCAACAGCGCCGACCGCACCGTGGGCCTGCACGACTTCCAGATGCGCTACCTCGCGCCGTACCGCGGCGCGTTCGGCGAGCAGGCGCGCGCGCAGGGGCTGGAGGAGCACTGGGTGCTCGGCCTCGTCCGGCAGGAGAGCCGGTTCATCGTGAATGCCCGCTCGTCGGCCGGCGCCTCCGGCCTGATGCAGCTGATGCCGGCGACCGCGCGCTGGGTGGCGAAGAAGCTCGGCATGCGCGACTTCACGCCCGCGCAGGTGACCGAGGTCGAGGTCAACATCGCGCTCGGCACGTCGTACCTGCGCTACGTGCTCGACGAGCTCGAGGGCAGCCCGGTGCTCGCGGCCGCGGCGTACAACGCCGGACCGGGCCGCGCGCGTCGCTGGAAGGCCGACCGCCCGCTCGAAGGCGCGATCTACGCCGAGTCGATCCCGTTCAACGAGACGCGCGATTACGTGAAGAAGGTGATGTCCAACACCGTGTACTACGCCGCGATCTACGGCGGCGACACGCGGCCGCTCAAGTCGCGCCTGGGCACCATCCCGCCGCGTCATGGCGGCGAGGGCTACGCGCCGACGATCACCGGGCAGGCGACGGTACTACAATAGCCGGCACCTCCCGCCCCGCCTCCCCGAGGCGGGCTGCCGGCGAAGCCGGCGGGGTGGTTTCTCCTCCTCAAGCCATGGCCAAAATCTGCATCCTGGGCGGGTCCGGCTTCATCGGCCGCCACGTCGTCGAGAAGCTCGTCGAGCGCGGCGACTTCGTCGTCGCGCCGTCGCGCCGTCGCGACCGCGCGAAGCACCTGATCACGCTGCCGACGGTCGACGTCGTGCAGGCCGACATCCACGATCCGGCGACGCTCGCGCGGCTCGTCGCGGGCTGCGACGCGGTCATCAATCTCGTCGGCATCCTGCACGGCCGCCGCGGCGAGCCCTACGGCCCGGACTTCGCCCGGGCGCACGTGGAGCTGCCGAAGAAGGCGATCGCCGCGAGCCTCGCTGCGCGCGTGCCCCGGCTCGTGCACATGAGCGCGCTGAAGGCGGCGCCCGACGCGCCGAGCGAATACCTGCGCTCAAAGGCGGACGGCGAGGGCGCGGTCGTCGCCGCGCGCGGCGAGCTCGGCACGACCATCTTCCGGCCGTCGGTCGTGTTCGGGGCCGAGGACCGCTTCCTCAACCTGTTCGCCGAGCTGCAGCGCTTCGTCCCGGTGGTCTTTCTCGGCTCGCCGGACGCGAAGTTCCAGCCGGTGTACGTCGGGGACGTCGCGCGGGCGATCGTCGCGAGCCTCGACGACCCGGACACCGCCGGCCGGGCGTACGATCTCGCGGGCCCCACGGTCTGCACGCTCCGCGAGCTGGTCGAGTACGCCGGGCAGCTGGCGGGCCATCCGCGGCCGATCGTCGGCCTCGGGCCGCGGCTGTCGTACCTGCAGGCGTGGGCGATGGAGTTCGCGCCGGTGAAGCTCCTGAGCCGCGACAACTACTACTCGATGAAGGTCGACAGCGTGTCCGCCGAGCCGCTGCCGTTCGGGCTGCACGCGACGCCGATCGACGCGGTCGCGCCGGTGTACCTGCAAGGCTTCTATCCGCGCTCGCGCTACAGCGTGTTCCGCTACTACGCTGGCCGGAAAGCACGGGAGGTGTGATGGCGAAGCCGACCCTCGTCATCGCGAACAAGAACTACTCGTCGTGGTCGATGCGTCCATGGGTGCTGCTGCGGCAGCTCGGCATCGACTTCGAGGAGGTGCAGCTCAAGTTCGACAGCCAGGCGTGGCAGGCGGGCATCGCCCGCTGGTCGCCGACCGGGCTCGTGCCGGTGCTGTGGCTGGACGGCGAGCCGATCTGGGACTCGCTCGCGATCGTCGAGACGGTCGCCGAGCGCTGGCCGGAGAAGGAGGTCTGGCCGCGCGATCTGCGCGCGCGGATGGTGGCGCGCTCGATCTGCGCCGAGATGCATTCCGGGTTCCGCGCGCTGCGCAACGCGATGCCGATGAACATCCGCGGCGAGCATCCCGGCAAGGGCATGAGCCCGGACGTCGAGCGCGACATCGACCGCATCGTCGCCAACTGGACGATCTCCCGCGAGCGGTTCGGGCAGGGCGGCGAGATGCTCTTCGGCGGCTTCACGGCCGCCGACGCCTTCTACGCGCCGGTGGTGACGCGCCTCGCCACGTATGCGGTGAAGCTGCCGCCGGTCGCCCGGCGCTATGCGGACGCGGTGCTCGCGCTGCCGGCGGTGCAGGAGTGGAGCGCGTCGGCGCGGGCGGAGCCCGAGTTCTACGCCCCCGACGAGCCGTACGCGGCCGCGCGCTAGCGAGCGCCGCCCGGCCGCGCCCGCCCCGCCGCCATGAAGGTCTACAAGGTCGGCGGCGCAGTCCGCGACGAGCTGCTCGGCCTCCCGGTCGAGGATCACGACCACGTCGTCGTCGGGGCGAGCCCCGAGGAGATGGAGCGCCTCGGCTACCGGCCGGTCGGCAAGGACTTCCCGGTCTTCCTCCATCCGCGGACGCACGAGGAATACGCGCTCGCCCGCACCGAGCGCAAGACCGCCCGCGGGTACAAGGGCTTCACCGTCTACGCCGCGCCGGACGTGACGCTCGAGGACGACCTCGCACGCCGCGACCTCACGATCAACGCGATCGCGAAGGACGAGGCGACCGGCGCCCTGATCGACCCGTTCCACGGCGCCGCGGACCTGCGGGCCGGCGTGCTGCGGCACGTCAGCCCGGCGTTCGCCGAGGACCCGGTCCGGATCCTGCGCGTCGCGCGCTTTGCGGCGCGGTTCGGCTTTCGCATCGCGCCCGAAACGCTCGAGCTGATGCGCAGGATGGTCGCGCACGGCGAAGCGGACGCGCTCGTGGCCGAGCGGGTCTGGCAGGAGTTCGCAAAGGGCCTGATGGCACCCGCGCCCCGGCGGATGTTCGACGCGCTCGAGGCCTGCGGCGCGCTCGAGCACGTGCTGCCGGAGTGGCGCCGGCTCGACGCCGCCCGCGCGCTCGGCGCGCTCGACCGGGCAGCCGCTCTCGGCTACCCGCTGCCGGTGCGCTACGCCGCGCTCTTCGCCGGCGGACCCGTCGAGGCGGCGGACGAGGCGTCGGCGCGCCTTCGCGCCCCCGCCGACTGCCGCGACCTCGCGGTCCTCGCTGCGCGCTGGTCGGGCCGCGTGCGCGCGGCGCGCCGGCTCGATGCCGCGGCGCTCGTCGATCTGCTGGAGCGCGCCGACGCGTTCCGGCGACCGGAGCGTTTCGGATCCCTGGTGGACGCGTGCGAATGCGACGCGGCCGCGATCGGCGAGGCCGATCCGGCGCGGAAGCCGTGGCTCGAGCGCGCGCTCGCGGCGGCGCGGAGCGTCGACGCGGGTGCGATCGCGGCGTCCAGCCCGGCCGACGTCGCGGGCGCGGTCCGCGCCGCGCGCGTCGCTGCCGTGGCCGCGGCGTGATGCGCGGCGCGTAGCAGTGATGCTTGTCCGCCACCTCGCCGTCGTGACGGCGGCCCTCGCGGCGGGCGCCGCGGCGGCGCAGGACAGCCGCTTCGCCCGGGCGGACACCGACCACAACGGCGTGCTGTCGCGCACGGAGGTCGATCGCGGACTGCCGGGCATCGCCCCGCGCTTCGACGAGCTCGACCGCAACCGCGACGGCAATCTCTCGCCGGACGAACTGCGCACCTGGTCGGCCACCCGGAAGGCCGCGGACCGCAAGAGCGAAGGCGGTTTCGCCGAGCACTTCCGCCGCGCCGACGCGAACAGCGACGGCGCGCTCACCCGGGCGGAGGTGGACAAGGCGCTGCCGCGGCTTGGCCCGAAGTTCGACCGCATCGACGCGAACGGCGACGGCAAACTCACCCAGGACGAGCTGCGGCGGTATTTCGACGCGAAGCGGACCGCTCGCGGGAAGACCTCCGCATCGTAGTCGCCGCGATGCGAGCGGGCGGGTCCGCTCGCGTCAGAGCAGCCGCGCGATCGCCGTCAACGCGAGCGACAGCAGGATCGTCGTCGTGAACGGCAGGAAGTAGTCGCGCCCCTTCATCCGCACCCGCACGTCGCCGGGCAGGCGCCCCAGCCCGAAGCGGGCGAGCCACGGCGACAGCGCCGTCAGCACGACGAGCGCCACCGCCAGCGTCACCAGCCACTTCAGCATGGAATGAGCGGGATCATTGGGCTTTGCAATCGATTGTATTAGACTCGCGCGCGCTCAATGGCAGAGGGATAGCGAATGATCGAGCTTTATACGTGGGGCACGCCGAACGGCCGCAAGGTGTCCGTCATGCTCGAGGAGTGCGGCCTGCCGTACAACGTGCACCGCATCGACATCGGCAAGAACGACCAGTTCGCGCCCGAGTACCTCGAGATCAATCCCAACGGCAAGATTCCGTCGATCGTCGATCCCGACGGCCCCGACGGCAAGCCGATCGCGATGATGGAGTCGGGCGCGATCCTGGTCTATCTCGCCGGCAAGACCGGCCGGTTCCTGCCCGCGTCCGCGCGCGGCAAGTACGTCGCGCTGCAGTGGCTCATGTTCCAGATGGGCCACGTCGGACCGATGTACGGCCAGGTGCACCACTTCCTGCGCGCGGCGAAGGTCGAGGTGCCCTACGCGATCGAGCGCTACGTGAAGGAGAAGGACCGGCTCTACGGCGTGCTCGACCGGCGGCTCGGCGCCGCGCGCTTCCTCGCCGGCGACGAGTACACGATCGCCGACATCGCGACCTATCCCTGGGTCGCGCGGTACGAGTGGCACAAGACCGACCTTGCTACGTTCCCGAACGTGAAGCGCTGGTTCGACGCAATGAGCGCACGGCCGGCGGTACAGCGGGGCATGGCGGTACCCGGCTAAGTGCAGGCCGTCCTGCGCTCCGCGCTCTCCGCGCGGCTCGAGATCCTGGAAGCGCTGCCGGAGGTCGAGACGGCCCGGCCGCCGCTCCTCTTCGTCCATGGCGCGTTCGCCGGCGCGTGGACGTTCGCCGAACATTTCCTGCCGTACTTCGCCGCGCACGGCTTCCCCGCGTATGCGCTCAGCCTGCGCGGTCACGGCGAAAGCTACGGCCGCGACGCGCTCACCTGGGCGAGCCTTGCCGACTTCGTCGACGACCTCGAGGAGGCGATCGAAGCGCTCGGCGAGACGCCGGTGCTGGTCGGGCACTCGATGGGGGCGGTGGTCGTGATGAAGTATCTCGAGCGCGCCGAGGCGCCCGCCGCAGCGCTGATCGCGCCGGTGCCGCCCCACGGGCTGCTGCCGGCGTCGCTCACGCTGGCGATCGCAAGGCCCGGGCTGCTGGTGGAGTTGAACACGATGCTCGCCACCGGCCGCGCGTCGATGGACGCGATGCACAAGGCGCTGTTCGCCGGCCCGATGCCGGCGGAAAAGATCGTCGAGTACTACCCGCGGTTCCAGAGCGAGTCGCAGCGGGCGATCTGGGACATGACGCTCTTCGACTTGCCGGTGACCTGGCGCATGCGGCGTCCGCCGATGCTGGTGCTGCTGGCCGAGCGCGACGCGCTGTTTCCCCTCGAGCAGTCGCGCACGGGCTTTGCTGCGATCGGCCTCAGGACCGAGGTGCTCGAAGAGGTCGGGCACGCGGTCGTGCTCGAGCCGGGCTGGCAGCACGCCGCCGACCGGCTCGTGCGCTGGCTGACCGGCGGCGGTTAGTTCCTTAGCTTCTCCGCGCGTCCGGCTGGAACAAGGGGGCACGCCCCCTTGTAGATCCCCCAAGTCAGCTTTTCCGCGCGTACCTCTGCAGGAACCCGAGGATCTCGTCGAGCCGCAGCTGCGGCTCCGCGGGATTGCGTTGCGTGCCGACCACGCGGTTCATCCACGCCATGTTCTGTTCCATGCGCGCGACCACGGCCGGCCACTCGGCCGCGGTGTGCCGGCGCGGGTCGGGAAGAACGTGGCACTGGCCGCAGGCGAGCTTGAAGGACTGGCCCGACGGCAGCTCGAGCTCGGGGTAGCGCTTCGCGTCGATCGCACGCTGGCCGTGCTTGCGCAGGTATGCGACGAGGATCTTCTCCTCCTCGTCGGTCGGTGCCTCCACGCCGGCCATCATTTCCTTCATCAGCTCGCCCATGTTGCCCTTGCCTTTCATCCTGACGACCATGCGGTCGACGATGCCAGGCCATTTCTCCGGGTTGTGCATCGCCGGGCTGGCGAGGTTGTGGCACTGGACGCAGTACTGGACGACCAGCTGCGCGCCGCGGGAGCGCGGCTCGGGGAGCTGCGCCGGCTCGAAGGTCGGCGGCAGGATGCGTTCGAGGAGCGGCCCGTGAGGGCTCGTTTCCCAGCGCATGCGTGCATCCTTGACCGCCTGGTCGAAGTCCGTGACCGGCGCCGCGTACGCCGCAAGCGCGACGGCCGCGGCGGCGAGGCTCGCCATGGACCGGAGGTGCATGATTCGATTATAGCGATCGGGTCGCCGCGACCCGCCGGCGAGCGCCGTTGTAAGCCGGGCAGCCGGCGGCCGACCAACGCCGAGGACACGCCGTCATGACCCCAGAGACCTTCGACGCCATCATCATCGGCACCGGCCAGTCGGGCAAGCCGCTCGCCATCGCCCTCGGCAACGCCGGCTGGAAGACCGCGGTGATCGAGCGCAGGCACGTGGGCGGCACCTGCATCAACGACGGGTGCACGCCGACCAAGACGATGGTCGCCTCCGCGCGCGTTGCGTATCTCGCCCGCCGCGGGCAGGACTACGGGGTGCACGCCGGCGGCGACGTGCGCGTGAACATGGCGGAGGTGTACCGGCGCAAGCAGGGCGTGGTCGAGCAGTTCCGCAACGGCGGGCAGCGTTCCCTGGAATCGACACCGAACGTCGAGCTGATTTTCGGCGAGGGCAGCTTCGCCGACGCGAAGACGGTGCGCGTCGCGCTGAACGCGGGCGGCGAGCGCCTGCTGACGGCGCCGAAGATCGTGATCAACACCGGTGGCCGCCCGGCCGTGCCGCCGATCCCGGGTCTCGGCGACATCCGCTTCCTCGACTCGACGAGCATCATGGACCTCGAGGCCCTGCCGTCGCACCTCGTGGTGCTCGGCGGCGGCTACATCGGGCTCGAGTTCAGCCAGATGTTCCGCCGGTTCGGCGCGCGCGTGACCGTCGTCAACCGCGACGACCGCCTGATCCCGCGGGAGGATCCCGACGTCTCCGCCGAGGTCGAGAAGATCCTGACCGAGGACGGCATCGACGTCGTGAACCGCGCCGGCGTGACGCGCGTGGAAGGCAGGAACGGCGTGCAGCTCGCTGCTCGAGACGCCGGCCGGCGCGAAGCGGGTGGAAGGCAGCCATCTGCTCGTCGCGGTCGGCCGCGTGCCGAACAGCGACCGGCTGAACCTCGCCGCCGCGGGGCTCGCGACCGACAAGGGCGGCTTCATCCCGGTGAACAACCGGCTCGAGACGAGCGTTCCGGGCATCCATGCGATCGGCGACGTGAAGGGCGGGCCGGCGTTCACCCATATCTCGTACGACGATTACCGCATCCTGCGCGCGAACTGGCTCGAGCAGCGCAGCGCCACGACCGAGGGCCGCCTCGTGCCGAACACCATGTTCATCGACCCGCAGCTCGCGACCGTGGGCCTGAACGAGACCGAAGCGGCGAAGCGCGGCCTCCGCTACAAGGTGGCGAAGATGCCGATGACGTACGTCGCCCGCGCGATCGAGATGGGCGAGACGCGCGGCTTCATGAAGGCGATCGTCGATCCGCAGACCGGCGAGATCCTCGGCTGCACGATCCTCGGCGTCGAGGGCGGCGAGCTGATGTCGATGCTCGAAATCGCCATGCTGGGGAAGGTGCCGTACCCGGTGCTCCGCGAGGCCATCTTCGCCCACCCGACGCTCGCCGAGTCGTTCAACAACCTCTTCGGCGCGATCCAGTAAAGCCTAGAGCGTGTGCCGCCGGTCGCCGGACCGGAAGGCGGCGAGATCGTCCGCGACGCCGCGCCCGAACGCGATCGCCTTGAAGAGCTCGCCCATCTCCGACGGGCTGGTGAGCTTGTTGGCGGCGGCGGCGAGCGGCAGATACCGCTTCGCGTCCGCGGCCGGAATCCGCGACATCACCTCGGTCAGCCCGCAGTTCACGAGCAGCTGCGCCTGCGTGGTGTAGCCGAGCACGTCCGCGCCGGCGCGCGCGCGCGGCTTCGGCGACCGCGGTGAAATCGACGTGCGCGGTGATGTCCTGCAGGCCGGGCAGGAAGAACGGGTCGTCGTGCGCGCGGTGGCGGTAGTGGCACATCAGCGTGCCGCGGTTGCGCTGCGGGTGGTAGTACTCGCGCCGCGGGAAGCCGTAGTCGACGAAGAGCGCGACGCCGCGCTCGATCGTGCGCGCGAGGCTCGCGACGAACGCGCTCGCGACGAGCCCGATCTCGGTCGGTGTAGCCGTCGGGCAGAGCCAGCGCTCGCGCCGCGCGGGCGACCTCGCCGGCGGCGGGGCGGTACGCCCACTCGAACGCTCCGCCGGCGCCGAGCGACACGCCCGCCTCCTCGATCGCGCTGCCTCGCGCGCGTACTACGTGAACGGGCATCGCGTCGAGCACTTCGTTCCCGATGACGAAGCCGGATACCGCCGGCGGGAGTCCGTTCAGCCACGCCACGCGCTCCATCAGGTGCGGCACGCGTGCGGCGAGCGTGTCGCGGCTTCGTGCGCGCAGCTCGGGCGAAAGCTCGACGATCAGGTAGCGTCGCGGGAGGCGCCCGAGGCGCTCGAGCTCTTCCAGCAACGACGCCGCGAGCGCGCCGGTGCCGGCGCCGATCTCGAGGATCTCGTCGTCGGGGGCGGCAAGTGCTTCGGCGGCCGCACGCGCGAGCGTGTGACCGTAGAGCGGTGCGAGCTCTGGCGCGGTGGTGAAATCGCCCTCGGCGCCGAGCTTGCGGGCGCCCGCCATGTAGTAGCCGAGGCCGGGCGCGTAGAGCGCGAGCTCCATGAAGCGCGCGAAGCCGAGCCAGCCGCCCGCCCGGGCGATCTCGTCGCGGATGTGGGCGGCGACGCGTTCGCTGTGCGCGCGGGCTTCGGGGGACGGGTCGGGGAGGGGCGTCATCTACGGGGAAATGGTGCGCGCATCGAGTAGAATCCGCAAATAGCACGCCCTCTCCCACGTACCGGGGGCGAGAGAAACCGCGTGGCGAAGGAAGCGCTCTCAGGTAAGGTGTGTCTCATCACCGGCGGCGCGAAGCGCGTCGGCGCGGCGATCGCGCGGCGGTTGCACGCGGCCGGCGCGAACCTGATGCTCCACTACCATTCGGCCAAGGCCGAGAGCGTCGAGTTGCAGCAGGCGCTGAACGCCGTGCGCGCGAATTCGGCCGCAACGGTCCAGGCAAACCTGCTGAATGCGGCCGAGCTGCCCGAGCTGGTGCGCACGACCGTCACGCGCTTCGGGCGCCTCGACATTCTCGTCAACAACGCCTCGACCTTCTACGCGACGCCGCTCGGCGAGATCAAGCTCACCGACTGGGACGATCTCGTCGGCACCAACCTCAAGGCGCCGCTCTTCCTCGCGCAGGCGGCCGCGCCGCACCTCAAGACGGCGGGCGGCTGCATCGTGAACATCACCGACATCCACGCCGAGCGGCCGCTCAAGAGCTACATCGTGTACAGCATCGCGAAGGCCGGGCTTGCGGGCCTCACCCGGACGCTCGCGCGCGAGCTGGGGCCCGAGATCCGCGTCAATGGCGTCGCGCCGGGACCGGTGCTCTGGCCCGAGGACGGCTCGTTCGACGAGCTCGCGCGCCAGCGCGTGATCTCGAGCACGCTGCTCAAGCGCGCCGGGGAGCCCGACGACGTCGCGGCCGCCGTCCATTTTCTCGTGGTCGATGCGCCCTACGTCACCGGGCAGATCATCGCGGTCGACGGCGGGCGGAGCGTGAACCTGTGAGGCGGCTCGCGATCGGATCGGCGGGATGAAGGGCCGGCGAGTGAACCACCGATGAACGCTCCGACCGCGAGGCAGGTCCGGAAGACCGCCTACGAGACCGGCAAGCTCGAGAAGCGCCTGCGCCGGCTCGCCGGCCAGGCGATCGCCGACTACGAGATGATCCGCGCCGGCGACCGCGTGATGGTGTGCCTCTCGGGAGGCAAGGACAGCTACGGTCTGCTCGACATCCTGCTCAAGCTGCGGGACGCCGCGCCGCTCGACTTCGAGATCGTCGCGGTGAATCTCGACCAGCGTCACCCGGGCTATCCGGAGCACGTGCTGCCGGAGTACCTTGGTCGGCTCGGCATCCCGTTCCGGATCGAGCAGCAGGACACCTACTCGGTCGTGAAGCGCGTCATTCCAGAGGGCGCGACGATGTGCGGGCTGTGCTCGCGCCTGCGGCGCGGCGTGCTCTACCGGGTCGCGGGCGAGCTCGGCGCGACGAAGGTCGCGCTCGGGCACCATCGGGACGACATCCTCGAGACGTTCTTCCTCAACCTCTTCTTCGGCGGGAAGCTGAAGGCGATGCCGCCGAAGCTCGCGTCCGACGACGGGCGTCACGTCGTGATCCGGCCGCTCGCGTACGTCCCGGAGGAGGATCTCGCGGCGTGGGCGGAGGCGCGGCAGTTTCCGATCATCCCGTGCAACCTGTGCGGGTCGCAGGACAACCTGCAGCGCGCGCAGGCGAAGCAGATGCTGCGCGAGTGGGAGAAGCGCTTCCCCGGACGGGTGGAGAGCATCTTCCGTGCGCTCGCGAACGTCGCGCCGTCGCATCTTCTCGACCAGGCGCTGCACGACTTCGCCGGGGTCCGCGCGACCGGCGCACCCGATCCGCAGGGCGACCGGGCGTTCGATCCCGACACCCCGGCGCCGGGACCGGCATCGCTGCGAGGGGATTGAAGCAACGCGATCCGCGTATACTCGCGCCCGCCCGAGCGGCCCGCGGGCCGCGGTTCACACGAAAGAAGGAGCAACGCATGCGGAACGGAATGAGGGCTGCGATCGTCGCGCTGGCGACGATCGCGATCTCGACCTCGGCCTACGCCCAGAAGGCGGAGCACTATCAGATTCGTCACGCAGCGGATCTGGCTGCGGTGTGCTCGACCCCGCCATCGGCAGCGGACTACGCCACCGCGATCGCCTTCTGCCACGGGATCCTGGTCGGCTCCTGGGGCTACTACGTGGCGTCGACCGCCCCGCTCGACCGGGAGATCTGCTCGTCGGACACGACGCTCACTCGTGCCAAAGTGGCGGACGCCTTCGTCGCATGGCTCAGGGCGCGCCCGCAATACATGCAGAGCAGCGCGGTCGACACGCTGTTTCGGTTCGCGGCCGAGACCTTTCCGTGCAAGCGGTAGCCGCGGACATCTGACTCGAGGAGATCGAAAATGAACCGCAAACAGATCGTCGCCTGCGGCACCGCCGCGACGCTCCTGCTCGGCAGCTGCGCGAACATGAGCCAGCAGGAGCAAAGCGTCCTTTCCGGCGGCGCGATCGGCACCGCCGCTGGTGTGGCGGTCGGCGCGATCACCGGCGACTGGTGGTGGGCCGCCGCGGGCGCGGCGGCCGGCGCCGCGACCGGCTACCTCGTCGACCGGAACAGGCAGCAGCAGCAGCAGGCCTACGAGCGGGGCGTCCAGACCGGTAAGCAGCAGGCGGCCCAGCAGAAGCCGCAGTAGGGGCGCGCGCCGCGAGCCGCCCGGGACATCGGTGGCCTCTGCGTCCTCGCCGATCGGTCCTTGCTAAGTCATTGAGCAGTCGGGACTTGCTCCGGCTGCTGCGATCCGGGATCATCAATCCCGGGTTGTCAAACTGAGTTTGTCATGGCATTCTCGGCACCATGAACTGCGCCGAGCGCCTCGTCACTCTCTTCGGCAGCCAGGCCGAAGTTGCCCGCCGCCTCCAACTCGACCGCGCGGTGGTCAACAACTGGGTGAAGTCGGGCTATGTCCCGGCGCGCTGGGCGATGGAGATCGAGCGCGTCACCGGCGGCCGCATCGCCGCCGTCGACATCCTCAACGAGGCGGCGGCGAAGAAGCCCGTCCGCGTGAAATCCCGGCCCGAGGGCGCCTTCCTCGGGTCGTCCATCCCAGGGAGCGACACCATGGAAGACTTTGCACCGGCGAAGCGCATCTTCTCGTTCCACCCGCCGCAGCGCACGCTGATGGGTCCGGGGCCGACCGAGATCCACCCGCGCGTGCTCACGACGATGAGCCAGCCGGCGATCGGCTACCTCGACCCGGTCTTCGTCGAGATGATGGAGGAGCTGAAGAGCCTCCTCCGCTACGTCTACCAGACGAAGAACCCGCTCACCTTCCCGATCTCGGGCCCGGGCTCGGTCGGCATGGAGTACTGCTTCGTCAACCTGGTGTCGCCCGGCGACAAGGTCGTCGTCTGCCGCAACGGCGTGTTCGGCGGCCGGATGCTCGAGAACGTCGAGCGCTGCGGCGGGATACCGATCGTCGTCGACGACGAGTGGGGCACGCCCGTCGACCCGAACAAGGTCGAGGACGCGCTGAAGAAGAATCCCGACGCGCGAGTCGTGGCGTTCGTGCAGGCCGAGACCTCCACCGGCGTGCAGTCCGACGCGAAGCTGCTCACCGAGATCGCCCACAAGCACGACGCGCTGGTGATCGTCGATGCGGTG
>CAVXND010000043.1:0-21391 GCA_963762785.1 uncultured beta proteobacterium
AGGCGCTTGCGCGCCATCTGGTGCGGCTCGCCCATCCAGGTGAGGAAGTTCACCAGGTCGTAGACGGTCTTGTCGTACTCGACGGTCGACTGCGAGCCGCGGGTGAGCGGATCGAGCTTCACGACCTTCAACAAACCGCCGGCTTGCCGTCCTCGCCGAGGATCGGCCGGCCGTCCTTGCTGACCTCCTGCTCGCTCGCGACCCGCTCGCCCTGGAGCCTCCACAGCGCGTGCGGCATGCCGACGTTCGGGTAGACGAGGTTGTTCCATCCGGTCACGGTGCCCGGATCGCGATAGAAGCTGCGGAGATACGTGTAAAGCCAGCTCGCCGCGCGACCGCGCGATCACGGACAGGTCGGGCGGAGTCGCGCCGAACCAGTCCTTCGCGTCCCGTGGCGTCATCGCGATCGCCATCGGCATGCCGATCTTCTCGGCGGTGAACATCAGGTTGTCCTTGATCTGCTCCTCGGTGAGGCCGATGTCGCGCAGCGCGTTGTAGCGCATGAGCGACGCGCTGTGGCAGTTCAGGCAGAAGTTGACGAACGTGCGCGCGCCGGACTGGAGGCTCGCGACGTCGGTAACGTTCGTGCTGATGTCGTCGAGCTTCACGCCCTCGGACGCGGCGCGGGCGGGGCCGGCCGCGAACGCCGCGGCGAGCACGACCGCGGCGAGGGCCGCGGCGCGGCGTACGTTCTTCATCACGTCACCCTCTCCGGCGGCGTCTCGGTCTTGTCGATCGACGTGTACCACGGCATCAGCAGGAAGAACGCGAAGTACAGGATGGTGCCGACCTGCGCGATGCGCGTGAGCGTGTCGGTCGGGGTCAGCATGCCGAGGTACCCGAGCACCAGGAACGAGATGACGAAGATCGTCAGCGCGAGCTTGTACATCCAGCCCTTGTAGCGGATCGACTTCACCGGCGAGCGGTCGAGCCACGGCAGGAACAGGAAGACGAGGACCGAGGCGCCCATCAGGATCACGCCCCACACCTTCGCCTCGAGCAGATAGAGCAGCGCGAGCACGACCGCGCCGGCTCCGAGCATCGCCATGCGCAGCAGGTTGCTGCCCCGCCGCAGGAACGCCCACACCATGAAGAGCGCGACCGCTATGCCGATCACCAACTTGAGATCATCGGTGGTCGCCCGCAGCACCGAGTAGTAGGGCGTGAAGTACCACACCGGCGCGATGTGCGGCGGGGTCTTCAGGGGGTCGGCGGGGATGAAGTTGTTGTGCTCGAGGAAATAGCCGCCGAACTCGGGCGCGAAGAAGGCGATGAGCGAGAACACCAGCAGGAACACCATCACCCCGAACAGGTCCTTCACCGTGTAGTAGGGGTGGAAGGGGACGCCGTCGACCGGGATGGCCGGTGCGCGGATCGATGTTCTTCTTGATCTCGACGCCGTCGGGGTTGTTCGAGCCGGTCTCGTGCAGCGCCATCAGGTGCGCCGCGACCAGCCCGAGCAGCACCAGCGGAACCGCGATCACGTGGAAGGCGAAGAAGCGGTTGAGCGTCGCGTCCCCGACCACGTAGTCGCCGCGGATCCAGGTCGAGAGGTCCTCGCCGACGATCGGGATCGCGGCGAAGAGGTTCACGATCACCTGCGCGCCCCAGAACGACATCTGGCCCCAGGGCAGGAGATAGCCGAAGAACGCCTCGGCCATCAGGCACAGGAAGATGAACACGCCGAACAGCCAGGTGAGCTCGCGCGGCTTGCGGTACGAACCGTACATCAGCGCGCGGAACATGTGCAGGTAGACGCAGATGAAGAAGAACGACGCGCCGGTCGAGTGCAGGTAGCGGATCAGCCAGCCCCACGGCACCTCGCGCATGATGTACTCGACCGAGGCGAACGCGAGGAGCGCGTCGGGCTTGTAGTTCATGGTGAGGAAGATGCCGGTGACGATCTGCAGCACCAGCACGAACAGCGCGAGCGAGCCGAAGTAGTACCAGAAGTTGAAGTTCTTCGGCGCGTAGTACTCGCTCAGCTGCGACTTCCACAGCACCGAGAGCGGGAAGCGCGCGTCGACCCACTCGAAGAGTCCGCGCACCCAGGCGCCGCCGGAGGTTGTGCCGTTCGCCATCGCGTCAGGCCTTGTCGTCGCCGATCAGCACCTTCTGATCGGAGAGGTACTTGTAGCGCGGGACCTGCAGGTTGTCCGGCGCGGGGAAGTTCGCGTACACCCGCGCGGACAGGTCGAACCGCGAGCCGTGGCAGGGGCAGAGAAAGCCGCCCGGCCAGCTCGCGCCCATGCTCGGGTCCGCGGGCGCGAACCTGGCGATCGGCGAGCAGCCGAGGTGGGTGCAGATGCCGACCGTCACCAGGATGTCCTTCTTCTCCTCGCGGGCGCGCCAGACGTTCTGCGCGTACTCCGGCTGGGACGAGCGCTTCGACAGCGGGTCGGCGAGCTGCGCCTCGTCCTTCTTCAGCGTGTCCATCATCGCCGGCGTCCGGCGCACGATCCACACCGGCTTGCCTTGCCACTCGACCACCATCATCGAGCCCGGCTCGAGGCTGGAGATGTCGGCCTCGACCGGCGCGCCGAGCGCCCGCGCGCGCTCGGAGGGCTGCATGCTCGCGAGGAACGGCCACGCGACGGCAGCGCTCGCCGCACCGCCGGCAACGCAGGTCGCCACGAGCAGGTTGCGGCGGCTCTGATCGACCTCGTCGTCGCCGGCAGCGCCGTGGGGCGGGGTCGCTTGCGAGGAAGTGCTCATGGAGATCCTTTGTTGGTGCCTTGTTGGTGCTGTTCGTGGGGGTGGGCCGCGGCGGGACGCGCGATTATAGCCGAAGGCCGTTATGGATTGAAAGTTTATGCACGCAACCCGATTGACCGGGAACGGGAAAAGCGCGCGCGACCGGCGCCGACTCAGACCGGGTTGTCGATGTCGATGAACTGATGGTCGAGCCCGAACGTGCGCGCGAGGTGCTCGCCGAGCGCCTGCACGCCGAACCGCTCGGTCGCGTGATGTCCGGCGGCGACGAAGGCGACGCCCGATTCGCGCGCGAGATGGACGTGCTGCTCGGAGATCTCGCCGGTGACGTACGCGTCGACGCCGAGCCCGATCGCAGTCTCGAAGAAGCCCTGCGCCGCCCCGGTGCACCAGGCGGCGCGCGCGACCGCCTCGGCCCGGTTCGCCGACGACGAGGGGCTCGCGACCGAGGCGCGCCTTCACCCGCGCCGCGAACCCGGCGAGATCGGTCGGCGCGTCGAGCGCGCCGTAGGCGACGAGATCCTGCTCGCCCGCGCGCCCCTCGACGGCGAGCCCGAGCCGGCGGCCGAGCTGCGCGTTGTTGCCGAGCTCCGGATGCAGGTCGAGCGGCAGGTGATAGGCGAAGAGGTTGATGCCGGCGGCGAGCAGCGATTCGATGCGGCGCTTGCGCGGCCCGACGAGCCGCGGGTCCTCGCCCTTCCAGAAATAGCCGTGATGCACGAGCAGCGCATCGGCGCCGGCGGCCGCCGCACGCTCGATGAGCGCCACGCTCGCAGTCACGCCGGAGACGAGCCGGGCCACTTCCGGGCGACCTTCCACCTGCAATCCGTTTGGGCAATAATCCCGTATACGGGAGACATCCAGCAGCTGGTCGAGATGCCGTGCCAGCTCATCGCGGTTCATCGCCGGTTCGCTCCGATCCCCTATCCGACCCGCATTCTAGGCGGGGTACTGACATGAAGAAGCTCTGGCTCCTGTTCGCGCAGACCGCGACCGTCGCGGTGGCGGCGCTGTTCGTCGTCACGACGCTCAAGCCGGAGTGGCTCGCGGCGACGCGCGAGGCAGCCCCGTCGCCGGTCGTCGTGCAGCAGGCGGCGCCCCAGCGCGAGGCCACTGCGAAGGCGGCGTCCTACAGCGACGCGGTGGCCAAGGCGGCGCCGGCGGTGGTGTACATCTTTACCTCGGGCACGGCGCGCGGTTCGCGCCAGGCGGTCCCGGACGACCCGGTCTTCCGGCGCTTCTTCGGCGACTCGCTCGAGGACCCGCGCGGCCCGCGGCTCGGGTCGGGCGTGATCGTGAGCGCGAAGGGCTACCTGCTGACGAACAACCACGTCGTCGAGGGCATGGAGGAGATCGAAGTCCTGCTCGCCGACGGCAAGACGCGGCTGAAGGCGAAGCTGGTCGGCACCGATCCGGAGACCGACCTCGCGGTGCTGAAGGTGGACCGCGAGAACCTGCCGGCGGTGGCGTTCGGCACGGCCGAGACGGTGCGCGTCGGCGACGTGGTGCTTGCGATCGGCAACCCGTTCGGCGTCGGCCAGACGGTGACGATGGGCATCGTCTCCGGGCTCGGCCGCCGCGGACTGAACCTGAACACCTACGAGAACTTCATCCAGACCGACGCGTCGATCAACGTCGGCAATTCCGGCGGCGCCCTCATCGACGCCGCCGGGAACCTGATCGGCATCAACACCGCGATCTTCTCGCGCACCGGCGGCTCGGTCGGGATCGGGTTCGCGATCCCGGTGTCGACCGCGAAGGCCGTGCTCGAGCAGATCGTCGAGCAGGGCGGCGTGACGCGCGGCTACATCGGCGTGCAGACGCAGGGCGTCTCGTCGGAGGTCGCCGAGGCGCTGAAAAGCGCGAAGACCTCCGGCGTCCTCATCGCCGGCGTGGAGCGCGACGGCCCGGCGGAGAAGGCGGGGGTGAAGGCGGGCGACGTGCTGCTCGCGGTCAACGCGGTGCCGACCCCCGACACGGCGACGATGCTCGACACCGTCGCCGATCTCAAGCCCGGCAGCCAGGCGAGCCTGAAGCTCCGGCGCGACCAGAAGGAGCTCGACGTGCAGGTCACGGTCGGCAAGCGGCCGCCGGTGCAGCGGCGGCGCGGCTCGCGCGAATAGGTCGTCACTCCGGCGAATGCCGGAGTCCAGGAAAGGCCTACTGGATCCCGGCGTTCGCCGGGATGACCTCGCTGGCGCCCGCGGAGCGGGCGCGACGCGAGGTCACTTGAGATCCTTGCTTTCGGCCTCGGCCTTGTCGAGCTCGCGGTCCATGTCGGCGCCGGACGGCGCCTTCCAGTCCGACTCGCCGGCGGGCTTCACCATGAAGCGGGCAAGGAAGAGCCCGAGCTCGTAGAGCAGGCACATCGGAATCGCGAGCAGGAGCTGCGACAGCACGTCGGGCGGCGTGACGACCGCGGCCACGACGAATGCGCCGACGATCACGTAGGGACGCGCCGCCTTCAGCTGCTCGATCGTCACGATGCCGGCGCGCGCAAGCACCACGACCACCACCGGAATCTCGAACGTCACCCCGAAGGCGAGGAACATCGTCAGCACGAAGCTGAAGTAGGCCTCGATGTCCGGCGCCGGCGTGATGCTCTGCGGCGCGAAGCTGTTGATGAACGCGAAGACCTTGCCGAAGACGAAGTAGTAGCAGAACGCGATGCCGGCGAGGAAGAGCACCGAGCTCGCGACCACCAGCGGCAGCGCCAGGCGCTTCTCGTGGGTGTAGAGGCCCGGCGCGACGAACGCCCACGCCTGGTAGAGCACGTAGGGCAGCACGACGATCAGCGCGACCAGCGCGGTCACCTTGACCGGCACCATGAACGGCGTGATCACTCCGGTCGCGATCATCTTCGTCCCCTCCGGCAGCGCCTGCGTCAGCGGCGCCGCGAGAAAGTCGTAGATCGCCCCGGAGCCCGGGTACAGGAACAGCACGATGAACGCGAGCCCGACCGCGAGCAGCGACCGCAGCAGCCGGTCGCGCAGCTCGACGAGATGGGAGATGAAGGTGTCCTGCTCGCCTGCCATGGCCCGCGGGCGCTAGACCTTCGCTTCGCTCGAGGTCTTCGGGGCCGCGGGTGGATCGGCCGGCGGCGGGAGCGCGGCGTCGGGCGCGAACCCGGTCTCCGACGGGGAAGCGCCGGTTGCGGCGGCCGGGTCGCCGATCGACCGGTTGAGGTCGTCACCGACCGCGCGCACCTCCTTGTCGACCTCGTTCACCGACTGCTCGACCGACTTCGCTGCGTCCTCGAACTGCGAGCGCAGCTTCTTCAGCTCGTCGAGCTCCACCTCGCGCTGGATGTCGGCCTTGACGTCGTTCACGTAGCGCTGCAGGCGCCCGAACATGACGCCGGCGGTCCGCGCCACCTTCGGCAGCTTCTCCGGGCCGATCACGAGCAGCGCGACCACCGCGATGACGAGCAGCTCCGAGAATCCGATGTCGAACATTGCTTCCGGGGGCCCAAAAAAGGAAGCCGGGCGGGCCCGGCGTCCTGAGGCGCGTCGACGCGGGCGGCGCCCGCGTCACGCCTTGGTGCTCGACTCCTTCTTGACCTCGCCCTCGATGGTCTGGCCCGACACCTGCGGCGGCGTACCGCCGCCGTTCGGCGCGCTCTCGGCCGCACCGCCCTTGATGCCGTCCTTGAAGCCCTTGACCGCGTTGCCGAGGTCCGACCCGATGTTGCGCAGCTTCTTCGTGCCGAAGACGAGCACGATGATCAGCAGCACGATCAGCCAGTGCCAGATGCTGAACGATCCCATGGCGGTTTCCTTGCTTACTGTCGGACGATCATCGGCCCGAGGGCCTTAGGACCGCCGATTACGTGGATGTGGAGATGATACACCTCCTGCCCCCCGACCCGGCCGGTGTTGACGATCGTCCGAAAGCCGTCAGCCGCGCCCTGCTCCCGGGCGATCCGGCCGGTCAGCCCGAGCAGGCGGCCGAGGAGCGGCGCATGGCCGGGGTCGGCCTCGTAGAGCGAGGCGATGTGCAGCTTCGGGACGAGGAGGACGTGCACCGGCGCCGCCGGGCGGGCGTCCTTGAACGCAAGCACCTCGTCGTCCTCGTACACCTTCTGCGCCGGAATCTCGCCGCGGACGATCCTGCAGAAGATGCAGTTCGCCGGCGTCGTGCCTTCGGTCATGCGGCTACTCCTTCTCCGCCTCGCTCCGGACCTTGCGCGCCGCCTTCTCGTCGATCCCCGAAATGCCCTCGCGGCGGCGCAGCTCCATCAGCACGTCCCGCGGGCCGAGCCCGTAGTGCGCGAGCGCGACGAGGCAATGGAACCACAGGTCCGCCATCTCGCCGACGATCCGCAGGCGGTCGCCGGACTTGCCGGCCATGACGACTTCGGTCGCCTCCTCGCCGATCTTCTTCAGCACCGCGTCCTCGCCGTCCGCGAGCAGCCGCGCCACGTAGGAGCGTTGCGGATCGCCGCCCTTGCGGCTTTCGATCGATTCGGCCAGCCGGTCCAGGATGTCGCTCATTTTCGATAGATCTCCCGCGGGTCCTTGGCTACCGCCTCGACCGTGACCCAGCGCCCGTCGACGAGCTTCTGGAAAAAGCAGCTCGGCCGCCCGGTGTGGCAGGCGATGCCGCCCACCTGCTCGACCTTGAGCAGCACGACGTCGTTGTCGCAATCCATACGGATCTCCCGTACCCGCTGGACGTGGCCGGACTCCTCGCCCTTGCGCCATAGCCGCTCGCGCGAGCGGGAGTAGTACACGGCTTCGCCGGTCTCGGCGGTGCGTGCGAGCGCTGCGCGGTCCATCCACGCGAACATGAGCACGCGCCCGGTCAGGACTTCCTGCGCCACCACCGGCACGAGGCCGCGCTCGTCCCATTTCACGTCGTCGAGCCAGCCCGTCTTCACAGCCGGACCTCGATCCCGCGCGCGGCCATGACGGCCTTCGCCTGGCGCACGGTGTACTCGCCGTAGTGGAAGATGCTCGCCGCGAGCACCGCATCGGCCTTGCCCTCGAGCACGCCGGCCGCCATGTGCTCGAGGTTGCCGACGCCGCCGCTCGCGATGACCGGCACGTCCACCGCCTCGGCGACCGCGCGCGTCAGCGCGATGTCGAATCCCGCGCGCGTGCCGTCGCGGTCCATGCTCGTGAGCAGGATCTCGCCCGCGCCCGCGGCCTGCATCCGGCGCGCCCATTCGACCGCGTCGAGGCCGGTGGGCTTGCGCCCGCCGTGGGTGAACACCTCCCACCCCGCCCCGGAGCGCTTGGCGTCGATCGCCACGACGATGCACTGCGCGCCGAACCGGCCCGCGGCGTCCTCGACGACCCCCGGGTCCTGCACCGCCGCGGTGTTGATCGAGACCTTGTCCGCGCCGGCGTTGAGGAGCCGCCGCACGTCCGCCGCGCTCCGCACCCCGCCGCCGACCGTCAGCGGGATGAAGACCTGCGCCGCGACCGCCTCGACGACGTGAACGATGGTGTCGCGCTCGTCGGAGCTCGCCGTGATGTCGAGGAACGCGAGCTCGTCGGCGCCCTGCTCGTCGTAGCGCCGCGCGATCTCGACCGGATCGCCGGCGTCGCGCAGGTTGACGAAGTTCACGCCCTTCACGACCCGGCCGGCGGTGACGTCGAGGCAGGGGATGATGCGCTTGGCGAGCGGCATGGGAAGGGGGAAGCGGGAAGGAGAAGAGGAAGAGGGAAGGGGAAGGGTACGCCACCGGGCCTGGCCTGCGCTCACCCCTCCCCCTTCTCCCTTCCCCCTTCACTGAGCTTGTCGGCTTCCGCCTGCGCCTGCTTGAAGTCGACCGTGCCCTGGTAGAGCGCCCGGCCGGTGATCACGCCCACGATGCCTTCGGGTTCGACCGCGCACAGCGCCTTGACGTCGTCGAGGCCGGTGAGGCCGCCGCTCGCGATCACCGGCGTCCGCAGCTCGCGCGCGAGGCGGACGGTGGCGTCGACGTTCACGCCCGACAGCATGCCGTCGCGCCCGATGTCGGTGTAGATCACCGCCTCGACTCCGTACTCCTCGAACTTCTTCGCCAGGTCGATCACGTCGTGGCCGGTGAGCTTCGACCAGCCTTCGACCGCGACCTTGCCGTCCTTCGCGTCGAGGCCGACGATGATGTGGCCCGCGAACGCGGTGCACGCGTCGGAGAGGAAGCCCGGGTTCTTCACCGCCGCCGTCCCGACGATGATGTACGACACGCCGTAGTCGAGGTACCGCTCGATCGTGTCGAGGTCGCGGATGCCGCCGCCGAGCTGGACCGGGAGGTCGTCGCCCACCGCCTTGACGATGTCGCGGATCACGCCCTCGTTCTTCGGGCGCCCGGCCGCCGCGCCGTTCAGGTCGACGATGTGCAGCCGGCGCGCGCCCTGCGCGAGCCAGTGCTTCGCCATCGCGACCGGGTCGTCGGAATAGACGGTGGCGTCGCGCATGTCGCCCTGCTTCAGGCGGACACAGCGGCCGTCCTTGAGATCGATCGCCGGGATGATGACCATCGCGGGTGCGGTGGCGGGGAAGCGGGGTTGGCAGTACGGGGGGACGGCGCGCGCGCGCCGTGGAGGATCCAGCGGCTTAGGGGCTTCCAGGCGACGAAGTTGGCGAGCAGCTGCAATCCGGCCGAGTGGCTTTTCTCGGGATGGAACTGTACCGCGAAAATGTTATCCCGCGCCACCGCGCAGGTAAAGGGGAGCCCGTACTCCGCGCGGCCGCTTTCGAGGTCGTTTTCCTCGGGCACGAAGTAGTAGCTGTGGCAGAAGTAGAAACGCTCGCCGTCCGCGATGCCCCGCCAGAGCGCGTGCGCCGCGGTCTGGTGCACCTCGTTCCAGCCCATGTGCGGCACCTTGAGCGGCCCGCCCGGCGCGGCGTGCAGGCGGTCCGGCGGGAACCGGACGACCCGCCCCCGGAAAATGCCGAGGCCGGGGGTGTCGCCCTCGTCGCTCCAGTCGAACAGCATCTGCAGGCCGATGCAGATCCCGAGGAACGGCTTCGCGCGCGCCGCGCGGACGACCGCCTCGCGCAAGCCCGCCCGCTCGAGTTCGCGCATGCAGTCCGGCATCGCGCCCTGGCCGGGGAAGACGACGCGCTCCGCCTCGTCGACGTCGGCCGCATCGGAGGTGACCATCACCTGCCGGTCGGCCGCGACGTGCTCGAGCGCCTTCGACACCGAGCGCAGGTTGCCCATGCCGTAGTCGACCACTGCGATGTGCGTCATGACGGAAGCCCGGGCCGCGGAAACGCCGAAGATGCGCGGAGCGGCCTAGAGCGTGCCCTTGGTCGACGGCACCGCGCCGCCCGCGCGGGGATCGGGCTCGACCGCCATGCGCAGCGCGCGCGCGAATGCCTTGAACACGGTCTCCGCCTGGTGGTGCGCGTTGTCGCCGCGCAGGTTGTCGACGTGCAGCGTCACCTGCGCGTGGTTCACGAAGCCCTGGAAGAACTCGTGGACGAGGTCGACGTCGAACTCGCCGATCCGCGCGCGCATGAACGCGACGTGGAACTCGAGGCCGGGCCGCCCCGAGAAGTCGATCACGACGCGGGACAGCGCCTCGTCGAGCGGCACGTACGCGTGCCCGTAGCGGCGGATGCCCTTCTTGTCGCCGATCGCCTTCGCCACCGCCTGGCCGAGCGTGATGCCGATGTCCTCGACGGTGTGGTGGGCGTCGATGTGCAGGTCGCCCTTCGCCTCGACGTCGAGGTCGATCAGGCCGTGGCGCGCGACCTGGTCGAGCATGTGGTCGAGGAACGGCATGCCCGTGGCGAGGTTCGCCTTGCCGGTGCCGTCGAGGTTCACGGTCACGCGGATCTCGGTTTCGGTCGTCTTGCGGGTTACCGCGCCGTTTCTCATACGCTCTCCGCCAGGGCGGCCAGCAGCAGCTCGTTTTCGTCGGGCGTGCCGACGGTGAGCCGCAGGCAGTTGGCGAGCAGCGGGTGGCTGCCGTGGAAGTTCCGCACCAGGATGCTGCGCGCCTTCAGGCGCGCGTCGATGGCCGCGGCATCCCGCACGCGGACCAGGACGAAGTTGGCGTCGCTCGGGAACGCCTCGACACCTTTCAGGTCGGCGAGCCGGTCGAACATCGCCGCGCGCTCGGCCTTGATGCGCTCGGCCTGGCCGTGCAGCACGTCGATGTGCGCGAGCAGCCGCTCGGCCGCGGCTTGCGCGAGCACGTTCACGTTGTAGGGCAGCCGGACCTTGTCGAGCTCCCGGATCCAGTCCGGGCGCGCCGCGGCGTAGCCGAGACGCAGCCGGCCAGCCCGAGCTTCGAGACGGTGCGCATCACCATCAGGTTCGGAAACTCGCCGAGCCGCGTCATGAACGTCCGGCCGGCGAAGACGTGGTAGGCCTCGTCGAGCACGACGAGCCCCGGCGCAGCCGCGAGGATCGCCTCCACCGCCGCTTCCGGGAAGAGGTTGCCGGTCGGATTGTTGGGGTACGCGAGGAAGATGAGCGCCGGCCGGTGCTCCTCGATCGCCGCGAGGAACCGCGCGAGGTCGAGCGTGAAGTCGGGCTCGAGCGCGACGCCGACATAGCGCATGCGCGCGATCACGGCGCTCATCCGGTACATCACGAACGACGGCTCGGGGGCGAGCAGCGCCGCGCCGGGCCGTGCGAGCGTGTCGGCGATGATCTGGATGATCTCGTCCGAGCCGTTGCCGAGGATGAGGCCGTGCTCGCCGCCGATGCCGAACGTCGAGCGGAGCCGCGCCTTCAGCTCCGGCGCGGCGGGATCGGGATAGCGGTTGATCGGCAGCGTCGAGACGAGCCGGCCGAGCTCCTCGCGCAGCGGCTCGGGCAGCCGGTACGGGTTCTCCATCGCGTCGAGCTTGATCATGCCGGCCGCGGGCGCGACGTGATACGCCTTCAAGCGCCAGGATCTCCTCGCGCACGAGGTCGCCGGGCCCGAGCTTGACCGGGTCGCGCTTCACGATCCGGTCTCCACGCGGAGCTCGGCCGAACGCGCGTGCGCCTCCAGTCCCTCGCCCTGCGCGAGCGCGGCGGCGATCCGGCCGAGCGAGCGGGCGCCGGCCCGCGAGACGTTCACGATGCTCGAGCGCTTCTGGAAGTCGTAGACGCCGAGCGGCGAGGAGAAGCGCGCGGTGCGCGACGTCGGCAGCACGTGGTTCGGGCCCGCGCAGTAGTCGCCGAGCGCCTCCGAGCTGTAGCGGCCGATGAAGATCGCGCCGGCGTGGCGGATCCGGTCGAGCCACTTCTCGGGCTCCGCCACCGCGAGCTCGAGGTGCTCGGGCGCGATGCGGTTGGCGATCTCGCAGGCCTCCTCGAGGTCGCGCACGAGGATCAGCGCGCCGCGATTCGCGAGCGACGCCCGGATGATCTCGCGGCGCGGCATCGTCGCCAGCTGCCGGTCGATGCTCGCCGCGACCCGCTCGATGAACGCCGCGTCCGGCGCGAGCAGGATCGCCTGCGCCATCTCGTCGTGCTCGGCCTGCGAGAAGAGATCCATCGCGATCCAGTCGGGATCGGTCGCGCCGTCGCAGATCACGAGGATCTCGGACGGCCCGGCGACCATGTCGATGCCGACCGGCCGAACACGCGGCGCTTCGCCGCGGCGACGTAGGCGTTGCCCGGGCCGACGATCTTGTCGACGGCCGGCACCGTGGCGGTGCCGTAGGCGAGCGCGGCAATCGCCTGCGCGCCGCCGATCGCGAAGACGCGGTCCACCCCGGCGAGGCTCGCGGCCGCGAGCACGAGCGGCATTCCGCTCGCCGTCCGGCGTCGGCACGCACATGACGAGCTCGCGCACGCCGGCAACCTTCGCCGGCAGCGCGTTCATCAGCACCGACGAGGGATAGGCCGCCTTGCCGCCGGGCACGTAGAGCCCGACGCGGTCGAGCGGCGTCACGTGCTGCCCGAGCACCGTGCCGTCGGCCTCGGCGTAGCTCCAGGATTCGGCCCGCTGGCGCTCGTGATAGCTGCGGATGCGCGCCGCCGCCGCGCCGAGCGCGTCGCGCACCGCGGGATCCAGCCCCGCGAGCGCGCGTTCGCGCTCAGGCCTGCGGGATCTCGAGGTCGGCGACGCTCGCGGCCTCGACGCGGTCGAAGCGGCGCGTGTACTCGAGCACGGCCACGTCGCCGCGCCCGCGGACGTCGGCAAGGATCGCGGCGACCGCGCGGTCGACCGCGTCGTCCTGCGACGCTTCAAGGCGAGTGAGCGCGGCGAGGCGGGCGTCGAAGCCGGGCTCGCGGGTGGAAAGCCGTGCGATCTCAGGCATGGGCGGCGACGGCGGACTCGAACGCCTCGATCAGCGGCTGCAGGCGCTCGCGCTTCAGCTTGAGCGACGCCTGGTTGACGATCAGGCGGCTCGAGATCGGCATGATCTCCTCGACCGCGACGAGCGCGTTGGCGCGCAGCGTGTTGCCGGTGTCGACGAGGTCGACGATCGCGTCGGCGAGCCCGATGAGCGGCGCGAGCTCCATCGAGCCGTACAGCCGGATGAGGTCGACGTGCACGCCCTTCGCGGCGAAGTGCTCGCGGGCCACGCGCAGGTACTTGGTGGCGACGCGCAGCCGCGCGCCCTGCCGCACCGCGTGCGCGTAGTCGAAGCCGTCCGGCACGGCCACCACCATCCGGCACGCGGCGATCCTGAGGTCGAGCGGCTGGTAGAGCCCGGCGCCGCCGTGCTCGTAGAGGACGTCCTTGCCGGCGATGCCGAGGTCGGCGGCGCCGTACTGCACGTAGGTCGGCATGTCGGACGCGCGCACGAGCACCAGCCGCACGTCGGGGCGCTGGGTGGGGACGATGAGCTTGCGCGAGGTCTCCGGATCCTCGGCCGGCGCGATGCCCGCGGCCTCGAGCAGCGGGAGCGTTTCGTCGAAGATCCGGCCCTTGGACAGCGCGAGCGTGATGCCGGCACGGGGCCAGCCTTGTTCTGCAAAGCCCCGATTCTAAAGGAAAAGCGGCGGCGCTCCCTACTTGACCCGCTGGATGCGCGCGCCCAGGGCGGCGAGCTTCGCCTCGATCGCCTCGTAGCCGCGATCGAGATGGTAGATGCGGTCGACGACGGTCTCGCCTTCGGCCACGAGCCCGGCGATCACCAGGCTCGCCGAGGCGCGCAGGTCGGTCGCCATGACGGTGGCGCCCTGGAGGCGCTTCACCCCGTGGACGATCGCGGTGTTGCCCGCGGTCTCGATGTCGGCGCCGAGGCGCGCAGCTCGAGCACGTGCATGAAGCGGTTCTCGAAGATGTTCTCGGTGATCGTCGCGGTGCCCTCGGCGATCGCGTCGAGCGCCATGAGCTGCGCCTGCATGTCGGTCGGGAAGCCGGGATGGGGCGCGGTGTCGACGTCCACGCTGCGCGGACGGCGTGTCATCTCGAGGTGGATCGTCCCGTCGCCCGTCTCGATCGTCGCACCCGCTTCGCGCAGCTTCTCGATCACCGCATCGAGCAGCCCCGCGTCCGCGTCGTGCAGCGTCACCGCGCCGCGGGTCGCCGCGGCCGCGGCGAGGTAGGTCCCGGTCTCGATGCGGTCGGGCATGATGCGGTGGGCAGCGCCGCCGAGCCGCTCCACGCCTTCGATCGTGATCACGTCGGTGCCGGCGCCGGTCATGCGCGCGCCCATCGCGTTGAGGCAGTTCGCCAGGTCGACCACCTCGGGCTCGCGCGCCGCGTTCTCGAGCACCGTCGTGCCCTCGGCGAGCGTCGCGGCCATCATCAGGTTCTCGGTGCCGGTGACCGTGACGAGGTCCATCTCGTAACGCGCGCCCTTCAGCCGCTCGCGCGCGCGGTGATGTACCCCTGCTCGACGCTGATGTCCGCGCCCAGCGCTTCGAGCCCCTTGATGTGCTGGTCGACCGGACGCAGGCCGATCGCGCAGCCGCCCGGGCAGCGACACCCGCGCCTCCCCGCCCCGCGCGACGAGCGGCCCGAGCACGAGGATCGACGCGCGCATCGTCTTGACGAGCTCGTAGGGCGCGACCGGCCGGTCGACGCGCTGCGCCGCGAGCAGCACCGCGTCGCCGTCGCGCTCGACGCCCACGCCCATCTGGGCGAGGAGCTCCATCATCGTGCGCACGTCGCGCAGCCGCGGAACGTTGGCGAGCCGCAGCGGGGCGGCGGACAGGAGCGCCGCGCACATGATCGGCAGCGCCGCGTTCTTGGCGCCCGAGACGCGGACCTCGCCGCGCAGCGGCACGCCGCCCTGGATCGCTAGCTTGTCCATGCGCGGGAGGGTGGTGGAGGCGGCGGGGCGCCGATCGGGGGGCACATGCCGGAGTATCCGCCGCGAATCTGGCGAAAAAGTGGCGGCATCACGGGTTACGTCCGCGCCGCCCAGTCCTCGGGGGTGAACGTCTGCATCGACAGCGCGTGGATCTCCTCGCGCATGCGCTCGCCGAGCGCCCGGTAGACGAGCTGATGCTGCTGCACGCGGCTCTTGCCGCGGAAGGCCGGGCTCACGATCACCGCTTCGAAATGGTGACCGTCGCCGGCGACCTCGACGCGATCGCAGGCGAGGCCCTGCTCGATGTACTGCTTGACGTCCTCGGGACGAACCATGTGCCGGCTCCTTCAATGCCGCAGCCGGTAACCCGTCTTCAGCAGCGCGAGTGTAATCGCGGCGAGGCCCGCCAGGAACACACCGACGATCGCGAGGCTCGCCAGCGGATCGACGTCCGACACGCCGAAGAAGCCGTAGCGGAAGCCGTCGATCATGTAGAAGAAGGGGTTGAGCCGCGACGCCCGCTCCCAGAAGGCGGGGAGCGAGTGGATCGAATAGAAGACGCCGGCGAGGAACGTCAGCGGCATGATGATGAAGCTCTGGAACGCCGCGAGCTGGTCGAACTTCTCGGCCCAGATCCCGGCGAGGAGGCCCATCGTGCCGAGGATGGCGCAGCCGGCGAACGCGAACCCCGCCGCCCAGAACGGGTGCGCGACCGGAACGCTCGCGAACGGCAGCGTCACCACCAGCACCCCCGCGCCGACCGCCAGGCCGCGAACCATCGACGCGACGACGTATGCGCCGAAGAACTCGACGTGCGACAGCGGCGTCAGCAGCACGAACACGAGGTTGCCGGTGACCTTCGACTGGATCAGGCTGGACGAGCTGTTGGCGAACGCGTTCTGCAGCATCGACATCATGACGAGCCCGGGGACGAGGAACGCGGTGTAGGAGAGCCGCTCGTAGACCTGGACGCGCCCTTCCAGCACGTGCCCGAAGATGAGGAGATAGAGGAGCGACGTCAGCACCGGTGCCGCCACCGTCTGGAAGCTCACCTTCCAGAATCGCAGGAGCTCCTTGTAGAGCAGCGTCGCGAAGCCGGTCCAGGCGGACGCCGGCGGCGGCAGCGCGGCCGCCTCAGTGGCGCGTTCGGCGTTCTGCATCCGGCGGTCCGGCGCCCCGCATGATCTGCACGAAGACCTCTTCCAGGTCGGGCTGCACGAGCTCCATCTCGAGGATCCGCGCGCCCGCCGCGCGCAGCTCGGCGAGCGCCGTCTCGACCTCGGCGTACTCGCCGAGCTTGAACGTGTGCCGTCCCGCTTCGCTCCCGACCGCGAGCCGCGCGAGCCGCTCCGGGACCGCGCCTTCGAGCCGCACGCGGAGGTAGAGCGCGTGGAACCGGCGGATGAGCTCCGCGGTCGCGTCGAGCGCGACGATCCGCCCGGCCTTCAGCATCGCGATCCGGTCGCAGAGCATCTCCGCTTCCTCGATGTAGTGGGTGGTGAGCACCACGGTGTGGCCGTCGCGGTTGAGGCGCCGGACGAACTCCCAGAGCCCCTGGCGCAGCTCGACGTCGACGCCGGCCGTCGGCTCGTCGAGCACGATCACCGGCGGCCGGTGCACGAGCGCCTGCGCGATGAGCACCCGGCGCTTCATGCCGCCGGAGAGCGCGCGCATGTTGGCGTCGGCCTTCGACGTGAGGTCGAGGTGATGCATCACCTCGTCGATCCAGTCGCCGTTCGCGCGCAGGCCGTAGTAGCCCGACTGGATCGCGAGCGTCTCGCGGACAGTGAAGAACGGGTCGAAGACGAGCTCCTGCGGGACCACGCCGAGGAGCCGCCGCGCGGACCGGTAGTCGGTGACGACATCGTGCCCGAGTACGCGCGCGGCGCCCGAGTCCGCGCGCGCGAGCCCGGCGAGGATGCTGATGAGCGTGGTCTTGCCCGCGCCGTTCGGCCCGAGCAGGCCGAAGAACTCCCCGCGCGAGATCTCGAGGTCGACTCCGGCGAGCGCCTGCAGGGCGCCGTAGCGCTTGACGAGCCCGCGGATCTCGATGGCAGCGACCATGCCGCGGCGGCCGGGCGGAGCCGTCGGCGCCCGGCTAGGCGCCGGGGATGAGGTCGGCGACCGCGTAGAGCCGGGCGAGCTTCGCCATCGCGGGCGGCAGGTTCTCGAACCGGATCGTGCGTCCGCCTGCGCGCGCCTCGCGGAGCCACGCGATCGCGAGCGCGATCGCCGCCGAGTCGACCTCGGTGACGCCCGCGAGATCGACGACCTCGGCGGCAGCACGATCCTGGGGCGACGTATCGGCGAGCACCCGGGCGACCGTGTCGACGGTCAGCTCGCCATCGAGGAGGAGCCGGTTGCCTTCGCGCCGCGACACGGACGGGGATCGGGGAGTCGAGCGCGCCCGCCGGAGGCTAGCCGCTCTTCGTCTCGAGCTGGCGGTTCTTGTCGGCGAGCGCCTTGATCAGGCCGTCGACACCGTTGTTGCGGACCTCGTTGGTGAACGTGTCCCGGTAGGTCGTCACCAGGCTCACGCCCCCGACGATGACGTCGTACACCTTCCAGCCACCGGGCGTCTTCTCCATGCTGTAGTCGATCGACACCGCTTCGCCGCCCGGCTGCTTCACCTCGGACCGCACGATCACGTCGGCGTCGGTGGCCGCGGCGCGCAGCGGCTTGAAGTCGATCACCTGGTTGCGGTACGACGAGAGCGCGCTCGAGTAGGTGCGCACGAGCAGCGTCCGGAACTGCTCGATGAGCGCCTTCTGCTGCTCCGGGGTCGCCTTGCGCCAGTTCGGCCCCATCGCGAGCGCGGTCATGCGCGCGAAGTTGAAGTGCGGCAGGACCTTCTCCTCGACCAGGGCGATGGTCTTCCGCTGGTTGCCGGCCTGGATGTCCTTGTCCTGCTTGATGACACCGAGCACCTCTTGTGTGACGCCCTTGACCAGGGTGTCCGGAGCGGTGTCCTGGGCGAGCACGGCCGGCGCGATGAGCGCGGCGGCGAGAATGAGCGAAGCACGTGTCATGGCGATCCAGTGTCGAGGGTTACCGCGGCGTCTCGCGCGCGGCGACGATGAGCGGCGCATCGGCCGCCAGCACCGCCGAATAGTTCGCGGGCAGGGTGGGCTCGACGAGCACGGCCTTCCGCGCCGGGTCGGCGGCGGGCGCAGTGCCCGACTGCTTGTCCGCCGGCAACGGCGGCGGGTCGCCATCGTAGATCAGATTGCGGCGCCGCTGGAAGTAGGCGTTCCGCAGGAATGCGTAGCGATCGAGCGCCGCCTGCTCAAGGAGATCGCTCGCGTCGAGCAGGTTCGCGCGCGTCTGGACGAGGTCGAGCCCGGTGAGCGACCACTGCCAGGTGACGCGGTGATCGAAGTGGGCCCACTTGGGGATCTGCCATGGCAGGTAGGCGAACCCGCCGACGAGGGTACGGTTGCATCGCGCACGCTGCTCGGACCGAGGATCGGGAGGACGAGGTACGGACCGAAGTCGACGCCCCAGACCGCCATCGTCTGGCCGAAGTCCTCGTTGTGCTTCGGCAGCCCCATGTCGCTCGCGACGTCGATCAGGCCGAGGAGGCCGAAGGTCGAGTTCAACACGAAGCGCCCGAGATCGTCGATCGCGCGTTCCACCTTCCCCTGCATCAGATGGTTCAGCGCGACCCAGGGGTCGTTGAGGTTGGAGAAGAAGTTGGTGACCGCGGTCGCGCCGGGCTGGGCATGACGAACTGGTAGCCCTCGGCCAACGGCTTGATCAGCACCTTGTCGAAGCCGTCGTTGAACTCGAAGATCGCGCGGTTGAGCCCTTCGAACGGGTCGCGCGCGTCGGGCTGCCGGTCGTCGAACAGCCGGCGAGCACGACGATGGCGATCGCCGCCACTCCCAGTCGGAAGGTTCTTGTCATTCGCGTGTTACTGCTTCTTCTCGCCGCCTTCAGCCGCCTTACTGTACAGGAACTGCCCGATCAGGTTCTCGAGGACGAGGGCGGACTGGGTAATTTTCAACGTGTCGCCGTCCTTGAGGTTCGGCGGTATCCCCGCCGGCGGTAAGGCCGACGTACTGCTCGCCGAGGAGGCCCGAGGTCAGGATCTTGGCCGAAGTGTCCTTCGGAAACTGGTAGCGCTTGTCGACGTTCATCGACACCACCGCCTCGAAGCTCTCGTTGTCGAAGCGGATCGCGGCCACGCGCCCGACCACCACGCCCGCGCTCTTCACCGGCGCGCGGACCTTCAGGCCGCCGATGTTATCAAACTTGCCTCTCACCTCGTAGCCGTCGGCGGCCGCGAGCGTGGCCGAGCTCGCGACTTTCAGCGCCGAGAAACATGATCGCGGCGAACCCGAGCGCGACGAAGAAGCCGACCCAGATGTCGAGTGCCCTGCGGTTCATCATCGGTCTAAGCCCCTCGTGAACATGAACGCCGTCAGCACGAAGTCGAGCGCGAGGATCGCGAGCGACGAGGTCACCACCGTGCGCGTCGTCGCGCGCGATACCCCTTCGGCGGTAGGGGCAGCGTCGTAGCCCTCGAACACCGCGATCCAGGTCACCGCGACGCCGAACACGGCGCTCTTGATGATGCCGTTGACGACGTCCTCGTGCAGGTCGACCGAGCTCTGCATCTGCGACCAGAACGCGCCCTCGTCGACGCCGATGAGCGGGACGGTGACGAGATAGCCGCCGAAGATGCCGATCGCGGAGAACAGCGCGGCGAGGAGCGGCATCGAGATGACGCCGCCCCAGAAGCGCGGGCCGACGACGCGGGCGATCGGGTCGACGGCCATCATCTCCATCGCCGAGAGCTGCTCGGTCGCCTTCATGAGCCCGATCTCGGCGGTGATCGCCGATCCGGCGCGGCTCGCAAACAGGAGGCCCGCCACCACCGGCCCCAGCTCGCGCGTCAGCGAGAGCGCGACCAGCGTCCCGACCGCGTCCGCGGAGCCGTAGCGGACGAGCGTGTCGTAGCCCTGCAGGCCGAGCACCATGCCGACGAAGAGCGCCGACACGGCGATGATGATGAGCGACAGCACGCCCGCGAAGTAGATCTCGCGGATGGTGAGCGGCAGACGCCGGAAGCTCGTGCCCGAGAGGCGCAGCATGATCCAGAAGAACCGGCTCGCGAGCCCGAGGCGCGCGACCATCCCGTTGACCCGGCCGCCGAGCGCTTCGAAGAACGACAGGACGCGCGCGAGCATCACCGGTTCGCCAGCAGCGCGCCGGCGTAGTCGGGCGCCGGATAGTGAAACGGTACCGGGCCGTCGGGCTCGGCGTGCACGAACTGATGGACGAACGGCGCGGTCGAGGCCCGCACTTCGTCCGGCGTTCCCTGCGCCACGACTTTGCCGTTGGCGAGGAAGTAGAGGTAGTCGACGATGGCGAGCGACTCGTGGACGTCGTGGGTGACGACGATGGAGGCGGCGTCGAGCGCGTCGTTCAGGTCGCGGATGAGATTGCCGGTCACCGCGAGCGAGATCGGGTCGAGCCCGGTGAACGGCTCGTCGTACATGACGAGCGCCGGGTCGAGCGCGATCGCGCGCGCGAGCGCCACGCGCCGCTGCATGCCGCCGGAGAGCTGCTGCGGCATCAGATCGGCCGCGCCGCGCAATCCCACCGCCTGGAGCTTCATCAGCACCAGGTCGCGGATGAGCGGCTCCGGGAGCGCGTGTCCGCTCGCGCATCGGGAAGGCGACGTTGTCGAACGCGGACAGATCGGTGAAGAGCGCGCCGAACTGGAACAGCATGCCCATCTTGCGCCGCAGCTCGTAGAGCTCGCGCGTCCGCGCCCGGCTGACCGACCGGCCGAACACCCGGACTTCGCCCTTCGACGGCCGCAACGCCCCGCCGATGAGCCGCAGCAGCGTCGTCTTGCCGCTGCCGCTCCCGCCCATGATGGCGACGACGCTCCCGCGCGGGATGGTAAGCGAGATGCCGTCGAGGACCGGCGCGCCCGTACGAAAACGTGACGTTCTCGATCTCGACCAGGTTCGCGGCGGCCGGGCGGGCAGAAACGGGGTCGGCGGAAGCCGGATGGGTGGCAGACAAGCGCGGGTGGGAAGCCGACAACAAAGGGCTGAATACTAAAGGAAAGGGGGCCCCGTAGCCACCTTTGGCGCGGGGTGCGCCGGCGCCCTCCTATATCATGCGCGCAAACGATCGCCGCCCGCCGCACCGTTCCATGGCAAACCCCGTCGTCCGCGTCAGCGGGCTCAGCAAGCGCTTTGGCAAGGCCGAAGTGCTGCGTGGCGTCGACCTGGAGGTCGCGTCCGGCGAGTTCCTGGGTCTCGCCGGCGTAAACGGCGCCGGCAAGACGACGCTGATCAAGTGCCTGCTCGACTTCTGCGCGGTCGACGGCGGCCAGATCGATCTCTTCGGCATCCCCCACACCGAGCCGCGCTCGCGCGCGCGCGCTCGCGTTCCTGCCCGAGCGGTTCGTGCCGCCCTATTACCTCACCGGCCGGGACTTCCTCTCGTTCATGCTGCATGTGCAGCAACGGCGCTACGACGAGGCGGAGGTCACGGCGATGCTCGCCGC
>CAVXND010000044.1:0-36725 GCA_963762785.1 uncultured beta proteobacterium
CCTTGGCGAGGAAATCGATGCCGCGCAGCGCGAAACGCGCCGGCGGCGGCGGCCACCCGGCCGGCCACGTGCCGGCGCGGTACTGATCGCGCGCCGCGACGAGCAGCGCGAGGAGGATCCCCTGTCCGCAGCCGAGGTCGAGGAGGCGCGCGCCGTCCGGGATCAGCCCCCGGCGCAGGATCTCGGCGAAGACCGGGTCGCCTCCGAGCTTGCCGCGGGCGAAGTGGCGGGCGAACCGCCCGGCCGGCGCGTACCGGCGGGCGGCGGCATCGAAGACGCGCTCGAGCGCCGGGTCGGTCACCCGCAGGCGGCGCCGAGCGTGACCGGCTTCAGCCCCCGGCCCGCCGCCAGCTCGAGGAGCCGCGGGAGCACTTCGAGCACCGTCGGCTGCCCGCGCTGCGCGCCGGTCGCGACGCCGTCGTGCAGCACGAGCACGTCGCCGGCGTCGAGCCGGCCGGCGAGCCGCGCGAGCACGCGCGCGGCATCGGCGTCGACGGTGTCGTAGCCGCGGCGCGTCCACGAGACGTAGGCGAGGCCGAGGCGCGCGAGCACCGGGTCGACGAACGGGCTGCGCACGCCGAACGGCGCGCGGAAGAACGCCGGCGCGCGCCCGGCGAGGCGCGCGAGCGTGTCCTGGGCGGCGCCGATCTCGCGGCGCAGGCGATCGGGCCCGTACCAGCCGAACGCGGTCGAATGCTGCTGGCTGTGGTTCTCCACCGCGTGGCCGCGGCGCACGATCTCGCGCACGACGCCCGGGTGCGCCGCCGCGCGAGCTCCGACGCAGAAGAACGTCCCGCGCGCGCCGGCCCGGTCGAGACAATCGAGCACCCGCGGCGTGATCTCCGGATCGGGGCCGTCGTCGAAGGTGATCGCGATCTCGCGGCGCGCCACCGCCGCGTCCGGCAGGCGCGTCAGGTTGGGGCCGAGCAGGCCGCTCCGCGGCGCGAAGCTCGCGCCGAAGAGCGCCAGGTGGTTGGCCGCGACCGCGGCCAGCACCGCGGTCCAGGCCTCGGGCGCCGCGGCGAGCGCCGCGAGGCCGCCGGCGTGCAGCACCACGCTCGCCTTGAGCGCCGCGGCGGGCCGCCAGGGCCGCGCGGCCGGGCCCGCCCCGGCGCGGATCGAATCGACCGACATGCGCCCGATTATTCCAGAGGCGCGCCGCCGGCTCCACGCGGGTCGTGGTAGATTTTCGCCGCCTGCCAGAGGTTCCCGTGCAGCCTGCCGCATCTTCGACACGCCTCCACGTCCGCCCCTGCCGGTCCTGTCCCGGCCGCCCGCTGCGACGTGCTCGTGATCGGGGGCGGCCCCGCCGGCTCCACGATCGCCACCCTGCTCGCCGGCCGCGGGTACGACGTCGTCGTGGTCGAGAAGGACCGGCACCCGCGCTTCCACATCGGCGAGTCGCTGCTGCCGCTCAACCTGCCGCTCTTCGAGCGCCTCGGGGTCCGGGCGAAGGTCGAGTCGATCGCGATGATCAAGCACGGCGCGGAGTTCTGCTCCGCCGAGCACGGCCGCTCGCTCACGTTCGACTTCAGCGAGCAGCTCGACCCGGCGTGGCCGTACGCCTACCAGGTGCGGCGCTCCGAGTTCGATCATCTGCTGCTGCGGCACTGCGCGGAACGCGGCGCGCAGGTGCACGAGGGGACGCGCGTGACCGCGGTCGAGTTCGATCCGGACGGCGTCGAGGCCGCGTTCGCCGACGACGCCGGCGCGAGCCGGCCGCATCCGCGCGCGGTTCCTCGTCGACGCGTCGGGACGCGACACCTTCCTCGCCGGCAAGCTCGGCCTGAAGCGGCGGAACGAAAAGCACTCGAGCGCCGCGCTCTTCGGCCATTTCACCGGCGCCGAGCGGCTGCCCGGGCGCGAGGAAGGCAACATCAGCATCTTCTGGTTCCCGCACGGCTGGATGTGGTTCATCCCGCTGAAGGACGGCACGACGAGCGTCGGCGCGGTGTGCTGGCCCTACTACCTCAAGACGCGGCAAGGGCGACCTCACCGAGTTCTTCCTCGAGACGCTCGCGCTCTCGCCCGAGCTCTCGGCGCGGCTGCGCGACGCGAAGCTCACCGGCCCCGCCACCGCCACCGGCAACTACTCCTACTACGCCGACCGGATGGCCGGCGACCGCTACATCCTCGTCGGCGACGCGTACGGCTTCATCGACCCGGTGTTCTCGAGCGGGGTGTACCTCGCGATGAACAGCGCGTTCCTCGGCGCCGACGTCGTCGAGGGGTGCCTGCGCGACCCGCGCGCCGCGCCGCGCCTCTACCGGCAGCTTCGACCGGCAGGTCCGGCGGGGCCTGCGCACCTTCTCGTGGATGATCTACCGCATGACCTCGCCGACGATGCGCAACCTCATCATGGGGCCGAAGAACCTGCTCGGCGTGCAGTCGGCGGTGGTGTCGTTCCTCGCCGGCGACGTGTTCCGCTTCCGGCCGGTCATGCCGCGGCTCTACCTCTTCCGCAGCATCTACTACTTCTTCTGCTGCGCGCGGCTGCGCACGAGCGTGCGCGCCTGGCGCCGGCGCCGCGAGGCGATCCGCCCGGTGGAAGCGGCCTAGGTGCGGCGCCTCCTCGCCGCGCTCGCGCTCGTCGCCGCCGTGCTGCCGCAGGCGGCGCGCGCGGTCGAGCGGCCGCTGTGGGAGGTCGGCGTCGGGCCGCTCGGCCTCTACCTGCCGGACTACCGCGGCTCCAACCAGAGCCAGGGCTACCTGTACCCGTTCCCGTTCTTCGCCTATCGCGGCGACTACTTCAAGGTCGACCGCGAGGGCATCCGCGGCATCTTCTTCCAGTCCGACCGCGTCGAGCTCGACGTCAGCATGTACGCGACGCCGCCGGTCAACAACAGCCAGGACAGCCCGCGCGCCGGCATGCCCGACCTCGACGCGACGGTCGAAGTGGGACCGGTCGTCGATATCCTGCTCGCGCGCGACCGGAAGATCGACTACAACTACCGCCTGCGGCTGCGCCTGCCGGTGCGCGCGGTGTTCGCCTTCAACACCTCGCCGCACTGGCAGAACCAGGGCTGGATCTTCTACCCGAACCTCAACCTGGACGTGCGGCCCGAGTTCCTCGGCGGCCGCTGGAACGTCGGCTTCAGCGCCGGCCCGCTCTTCGGCACGCAGAAGTACCACGAGTACTTCTACGGCGTGCCGCAGCAGTACGCCACGCCCGATCGCCCGGCGTACACCGCGCCCGGCGGCTACTCGGGCGCGACCTTCTTCGCCTCGCTCAGCCGGCACATCGGCGAGTTCTGGGTCGGCGCCTACGTCCGCTACGACAACCTGAGCGGTGCAGTGTTCGACCAGAGCCCGCTGGTCAAGCAGAACTACGCGCTCGGCGGCGGCATCGCGATCGCGTGGGTGTTCGCGAAGTCGGGCACCACCGTCATCACGCCGGATTGACGCGCGCGCTAGCTCGCCTCGTCGGCCGTGACGGCGTCGTCCCGGGTGCGTCGCGCGAGGCTGCGGTACAGCCCGGCCGGGTACATCCCCCGGCGCGCGAGCTGCCACAGGATCATGCCGCCGATGCGCGCGATGTCGGCCACCGGGCGGAAGTGGCTCGGCCGCGCGTCCCGCGGGTAGACCGCCGCAATCGCGACCGAGCGGCACCTCACGCCGAGCCGCGCCGCGGCGATCAGCACCTCGCTCTCGAACACGAACCCGCGCGTCGGGCCGTGCCCCACCTCGAGCCGCCGCAGGAGCGAGGCCGGGTAGACGCGGAAGCCCGACTGGCTGTCGTCGAGCGGCTGCCCGGCAGCCCAGCCGATGAAGAAATCGCCCACGCGGTTCGCCATGCGGCGCGCCCGCGGCGAGGTCTCGCGGCCGATGAGCCGGGCACCGATCACGACGTCGTCGGGGTGCGCCCGCGCGACGCGCACGAGGCGCGGGATGTCTTCGGGCGCGTGCTGCCCGTCGCCGTCGAGCGTCACGACGCCGTCGGCGCCGAGCGCGAGCGCGTGCTGCAGGCCGCGCCAGAGGCTCGCGCCCTTGCCGAGGTTGCGCTCGTTCCGGAGCAGCACCACCGGCAGCCCGCCGAGGCGCTCGTGCGTGCCGTCGGTCGAGCCGTCGTCCACCACGATCACCGTCGCCGCGACCGCCGCCGCGCGCGCGGCGACGTCGGCGATCGTCGCCGCCTCGTTGTAGGCGGGGATCACGACCGCGTAGCGCTGCTCGGCCGGCGGCGTCATTGGATGACCCTCGCGCCAAAAGGCGCTCGGGGTTCGCCCTTGGGACGGCCGGCGGGCTCACGCGAGGCCTCCGGCGACCGCGACGATCTGCCCGGTGATGTAGCCGGCGTGGTCGGAAACGAGGAAGCCGACCAGCGCCGCGACCTCCTCCGGCGTGCCGGCGCGCTGCATCGGCACGAGCGTCTTGATCCGCTCGGGCGGAAACGCCTTGGCCGTCGCCGGCGACTCGACGACGCCGGGCGCGACGACGTTCACCGTCACGCCGCGCGGGGCCATCTCCAGCGCGAGCGCCTTCGTCGCGCCGTGCAGCGCCGCCTTGGCCGCGGCGTAGTTCGCCTGGCCGCGGTTGCCGATCAGCGCCGACACCGAGGAGATGCTGACGATCCGGCCCCAGCGCGTCCCGAGCATCGGCAGGAGCAGCGGCTGGGTGACGTTGAAGAAGCCGTTGAGGTTGACGTCGACCACGCTGCGCCACTGCGCGCGCGTCATGCCGGGCATCGGCGCGTCGGCGTGCGCGCCGGCGTTGTTCACGAGCACCTGGATCGCCCCGTGGCCGAGCAGCCGCTCGAGCGCGTGCGCCGTCGCGTCCGCGTCGGTGACGTCGAACGCGGCGTGCTCGGCCGCGCCGCCGGCCGCGGTGATCTCGGCCACCAGCCGCGCGGCCGCCTCGGTCCGCTTGTTCCCGTGCACGATCACGTGCAGGCCGGCGCGCGCGAGCTCGCGGCAGATCGCCGGCCCGATCGCGCCGGTCGCTCCGGTGACGAGCGCGCGCTTCATCGCGCGGCACCCGCGCTCAGTCACCGCGCCGTAGGCGCCGCCGCGACGGCGAGCCGCAGGCCCGGCAGCCATTCGAGCGTCATCTGCGCGTTCCGCCCGGCCGCGAGCGCGGCCAGGATCGGCAGGCCGCGCGCCGCGGCGTTCCCGGTCCGCAGCCGCTCGAGCGCCGGGATCGGCGAACGTCGTCTCCGCGCCCTCGCGCGCGAGGTCGAGCTCGATCTCGCCGAGGCTCGCCGCGCCGCGCGCCGGCGCGAGCAGCAGCGCGAGCCCGAACGGCACCGTGCACGGCACGACCGCCGCGAGCGGCGGCGGCGGCGGCAGGTCGTAGGCGACGAGCAGCACCGGGCGACGCTCGGCGGCGGCCTGCACCGCGGCCTCGAGCAGGCCGGCCGCGAAGCTGCCCTGGTGGGCGCACAGGCTGGTCGACGGCGTGCGCGCGCCGGTCGCGATGCTCCAGTAGCCGGCGGCCGCGTTGTGCACCGAGTTGTGGAAGCGCGTCGGCGACACGTCGCGGGCGGTGCCGGCGAGCGTCTCGCAGATCTGGTGCAGGACCTCGCCGCTGCCGGTGGCGCAGGTGAACACCGTCGCCAGCTCCTCCGCGCGGGCGCCGCTCGGCGCGAGCGCCTCGGCGCCGACGTGCAGCGCGAGCTTCACCAGGTCGCCGCAGCGGCGCCGCTCGGCCGGCGGCAGGATCTCGGCGGCCGGGCGCGGCATCTCGCCCGGCTCGTAGCGCGCATCGCCCGCGAGCACCGCGCCGCGCCGCGCGCCAGCCCGGGAGCCCGGGAGCGAGCAGCCCGACGCCGTCGACGTACGCGCTCATCCTCGCGGCGCGCCCGAATATCACGCTGCAGTTGTTGCCGCCGAAGCCGAACGAGTTCGAGAGCACGTAGCGCGGCGCGGCCGCCTCGCCCTCGATCAGCACGTGGCAGGCGGTCTCGACGTCGAGCGCGCGCGTGTTGGCGGTCCCGGGCAGGAAGCCGCGCTCGAGCGCGAGCAGCGCGACGATCGCCTCGGTGATGCCGGCCGCGCCGAGCAGGTGGCCGTGCGCACCCTTGGTCGCGCTGCACGGCGTCGCGGGCCCGAACACGTCGCGCACCGCGCGGCCTTCGGCGACGTCGTTGGTGCGGGTCGCCGTGCCGTGCAGGTTGACGTAGCCGACCGCGTCCGGCGGCGAGCCCGCCGCCGCGAGCGCGCGCTCCATCGCGAGCCGCGCGCCGAGCCCTTCGGGATGCGGCGTCGACATGTGGTACGCGTCGCTGCTCTCGCCGACGCCGGCGAGGACCGGGCCGCTCGCCGGTCGCGCTCGAGCAGCGCGAACCCGGCGCCCTCGCCGATCGAGATGCCGTTCCGCTCGGCGTCGAACGGACGGCACGGCGCGGTCGACAGCAGCTCGAGCGACCGGAAGCCGTAGAGCGTCGTGAGGCAGAGGCTGTCGGCGCCGCCGACGACCGCGGCGTCGGCGAACCCCGCGTCGATCAGGCGCGCCGCGCTCGCGAACACCTTCGCGCTCGACGAACAGGCGGTCGACACGACGTGCGCCGGGCCCTCGAGCCCGAGCGCGGCGCGCACGAACGCCGACGAGCGAGTAGGTGCTCTGCGTCTCGGCGAAGCGGAAGTCCGCCGGCAGCGCGCCCGAGGCCGGATCGCGGCGCTGGTAGGCGCGCTCGGTCGAGAGCACGCCGGAGGTGCTGGTGCCCATGATGACCGCGATGCGGCCCGCGCCGTAGCGCTCGCGCGCGGCGAGCACCGCCTCGCGGAATCCGTCCTGCGCGAGGCCGAGCCAGGCGAGGCGGTTGTTGCGGCAGTCGAACGCCGCGAGCGGGCCGGGCAGCGTCACGTCCTCGACGCCCGCGACCCGGCCGATGAAGGTGTCGAGGACCACGTCCTCGAAATCGCACGGCGCGAGCCCCGACCGGCGCGCGCGCAGGCGCCGCCCACCACGCCTCGAGCGCCGCGGCCGAGGCAGTTGACGCCGGTGTAGCGGGTGACGATCAGGGGAGTCAAGGTCGGGAGGGCGCCGGGGAGCGAGACGCGGACTTCGGCTCGCGGAGCAGGCGATTTTATCAGCCCCGGCCGCGCGCGATCAGCGTCGCGAGCCGCGAGGCTCGCCACCGCGCCGATCGCGGCGGTCGCGCCGATCATCTTCAGCACCGGCACCTGCGACCAGGCGAGCAGGCCGAAGGCGAGCGCGGTGGTCGCGGCGCAGAACGCGACCGCGAACACGGTGCGCCGCCGCTCGCCCTCGTCGGGCGGCTCGCGCTCGAAGAAGAGCGCGTAGTTGGAGCCGACGCCGGCGACCAGCAGCAGCGCGACGAGGTGGAACAGCGTGAGCTTCGTCCCGGCGGCGAGGAGGATCGCGGCCGCCGCCGCCACGGCGCCGGCGATCGGGGCGAGGACCTGCGCCACGCGCAGGGCCGAGCGCAGGTGGATCGCGAGCAGCGCGACGATGATCGCGAGCCCGACGCCCCACAGCACGAGCGCGCGCTCGCGGTAGCTCGCGAGGAGCCGGTCGACTCGGCCCGGATGTCGAGCAGCGCGGCGCCGGCCGGCGCCGTCCGCGGCGATCCGCGCCGCGAGGGCGCGCCGGGTCGGCGACGCCGCGGACCGGAAGGAGCGCGTACCAGCGGTCGTCGCGGCGGACGAGGAGCGCGTCGGTCTTCAGCCCGAACGCGGTGCCGGCGAGGCGCGAGCGCTCGAGCGGCGGCGCGGCGCGCGCGGCGGCGACGTCGCGCACGAACGGTTCGAAGAGGTCCGGCTTGAACGGCGACGCGGCCACCGCCGCGGCCAGATCCGCGCGGAGGGTCGCGTCGTCGGGCAGTGCCGCGCGGCGCGCGGCCTGCGTGCGCGCGCTCGGAAGATAGACGGCGGGCGAGTCGTAGCCGGCGATGGCCTTCGCGTCCACCAGCGCGGCGAGCGGGCGCGCGAGCGGCCTCCGCCGCCTCGAGCGCGGCATCCTCCGTCGCGCCCGACACGACGACGAGCCAGCGCGCGTCCGGCGCGCCGAGCGCGTCGCGCAGCCGCTTGTCGAGCGCCTGCTCCGCCGCGCCGACCGGATTCAGCCGCGCGAGGTCGTCGTCCCAGATCGGGCGCTCGTGCCAGATGACCACCGCACACAGCGCGGTAAGGAGCCCGAGCGCCGCGAGCCGCGCCTTGAGCGGCCACCGCCAGCGCGGCACCAGACGCGCGACGACGTCCACGCCCGCGCGGCGCGGCGGCGCGCACCGGGATCCCCGGCAGCACCCAGCGCGTGACGGCGGCGGCGGCGACGAGGCCGACGACCGCGAAGAGGCCGAGCTGCGCGAGCCCGGGAAAGCCGGCGAAGAGCATCGCGCAGAAGCTCGCCGCGGAGACGGCGAGGCCGAGGCGCAGGGTCGGCCAGATGCGCGCGAACGACGCCGCCGCCGGCTCGTCGCCGCGAACGCTGCGCGTAGAAGTAGATCGCGTAGTCGATCGCCTCGCCGATCAGCACGACGCCGAAGCCGAGCGTGATGCCGTGGACCGTGCCGAACCCGAGCGAGACCGCGGCGACCCCGGCGAGCGCGCCGGTCGCGACCGGGACGAACGCGAGCCCGAGGACGGCGACGGAGCGGAACGCGAGCAGCAGCATCCCGGCGACGATCACGGTCGCGATCGTCGAGAGCCGCCGGACGTCGCCCCGGATCGCCTCGCGCGACAGGACGGCGAAGACCGCCGGCCCCGAGCGCTCGCAGGACCGCGACGGACGCGCCGACCTCGTCGCGCGCGGCGGCGAAGGCCTGCTCGATGAGCGCGAGGTTTGCCTGCTGCGCGTCGAGATCGAACCCCGGCGCCGCGGTCTGCACGAGGAGGAGCGCGGTGCGCTGATCGCGCGACATCCAGACGCCGAGGTAGGTCGGCGGGCGAGCCTCGCCTTCGAGCCCGGCGAGCACCCGCAGGAACTCGCCGGTCGGATCGGCCGGCAGGTAGCGCCGCACGAGCGCGCCGGCGGGCGAGGCGAGCGCCTCGTAGCCGCGCTCGAGCGCGGCGGCGAGCGCGTCGCGATCGAAGTGCCCGGGCGCGACGCCGGGGCTGAGAACGTAGCGGTGCGCGAACAGGAAGTCGCGGTCGGCCCCCGCGAGCGCCGCGTCCCCGTTCGCGACGTAGACGAACTCGGCCCGGCCCTGCAGCCGCTTCGCGAGCGCGCGGCTGAGCGCGGCGAGCTTGTCGGGCTCCGCGTCCTCGATGCCGACCAGCAGCAGCCGCGAGGCGACGCCCTCGCGCAGCTCGCCGACGAGCAGCCGCTGCGCCGGCGTCGCGGCCTCCGGCAGGAACGCGGACATGTCCGCGGTGAAGCGCGCGTGCGCCGCGACGATTGCGCACGCGGCGACGAAGGCGAGCCAGGCGAGAAGCGGCCCGCGCCGGGCGCTCAACCGCGGTCCTTCGGCTTGGTGATCGTCATCACCGAGCGGTCGCCGCTCGCCTCGAGGATCTCGATCCGCCGCACCTCCCCGCCGGCGCCGCCGATCAGCACCTTCTGGACGAGCTCGGCCATCTGCGGGTCGGACGGCAGGAGGTGCAGCCGCCAGTCGGACCAGGTGCCGTCGAGCTCGACGCGGTAGTAGCGGCGGAGCGCCGCGAGGTCGCCGGCGAGCGTGCCGCGGATGCTCTCGACGAACGCGCGGATCGCCGGGTACTCGCTCAGGCGGAGCTCGATGCGCGTTTCCGCGCGGCGTTCTCGATCACCACCGTGTCGCCGTCGACCGCGAAGCGCTCGTCGCGCGGCGCGAGCGTGTGCTTCTCGAGCCGGGACGGCGCGGCGTAGGTGAGCGTGCCGCTCGACTCGGCCGGCGCCTTGAGGAGCGCGCTCGTCTTCGTCTCCGCGAAGCGCACGGTGCCCGGCCCGTTCTTCGCGAGCGCGGCCATCAGCGGGCGCGAGCGCGAGCGGCGGGTCGGCCGCCCGCGCCGGCGACGCCGCGAGCACCGCAAGCACCACGCCGATCACCACGGCACGCATGCGTCGAAGCATAACAAGCGCCCGCGCCGGAGGTGGAGCGTTGGTCCGCGTTAAACTCGGCGGGTGGCAATCGCAACGAATCGCGCGCCGGGCGACGCCAGAGCGGCGCTCATCCCGGCCGAGATCCTCCCGCTCTTCGACGACGCGTTCGCGCGCTCGTGCGACCTGATCGAGGAGTACGTGGCGCGGCTCGCGCTCGCGGCGTTCCGGTCGACCGGGCTCGCCGAGGCGTGCGCCGAGCCGGCTACCGTGGAGGAAGCGATCGCCCGCGCCGGGCTCGCCCCGGCCGTCGCGCGCGTACCCGCGGCGTGGCTGATCGCGACGCTCGCCGCGCGCGGGTGGCTCGAGCAGGTGTCGGGTCGCGGGCGACAGCGCGCGCTTCCGCGCGGCGAAGCCGCTCCCGGCGCTCGACCCGGAAGAGATCCTGGCGGCGCAGGCCGCGAACGACGAGCGCTGCCTGCCGTCGTACCGGATCGCGGCGATGGCGGCCGAGCGCTATCCGGCGGTGCTGCGCGGCGAGCTCACCGGCGAGCAGGCCCTCTTCGACGCCGAGGGGATGGTCGCGTGGTCGAAGTACTTCTCGAACGCGAACCCGCTCTACGCGATCAGCAACGCGATCGGGGCGGTCGCGGCAGCGCGCGCGCTGGCGGCGCGGCCCGGCCCGGTCCTCGAGCTCGGCGGCGGGCTCGGCAGCGGCGCGGAGGCGCTCCTCGAGCGGCTCGACGCCGCGGCGGCGCCGTCGTACCGGTTCACCGAGATCTCCCCGCTCTTCATGCGGCGCGCCGAGCGGTCGCTGCGCGGCGCGGTTTGCCGACCGCGGGCTCGAGTTCGGCGCGCTCGACATCGACCGTCCGTTCGGCGTCGCGCCCGGCGCCTACGCGCTCGTCTACGGGGTCAACGTGCTCCACGTGGCGCGCGATCTCGGCGCGACGCTCGCCGAGGTCCGCGCCGCGCTCGCTCCCGGCGGCGCGCTGGTCATCTCGGAATGCGTCCGCCCGTTCGCGGGGCGGCCGGTGTACGTCGAGCTCGCGTTCAATCTGCTCGCGTCGTTCCGCGACCCGGTGCTCGTGCCCGGCTGGCGTCCGAACGGCGGCTTCCTCACGCCGGAGCAATGGACGGCAGGCGCTCGCGGCCAACGGGTTCACGGACGTGCGGGTCTATCCCGACGTCGGCGCGATCCGCGAGACCTTTCCCCAGTTCGTGGTCGCGGCGATCACGGGCGCGGCGCGCGTGAAGGCGAGCATCACCCTCGCGGCCGACGCGCCGTACTTCGCCGGCCATTTCCCCGGGCGCCCGATCCTGCCGGGCGTGGTCGAGCTCGCAATGATGGTGGAGACGGCCGCGCGCGTGTCGAGCACGCGATGACCCGGTGCACACGATCCCGTTCGCGCGGCTGCGGCACCTCGTGGTGCCGGGCGACCGGCTCGAGCTGGCGGCGCGAGCGACGAACGGCCGCGTGCGGGTGGACATCACGCGCGGCGAGACCGTGGTCGCGAACGCCGCGTTCGAGCTCGGTCGCGCTGCAACGCGGCGCCGCGTCGGCGGCGCAGACCACGATCGTCCTGCCGCCCGCGGACGCGCCGTCGCCCGGAGACGCTGCTGCCGCAGCAGCCGCCGATGCGCTTCGTGACCGGGATCGCCGGCGAGATGCCCGACGGGCTGATCTGCACCGCGCGCACTGCCGGCGGCGTGCCCGCTCGTCGACCGGCGGGAGCGCGCCCGCGCTCGGCGACGATCGAAGTGGCGGCGCAGGCCGCGGCGACGTGGGAGGCGCTGCAGCGCTGGCGCGAAGGCGGCGTGGCCGTCGCCGCGCATGGGCTATCTCGTCGCGGTCCGCGACGTCGTGCTCTTCGCGACGGACGTGCCGGCCGACGCCGATCTCGTCGCGTCGATCCGCCTGACCGCCGCGGCGCCGCCGCTCACGCACTACGCGGTGGAAGTCGACCACGGCCCGCGGCGGGTGCTGCGCGGGACGATCGCGACGGTCCTGACTTAACCGGACGGCTGGTCCGGCCACAGCTCGCGAAACGCGAACCACTGGTTCGGCGCGCGCCGGATCGCGTACTCGATCTCGCCCGCGACCCGTCCCATCGCCGCCGCGAGATCCGCGCCGCGGTCGGCGCTCGCGCGCGACCTCGATCGGCGGGCGGAACACGACGCGGAAGCGCCGCCGCCCCTCGCGCAGCGCGAACACCGGCAGGATCGGCACGCGCGCCGTGCGCGCGAGCACGGCCGGACCGGCCGGCAGCGGAAACGGCCGCCCGAACAGCGTCGCCGGGACGGTCTTGCCGCCCGCGTGCGGGCGGTCGGCCTGCACCGCGACGATCTCGCCGCGCTCGAGCGCCTCGACGAGCGCGACCGCCTGCAGCGGGTCGCCGGCCTGGAAGTGCATCTTGTAGCGCTCCCCCTGCACCGCCGCGACCGTCTCCTCGATGAAGGCCTGCGCGCGCGGATCGAGCTCGGGCTCGCGCACGAGGTGCACGCGGCGCGCTTCCTTCGCCACCGGCACCATCGACCCGGCCTCGTAGAGGCCGAGGTGCGCCGACACCATGACGAACCCGCGGCCGCCGTCCGCCACCGCGCGCCAGTGCTCCATCGCCTCGACCTCGACCGCGAACGGACGGTCGGTCGAGAACCGCTCGTAGCGCTCGATCAGGCACATCCCGAAGTTGCGGATGGTCCGCAGCACCCGCCGCTGCCGCTCGAGGAAGCCGGCGGGCCCGAGCGCCACCGCGAGGTTCGCGCCGATCGCGCGTCGGACGCGGACGAGGACGGCGTAGGCGAACGGCGTCAGGGCGGTGATCAGCGGCGCCATCAGCCAGTCCGGCGCGGCGGTCACCAGCCACCGGTTCAGCCGGTACCAGAAGATGCCGGTGGCATGGAAGCGCCCGAGCAGGCGCGCCGACCAGCCGGTCTCCGGCGCGTGCGGCGGACGCTCGCCGGGGTAGGTCGCCTGCCTCATCGCCGCGGGCGGCTGGCGGCGAGGGCGCGCAGGCTCTCGATCGAGATCTTGCCGGTCGCGTTGCGCGGCAGCCGGTCCACGAGGTGCAGCGGCCGCGGGAGGAACGCCGGGTCGATGCGCCGGCGCAGCTCGGCGCGCAGGCGACGGGCGTTGAGGCCGGGGGCGACCACGAGCGCCGCGACGCGCGCCACGCCCCCGCCTTCCGCCTCCGGCAGATAGAAGGCGCCGTCCACCACGCCCGGGATCGCGAGCAGCTCGGCGTTCAGCCCGGCGAGCGAGGCGCGCTTGCCGGCGACGTTCACCAGGTCGGCGGTGCGGCCGCTGACGACGAACCGCTCGGCGTCGATCGCCTCGACGAGGTCGGTGAAGCGCGCGGGCGCCGGGACGTGCCCGCCCTCGGCCCAGAACGAGTCGCCGTCGGCGCGCAGGCGCACCCCGGGCAGGAGCCGCCAGGCCGGGCCGTCGGTCGTGCGGCGCGAGGCGACCATGCCGGCCTCGGTGAAGCCGAAGATCTCGCGCACCGGCGCGCCGTAGCGCGCCTCGGCGTTCGCCGCCGTCTCGGCGGGCAGCGGCGCGGTGGCGGACAGGATGAGCTCGAGCGGCGGCAGATCGGTGCCGTCGATGGCGAGCGCGCGCAGGTGCACCGGCGTCGTGACCAGCACGCGCGGCGCCGGGACCTCGGCCAGCGCGGCGCGCACGTCGCCCGGATAGAACGGACGGTCGCCGTGCAGCGCGAGCGGGTTCTGGAGCGCGAGGAGCACGGTCGACTCGAAGCCGTACATGTGCTGCGGCGGCACCGTGCCGACCAGCGTCGCCCCCGGAACGCGATCGAGCCCGAGCGAGCGCGCCTCGGCGACGGCGCCGCGCGCGAGCGCGCCCCAGAGCTTGACGTGCGGCGTCGGCGCGCCGGTGGTGCCGGAGGTGAACGCGATCGCCGCCACCTGCGCCGCCGGCAGGACGGGCGCCGGGGCTCGCCCGGCGCGGCGTCGAGCCGCTCCGGGTAGCGGACCGCCTCGAGCGGGCACCAGCCGACCGCTTCGTCGGCGAGGCGTAGAGGTCCGGATACTGCTCGGCGAGCCGCAGCGAGGAACTCGGGGGCACGGCTCGGCGGCAGCAGGCTCACCTGGCCGCGGACGAGCGCGGCGGCGAACGCCACCGCGAAGCGGTAGCGATCGGTGCAGAGGTTCACGACGTGCGCGCGCCCGGGCAGGCGCTGGGCGAGCGCGGCCACGTCGGCCAGGAAATCGCGGACGCTCCTGCGCGTCGCCGCCCGACCAGGCGAAAGCATCGGCCGCCGCGCGCGGCGCGACCAGCGGAACGCCGGCGATGTCGGGCGCGCCGGTCACTTCGCGGTCGTGCGGGCGACGGCGAAGCCGGCGGCGGCGAGGCGCCGCAGCACGGCGAGCGGGGGCACGTGCGGGTAGCCGGCGAGCCGCCGGCGGCGATAGGCGTACTCGGCGGCGAACATCGCCGCGATGAGCGGCGCCGCGAGCACGTTCGCGAACAGCGACCACGCGGCGAGCGGGGCGAACGCCGCGAGCGCCGCCGAGATCGCGGCCATCGCCACGAAGAAGAGGCACCACGCCAGGGTCGCGTGCCGGGTGTAGCGCTCGAGCTCGGGCGCGAGCGGATCCGCGCCGCGCACGATGCGCGCGATCGAGGTCACGAGCGGCACCCGCCCGCGGACGAGCGTGCGGCCGAAGAACCAGGCGAGGAGCAGGTTGACGGCGAGCGACGGCAGGAACACCGCGTAGCGCGTCCCCGCGCCGAGATACAGCGCCAGCCCGAGCAGGCCGGCGACCGCCGCGCCCTCGGCCACCGCCGACGCCGGCGGCGCGCCCGAGCGCGATCGCGAGGAGCGCCGCGGCGCCCCACGACAGCGCGACCGCGAGCGGACGCGCGGCGTCGATCACCGTCAGGAGATGCAGCGCGACCGGCGAGGCGGCGAGCGCCGCCGCGGCGAGGAGGACGCCCGGGCGCGCCATGGCCGGGCGCCCGAGCCCGCCTACTTCGCGCGCCGCGCCTGGACGTGCGCGGCGAGGGTCCGCAGCGAGCGGAAGATGCGCTCGTTGTCGGGATCGTCGGAGCGAAGCTGCACGCCGTAGGTCTTGGAGATCGCGAGCGACATCTCCAGGATGTCGATCGAGTCGAGTCCCAGCCCTTCGCCGTAGAGCGGCGCCTCCGGGTCGATCTCCTCGGGTCGGGTGTCCTCGATGTTGAGCGTGGCGACGATCAGCCGCGCGAGCTCGAGCTCGTCGGCCGAGAGCGCGCGCGGGTCGGGGTGCCGGTGCCTGTGGAAACGGTCTTGAGGCTCTGCATGTGTGTGTTGGAATGCCCTCTGTGTCGCGGCAGATGCCGGCGCCTCCTCGCCTGCACCTGCCTATCCCTCCTCCCCCGGGGCCCGGCTCGCGCGCCGAGCCGCAGCCTGCACCTCTATATATCACAACCCGCCGCCGCTCCCACCGGCGGGATTTCGCGCGCGAACCCGCGACGTCCGGCGCTCGACTTCAGGCGCGGCGCCGGAGGCTCGGGAGGCCCGCTTTCTGCTTCGGCGCCGCGTGCTGGGTGATGAAGGCCGCGATCAGATCGGCGTCCCGGCCGTGCGCGCCGCCGGGACGGGACACGAGCGCGATGGTCCGCGCGGGCACGCGGCTCGCGAACGGGCGCGCGACGAGCGAGGTCCCGTTGAGGATGCCGGCCTTCAGCGTCATCTCGGGCAGGAGCGTGACGCCCAGTCCGCCTTCCACCATCTGGACGAGCGTCGCGAGGCTGGTCGCCTCGACCGCCGGCGCCTCGCCCGGCGGGCGGACACCGCAGGCGACGATCGCGTGGTCGCGCAGGCAATGGCCCTCCTCGAGCAGGACGATCTCGCGCGGCGCGAGCCGCTCCACCGCGACCGCCTTCTCGCGGGCGAGCGGGTCGTCGCGTGCGCGCCACGAACCAGAACTCGTCGCGGAAGAGCTCGCGCACCGCGAGCTCGCCGGTCTCGTAGGGGAGCGCGATCAGCGCCGCGTCGAGCTCGGCCGAGCGGAGGCGATCGAGCAGGCGCTCGGTCAGGTCCTCGCGCAGGATACAGCTTCAGGCGCGGGTAGGCGGCCCGCAGCTTCGGCCCGATGCGCGGCAGCAGGAACGGGGCGATGGTCGGGATGACGCCGAGCCGGAACGGCCCGGCCAGCGGCTCGGCGGCGCGCTGCGCCGTCTCCACGAGGTCCTGCGCCTGGGCGATTAACGCCCGCGCCTTCGCCACGACCTCCTCCCCCGCGCGGGTCAGCCGCACGTGCCGCTTGTCGCGCTCGACGAGCTCGGTCCCGAGCACGCTCTCGAGCTCCTTGATCCCGGCCGAGAGGGTCGACTGGGTGACGAAGCAGCTCTCCGCCGCCGCGCGGAAGTTGAGCCGGTCGGCGACGGCGACGAGGTAGCGGAGCTGGCGGATCGACGGCAGGGCGCTCATGGACCGGAACGCGAGCCGGTGATCGACGGACCCGATCACTCTAACCGAAAAATACCGTTGGATCGATCACTGGACGGACCGCAGACTGCGCCCCACATACGCGTTACGAACCCACTTCTCAAGGAGAGCATGCAATGCTGACCGTTGGCGACCGCATCCCCAAGTTCGACCTCCAGGCCGTGGTGGCGCTGGAGCAGGACAAGGCCTTCGCCCGCATCACCGACGAGTCCGACGCCGGCAAGTGGAAGGTGATCTTCTTCTGGCCGAAGGACTTCACGTTCGTGTGCCCGACCGAGATCGCGGCCTTCGGCAAGCTGAACCGCGAGTTCAACGACCGCGACGCCGTCGTCTACGGCGCCTCGACCGACAGCGAGTTCGTCCACCTCGCGTGGCGGCGCCAGCATCCGGACCTGAAGAACCTGCCGTTCCCGATGCTCGCCGACATCAAGCGCGAGCTCTCGGCGGCGTTCGGGATCCTCGACAAGAAGGAAGGCGTGGCGCTCCGCGCGACGTTCATCGTCGACCCGGAGGGCATCATCCGCTTCGCGTCGGTGCACGATCTGAGCGTCGGCCGCAACGTCGACGAAGTGCTGCGCGACGCTCGACGCGCTGCAGTCCGACGAGCTCTGCCCGTGCAACTGGCAGAAGGGCGAAGAGTTCCTGAAGGCCGCCTGAGCGCGGGATCGGCGCGAGGGGGCGCGGCCCCCTCGCTCTCGCCGCGTCCATGACCATCAAGGAGACCGACCATGTCCATCCAGACCCTGCGCGACCGGCTCCCGGACTACGCCAAGGACCTGAAGCTCAGCCTCGGCACGCTCGCGGGCGAGACGGTGCTCGACGACGCCAAGAAGGCGGGCACGTTCATCGCGTCCGCGATCGCCAGCCGCAACCCGGAGGTGATCGAGGCGGTGGTGGCCGAGTTCGGCCCGCGCCTCGACCCGGCCGCGTTCGCCGCGGCGAAGGCCGCCGCCGCGATGATGGCGATGAACAACGTCTACTACCGCTTCCTGCACCTCGTCGAGGACGAGGAGTACTCGAAGCTGCGGGCCGGCCTGCGGATGAACGTCATCGCCAACCCCGGCACCGCGCGCGAGAACTTCGAGCTGTGGTCGCTCGCGGTGTCGGCGGTGAACGGCTGCGGCAAGTGCATCACCGCGCACGAGAAGGTGCTGCGCGAGGCGGGGCTCGCCCGCGAGCAGATCCAGGCCGCGGTGCGCATCGCCGCGGTCGTGCACGCGGTCGCGGTGACGCTCGAGACCGAGCCGGCGACGCGCGCGCGCGCAGCCGCTCGCCGCCGCGGCGTAATCGCGGACGAGGCTAGCCTAGCGCATCCGGCGCGGTTATCCTTGCGGCGAAGCAGCAACCTGGGAGCACGCCGATGAAACCCGCAACCCTCGCCGCTTTCGCGGCACTTGCCGCGACCTCGCTCGCGGTCCACGCGCAGAACCTCGGGTTCCTCAGGGACTCGCCGATCCAGCGGATGACACCAGAGGATCAGCAGATGATGATGCGGAACTCGAACGAGGCGCTGAACCGGAACGCCGACGGCGAGACGAGCGGCTGGTCGAACCCGAAGACCGGCGCCTCGGGCACGGCGACGCCGCTCCGGACGTTCACGCAGAAGGGAATGAAGTGCCGCGAGACCCAGTACACGAACCACGCGGGCGGGTTCAACGGCGACAGCACCTTCACCCTGTGCCGGGTCGCGAGCGGGGAGTGGAAGATCGCTGAACTGACGGCGCGCTAGCGCCGGTCGGCCGCGAGCGTCGCGGTCGATCGCTCGCGATCGAGGGACGTCGCTGCGCGCGGCAGACTCGCGGTCGGACACGCTGCGGTCGCGACGACTGCGCGTCGCGGCGTGCGCCGATTCTACACAGTGCTACGATGCGGCCGCGTCCCCCCTACAGGCGACCCCATGGCCACTCCATCCGAGACCCGCAGCATGGCGCTGTTCTGCGACTTCGAGAACATCGCGCTCGGCGTGCGCGACGCGAAGTACGAGAAGTTCGACATCAAGCACGTGCTCGAGCGGCTGCTGCTCAAGGGCCAGATCGTGGTCAAGAAGGCGTACTGCGACTGGGACCGCTACAAGGAGTGGAAGCGCTCGATGCACGAGGCGGCGTTCGAGCTGATCGAGATCCCGCACGTGCGCCAGTCGGGCAAGAACTCGGCCGACATCCGGATGGTGGTCGACGCGCTCGACCTCTGCTACACGAAGAGCCACGTCGACACGTTCGTGCTGATCACCGGCGACTCCGACTTCTCGCCGCTCGTGTCGAAGCTGCGCGAGAACGACAAGGCGGTGATCGGGGTCGGCGTCAAGAACTCGACCTCGGACCTCCTGATCGCCAACTGCGACGAGTTCATCTACTACGACGACCTGGTGCGCGAGCAGCGCAAGCAGACGGCCAAGCGCCGGCCGGAGAAGCCCGCCGGCGCCGGAGGCGAAGCCGAAGGCCGCCACCGACGACGACAAGAAGCAGGAAGCGCTCGATCTGGTGATGGAGACGATCGAGGCGCTCGCCGGGGAGCGCGTCGCCGGCGAGAAGCTCTGGGGCTCGATGGTCAAGCAGGCGCTGAAGCGCCGCAAGCCCGGCTTCAACGAGAACTACTACGGCTTCCGCTCGTTCGGGAAGCTGCTCGAGGAGGCCGCGGCGCGGCGCCTGATCGAGATCGAGGAGGACGAGAAGTCGGGCGGCGCGATCGTGAAGGCGTTCAACCCCGACTGGTAGCGCGCGCGCTTCCCTTCCCCGTTCCCCCTTTCAGAGCGTCTTCGCGCGCTCCCGCAGCACGAACTTCTGGATCTTCCCGGTCGCGGTCGTCGGCAGCGGCCCGAACACCACCTTCTTCGGCAGCTTGAAGCCGGCGAGGCTCTCGCGGCAGTGCCGGATCATCTCCTCCTCGGTGACGCTCGCGCCGGGCTTGAGCTGCACGAACGCGCACGGCGTCTCGCCCCACTTCTCGTCGGGACGCGCGACCACCGCCGCCAGCGCGACCGCGGCGTGCCGGTAGAGGGCGATCTCGACCTCGACCGACGAGATGTTCTCGCCGCCCGAGATGATGATGTCCTTCTTGCGGTCCTTGATCTCGACGTAGTTGTTCGGGTACCAGACCGCGAGGTCGCCGGTGTGCATCCAGCCGCCCGCGAACGCCTCGGCGGTCGCCTTGGAATCCTTGAGATATCCCAGCATCACCGTGTTGCCCTGGACGAGGATCTCGCCCACGCTCTTCCCGTCCTGCGGCACCGGCTTGCAGGTCTTCGGGTCGGCGACGATGTGGCCGTCGACCACCGGGTAGCGCACGCCCTGCCGCGCCATCTGCACGCGCGCGCTCCTCGAGCGGCATCGGCGCCCACGCTCTCCTGCGGCTCGCAGAGGGTGGAGGGCCCCTGCAGCTCGGTCATGCCGTAGATGTGCGTGACGCGGAAGCCGAGCTCCTCCATGCCCTTGATCACCTTCGCCGGCGGCGGCGAGCCGCCGGTCTGGATGTCGACGACGTGCGGGAACTTCCGCTTCTGCGTCGTCGGGCGCGTTGACCAGCATCGAGAGCACCGTCGGCGCGCCGCACATGTGCGTCACGCCGTGCTCGACGATCAGCGGGAAGATCGCCGCCGGGTCGACCGCGCGCAGGCAGACCTGCGTCCCGCCCATCGCGACCACCGACCAGCCGAAGCACCAGCCGTTGCAGTGGAAGAGCGGCAGGGTCCACAGGTACACCGGCCGCGGCGGCAGCGGCCAGGCCATGACGTTGCCGACGCGACTCGAGGAACGTGCCGCGGTGATGGTAGACGACGCCCTTCGGCCGGCCGGTGGTGCCCGAGGTGTAGTTGAGCGCGATCGGCGCCGACTCGTCGGCCGGCGGCGACCACGCGAACCCCGGGTCGCCCTGCTTCAGGAACGCCTCGTACTCGATCTCGCCGAGGCGCTCCCCCGGGCCGGTGTAGAGCGGATCGTCGTTGTCGATGACCAGGAGCTTCCGCTTCAGGCCCTTGAGCGCCGGCCCGACGACCGCGGCGAACGCCCGGTCGGTGATGATCGCCTTCGCCTCGCCGTGCTCGAGGATGTAGGCGACGGTGTCCGCGTCGAGGCGCGTGTTGATCGTGTTGAGCACCGCGCCGAGCATCGGGACGCCGAAGTGCGCCTCGATCATCGCCGGCACGTTCGGCAGCATCGCCGACACCGTGTCGCCCTTGCCGATGCCGCGCTTCGCGAGCGCCGAGGCGAGCCGCCGGGCGCGCTCGTAGAGCTGCGCGTACGTGAGCGCGTCGCGTCCCGTGGATCACCGCGACGCGGTCGGGATGGATCTCCGCCGACCGCGGCAGGAACGCGACCGGCGTCAGCGTCGTGAAATTGGCGGGGCCGGGCTTCAGGCCCGCCCAGAGGCTCGCGCCGGCCTTCGGCGCCGGCCGTCGCCGCGCGCGCGCCGGGGACTTCGCCAGGGCCCGGCGCTTCGCGACCGGTGCGCTCTTGCGTCGCGATGCCGCGGTGCGTCGGGACTTGGCTGGCCATGGTCTCCTCCTTCAGGCTGGTCGCTCGCTCGTTGACACCCCCGGGCGGGGGCCACTAGACTGCCTTCGCGTTGTTTCGGGCGGCGTTTCGGCCGCGCCGCCCGTCAGCAGAAATATAGCCGATCCATTGAAGGAGGAACGCATGAAAGCCCTCGCTCTCGCGGTCACCGCCGCGCTCACTTCGCTCGCGCTGGGTCTGCCTTCCGGGGCGGCGGCGCAGGAACGCACCGTCAAGATCGCCGGCATGGGCGCGAAGTCGGGCGTCGTCCGGTCGTTCGGCGTCAACAGCGAGGCCGCGATACTCGCCGCGGCCGACGAGATCAACAAGGCCGGCGGCGTCAAGCTCGGCGACGGCACCCGCGGCAAGATCGTGATGGAGTTCTTCGACGACCGCTGCACCGCCGAGGAAGGCATCTCGGTCACGCGGCGGATCGCGTCGGCCGATTTCCTCGTCATCATCGGCCCGACCTGCTCGAACGTCGCCGAGCCGCAGTTCGGCATCCTCCAGAAGAAGGTGGGCGACGCGAGCGACTCCGGGCTGCAGATGCCGATCTTCACCGACGTCGCGATCAAGGGCGGGCTCGCCAAGATTTCCGAATGGGCGTTCCGCAACGTGCCGAGCGAGATGACGATGTATTCCTCGCTGTTCAACTACGTGCGCACCGAGTTTCCCGAGGCGAAGACCGTCTACGGCGGCGTCGAGGAGGACTTCGCGCACTCGCGCGCCTTGTGGTACGCGGTGATGAAGGACCGCGCCAACGTGAACGGCTTCAAGGTGCTGGGCGAGTCGAAGTGGCTGCTGAACGACACCAACTTCGCCACCCAGGTGCGCGAGATGAAGAAGGCGGACGCTGACGTCGTCGCGATCTCGGCGCACCCGTTCACGACCTGCGGCGTGCTGAAGGAGATGCAGCGCCAGGGCGTGAAGCCGAAGGTGCTCATCGGGCTAGACAGTTCCTCCAGCCTGGAGACGCTCGAGGGCTGTGCGAAGCAGGCCGAGGGGATGATCATCCCGACCAGTTACGCGCCGGTGACCCCGAAGGCGATCGCCGCGGCAAAGGCCACCGCGAAATTCAAGGGCAACGCCGATCTCCACAGCATGGCCGCGTGGGAGAACGTGTTCATCCTCAAGGACGTGATGGAGAGCGAGAAGGTCCTCGCCAAGCCCGACACGGTCCAGGCCGACCGCCGGAAGATCCGCGACGGGCTGGCGAAGCTGAAGACGACCGAGGGCCTGCTCGGGACGACGAAGCGCGAGGACCGCGAGGCCGAGAAGCCGTTCGTATTCGTGCGGGCGAAGAACGGGCAGTGGTCGGTCTACCATAACCCCCTCTAGGGCGAGCCGAACGAGACAACGCCGTCTGCGGGCGTGAGCCCGTAGGCGGCGTTGGCGTCTATGCTCGACCTACTCCAAGCAGTCTTGGACGGCGTGCTGTTCGGCGCGACCTACGCGCTGATCGGCATCGGCTTCACGCTGGTGTTCGGCGTGATGCACAAGCTCAACCTGGCCTACGCCGCCGCGTCGATCGGCGGCGCGTACTGCGGGCTGCTGGTCCTCGGCCTCTGGCACGGCGCGCCGGCGTGGGCGGTGTTCCTCGGCGCGTTCCTCGCCGGCGGGCGTGCTCGGCTACCTCGTCTACCTGACCTGTTTCCACTTCATCCCGCTCGCGAGCCCGCTCGCGACGCTGATGGCCACCGTCGGCATGCTGCTGCTGATCGACGAGATCATCGTCCACGCGACCGACGGCATGCCGCGGAACTACCCGGCGATGTTCGACGACGTCATGTTCAGGGCGGGCGAGATCACGCTGCGCGGCGATCTGCTCCTCGTGTTCGCAGTGAGCGTCGTCTGCATGGCGGGTCTCCTCGCCCTGCTCTACCGGACGCGGCTCGGGCTTGCGACGCGCGCGGTCTCGCAGCAGCCGGTCGCGGCCGAGCTCTGCGGCATCCGGGTGACGCGGGTGAACGCGGCGACGTTCGTGATCACCGGCCTGCTCGGCGGGATCGCCGGCGCGCTGATCGGCGCGTCGGTGGGCACGCTCTCGCCGCTGCTCACGACGCCGCTGACGGTGAAGGGGCTGATCGTGACGGTGATCGGCGGCCTCGGATCGATCCCCGGCGCGATCGTCGCCGGGCTGCTGGTCGGCGGCTTCGAGAACCTGTTCCAGATGTACCGCGGCGTCACCGAGCGCGACCTGTACGTGATGCTCCTGCTGTTCGTGTTCCTGGTGTTCCGGCCCGGGGGCATCTTCGCGCACGGTGCCAGGGCGGGACTACGACCGACGTGGACTTCTACTACGGCCTGGCGCAGATCATCGGGGTGCACACGCTCCTCGGCCTCTCCGCGTACATCGTCCTCCTCACCGGGCAGGTGAGCCTCGCCCAGGCGGGCTTCCAGGCGATCGGCGCCTACACCGCCGCGATGCTCACCGTGCTCGCCGGCTGGGCGCTCGTGCCGGCGCTCGCGGCGAGCGCCCTCGTCGGCGCGCTCGTCGCGTGCGCGGTGGGGTTCCCGGCGCTGCGCGTGCGCGGGCTGATCCTGGTGGTCGCGACGCTCGCGTTCGGCGAGGGCGTGCGGCTCTTCTTCTTCAACTTCGACTACCAGGTCGCGCGCGGCGACGTGAAGGTCGGTCCGCTCGGCGGCGAGGGGTTCCGCCAGATCCGCTACTTCCCCGAGCACGGCTGGACGACGCTCGAGGTGATGCTCTTCATCTGGGTGATCGTCGCCGCGGTGATGGCGGCGCTCTGGTGGTTCGACCGGTCGCGCTACGGCGCGGTGCTGCGGGCCGTGGGCGAGGACGAGCTCGCCGCGCAGTCGGTCGGCATCAACCTGACCGCGATCAAGGTGAGCGCGATGACCGTCGGCGGCGCGATCGCCGGCGTCGCCGGCGGCCTGTTCGCGCACTACACGACCCACATCGAGCACACCAACTTCAACATCCTGGTCGCGACCTTCGCCCTCGCCTACCCGATCGTCGGCGGGCTGGCGAGCGTGTTCGGCACGCTCGCCGCGGTGGTGTTCGTGCAGGGCTTCCTGATCGAAGGGCTGCGCTTCCTCGGCGACTGGCGCAACCTGCTCTTCGGCGCGCTGATCGTGCTGTCGATGAACCTGCGACCGCACGGCCTGCTCGACGCGCAGGCGCTCGCCCGGCTGAAGCGGCTGTTCGGGCGGTGATGCGCAGCCGATGAGCATGCTCGAGCTGAAGAGCGGCTTCCCGGCACTTCGGCGGCGTGCGCGCGGTCGACGGGCTCGACCTCGCCGTCGCCGAAGGCGCGATCTTCGGCCTCATCGGACCGAACGGCTCGGGCAAGAGCACCACCGTCAACCTCGTCACCGGCCTCTTCCCCCTGACCACCGGGCAGATCCTCTTTCGCGGCGCGGACCTCGCCGGCGTGCCGGTGCACAGGCGGCTCGGCCTCGGGATCGCGCGCACGTTCCAGAACATCCGGCTCTTCGGCCACCTCACCGTCTGGCAGAACCTGTGGGTCGCGCAGAACTCGCCCGAGGATCACGCGCGCAGGGGCTTCTTCAGGCGCTGGCTCGGCGGCTCCTCCGGGCGTCCGCGCCGAGATCGGCGAGCTCCTCGAGTTCGCCGGCCTCGCCGCCAAGCAGGACGAGCTCGCCGGCAACCTCGCGTTCGGCGAGCAGCGGCGCCTCGAGCTCGCGCGCGCGCTCGCCGCGCGGCCGAAGCTCCTGCTGCTCGACGAGCCGGCCGCCGGCATGAACGCCGAGGAGATCGGGCAGCTGCGCGAGCGGATCCTCAAGCTCCGCGGGCGCGGCGTGACGATCCTCCTCGTCGAGCACGTGATGGAGCTGGTGATGGGCGTCACCGACCGCATCGCGGTGCTCAACTTCGGCCAGAAGATCGCCGAAGGGACGCCGGCGGAGATCCAGGCCGATCCGGCGGTGCGCAAGGCCTACCTCGGCGGCGACGTCAAATGACCGCGGCGCTCCTCGAGGTCGGCGACGTCGTCACCGCCTACGGCAAGATCGAGGCGCTCAAGGGCGTCACGCTCGCGGTGGCGCAGGGGTCGATCACCTGCCTGCTCGGCCCGAACGGCGCCGGCAAGACGACGCTGATGATGACGACGAGCGGGATCCTCAGGCCGCGGCGCGGCTCGATCCGGTTCGCCGGCGAGGAGATCGCGGGCCGGGCCCCGCACGACATCGTCGCGCGCGGCGTCGCCCTCGTGCCCGAGAACCGGCTCGTGTTCCCGCACATGACCGTCGCCGAGAACCTCGCCGCCGGCGCCTACCAGCGCAACGACAAGGCGGAAATCGCCGTGGACGTCGAGCGCCTCTACGGCCGCTTCCCGCGCCTGAAGGAGCGGTCCGCCCAGGCAGGCGGGGACGCTCTCCGGCGGCGAGCAGCAGATGCTCGCCGTCGCGCGCGCGCTGATGTCCCGGCCGAAGCTGCTGCTCATGGACGAGCCGTCGCTCGGCCTCGCGCCCATGATCGTCGAAGAGATCTTCGCGATCGTCGCCGAGCTCAACCGCGACGGCACGACCATCTTCCTCGTCGAGCAGAACGCCCACATGGCGCTGAAGGTGGCGCACCACTTCTACCTGATGGAGCAGGGGCGCGTGACGTTCAGCGGGTCGCCCGGGGCGCTGGCCGAGGACGAGGTAATACGGCGCGCCTACCTCGGCTCCGCCCGGCACTAGCGGGCGCGTACCTAACGGCGATCACCCGTACCAGACACGGAGGACTGCCATGGCCTACGATCTCGAAGACCTCTGCCGGGACTGCCACGAGATACTCGACGCGCGGGCTCGGGCTCCGCCGAGCTCGAGGCGGTGCGCCAGTCGCTCGCGCGCCTCCTCGCCAACGCGGCGTTCGTCGAGCGGACCTGCGGCGCCGCGGCGAAGCAAGGGCTGCACCTCCTCCACGAGGACGGCGAGCCTCGGCTTCCAGGTGCTCGCGCACATCAACGAGAAGCCGCGCGTCTCGCCGCCCCACAACCACGGGGAGTCGTGGGCGGTCTACGGCCAGGCGACCGGCTACACCGACATGACCGAGTTCCGGCGCGTCGACGACGGCGCCGATCCCGCGCACGCGAAGCTCGAGGTGACCCGCAAGTACCGCCTCAACCCGGGCGAGGTCGGCATCTACGCGAGCACGGCGATCCACTCGATCGACTACCCGGCGAAGTCGCGCTTCATCCGCATCACCGGCACCAACCTCGACCGGATCTACCGCGACGCGTTCGACCCCGCGACCGGGGCGATCAAGCGCATGGCGCCGCAGCAGGCGTCGTAGCCGGGCGCAGCCCGCGGGGCATGCTCGCGGATCTCGCCCAGAACACCCTCGACGGGCTGATGCTCGGGAGCGCGTACGCGCTCCTCGCGCTCGGGTTCACCCTGATCTTCGGCGTCCTGCGCCGCGCGAACCTCGCGTACGGCCCGGCGATCATGCTCGGCGCGTACTGCGCCACCTGGGTCAACCTGAGCTTCCGGCCCGGGCTCTTCGTGCTCGCGCTCGTCACGATCGCGGGCGCGACGCTCGCCGGCGCGTACGTCGAGCGGCTCTGCTTCGCGCCGCACGGCCGGCGCACGCTGTCGCGCGACGCCGCCGCGATCGCGTCGATGGTCGGCAGCTTCGCGCTGTGGATGCAGCTCGAGGAGCTCGCGACGCTCTGGCTGCCGAAGCATCTCTACAGCTTCCCGCCGCTCTACGACGGGCCGCAGTTCGCGGTCGGACCGCTCCTGGTCCGGGTCGAGTACGTCGCGATGCTGGCCTGCGCCGCCGCGGCCTGCTACGGGCTCCACCAGCTGCTCTACCGCACGCGCTTCGGACTCGCCGTGCGCGCGGTCGTGGACGAGCCGGAGGCCGCCCGCCTCGCGGGGATCAACGTGCCGCGCGTCTTCCTGCTCGTGTTCGCGCTCGCTTCCGCGCTCGGCGGGCTCGCCGGCTACCTGATCGTCGCGGCGCACGAGCAGGTGACGCCGATGCTCGGGATGTGGTCGACGCTCAAGGGCATGATCGCGATGATGCTCGGCGGCCTGGGCTCGCTGCCCGGCGCGGTGATCGGCGGGCTCGCGCTCGGCCTGATCGAGTCCTACAGCCAGTCGCTCTTCGGCCCGCAGTACCGCGACCTCATCACCTACCTGGTGCTGTTCGCGCTGCTCGCGACGCGGCCCGCCGGCCTGTGGGCGATGCTCGCGCGCAAGCCCGCGGCGGCCGCCTGACCATGGACGAGTACGCGCTCGGCGTCCTCATCAACATGGGGCTCTTCTCGTTTCTCGCGCTCTCCGCGTACCTCCTGCTGATCGCCGGCGAGATGTCGTTCGGGCAGCAGGCGTTCTTCGGCGTCGGCGCCTACGCCGCCGGGATCGGCACCGCGATGTGGGGACTGCCGCTGCCGCGTCGCGGCGCTCGGCGCGATGGCGCTCGGCGCGACGCGCGGCGTGGCTCGTCGGGCTGCCGACCCTGCGCCTGCGCGGGCTCTACTTCGCGATGGCGACGCTCGCCGCGGCCGAGATGTTCCGCATCCTGTTCGAGCTCTTGCACTGGCAGCGGGAGGTGGACGGCGAGCCGGTCGGCCCGGACGGCACGCAGGGGTTCCGCGGCATCCGGTGGGTGCTCGAGCAGGGCATCGAGCAGGCCGGCTACGCGGCGATCGTCTTCGCCCTGCTCGCGCTCGTGCTCGCGGCGCTCTTCGTCGCCGAGCGCTCGCGGCTCGGCGCGACCATCCGGATGGTGGGCGAGGACGCGGAGCTCGCCGCGGTGCTCGGCGTGAACGTGCAGCGCGTGAAGCTCGGCGTCGCCGCGGTGGCCGGCGCGCTCGCCGCGCTCGGCGGCGCGCTCTACGCGCACCACAACACCTACATCGAGCCGCGCAACTTCGACATCATGCTCGGCGTGCACAGCCTCGCCTACGGGCTGATCGGCGGGCTCGGGACGGCGCTCGGGCCGCTCGCCGGCGTCGCGCTCGACATCGGGCTCCTCGAGTCGACGCGCGTGTTCCAGGGCTACCGGATGATCGTGTTCGGGGGCCTGGTCGCGGTGCTGCTGATCGTCCGGCCGCGCGGCCTCCTCGACGAGACCGCCGTGAACCGGATCACCGGCCGCTTCCGGCACCGGGGTGCCCGATGATCCGCTTCCTCGCCGCGGCTCGCGCTCCTCGCTCGTCGCCGCGCCGGCCGCCGCGCAGCGGCTCGCCGCCGACGTCGACTGCAAGCCGACGAAGCACGACCTCGTCTACGACTGCCGGATCGCGCTCAGGGAGGCGAAGTCGGGAAAGCCGGTGAGCGGCGCGGATGTCTCGGTCGGCGCCGACATGCCGTCGATGCCGATGGCGCACAACGTGAAGCCGGTCAAGGCGAAGCCCGGCGCCGCGCCGGGCGAGTACGAAGCGCGCATCGAGCTCGAGATGTTCGGCGAGTGGGCGCTCCGGCTCGACGTCCGCGGGCCGGTGCGCGACGTGATCGTGAAGAAGCTCGGCTTCCGCGAGCCGAAGTAAGGCGTCAGTCCACCGGCACCTTCCGCCCGCGGTCCACTTCCGCGTGCGAGACCGCCGGCGCGCTGTTGCCCCAGGTCTGCCGGATGTAGGTCACCACCGCCGCGACGTCCTCGTCGCTCAGGTCCTGGTAGAACGGCGGCATGCCGTACGGCCGCGGGTTGCCCTCGGTGCTCGGCGGGAAGCCGCCGAAGAGCACGACCCGGATCGGGTTGATCGGATGGGGCGTCAGGATCGAGCGGTTGCCGGCGAGCGGCGGATAGATCCGCGGCACGCCCTTGCCGTCCGGCTGGTGGCAGTCGGCGCAGTGCTTCTCGTAGATCGCGCCGCCCCGCTTCATCATGTCCGCGGTCTGCTGCTCGGTCGGCCGCACCTGCACCGGCTCCGCGGGCGCGCTCGTCTGGGCCTGCGACTTGAGGTAGATCGCCATCGCGGTGAGGTCGCCGAGGGTCATGTTCTGCAGGCTGTGGGCCACGACCGCCGACATCGGCCCGTAGACCGCGCCGCGCGGCGACACGCCGGTGCGCAGCAGATCGACGATGTCCTTCACGTCCCAGTCGCCGACGCCCGTCTCCCGCGCGGAGCTGAGCGACGGGGCGTACCAGTTCTGGACCGGGATCAGGCCGCCGCCGATGTCGTCCTCCTTCACCGCGCCGAGGATGTTGCGGCTCGCGTGGCAGGCGTTGCAGTGGCCGAGCCCCTCGACCAGGTACGCGCCGCGGTTCCACTCGGCCGACTGCTTGGGGTTCGACTCGTACTCGCCCGCCTTGAAGTACAGCGTGCGCCAGCCGAGCAGCAGCTGGCGCTGGTTGTACGGGAAGCGCATCTCGTGCGGCTTGTTCGGCTGCTGCACCGGCGGCAGGGCCATGAAGAACGCGTACATCGCGTCCGAGTCGGCGCGCGTGACCTTCGTGTAGTTGGTGTACGGGAACGCCGGATAGAGGTACTGAGCCGTCCTTGTTGACCCGTCGTGCAGCGCGCGCCAGAAGTCGTCGGCGCTCCACTTGCCGATGCCGGTCTCCGGATCGGGGGTGATGTTCGGCGTGAACAGCGTGCCGAACGGCGTCGGGATCGGGAGCCCGCCGGCGTACGGCTTGCCGCCGCGCACCGTGTGGCAGGCGAGGCAGTCGCCGACGAGCGCAAGGTACTCGCCGCGCCCGATCTGCGAGCCTTCGCCCTTCGCCTCGGGCGCGGGCGCGCCCTGCTCGGCCGGGCGAAGCAGGAAAACGGCGGCGAGAACGACGACGATCGGCGAGCGACGCCGAGGACGAGAGCGCGTTTCATTGGCCTTCCTCCTTCGTCGCCGTCACTGCACGCCGCCGCACTCGAGCGGCAGCTTGAGCGAGCCGGCCGGCGCGGGCCGCGCGTCGGGCGCGACGCGCTGCGTCCCGAGCCAGGCGTTGACCGCGGCGATGTCGTCCGGCGTCAGGCGCGAGGCGACCTGCGCCATGCAGTCCGGCTCCTCGGACTTGCGCCGCCCGACCTTCCAGCTCCCCATCTGCCCGGCGACGTAGTCGCGGTGCAGGCCGACGATCCCGGGGATCGCCGGCTCCATCCCGGTGAGCGCCTTGCCGTGACAGGCGGCGCAGGCGGGGATGTTCCGCGACGGATCGCCCTTCGTGACCAGCGCCTCGCCGCGCGCGAGCAGCGCCTTCGGCGCGCCCGCCGCCGGCGCCGGATACGGCGGGCGCAGGTTGGCGTAGTACTCGGCCATCTCGCGGAGATAGGGATCGGACAGGAAGGCCACCATGTAGGTCATGATGGGGACGTCGCGGCGCCGCTCGCGGAAGTTCACCAGCTGGTTGTAGAGGTACCCCGCCGGCTTCCCGGCGAGGCGCGGGTAGTACTCGTTCTTCTGGATGCCCTCGCCCTGCTTGCCGTGGCAGATCGCGCAGGCGAGCACGCGCTGCTCGAGGGTGTCGGGGATCTTGGCGGGTTGCGCCCAGGCCGCGGCGCCCGGCGCGAGAGCGAGGACGAACGAAAGGAGCGAAGCACGGCTCCGCATGGCGGTCTCCTGGCGAGAGATCGTTCGTTGTGCGCGGAATGCTAAACCAGCGCGGCAAATCGGGTGGGGCCGCGCTCAGGCCCGCGCGCGGTACTCGGAGAAGATCCCCAGCTGGACGAACCGCTCCGCGCCGGCGAACCCGGTCGCCGCGAGCGTGGCGAGGACGCGCGACGGCGGGGCGCACGCCTCGATCGTGTCCCAGTAGTAGCGGTAGAGCCGCGGCGTGTCCGGGTCGCGCGCGACGAGGCGCGAGAGCCACGGCACCGCGCCGCGCATGTAGCCCTTCAGCAGCGCCGCCCCGAGGCTGCTCTCCGGCTGCGTGATCTCGAGCACGAGCAGCCGCCCGCCGGGCCGGAGGACGCGCCGGAACTCGCGCAGGACCGACTCGAGGTCGTCGACGTGGCGGAGCGCGAACCCGAGCGACAGGAAGTCGAACGCGCCGGCAGCGAACGGCAGCGCCTCGGCGCGTCCGCGGACGAGCGCGAGCCCGCCCGGCGCGGACGCCGCGATCATCCCGGCGCTCGGATCGATGCCGATGACGCTGCCCGCGTCGCCCACGATCCGCGCCGCTTCCTTCGCGACGAGCCCGGTGCCGACCGCGACGTCGAGCACGCGCATGCCGGGCGCGAGCCCGGCGCGCAGCAGCGCCTGCCGGCGGTACCACGCGCCCGAGCCGAACGCGAGCAGCCGGTCGACGCGATCGTAGTCGGGCGCCGCGGCGTCGAACGCGCGCGCGATGAAGCCGCGCCGCGCTTCGGGCGTCGCGTAGTAGGCGGGGAGAGGAGCGTGCGGCGCGTGGACGGGTTCGTCCGCCGGCCGCTCCGGCGCGGAGGCATGGCGCGGATGGTAGCGACCCGCGCCGGGCGCTCAGCGACCGCGCACGGGCGCTCAGTCGACCCGCGCGCCCGAGCTCTTCACGACCTGCGCGTACTTCGCGGCCTCGGCGCGCACGAACGCGGCGAAGCTCTCGGGCGTGTTGCGCTCGGGCGGCACGGTGCCCATCGCGGCCAGCCGGTCGGCGAGGTCCTTCGACGCGAGCGCCTTCACGATCTCGGCGTTCAGCTTCGCCACCGTTTCGCGCGGCGTGCCTGCGGGCACGAAGACGCCGAACCAGGTCGTGAGGTCGAACCCCGGCAGCCCCGATTCCGCGACCGTCGGCAGGTCGGGCACCGCCGGCGCGCGCTTCGACGTCGTCACCGCGAGCGCGCGGAGCTTGCCCGCCTTCACCTGCGGCAGCGCGTTCGCGAGGTTGTCGAACATCAGCTGCGTCTGGCCGGCGAGGAGGTCCTGCATCGCCGGCGCGCCGCCCTTGTAGGGGATGTGCACCATGTCGACGCCGGCCATCGTCTTGAAGAGCTCGCCGGCGAGATGCCCGGTCGAACCGGTCGAGCCCGAGCCGAACGAGAGCGCGCCCGGCTTCGCCCGCGCGTAGTCGATCAGCTCCTTCACCGATTGCACCGGCAGCGACGGGTTGACGACGAGGATGTTCGGCACCTGCGCGACGAGCGCCACCGGCACGAAGTCCTTCTGCGGATCGTACGGCACCTTCGCGTACAGGCTCGGGTTGATCGCGTGCGTGCTCACCGCGCCCATCAGCAGCGTGTAGCCGTCGCCCGGCGACTTGGCGACGAGCTCCGCGCCGATGCCGCCGCCCGCGCCCGGGCGGTTGTCGACGACGACCGGCTGGCCCCAGCTTTCGGCGAGCTTCTGCGCGATCGCGCGGCCCATGATGTCGAGCGGCCCGCCGGGCGGGAACGGCACCACGAAGCGGATCGGCTTCGACGGATAGGGCTGCGCGAGCGCCGGGGCGGCGAGCGCCACGCCTGCGGCAGCGACGACGAGCGACAGCAGTCTCTTCACTTGCCCTCCACAAACGAAGAGGACGCAAGCGATCGCGCTTGCGTCCTCCCGCCTTGCTTCCCGCGACTTCGGCGCCGGCGCCGCTAGGCCTCCTGGAACGCCTCCTCGCGCTTCTTCTTGATCGACGGCGACAGCACGATCAGCAGCAGCACGAGCGAGATGCCGAGCAGCACCGCCGAGATCGGCTTGGTGAAGAACACCGACGGGTCGCCGCGCGAGAGCAGCATCGCCCGCCGCAGGTTCTCCTCCATCATCGGCCCGAGGATGAAGCCGAGGATCAGCGGCGCGGGCTCGCACTCGAGCTTCACCCACACGTACCCGAGCACCGCGAAGATCGCCATCATGTAGATGTCGAACGAGGCGTTGTTGACGCTGTATACGCCGATTGCGCAGAAGACCAGGATCGCCGGGTACAGCAGGCGATAGGGCACGGTGAGCAGCTTGATCCACATGCCGATCAGCGGCAGGTTCAGGATCACCAGCATCAGGTTCCCCACCCACATCGAGGCGATCATTCCCCAGAAGAGCTGCGGGCGCTCGGTCATGACCTGCGGCCCGGGCGCGATGCCCTGGATCATCATCGCGCCGATCATCAGCGCCATCACCGGGTTCGACGGGATGCCGAGCGTGAGCAGCGGGATGAAGGAGGTCTGCGCGCCGGCGTTGTTCGCCGACTCCGGCGCCGCGACGCCGCGGATGTCGCCCTTGCCGAAGTTGCGCGGCGGCTTCGCCGTCTTCTTCTCGAGCGTGTAGGCCGCAAACGACGCGAGCAGCGCACCGCCGCCCGGCAGGATGCCGAGCGCCGAGCCGAGGACCGTGCCGCGGAGGACCGACGGGATGCATTTCTTGATGTCGTCCATGCTCGGGAGCAGCCGGTCGATCTTCGCGACGAAGATGTCGCGCGTGTCCTTCTGCTGCAGGTTCGCCATGATCTCGGCGATCCCGAACACGCCCATCGCGACGGTCACGAACCCGATGCCGTCGGAGAGCTCCGAGATCCCGAAGCTGTAGCGCGCCACGCCGGAGTTCACGTCGGTGCCCACCAGGCCGAGCAGCAGCCCGAGGATGACCATCGCGATCGCCTTGATCAGCGACCCGTGCGCCAGCACGACCGCCGCGATCAGGCCGAGGACCATCAGCGAGAAGTACTCGGTGGGACCGAACTTCAGCGCGACCTCCGCGAGCGGCGGCGCGAAGAGCGCGATCACCAGCGTGGACACCGTGCCGGCGAAGAACGAGCCGATCGCCGCCATGCCGAGCGCCGGTCCCGCCCGGCCCTGCCGCGCCATCTGGTAGCCGTCGAGCGCAGTCACCACCGACGAGGACTCGCCGGGCAGGTTCACCAGGATCGCGGTCGTCGAGCCGCCGTACTGCGCGCCGTAGTAGATCCCCGCGAGCATGATCAGCGCCGACACCGGCGGCAGCGTGAACGTGACCGGGAGCAGCATCGCGATCGTCGCGACCGGCCCGATGCCGGGCAGCACCCCGACCAGCGTGCCGAGCAGCACGCCGAGGAAGCACCACAGGAGGTTCTGGAACGACAGGGCGACGCCGAAGCCGAGCGCCAGGTTGTTGAGCAGGTCCATTCGATCGCCTCCTACTCGCCGGGCCACACGGGGATCGGCAGGCCGAGCCCCTTCACGAACACGAGCACCGAGAAGATCGCGAGCACCACGTAGAGGATCGTCACCTCTTTCCAGCGGAACTCGAAGCCGCCGAACGCGCCGACGCCGACGAGCACCGCGAGCGACAGCACGAGCCCGAGCGGCTTCAGCAGGACGCCGAAGAGCACGGTCGCGAGGACGATCAGGATGAGCGGCCGGAAGTAGAACTTCCCGACCGGGCCGCCGGCGATGATGAGCGACTGGACGAGGATCGCAGAGGCCGATGACCGCGAGGATCCCGCCGAGCATGGTCGGGAAATAGGCCGGGCCCATCCGCACCGAGGTGCCCATCTGGTAGTTCTGCGCCACCCACGCGAACCCGACGCCGAACGCGATGAACATCAGGCCGGCCCAGAAATCCTTCGGTGCCCTTATTTTCATTGGACCCTCCTCCTCTCAGGTGGGCAGGTATTCTGCCACACGGCGTGGAAAGTCAAGCCGTCCGAAACCGGGCCGGCGAACCTGACAACCGGCTGACGCGAGCCCGCGCCGGGCGCGGGCGCGACGCGCGGTCAGACGAACGTCGGGCCCTGGATCTGCTCGTTCAGCTCGCGCTGGCGGTCGAGGTACTCGACCAGGCGGGAGCTCGTGTGGCGCAGCCGCTGCGACAGCATCAGTGCGAGCTGCATCAGGATCTTCGCCCCGAGGATCGGCTGCTCCAGGATGATGCGGGCGAGGTGGTCGGCGGTGAGCACCGCGATCAGCGTCGGCTCGACGGCGACGCAGGTCGCGAACCGCGGCTCGCCGTCGATCATCGACATCTCACCGAGGGTTTTCCCTTCGTCGACGACCGCGATCAGGCGCGGCGCGTTCCAGCGGTCCTGCTTGAACACCTCGATCCGGCCCTCGATGACCACCATCATGAAGTCGCCGGCCTCGCCCTCGCGGATGATCTCCTGCCCCGCCTCGGCGCGATAGGTCTGCATGAAGTGGCCCATCAGCCGGATCTCGGCCAGGTTGAACTGCTCGAACAGCGGCGAGCCGCCGATCATGGCGTGCATCTTGGTCGCGAACTGGGTCGCGTCGCCGACGTGCTCGAGCTGGGGCAGCCGCTGGGTTTCGACGAGTTCCATGCGTGAACGTCGATCGGGTGGCGCTGATTATGCCCCACCGTGGGGCGGTCGAGCCGCGCCGGCCGATAATCGGCTGGCGGGGCGCCCCGCGCTCGCCGGGGCGAACGGTCCGGACGGCCGCGGACCTATGGCGCCGGGCACGTGGCGGTGGCCCAGTAGCGCTCGCAGAGGTAGCAGCGCCCCTGGGGCAGATAGCGCGGGATCCGGTAGTAGCGGTCGCGCACCTCCGCCAGCACCCGGTCGCGATACGCCGCGTAGTCGAACCCCTGCCCGAGGACGAGGAAGTACCTCGCGCCGCGCACCGCGATCTCGCGCATCTCGATCGCCCGGAAGTAGGGCCGGTACTCGTCCGGCTCGGCCGCGGTCTTGCGCACGACCAGGATGTCCTTGCCGTCGAGCTGGCGGAAGTCGGTGAGGATGTCGTCGTGGCGCCCGTGCGCCGAGCCCGGGCCGAACGTCGGGAAATAGTGCGTCCGCCACGGCTCCGCGCCGTCGGCGCGCCGGGCTGCGCCACGAACCCCCGCTCCGCGGCGTGGTACGACAGCAGCACCGCCGCCGAGTAGCTGCTCGCGGCGAAGACGTACCGCCCTTCGTAGGGCTTCAGCGCGGCGAGCACCTCGTCCGGGCGGAACGCCATCACCAGGCTGTCGTAGTGGCGCGAGCGCTGAAACGTCTCGAGCGGGAGCGCCGCGACGACCGCGACCACCAGCGAGGTGCGCCGCCGAGAACGCCGCGAGGAACTTCGCCGACGCGGCGAGGCGCGCGGGCCCGAGCACGAACGCCCCGGCCATGAAGAGCGGCGGCATGAACGCGAACAGCCAGTGCAGGCCGATGCTCTTGACCGCGGAGAGCACGAAGAAGACCGCGATCGGCACCGCCGCGCACGCGGCGAGCAGCGCCACCGCGGGGTCGCGGATCGATTCGCGCAGCCGGCTGCGGGCGCGGGCGAGATCGAAGAGCAGCAGCGGGCCCGCGACGTACACGAGCAGCGCGAGGAAGAGGAGCGGCCGGTACCAGGCGAAGCCGGCCTCGTTGTGCCGGTTGTAGACGTTGAACATCAGGTTCGCCCAGCAGTGCTCGTAGTTCCACGCGAGGTTCACCAGCCCGAACGGCACCGCGCAGGCGACCACGACCGCGAGCTCGCGCCAGGCTCTGGCCTCGCGGCGGATCGCCGCGACGTAGACGACGTAGGCGAGTCCGACCAGCACGGCGAAGTACTTCGAGAGGAACGCGAGCCCGAGCGCGATCCCGGCCACCGCGCACAGCGCGAACGACCGGCGCCGCACGGCCAGGGCGTACGCCGCGATCGACGCGAACGAGAAGAGGACGAGCGGCGTGTCGGTGGTGACGAGGACGTTCAGCACCTGGACCGGCGCGAGGAGCCAGGCGAGCGCCGCCCAGTCGCCGAGCGCCTGCGCGTCCGGGCGCCCGCGCGCGAGCTCGGTCACGATCGCGCGCATCGCGATCGCGATCAGCGCCGGCGCGAGGATCGCCGGCAGCCGGAGCCATACCGGCGAATGCCCGACCTGGAGCAGCGCGGCGAGGAACCAGCCGACCATCGGCGGATGGTCGTAGACGCCGAGCGCCGGCGCCTCGCCCCAGTAGACGAAGAACGCCTCGTCGCCGGTGAGCGGCAACCACCAGGCGAGGACGAAGCGGAGCGCGATCGTCGCGGCGATCGCGCCCCAGAAGAGGCGTCGGGGGTCCGACGCCAGCGCGTTCAACGCTGCCGCTCCGCCGCCTCCCGCTTCTGCGTCGCCGGGCGCTTCGCGCCGCGCCGGCGCCGCACGCTGTCGGCGAGGGCGT
>CAVXND010000045.1:0-4380 GCA_963762785.1 uncultured beta proteobacterium
TCGTGGTTGACGCCGGGCGCCTGCAGCGCGCGATCGAGGCGATCGTCGCCAGGGCCGGCTCGGAACCGAGAGAGGCGGCGCTCGTCGCCGAGAACCTGATCACGGCGAACCTCACCGGCCACGACTCGCACGGCGTCGGGATGATCCCGCGCTACGTCGACGCGGTGCTGGAAGGCGGGCTCGCGGTGAACGAGCATCCCGAGATCAAGCTCGACACCGGGGTCATGCTGCGGCTCGACGGGCGCAAGGGCTACGGGCAGGTGATCGGCCTGGAGTCGATGGCGCTCGGCATCGAGCGCGCGCGCAAGCACGGCACGTGCATCGTCGCCCTCGGGAACTCGCATCACCTCGGCCGGATCGGCCACTGGGCCGAGCAGTGCGTGGGCGCGGGGCTCGTCAGCCTGCACTTCGTGAACGTCATCTCGCGCCCGATCGTCGCGCCCTGGGGCGGGCGCGACCCGCGCTTCGGCACGAACCCGGTGTGCATCGGCGTCCCGCGCGCCGGCAAGCCGCCGTTCCTGCTCGACTTCGCGACCAGCCGGATCGCGCAGGGCAAGACGAGAGTCGCCCACAACCAGGGCAAGCCGCTCGCGCCCGGCACGATCATCGACGACAAGGGCGACCCGACCACCAACCCGCGCTTCACCGTGATCCCGCCCTACGGCGCGATCCTGCCGTTCGGCGAGCACAAGGGCTACGGCCTCGCGGTCGCGGCCGAGCTGCTCGGCGGCGCGCTCGCCGCCGGCGCGGCCCAGAGCTTCGCCGACGAGGGCAAGCGGCGGGTGCTGAACGGCATGCTGACGATCCTCATCGACCCGCAGCAGCTCGGCGCCGGCGACGGCTTCGGGCGCGAGACCGAAGCGTTCATCGAGTGGTGTCTCGCCTCGCCGCCCGGCGCGGACGTCGACCGGGTGAAGCTCGCCGGCGAGCCCGAGCGCGAGAAGCGGAAGCAGCGCGCCGCGGAAGGGATCGCGGTCGACCCGACGACGTGGGAGGAGATCCTCGTGTCGGCGGACAAGGTGAAGCTCCCGCGCGCCGAGGTGCAGAAGCTGGCCGGGGTCTGACGCGGCGCGGTGCGCTGCCGCCGGCCTACTTCGACTGCGCCTTCATCCGGTCCATCGTCGCCTTCTCGCCGGCGAAGGTCTCGCGGGCGTAGCGCGCGTAGTCCTCGGTCGACGAGGTACCAGAGGTCCTGGTCGTACTTCTCGAGCATCGCAGGTGTGGATCGGGTCCTCGGCGCCCTTCTTGAACGCGTCGTGGAGCGTCTTCACGATCCGCGGGTCCATGCCCTTCGGGCCGGCGAGGCCGTAGGGCGAGTTCGACACGATGCCGAAGCCGAGCTCCTTCAGCGTCGGCACGTCGGGCCAGCGCTTGGTGCGGTTCTCGCCCCAGGTCACGAGCAGCCGCACCTTCCCGGCCTGCACGTGCGGGCGCCCAGCCGGTCGAGTCCGCGACCGAATCGATGTGGCCGCCGAGCAGGGCGACCATGGCTCGGCGCGTTGCCCTTGTGCGGCACGTGCACCCACTTGATGCCCCTGCTTGAACGCGATCTCCTCCATCGTGATGTGGAGGCTCGTGTTCGCGCCCGGCGTGCCGTAGGAGACCTTGTCCGGGTTCGCCTTGGCGAACGCGACGAACTCGCTCCAGGTCTTCCACGGCGCCTCGGTCCGGACGACGACGCCGAAGGTGTAGCCGGAGATGCCGAGGATGTAGGTGAGGTCGGTCATCGGGTCGTACGGCGTCTTCTCGATGTGCGGCAGCCGGAAGACGCTGATCGGGATCTGGGTCACGGTGTAGCCGTCGGGCCTCGCGTTCAGCATCGCCACCGCGCCGAGCGTGCCGGCCGCGCCCGGCTTGTTCTCGACGATGACCGGCTGGCCGAGGTACTTCCCGGTCGCCTCGGCGAGCGCGCGCATGGTGATGTCGGTCGTGCCGCCGGCCGGCCACGGGCACGATCATCGTGACCGGCTTCGCCGGGAACTGCTGGGCGGACGCGGCCGCGGCGAACGCAACCGCCACCGCGCCGATGATCAGGCGTCGAAACATTGCGTCCTCCTCTGGTCGAGCGGCCGGTCAGGCCGCGGCGAGCTCGGCTCGAACCTCGACAGGATCCGTGCCGCTTCGCTGCCCTGCACGCGCGCGATGTCGTCCTGGTACTTGAGCAGCGCGCCGAGCGTGTTGTTGATCGTCTCCGGGTCGAGCGCGAGCGCGTCGAGCGCGACGAGCGCCTGCGACCAGTCGATGGTCTCGGCGACGCCGGGGAGCTTGAAGAGATCCATCCGCCGCAGCCGCTGCACGAACGCCACCACCTCGCGCGCGAGCACGTCCGCGGCGCCCGGCGCCTTGCGGCGCAGGATCTCGAGCTCGCGCTCGGCGTTCGGGTAGTCGACCCAGTGATAGAGGCAGCGGCGCTTCACCGCGTCGTGGATCTCGCGCGTGCGGTTCGACGTGATCACGACGATCGGCGGCGACTCCGCCTTGATCGTCCCGATCTCGGGGATCGTGACCTGGAAGTCGGCGAGCACTTCGAGCAGGTAGGCCTCGAACGGCTCGTCGGTGCGGTCGAGCTCGTCGATCAGCAGCACCGGCGCGCCGCGCGAGGTCGCCCTCGAGCGCCTGCAGGATCGGCCGGCGGATCAGGAACCGCTCGGAGAAGATGTCCTGGGTGATCGCCTCGCGGTCGTGGGTGCCCGACGCTTCGGCCAGCCGGATCTCGATCATCTGCCGCGTGTAGTTCCACTCGTACACCGCCGAGGCGACGTCGAGGCCCTCGTAGCACTGCAGGCGGACGAGCTTGCGGCCGAGGGTGGCGGCGAGGACCTTCGCGATCTCGGTCTTGCCGACGCCCGCCTCGCCTTCGAGGAACAGCGGCCGCTTCATGCGCAGCGCGAGGAAGACGGCGGTGGCGAGGCTCCGCTCGGCGACGTAGTCGGCCTGCGCGAGGAGCTTCGCGGTGTCGTCGATCGATGCGGGGAGGGCTGGCGGGGGCATGCGGGCTTCCGTCGGCGGCGGCGCAAGGATAGCACCCGCCCGCGCGCGTTGTCCCATCCGCTCGCGTGCTACGCTCCGCGCGCCATGCGCACGCGGTGGGTGAAGCGCGTCAGCTGGTTCCTCCTCGCCTACGTCCTCGGCGTGTTCGCGACGGTTGTCGTCGTCTACGTCGTCTACCTGGACAGCCGGCCGGACCTGCGACCCTGGCACACGGCGCGGCTCGAGTCGGAGTTCCGCGCCGGATCGCGCGGCGAAGACGCTGGCCGAGTACCTGGCGATCGAGGACGCGGTGTACCGCGAGCTTCGCGTGCAGGTCTACGACCGCGCGGAGGACAGGCGCAAGCTCAACCGCTATTCCGCCGGCAGCCTGTCCGATCCCACCGCCTACCCGAAGGACTGGAACCGCACGTTCGAGCTGGTGCCGCCCGCGCCGAAGGGCGCGGTGCTGCTGCTGCACGGGCTCTCGGACTCGCCGTACTCGCTGCGCGCGATCGGCGAGCGGCTGCACGCGGAGGGTTACCGCGTGCTCGGCCTGCGGCTGCCGGGGCACGGCACCGCGCCGTCCGGCCTCGTCGACGCGACCTGGCAGGACTGGGCTGCGGCGACGCGGCTCGCCACGCGGCATCTGCGCGCCGCGGTCGGGCCCGACCGCCCGCTCGTGATAGTCGGCTACTCGAACGGCGGCGCGCTGGCGGTCGAGCACGAGCTCGCGCGCCTCGGCGGCGAGGATCTCCCGCGCGTGGATCGCCTGGTGCTCTTCTCGCCCGCGATCGGCGTGAGCCCGGCGGCGGCGGCGGCGGTGTGGCAGTCGCGGCTCGCGCGCCTGCCGGGAATGGACAAGCTCGCGTGGAACGCGATCGGGCCGGAGTACGACCCGTACAAGTACGTGTCGTTCGCGGTGAACGCGGGCGACCAGGCGCACCGCCTCACCGGCGTGATCGCGGCCCGGTTCGCCGCGCTCGACAAGGGCGAGGGCGTCAAGGGGTTCGCGCGCACGATCGCGTTCCAGTCGCTCATCGACGCGACGATCACCGCCCGCGCGCTGGCGGACGTCATGTTCTCCCGGCTCGCGAACGAGGGCCACGCGCTCGTGGTGTACGACATCAACCGCGAGGCCGAGGTCGGGCTGCTGCTCACGCCCTATGCCGAGAACGCGCCGGACTGGTTCGTATCGGGGCCTCCGCGGCGATTCGCGACGACGCTCGCTCGCCAACGCCAATGCCGACAGCCGGGAGATCGTTGCGATCAATCGCAGCGCAGGATCGAGCGCAGCGGTGCGCGAGACGACCGGGCTCGTCTGGCCGGGCGCGATCTTTTCGCTGTCGCACGTCGCGCTGCCGTTCTCGCCGGAGGATCCGCTCTACGGCGCGAAGCCGCCGGCGAATTCGC
>CAVXND010000046.1:0-11026 GCA_963762785.1 uncultured beta proteobacterium
TGACCCGCACCTTGTCGGGACCCGCTTCGATCGCCAGGCTCTTGGTGAAGCCGACGACCGCCCACTTCGCCGCGGCGTAGGGCGTGCGCATCGGGAAGCCGAGCCGCCCGGCGACCGAGGACAGGTTGATGATGCTGCCGCCGCCCGCCTGCTTGATCAGCGGCATCGCGCGCCGCGTGCAGTAGAACATGCCGTTCAGGTCGACCGCGATGCAGCGGTCCCAGTCCTCCGGCTTGAGGTCTTCCACCTTGCCGGTCGGCCCGGCGATGCCGGCGTTGTTGACGAGCACGTCCAGGCCGCCGAGCGCGCGGCCGACGTCGGCGAAGAGGCGGTCGACGTCGGCGAGGCTCGCGACGTCGGCGACCGTCTGCGTGACGGAGGGAAGGGCCGCCTTCGCCGCGGCGAGCGCGGCGGCGTCGACGTCGCAGATGTGCACCCGTGCGCCGTGCTCGACGAAGGTCTGCGCGATCGCGCGGCCGATGCCGGCCGCGCCGGCCGTGACCAGGACGCGCAGGCCCTGGGCTGAAGTGTTCATTCGGTCTCCTCCCGACGTCGGCGGCGAAGTGTAGCGCGTCCGTGCCCGATAGAATCGGGCGCATGAACCTCCTCGCGATCGAGACGGCGACCGAGCGGCTGTCGCTCGCCGTCAGCGTCGCCGGCGTCGTCCACGAGCGGACGCTGGACGCCGGCCAGCGTCACGCCGAGCTCGTCCTCGGCGAGGTCGACGCGCTGCTCGCCGCCGCGGGACTGCGCATCGGGGATCTCGACGGCATCGCGTACGGCGCGGGGCCGGGCTCGTTCACCGGTCTGCGGATCGCCTGCGGCGTCGCGCAGGGACTTGCGGCCGCGCGCGCGCTGCCGGTGGTCGGCGTCGGCACGCTTGCGGCGATCGCGGAGGCCGCTGTCTGCGCCGCGCGTCGTCGCGTGCCTCGATGCGCGCATGGGCGAGGTGTATCATGCCGCTTACGAAAAACAGCACGGCCGTCTGCACGAAGTGATTCCTCCAGGCTTGCACCGCCCCGATGCGGTGCCGCTACCCGAGGGCGAAGGCTGGAACGGCTGCGGCGCCGGGTTTGCCGCCTACCGCGAAGCCCTCGTCCTGCGCCATGGTTCCCGGCTCGCCGCTGTCGATCCCGCGATCTTCCCGTCGGCCGCGGCAGTGGCGCGGCTCGCGGCGCCGCGGTTCGCCGCGGGCGAGGCGCGTTGCCGCCGCGGCGGCGCTGCCGTTCTACCTCCGCGACCGCGTCGCGCTGAAGACGAGCGAACGATGAGCGCCGTCCTGCGCCCGGAACCCCGGATCGAGCCGCTCGCCGCGCGCGACCTCGACGCCGTGGTGGCGATCGAGGGCACGATCTACGACTTTCCCTGGACGTTCGGCAACTTCCGCGACTCGCTGGCGGCCGGCTACAGCTGCTGGGGCATGCATTCGGCCGACGGGCTCGTCGGCTACGCGGTGATGATGCTCGGCGCGAACGAGGCCCATCTGCTGAACCTGAGCATCGCCGCGCCGGTGCAGCGGCGGGGCTACGGCGGGAAGCTGCTCGAGCATCTCCTCGGCGTCGCGCGCGGCTACCAGGCGCACGTGATCTTTCTCGAGGTGCGGCCGACGAATCCGGCGGCGCGCCGCCTCTACCTGCGCTACGGGTTCGAGCAGGTGGGCGTGCGCAAGGGCTACTACCCGGCGCGGCACGGCCGCGAAGACGCGCTCCTCCTCAGCCTCGTGCTGTGAGCCCGCCGGGCCGCAAAGGTCGAACCCCGAGCGCGGGACGCGCGAGGGTAGTTCGATGAGCGCGCGCCGCGACCGCATCCTCGCCGAAATCGGCGTCCGTCCGCTTTGGCGGCTGCGCAACCGGGAGGCGCCCGCGGCGCCGCCGGCGGATCCCGACCCGGTGAGCGCTCCGCCGGCGGCCCGCGCCGACGACGGCCCGGAGCTCGAGCTCGACGACCGCGCGGCGCGCATCGCGCGGATGGAGTGGCCGGCGCTGAAGACCGCGGTCGCGACGTGCGAGGCCTGCGGTCTTTGCAAGACGCGCACGAACACCGTGTTCGGCGTGGGCGACGAGCGCGCCGAATGGGTGATCGTCGGCGAGGCGCCGGGCGCCGAGGAGGACGCGCGCGGCGAACCGTTCGTCGGGCAGGCGGGGCGGCTGCTCGACAGCATGCTCGCCGCGGTCGCGCTGCGCCGGGGCGAGAACGTCTACATCGCGAACGTGCTCAAATGCCGCCCGCCCGGCAACCGGAACCCCGAGCCGTTCGAGGTCGCGCAATGCAGCCCGCACCTCGTCCGGCAGATCGAGCTGATCCGGCCGAAGGTGATTCTCGCGATGGGCCGCGCGGCGGCGCAGCTCCTGCTCAACACCGACGCGAGCATCGCGAGCCTGCGCGGCCGGCTGTTCCGCTATCAGGGCGTGACGACGATCGTCACGTACCATCCCGCGTACCTGCTCAGGAACCTCCCGGACAAGTCGAAGGCCTGGGAGGATCTATGCTTCGCCCGTGCGACGATGAAGGACTTGAAGGCGGCCGCCGCGCCGCAATCTTGACGACGGTCCAACCCGCAGGAGGACAGGACAAATGAGAAAACTTTGGGTGCTCCTCGCCGCGCTCGCGCTCTCCGGTTGCGGCTACAACGAGATCCAGCAGAAGGACGAAGGGGTGAAGGCGGCCTGGTCGGAGGTCACCAACCAGTACCAGCGGCGTGCCGACCTGATCCCGAACCTGGTCGCCACGGTCAAGGGCTACGCGCAGCAGGAGCAGGAGGTGCTGACGCGCGTCACCGAGGCGCGGTCGCGGGTGGGGCAGATGCAGGTCACGCCCGAGACGCTCAACGATCCGGCGGCGCTGCAGCGCTTCCAGCAGGCGCAGGGCGACCTCTCGAGCGCGCTGTCCCGGCTGCTGGTGGTCGTCGAGAAGTACCCGGATCTCAAGTCGGACCAGAACTTCCGCGAGCTCCAGGCGCAGCTCGAGGGCACCGAGAACCGCATCACCGTCGCGCGCAACCGCTACATCAAGACGGTGCAGGACTACAACGTCCTCGTGCGCGAGTTCCCGGTGAACCTCACCGCGATGGTGTTCGGCTACAAGACGAAGCCGAACTTCGCGGTCGAGAACGAGCGCGAGATCTCGACCGCGCCGAAGGTCGACTTCAGCAAGCCGGCGGAGAAGAAGTAGGACCGCTCGCGGATGAACGCCGGCGGGCGCGGCGCGCACCGCGTGTCGGCGTTCGCCTTCGGGCTGACGCGCAATGAACCCCAGTAGGTCGCGTTTCGCAGCGCTGGTCGGCAGCGTCCTCCTCGCTGGTTGGCGCTGCTCGGCGGCGCCTGGGCGCAGGACCTCGTGCCGGTGCCGCCGCTCAAGGGGCGGGTCACCGACCTGACCGGGACGCTCACCGCGGACCAGGTCGCCGACCTCGAACGCTCGCTCGCCGCGTTCGAGGCGCGCAAGGGCAGCCAGATCGCGGTCCTCCTCGTGCCGACCACGCAGCCGGAGGACATCGCGCAGTACTCGATCCGCGTCGCCGACCAGTGGAAGGTCGGGCGCAAGAAGGTCGACGACGGCCTGATCGTCGTCGTCGCCAAGAACGATCACAAGCTGCGCATCGAGGTCGGCTACGGACTCGAAGGCGCGATCCCGGACATCGTCGCGCGGCGCGTCATCCGCGAAACGATGGCGCCGCACTTCGTCGAGGGCGATTTCTACGGCGGACTGAAGGCCGGGACGGATCAGCTCATCAAGCTCGTCGACGGCGAAAAGCTGCCGCCGCCGCCGCAGCAGGGCGCGCAGCGGCCGGGGGAAGGGGCCGACCTCCAGTCGCTGTTCGTGATCCTGCTCGTCGTGATCGTCGTCGTCGGGGGGATCCTGACGAAGATCCTCGGCCGGTTCTTCGGCTCGGCGGCGACCGGCGGCGTCGCGGGGTTCATCGCCCTCGCGATCGCCGGCACGATGATCGCGGCCGTCGGCGCGGGGATTCTCGCGTTCTTCCTGACGCTCCTGCTCGGCGGCGTCGGCGGGGCGCTCGCGGGTGGCCGGCGCGGCGGCTGGGGCGGCGGTCCCTGGATCGGCGGCGGCACGAGCGGCGGCTGGGGCGGCGGCAGCTGGGGTGGCGGTGGCGGCGGCTGGTCGGGCGGCGGCGGCGGGTTCGGCGGCGGCGGGGCGTCGGGGAGCTGGGGGGACTAGGTGGGCATCGGTCGCTTCTGCCGCCACCTCGTCTCCGACCACTGGTCGGTGCGCTACTGCGTTCCCGCCGCGCGCGCTGAAGGCGATCGAGGACGCGATCGCGGCGCAGGAGCGGCGCCACGACGGCGAGCTGCGCTTCGCGGTCGAGTCGGCGCTGCCGTTCTCCGACCTCGTGCGCGGGATCTCGGCGCGCGAGCGGGCGATCGAGCTCTTCAGCCGGCTGCGGATCTGGGACACCGAGCAGAACGCGGGCGTGCTCGTCTACCTGCTGCTCGCCGACAAGCGCGTCGAGATCGTCGCCGACCGCGGCATCCATTCGAAGGTGGGCGCGACGGCCTGGGAGGCGATCTGCGGCGCGATGCAGCGCGAGTTCGCCGCCGGACGGTTCGAGCCGGGCGTCGTCACCGGCATCCAGGCGATCAGCGATCTGCTCGCGCTGCATTTTCCGCCGCGCGACCGACAACCCGGACGAGCTTCCCAACCGCCCGGTCGTGCTCGGCTGAAGACCCCCCGCTAGGCGCCGCTCGAGGCGCGGCGCTACTCGACGACCGGCCGCTCGGTGGCGGTCACCGGAAGCTCGAGCTTCCGCGTGCGCCGCAGGACCGACAGCGTCGCCGGCCGGCCGATCCGCTCGGCGGTGAGCAGGCGATGCAGCTCGTCGATCCCGCCGACCGGGCTGCCGTCGTAGCCGACGATCAGGTCGCCCGCTTCCAGCCCGGCGCGTGCGGCGGGCCCGCCGCGCTCGAGCGACTCGACGCGCACCGCCCGGTCCGTCTGCGAGCTCGTGATGGCGGACGACTTTCCGCGCGACGGGCACGTTGGCGCCGGCGAAGCCGAGGTAGCCGCGGCGGACCTTGCCGTCCCGCAGCAGCTGGGTGACCACCCAGCGGACGGTGTCGATCGCGGTGGCGAAGCAGATCCCCTGCGCCATCGGGATGATCGCCGTGTTCACGCCGATCACCTCGCCGCGGGAATCGACGAGCGGCCCGCCCGAGTTGCCGGGGTTGAGCGCGGCGTCGGTCTGGACGACGTCGTCGATCAGCCGCCCGCTGTACGCGCGCAGGCTGCGGCCGAGCGCGCTCACCACGCCGGCGGTGACCGTGTGCTGGAAGCCGTACGGGTTGCCGATCGCGATCGCGAGCTGGCCGACGCGCAGGCCGCGCGACGACCCGAGCGTCGCGGCCGGAAGGCCGCTCGCCCCGACGCGGATCACCGCGACGTCGGTGTCCGGATCATCGCCGATGACGTCCGCGTCGTAGCTCGCGCCGTCCGCGAAGCTCGCGCGGACCGCTTTGACCCCATGGACCACGTGGCTGTTGGTCAGGATCAGGCCGTCCGGGGTGAACACGAACCCGGAGCCCGAGCCGCGGCGCTCGCGCCCGCGGCGCGCCTGCTCGACCTCGAGGTGGGCAACGGCGGGCCCGACGCGCTCGGCGGCAGCAACGACCGCCCGGGAGTAGGCGTCGAGCAGCCCGGCGTCGCCGTCGCCGGACCGGCCGGCCGGGGCGGAGCTGGCCGCCCTCGTCGAGCAGGAATTCGGGGATCGCGCCCATGACATCGTCTCCTGAGGGAACTGCTCGGAGAGAGGTGGGGGCGGCCGTCCCCGAAGTCAACCGGCGCCCTAGCCGTGCGGCGAGCCCGGCTTGTCGATGCCGATCAGGTGCAGCGAGTCGACCTCGCGCTGGTTCGCGAGATGCCGCCGGCGCACGAGCACCATCGAGCCGCTCACGAAGAGACCGAACATGACGATGATCACGTAGATCGACAGGTTGGCCTTGATCATCCCCGCGTACAGCCCGAGCATGATCAGGATCGAGAGGTTCTCGTTGAAGTTCTGCACCGCGATCGAGTGCCCGGCGCCCATCAGGATGTGGCCGCGGTGCTGGAGCAGGGCGTTCATCGGCACGACGAAGAAGCCGGCGAACCCGCCGATCGCGATCATGAGCGGGATCGCGATCCACAGGTCGCGCACGAAGATCATGACGATCACCAGCGAGCCCCATCGCGATCCCGACCGGCAGCACGTCGACCGCGCGCCTGAGCGAGACGAACCTGGCGGCGGCGATGGCACCGCCGGCGATCCCGACCGCCGTGATGCCCTGGAGCGCGGTCGCCTTCGAGAGCGGGTAGTCGAGCGCGGCGCGCGCCCACTCGAGCACGATGAACTGCAGCGTCGCCCCGGCGCCCCAGAAGAGCGTGGTCGTCGCGAGCGAGATCTGTCCCAGCTTGTCGCGCCAGAGGAGGCGGCAGCAGTGGTAGAAGTCGTGGATCAGGTAGACCGGGTTCTTCTTCGGGACGTGGTGGTCGACGCCGGTGTCGGGGATGTAGAGGTTGAAGCCCGCGGCGATCACGTAGCCGAACAGGATGATCGCGATCGCGGCTTCGCCGGGCGTGTCGATGCCGGTCTCGATCCGGGGGATGTCGATGCCGAGCAGCGCCCGCGAGACGGTGTCGCTCACCAGCGCGCCGCCGACCAGCGTCCCGAGGATGATCGAGCCGACGGTCAGCCCTTCGATCCAGCCGTTGGCGGCGACGAGCTGCTGCGCCGGCAGCAGTTCGGTCAGGATGCCGTACTTCGCCGGCGAGTAGGCCGCTGCGCCGAGTCCGACGACCGCGTACGCGATCAGGATCGTGAGGTACTCCGGGGCGTTCGGCGGCGTGAGCGCCGCGTAGAAGAGCATCATCACGCAGCCGGCGACCTTGATCGCGTTGGTGACGAACATCACCCGGCCCTTGGGCATCGAGTCGGCGAACGCGCCGACGAAGGCCGCGAGCGCCACGTACGAGATCGTGAAGAAGAACTTCAGCAGCGGCACCATCCACGCCGGGCCCTGGAGCTGGGTCAGCAGCTGGATCGCGGCGATGAGCAGCGCGTTGTCGGCGAGCGACGAGAAGAACTGCGCCGCCATGATGATGTAGAAGCCGCGCTTCATCTGGGCTGGGCGGGTACGGGCGGCGCCGCGGGCTGGAGGGCGACGAGCGGGAGGGCTTGCAGTGCGCCGTAGCGGAGGGCTACCGCGCGGCTTGCGGGGCGGCGCCGGCCGCGGCGCCATAAGTTTGGTCCATGGCCGATTTTATGGTTGAATGGCGGGGCGGAGAATAACACACGCAATTTGCCCGCCATGGCGGATCGCAGGCTCCAGGTGTTCCACGCCGTCGCGAAGCAGATGAGCTTCACGAAGGCCGCCGAGACGTTGTTCATGACCCAGCCGGCGGTCACCTTCCAGATCAAGCAGCTCGAGGAGCACCTCAACGCGCGCCTGTTCGAGCGCGGGCACGGCAAGATCGCGCTGACCCCGGCCGGCGAGGTGGTGCTCGAGTACGCCGAACGGATCCTCGCGCTGTCGGCGGAGCTCGAGACGCGCCTGCGCGAGATGACCGGCCGGCTCTCCGGCCCGCTGCTGATCGGCGCCAGCACCACCATCGCCGAGTTCCTGCTGCCGCAGGTGCTCGGCGAGTTCAAGTCGCGGCATCCCGACGTCCAGCCGAAGCTCACCGTCGCGAACTCCGAGACGATCGAGAACCGCGTCGCGGAGCACACCCTCGACCTCGGGCTGATCGAGGCGCCGTCGCACCTGCCGGCGCTGCTGACCGAGGTGTGCTGCGAGGACGAGCTCCAGGTCATCGTCGCCCCGGTGCATCCGCTCGCGAAGCTGAAGTCGGTGGCGCCGAAGCAGCTCGTGCCCTATCCGTACGTGAGCCGCGAAGCGGGCTCCGGCACGCGCGAGTTCACCGACCTCTACTTCCGCAAGGCGGGCATCGCGCCGGCCGATCTCAACGTCGTGATGGAGCTCGGCAGCCCGGAGGCGCTGAAGGGCGTCGTCGGCACCGGCCTCGGCTTCGCCATCCTGTCGAAGGCGACGGTGGCGAAGGAGCAGAAGCTCGGCGACCTCGTCGCCATGCCGCTCGCGCCGCGGCTGATGCGCGCGCTCTCGCTCGTCTATCCGAAGGAGAAGTTCCGCTCGCGCCTGGTGAACACCTTCGTCGAGTTCACGAAGGACCGGCTGAAGGACGCGGCCGCGTAGGACGGGCGAGGGCGGGGCCGCGCGAGCGCGTAACAGGGCTCGGGCGACGCGCGTAACATAGCGCCCGGTGCCCGGCCGGCGGCCCGCGCCGTCCGGGCGACTCAGTCCGACTGTCATGGGGAGGCAAGATGGACCTGTCTACGCTCGTTAGCTCGCTCCAGACCACGCTGGGGGCGCAACTCCCGGGGATCCTCGGGGCGCTCGGCATCCTCATCATCGGCTGGCTGGTCGCGGTCGCCGCCCGCGCGGGCGTGCATCGCCTCCTCGCGCTGCTCAAGGTGAACGCGCGGATCGAGGAGAGCACCGGCCAGAAGGTCGGGGTCGAGTGGGGGATCGCCGTCGGCGTGTTCTGGGTGATCATCCTGATCACCCTGGTCGCGGTGTTCGACTCGCTGCACCTCGACCTGATCTCCAGCCCGTTCGCCCAGCTCGTCGCCAAGATCATCGGCTACCTGCCGTCGCTCGTCGCCGGCACGATGCTCGCGCTGGTCGCGTGGCTGCTCGCGACCCTGATCCGCTCGGTGGTGAACAAGATCCTCTCGTCCACGACCCTCGACGACAAGCTGTCGAAGGAGGCCGGGATGGAGCCGATGAGCAAGACGGTCGCGAACGTCCTCTTCTGGCTGGTGATCCTGCTGTTCATCCCGAGCATCCTCTCGGCCTACGAGCTGCGCGGCCTGCTCGAGCCGGTGCAGCTGATGCTCGCGAAGCTGCTCGCGATCGTGCCGAACCTCGTCGGCGCGGCGATCATCGGCTTCGTCGGCTGGCTGCTCGCCAAGGTGCTGCGCGGCCTGGTCACGAACATCCTCGCCGCCGCCGGCGCGGACAAGCTCGCCGGGACGATCGGACTCGCCGACACGGTGAAGCTCTCGCGCGTGGCGGGCACGATCGTCTTCATCTTCGTCTTCGTCCCGTCGCTGATCGCCGCCCTCGACGCGCTGCAGATCGACGCGATCTCGCGGCCGGCGACCGAGATGCTGCAGAAGTTCCTGGTCGCGGTGCCGAACATCGTCGCCGCGACGCTGATCCTGGTGATCACGTGGTACGTCGCGAAGTTCGCCTCCGGGCTGCTCGCCCGGCTGCTCGCGAGCCTCGGCGCCGACACGCTGCCGCAGAAGCTCGGCATGAAGGCGGCGTTCACCGGCAACCTGCGGCCGTCGACCCTGGTCGGCGGGATCGTGCTGTTCTTCGCGATGCTCTTCGCCACCGTCGAGGCCGCGAACCGGCTCGAGTTCCACCAGGTGCGCGACGTGGTCACGATGTTCATCAAGTTCGGCGGCGACGTGCTGCTCGGCGGCGCGATCCTGGTGATCGGCTTCTGGCTCGCGAACCTCGTCTACGAGGCGATCGACAAGGCGAGCGGCGAGCAGACCACCGGGCTCGCGCGCATCGCGCGGATCGCGATCCTCGGCCTGGTGATCGCGATGGGCCTGCGCGCGATGGGGATCGCCGACGACATCGTGAACCTCGCCTTCGGCCTCACGCTCGGCGCGATCGCGGTCGCGTTCGCGCTGTCCTTCGGGCTCGGCGGACGCGAGGCGGCCGGGAAGCAGATGGAGCACTGGCTGTCCAAGCTCCGCAAGGGCAACTGACCGGGCTTGCCCCGTCCGATCCGCGCCACCTTCGATCTCGCGGCGTTCCGCGAGAACCTCGCGCTCGCGCGCGCCCGGGCGCCGCACGCCCGCACCTGGGCGGTGGTCAAGGCGAACGCGTACGGCCACGGCCTCGAGCGCGCGGTCCGCGCGCTCGAGGCGGCCGACGGCTACGCGCTGCTCGACCTGAACGACGCGGTGGGCCTGCGCGAGGCGGGCGTCACGAAGCCGATCCTCCTCCTCGAGGGGGTGTTCGAGGCCGACGATCTCCAGACGGTCGGCGAGCACGGCCTGTCGATCGTCGTCCACGACCCCGAGCAGATCGCGCTGCTGGAGGCCGTGCGCCTGCCGACGCGCGTGCCCGTGTACCTCAAGCTGAACTCGGGGATGAACCGGCTCGGCTTCGCCCCGGAGGACTATCGGAAGGTCTTCGAGCGGCTCGCGCGCTCGCCGGTCGTGAGCGGGATCACGCTGATGACGCATTTCGCGGACGCCGACGGCCCCTCGGGCGTCGCCGAGCCGCTGCGCCGCTTCGAGGCCGCCACGGCGCGGATCGAGGCGCCGCGCAGCCTTGCGAACTCGGCGGCGCTCCTGCGCTTCCCCGAGACGCACTTCGACTGGGTACGGCCCGGGATCATGCTGTACGGTTGCTCGCCGTTCGCGGATACCACCGCCGCGACGATCGGGCTGAAGCCGGTCATGACGCTCACCGCGGAGCTGATCGCCGTGCGCGACCTGCGGCCGGGCGACCGCGTCGGCTACGGCGGCGCGTTCGTCGCCGACCGGCCGATGCGGCTCGGCGTCGTCGCCTGCGGCTACGCCGACGGCTATCCGCGCCACGCGCCGGACGGGACGCCGGTGCTCGTGAACGGGATCCGGACGCGCACCGTCGGGCGCGTGTCGATGGACATGCTCACCGTGGACCTCGACCCGGTGCCCGGGGCGGCGGTCGGAGCGACGGTCACGCTCTGGGGCGAGGGTCTGCCGTGCGACGAGGTCGCAGCCGCCGCGGGGACGCTGAGCTACGAGCTCCTCTGCAAGATCACCGCGCGCGTGCCCCAGGTCGAGCGCGGCTGAAACATGGCGACGCGCGCGAAAGCGATCTACGCCTGCAACGAGTGCGGCGGCCAGTCGACCAAGTGGCAGGGCCAGTGCCCGCATTGCGGCGCCTGGAACACGCTGGTGGAGGCGGTCGCGGAGCGCGCCAGCCAGCATCGCTACGCCGGCGGGGCC
>CAVXND010000047.1:0-4914 GCA_963762785.1 uncultured beta proteobacterium
ACGCTCTACTCGCGCATGGAGTCGTTGCAGAAGCAGTAACGGCCGCGCGCTTTGCGCGTGGCCTGACCTGCTTCTTCTAGGTTTTCGTACGAACAAGGGGGGATTCCCCTTGTATATCCCCCAACGAACAAGGGGGCTGCCCGCCCCCTTGTGGATCCCCGGGGGCCGTGCACTGGCTACCCCCTTGTAAAGAACCCCCGTCTGCGCTCAATATGAGGGTGACATAAAGCGCGCAACCCCATGTATCTGAGCCATTTCGGCCTCAACGAGCCGCCGTTCCGGATCACGCCGCATACCGAATTCTTCTTCTCGGGGGCGAACCGCGGCGCGACGCTGGAGGCGCTGCTCTACGCGATCACCCACGACGAGGGCATCGTCAAGGTGACCGGCGAGGTCGGCAGCGGCAAGACGATGCTCTGCCGGGTGCTGGTCGAGCGGCTGCCGAAGAGCGTCGAGACGATCTACCTCGCCAACCCGTCGCTCTCGCGCGACGAGATCCTGCACGTCATCGCGGCCGACCTCCAGGTCGAGTCGCGCGGCGAGCGGGTCACGATCCTCCTGCGGGCATTGCAGGAGCGCCTGATCAAGCTCTACGCCGCCGGCCGGCGCGTCGTGGTGCTCATCGACGAGGCGCACGCGATGCCGATCGAGACGCTGGAGGAGATCCGTCTCCTCTCCAACCTCGAGTCGAACCGGCACAAGCTCCTGCAGATCGTGCTGTTCGGCCAGCCCGAGCTCGACCAGCATCTCGCGCTGCCGAACATGCGGCAGCTGAAGGAGCGGATCACGCACAGCTTCAAGCTCGAGCCGCTGGTGCGTTCCGACGTCGAGAGCTACGTCGACTTCCGCATGCGCGCGGCCGGTTACCGCGGCCCCAACGTGTTCGCGCCGCCGGCGATGAAGCTCATCAGTCAGTCCTCGCAAGGGCTGACCCGCCGCATCAACATCCTCGCCGACAAGTCGCTGCTCGCGGCGTTTGCCGACGGCACGCACCACGTGACGGCCAAGCACGCGCGCGCGGCCATCCGCGACTCGGAGTTCGGCGCGTGCGCGCCGCGGCGTTCCGAATGCCTGGTGGTTCGTCGGCGCCGGCCTTGCCGCCGGCCTGCTGGTCGGGGTGGGCCTGCACCTTTGGAATCAGTCCGGCGCGATGCGCAGCGTCGGGGCAGCCGCCAGCCAGGGTCCGGTCGAAACGTCGGCGGCGAAGGCCGCACCGGCTCCGCCCGGCCCGGGCCAGGACCACCCGGGCGCGAAAGCGAGCCCGGATCCCGAGCCCTCGCCCGCGGCTGTGACGGTCTCTTCAGCCGCGCCGGCGGCCGCGGTGGCGCCGGCGCCCACGTCGCCCCCGCCCGAACTGGCGACCATCGCCCCCACGCCCGCCATTGGCGCCCGACCGCCCGCCTCCGGAAAGCTCGCCCAGGAGCGCTTCGCCGCAACGCAAAAGTGGCTGAAGAGCGCGCCGAGCGGAACGTGGACGATCCAGCTGATGACCGCCGGCGATTCGCAGGCGATCGAGCGGTTCCTGGAGGAGGCCGCGCAAGCGGTCCAGCTCGAGGACATGTACCTCTACGGCGTGAAGCAGAACGGCCGGCAGTACTACGGCGTGACCTACGGCAACTACCCCACGCTGGAGGACACCATCACCGCCATGGGCGACCTGCCGACGTCGTTCAAGTCCCGCGGTCCGTTCCATCGCAGCATCGGTGTCATGCGCCGGCAGAACCAGGAATAAGTTCTCACCCGGACCCGGCACTAGGCCACAAACGCTTTGCGCCAATAAAACAGTTTCTTAGAGTGTTTTGTTATACTGGCTCTTCGAGTCCTTAGGGGCTCGGCGTCAGCGCGCACGGGGAGTCGGGGGGAAGCATGGTGAAGAAGCTGCTCGTCTGCGGTCTCGGGATCGCCCTGAGCGGGTGCTTCCAGCCGATGAAGCCCTCGGTCGGCCACATGCAAGAGACGGCCGCCGGCCCGTCCACCGCGACGATCCCCCCGCCGGTGCAGGCGGTCCCCGCCCCGCCCAAGCCCAAGCCGACGGCACGCGCCGAAACCTACAGCGTCGTCGTCAACAACGTGAATGTCCGCGAGCTGCTGTTCGCACTCGCCCGCGACGCGAAGGTCAACGTCGATGTCCACCCCGGGATCACCGGCGCGGTGACGCTGAACGCGATCGATCAGACGTTGCCCCAGCTCCTCACCCGTATCGGCAAGCAGGTCGACATGCGGTACGAGCTCAACGGGCCGACGCTGCTCGTGATGCCCGACTCGCCGTATCTGCGGATCTACAAGATCGACTACGTGAACATGGAGCGGTCGACGCAGGGCACGGTCAGCGTCTCGTCCGAGATCGTCGGCCAGCAGACCAGTGGCGCGGGCGGGGGCGCTGCGGGCGGGGGCGCCGCGTCCGGCGGCGGGGGCGCCGGTCAGAACACCTCGCGCGTCTCGGTCCAGAATCGCAGCGCCAACCGCTTCTGGGAAACACTCACGAAGAACGTCGAGGAAATCCTGCGCGAGACCGACAAGCTCCTTCCCGGCAGCACGCCGGCTGCGCCCGCCGCGGCGGCGCCAGCGGCGGGGGCCCCCGGACAACCCGGGGCTGGCGGGGCGCCAGGTGCCGGGGGCGTAGCCGGTGGGGTAGCCGTCGCCGCTCTCGGGGCGGGCCCTAACGTGACGTTCCGCGAGGCATCATCGGTGATCGCGAACCCCGAAGCCGGCATCCTCACGGTGCGGGCGACGTTGCGCCAGCACGACAAGCTCCAGGAGTTCCTCGACCAGGTGCTGGTGAACGCCAAGCGCCAGGTGCTGATCGAGGTGACGATCGTCGACGTGCAGCTCGGCAACAATTACCAGCAGGGAATCGACTTCGACATTCTGCGCAGCGGCACCGCCGGTTTTTCCGGCGGCATCGTGGCGTCGGGCTCGGGCGCGCATGACGCCCACCGGGAGTTTCCTCACCCTCGCCTACACCTCCGCGAGCTTCCTCGGGAGCCTGAAGCTGCTGGAACAGTTCGGGAACGTGCGAGTGCTGTCGTCGCCTCGCATCTCGGTCATCAACAACCAGACCGCCCTGCTCAAGGTGGTCGAGAACGTCGTCTACTTCAACATCGCCTCGCAGATCAGTCAGCAGGTGAACGCCGGGAGCCTCCAGTCGTTCACCGCGGTGCCGCAGACCGTTCCGGTCGGAGTCGTCCTGAACATCACGCCGCAGATCAGCGACGCCGACAGCGTGCTGCTCAACGTGAAGCCGACCGTTTCGCGGATCAGCTCGTTCGTGCAGGATCCGACCCCGAATCTCGCCGTCCCGAACCAGATCCCGCAGATCGTGATCCGCGAGATGGAGTCGGTGATCAAGCTGTCGAGCGGGCAGATGGCGGTCATGGGCGGCCTGATCCAGGACTCGCTGTCGGACCAGCAGGCCTCGATCCCGTGGATCAACCGCATCCCGTTCGTCGGCGATGCGCTCTCGAACCGGGCCATCAACAACGCGAAGACCGAGCTGGTGATCTTCCTCCGGCCGCTCGTCATCCGCGATCCGAGCCTCGAGGGCGACTATCGCGGCTACCGCGTGTTCGCGCCGGGCGACGACTTCATGTCCCAGCCGAATCCGGCCAAGCGGCCCTGCGACTTCCGGATCGATGCGGGGTGCCCGCAGTGAGCTTGCTGCTCGAGGCCCTGAAAAAGGCGGAGCTCGCCAAGCAGAACGCCTCGGGACAGCAGGGCGAACGGCACCGCTGCGCCGGCCGATCCGGCGAGCGGGCTCGCCCTGGAGCAGGCGCCCGGCGATGCCGGCGAGCGCCCCCTGATCACCCGCGACCGGCTGCCCGACATCACGCAGCCGCTCGAGATCCTCTCCGAAGACCTGCCCTCTGCGGGGGCGCGTCGCGAAGCGTCGTCCGCGACCTCCGGGATGAGCGCTGCGCCGATGGCCGCGGCGAGCGCGCCGGCGACGGCCAGCGAAGAGGACGATCGCGCCTCCGCGCGGCAGCTGTTCGAGGCCAAGGCTCCCGATTACGACCCGCGGCGCCCGTTCTTCCTGATTGTCGGACTGCTGGGCATCGCCATCCTCGGCACCCTCGGGTATTTCGCCTGGGAGGTCTTCGGACCCCGGCAATCGTTCCACGCCCCATCGGCCGCGTCGAAGCCGCCCTCGCAGCCGGTGACGGCCGCCGTCACGCCGCCGCCCGCCCCGCCGCAGGCGCCGGTCGCCTCTGCCACGGCGCCGGCAGCGAGTGATCCCGCCCCCGCAGACCCGGGGCCCGCCGCCTCGGCGCGGCGCCGCAGGAGCGGCCGCTGCAGTTCCCGTGCCGCCGCAACCGACCCTGCGGGCGCGACCCGGCCGAGCCGGATCGAGGCTTCGCGCCCGGCACCGGCGAGGTCCGCGACGGCCCAGGGCGTTGCCGGCGACCCCGCTCAAGCGCGTCCCGCTCGCTCACCGGTACAGATCACGGCTGGCGGCCTCCGGGTCGATCCGGTCGTCGAGAACGCGTGGGAAGCGCTCCAGGCGGGCGACCTCCCGCGCGCGCGGGAGCAGTACCAGCGCGCCCTCAGGGCGAACCCGCGCGACGCGACGCGCTGCTGGGGCTGGCGACGATCGACGCCCGTACCCAGCGCTTCGAGAGCGCGGAGGCGCGGTACCTGCGCGTGCTCGAGCTCGACCCGCGCGACCCGTACGCGCAGGCCGGCCTCATCTCGCTGCGCGGCCAGACCGATCCGCTGCAGTCCGAGAGCCGCATCAAGAACATCCTCGCGCAGCAGCCGGACGCGGCGTTCCTGTACTTCCCGCTCGGCAACCAGTACGCCGCCCAGGGGCGGTGGTCGGAGGCCCAAGCGGCTTATTTCAGGGCCTTTTCCGCCGACCCGGACAATCCGGACTACGCCTACAACCTCGCGGTCAGCCTGGATCACCTCGGCCAGGGC
>CAVXND010000048.1:0-109021 GCA_963762785.1 uncultured beta proteobacterium
TGCCGACGCCGGCGATGTGCGGGCACTTGCCCGCGCTCTGGTCAGTCTTTGTGTCCATGGGTGATCTCCACAATGAGAGTCAATTCAACTACAGCGGTCCGGACAGCCCTTTGATCCAGCTCAGCCAGGCCCCGAGGAAGGTCGCGCAGGGGCCATACGTTACCTTCGCGATGTCCGGTCCGGGACAAGATCGAAGCCTCCCGCACAGTGTCCGGCCGCGCGTATGATCGAGTCCAACCGATCTTTCCGCTGAGGTCGATCGAGGCCGTCGATCAGCGGCCGAAAGCAATCCTAACCCGCCTGCGCGCCGAGGTACGCCCGCTCGAGCGCCCCGTCGGCGGCGATCTCGGACGCCGTGCCCGAGGCGACGATCTGCCCGCCCTCGATCACGTACGCGCGGTCAGCGAGCGTCAGCGCGAGCCCGGCCATCTGGTCGACGAGGAGGATCGTCGCCGCTTCGCTCCGCAGCCGGTCGAGCGCGGCGAAGAGGTCGTTGATCACCGCCGGCGCGAGGCCGAGCGACGGCTCGTCGAGGAGGAGCAGGCGCGGCTTCGCCATGAGCCCGCGGGCGAGCGCGAGCATCTGCTGCTCCCCGCCGGACAGGAGTCCGGCGCGCTGGTGGAGCCGCGCGCGGAGGCGCGGGAACCGCTCGAGCATCGCTTCGACCTCGGCGTCGGTCGCGTCCCGCCGCAGGTACGCGCCGAGGCGGATGTTGTCGAGGACGGAGAGCTCCGGGAAGACCTGCCGTCCCTCCGGCACCAGCGCGACGCCGCGGGCAACAACTTTGTGCGCCGGGAGGCTCTCGAGCGCCGCGCCGTCGAGGCTGATCCCGCCTTCGACCGGACGATGCAGCCCCGCGAGCGCGCGCATCAGCGTCGACTTGCCGGCGCCGTTCGCGCCGAGCACCGCGACCATCTCGCGGTCGCGCACCCGCAACTCCACGCCGCGCAGCACCGGCTCGGCGCCGTAGCCGGCGGAGAGCCGGCCGACCTCGAGGAGCGTGTCGCCGAGCGCCGCCCCGGCGGTGCGATGCGCGGACGGGCGGCCCGCCTCCTCGCCGAGGTAGGCCTTCTTCACCGCGGGGTCCTGCTGGACGTCGCCCGGGCTCCCGGCGGCGATGCGCACGCCGGCGTCGATCACCGCCACGCGGTCGGAGATGCCCATCACGAGCGACATGTCGTGCTCGACGAGCACGACCGCGATGCCGCGGTCGGCGATGCGCCGGAGGAGCGCCGCGAGCGCGCGCTTGTCGTCGCGCGAGAGACCCGCCGCCGGCTCGTCGAGCAGCAGCACCGCCGGCGCGGTCGCGAGCGCGCGCGCGATCTCGACCAGCCGCCGGTCGACGTGCGGCAGGTCGGCCGCCCGGCGCGCGAGGTCGCCGCGATAGCCGACGTAGGCGGCGAGCGCCCGAGCGCGCGCAATCGCGTCGGCACCCGGCGGCGCGAACGGCGAGCCGAGACGCCCGCGCGCCTGCGCGATCGTCAGGTTGTCGAGCACCGACATGCTGCCGAAGAGCTGCGAGGTCTGATAGGTGCGCGCGATGCCGGCCCGGGCGATCGCGTACGCCGGCCGCCCCTCGATCGCCTCGGCGCCGAGCCGGATCGTGCCGGCGTCGGGGCGATAGAAGCCGCCAAGCATGTTGAGCACCGTCGTCTTGCCGGCACCGTTCGGCCCGATGAGGCTCGTGATGGCGCGCGGCTGCGCGTCGAACGCGAAGCCGGTGACCGCGCGCACGCCGCCGAACGCGATCGTGAGCCCGTCCACCGCGAGCGCGGCGCCGGCCGCTGCCGTCCCTTCGAGCGGGCGCAGCGTCCGTCGCCGGCACCGCTTCGCGGCGCCGGCCGAGCCAGCGCCCGACCTCGCCGACGATGCCCTCGGGCGCGATCCACAGCACGACGAGGAGCAGCGCGCCGAAGAAGAGGAGCCGGTACTCGGCGAGCCCGGCGAGCACCTCGGGCAGCAGCACCACCACCGCCGCGCCGACGAGCGGCCCGGTCACCGTGCCCGCGCCGCCGATGATCACGACCAGCACGAAGAGGATCGACTGCGAGAACGCGAAGGTCGACGGGGTGACGAACGCCGAGAGCGAGGCGAACATGCCGCCGGCGAGCCCGGCGCACGCGGCCGACGCGGCGAACGCGGCGGTCTTCACCGCGACCGGGTTCAGCCCGATCGACTCGGCGGCGGTCTCCGAGTCCTTCACCGCGCGCATCGCAGCGCCCCATCCGCTCCGCGCGAGCAGCCAGAACGCGTAGAGGACCACCGCGGCGACCGCGATCGCCATCAGCGCGACGCCGCGCTCCCCGAACGCGACGCCGAACGGCGCCGGCTGCGGGATCCCCATGATCCCGTTCTGCCCGCCGGTGACGCCGCTCCATTCGACGGCGATCTGCTCGACGATGAAGCCGAATGCGATCGTCACCATTGCGAGATACGGCCCGCGGACGCGCATCGCCGGCAGCGCGAGGAGCGCGCCGGTGACCGTGGCGAGGGCGACGGCGAGCGGCAGCGCGATCCAGAAGCTCAGCTTCGCCGCCGTCGTCAGGATCGCCACGACGTACGCGCCGATCGCATAGAACCCCACGTGCCCGAACGAGACCTGGCCGGTGAGCCCCACGAGGACGTTGAGGCCGATGCCGACGATCGCCGTCAGCGCCATCGTCGCCATGATGAAAACGTAGTAGCTGTTGGCGACGGCGGTGAACGCCAGCGCGGCGCCGAAGACCGCGGCGACCGCGAGGAACGCGAGCGGCCTCATACCTTCTTCACCTCGGCCCGGCCGAAGAGCCCGTTCGGCATCAGCGCCAGCGCGACGATCACCAGCGTGAACGTGACGATCTGGGTGTAGGCGGAGCCCGCGAGCGCGGTGATCAGCGCCTCGACGAGCCCGAAGAGGAGCCCCGCGAGCATCACCCCCCAGGCGCTCGTGATGCCGCCGAGGATCGCGACCGCGAACGCCTTCAGGCCGAACAGCGTCCCCATGTCCGAGTGCACGTTGAAGAGCGGCGCGATGAGGATGCCGGCCACGCCGGCGAATACGGTCGAGACCGCGTACGCCGCCATGACCGCGGCGGTGACGTTGATCCCCATCAGGCGCGCGGCGTCGCGGTTCTGCACCACCGCGAGCAGCGCCTTGCCGAGCCGCGTGCGGCGCGAGAAGAGATGCAGCGCGCCCGCCGCGGCGAGGCCGGCGACCGGAATCGCGAGCTGCAGCGGCGAGACGCCGACGCCGAAGAGCTGGATCGCGCCTTCGGCGCCGGTGAGCGACGCGGGCATCGGAAAGCCGCGCGGCTCCTTGCCGAAGGTGAAGAGCACGGTGTTGTCGGCGATGATGCCGAGCGCGACGGTGGCCATCAGCCACGCGTTCGAGCCGCGCCGCGCGAACGGGCGGACCGCGACCAGCTCCACGACGAGGCCGTAGACCGCGCAGAGCGCGAGCGCGATCAGCGCCGCCGCCCACAGCGGCCACCCGAGCCGCACGGCGAAGGTGTACGCGAACACCGCACCGAGCATCATCGAGCTGCCCTGCGCGAAGTTCACCGTGCTCGACACCGAGTAGGTGATGTAGAAGCCGAGCGCGAGCAGCCCGTACATGCTGCCCAGGCCGAGGCCGGAGACGAGCGCGGAGGTGATCAGCATCTGGTGGCGCGCAAAAGACGACGGCCGCCCGAGGCGGCCGTCGTGCGCGGAGCGGATTCTAACCGGCGGCGCTATTTCTTCATCCCCACCGGAATGATCTGGTTGTCGATGAACTGCGTCCAGACGTAGTCGTTCTCGTTGATCGCGTCGTGGTTGTCGGCGGTGAACGGCTTCGAGTACTTCTTGATCAGCCCGTCGTAGGCGTCGATCTTGTAGAAGCCCTGGCGGATCGCGTCGCCGTTGGTCGAGCCGGCGCGCTCGATCGCGAGCGCGACCAGCATCATCGCGTCGTACGCGTTCGCCACGCCGACCGCGGGCGTGATGTCGCCCGGGCCCTTGTAGTCCGGGTACTTCGCCATGAGCGCCTTCAGCACCTTCTCGCCGTTCGGCGACTGCGGGCCGAAGAAGCTGTAGGTCTGGATGAAGTGCACGTCCTTCGCGTTCGGCCCCGCGAGCTCGGTGAAGCGGCCGCCGGCCGGTCCCCAGTGCGACACGATCGGCACCTTCCAGCCCATGCGGTCGAGCGACTTCACCACCTGCGCCGACGGACCGACGTTGCCCACGAGGTAGAGGCAGTCCGCGCCGGCGGCCTTCAGCCGCGTGAGCTGCGGCACGACGTCGACGTCGTTCGCCTCGAACTTCTCGATGCCGGCGGGCTTGAGGCCCTTCGCCTCGAGCGCGGCGAGCAGGCCCTTCTGGTTCGACTCGCCCCACGGGTTGTTGACGAGGATCATCCCGCAGTTCTTGGCGTTGAAGGTCTTCTGCGCGTACTGGACCATCGCCTTGTCGACGATCTCGTCCACCGCCGAGACGCGGAACACGAAATTCGGGTTGGCGCCGTTGCGGGTGATCGGCGTGCCGGCCGCCCACGGCCCCATGAACGGCACCTTCGCCTCGTTCACGATCGGCACGATCGCGATCGAGACCGGCGTGTCGAGCCCGCCGAAGAGCACCGCGACCTTCTCCTTGAAGACGAGCTCGCGCGCGGCGATGACGCCCTTCGCCGGCGTCGCCTCGTCGTCGCGGCGGATGAGCTCGAACTTGCGGCCCTTGAGGACGCCGCCCTTGGCGTTCAGCTCGTCGATCGCGATGGTGAGGCCGCGCGTGATCGCCTCGCCGGCGCGGGCCGACTGGCCGGAGAGCGCGGTCACGAGGCCGATCTTGATCGGCTCCTGCGCCGCGGCGGGCAGCGCAGCCGCGCCGATTGCGGCCGCGAGGGCGACCTGCAGAAACGTACGTCGTTGGGACATGAACCCCTCCTTGTGGAAGAAACGTGCCCCCCGACGCAAAGCGCATGCCATGCGATCGGGTGGGCGGGCGGCGCCGTTCAGCTAGCGAAACACGCGACGGAGCCGGATTATGCCCGTCGCCGCCGGCCACCGGTCCCGGCGCGCCATCGTGGCGCACGGCGCACCAGGGCGGCGCAGTTGTCTCAGCGTGTAACCGGCCCGCTACCCGAAACATCCGCTCACAAAACACCCGCGGCCCCGCCTGCCGTTCCCGCGTCGACCTGGTCAGACTCGAGGACACCAGGAGCTTCCGCAATCACAACTTCGACTGGAGGCATCACATGAAGCAGGGATCGAAACTCGTACTCGCCGCGCTCGCGGCCGGCGCGCTTGGCGTCGCAGCCACCGCGTTCGCTCACCCGGGCGAACGCGCGGGCGACGGCAAGCAGGGCGCCGCGGACTGTCCGATGCACACCGCCATGCAGCAGGGCGAGCATCGGATGGGCCAGGGCGGCCACGGGAAGATGGAGCATCGCGGCATGGGTCAGGGCATGGGTCAGGGCATGCGGCACGGCCAGACCCAGATCGCACCGAAAACCGAGGAAGCACCCAAGCAGTAATCGCGCAAGCGATTCCGGAGCCTGCAGCGGCGGGTTGAGCAAGGTCAACTGGCCCCTCCGCCCGCCGCGGCATGCTCCACCAAGTACCTACCAGCACTGGAGCAAAGCATGTTCAAGCAGACCCTGATCGCGGCCGCGAGCCTCGCGCTCTTCGCGGCCGCGACCACGCCCGCCCTCGCGCAGAGCGCGGGACGCCGCCCGCCGACAAAGCCGGCGCGCCGCGGATGTACGGCTACGAGCTCATGACGCCGGAAGAGCGGCAGGCGTACATGGACAAGATGCGTAACGCCAAGACGCCGGAGGAGCGCACCAAGCTCCGCGACGAGCATCGCGCCGAGATGCAGAAGCGCGCGAAGGAGAAGGGCGTGACGCTCTCCGAGCCGCGCGGCCCGGGCGGTCCCGGCGGTGGCCCCGGGCGGCCCCGGCGGCGGCCGCGGCCAGATGTACGGCGAGCAGCTCTTCAGCCAGCAGGAGCGCGACGACTACCGCAAGCGCATGCAGGAAGCGAAGACGCCCGAAGAGCGCGACCAAGATCCGCGACGAGGCCCGCGCACGGCGCGAGGCCCGCGCCAAGGAGAAGGGCATCACCCTGCCCGAGCCGCGCGGCCCGGGCGGTCCCGGCGGCGGCCGCGGCGGCCCTGGCGGTCGGCCGCGGCCAGATGTACGGCGAGCAGCTCTTCACCCAGCAGGAGCGCGACGACTACCGCAAGCGCATGCAGGAGGCGAAGACGCCCGAGGAGCGCACCAAGATCCGCGACGAGGTCCACGCGCAGGCGCAGGCCCGCGCCAAGGAGAAAGGCATCACGCTCCCCGAGCCGCGCGGCCCGCGCGGCCCGGGCGCCGGGCCCGGACCCGGCACCGCGCCGGGCGCACCGAAGGCGCAGTAGCGCCGCCTTTCCCTCCACGCGCCGGGCGGCGGGGTCTGTCATGATTTCCGCGTGACCGATCCCGCAGCCCTCCGCACCCTCGTCCTCGAGCGCTTCCCGGCGCTCGCCGGCCTGTCCGCCGCAAGCCTCGACGCTCTCCTCCGGTCGCCGGTACGGCGGATGCCCGCCGGCAGCGTGCTGTTCGAAGCCGATCAGCCGTGCGCCGGCTTCCCGCTCGTGCTCGAAGGCAGCGTCCGCGTCGCCAAGACCGCGCCGAACGGGCGCGAGATCCTGCTCTACCGCGTGGACCCGGGCGAGAGCTGCATCCTCTCGGGGAGCTGCCTGCTCGGGCACGCGAGCTACTCCGCTTCGGGCATCGCCGAGACGGACGTGATGGTCCTCGTCATCCCGCCGGCGCTCTTCAACGAGCTGATGGTGCAGCACGCGCCGTTCCGCGAGTACGTGTTCGGCCTGTACGGCGCCCGCCTCTCCGAGGTGATGGAGCTGATCGAGGAGGTGGCGTTCCGCCGGCTCGACACGCGGCTCGCGCAGGTCCTCGTCCACCGCGGCCCGGTGCTGGAGGCGACCCACCAGAAGCTCGCCGACGAGCTCGGCAGCGTGCGCGAGATCGTGAGCCGGCTCCTGCGCAGCTTCGAGCAGCGCGGGTGGGTGAAGCTCGAGCGCGAGCGCGTGACGGTGCTCGACCCGAAGGCGCTCGCCGCGCTCGCTCGCGCCTGAGCCGCTTTAGTGAACCGCCTCGGGCGGCGAGCGCGAGAGCGCGCCGTCGTTCAGGTGGTACACCGCGTCGAACCCCTCGATCATGCGCCGGTCGTGGGTGACCACGATCACCGCCGACTGGCGCTCGCGCGCGATCCGGCGCAGCAGTGCCATCACCTTCACGCCACGGTCGGTGTCGAGCGCGGCGGTCGGCTCGTCGGCGAAGATGAGCGGCGGCTCGTTCGCGAGCGCGCGGCCGATCGCGACCCGCTGGCGTTCCCCGCCCGACAGGTTCTCCGGCAGCGCGTCCGCGCGGTGGACGAGCTCGAGGTAACCGAGCAGATCCCGCGCGCGCTGCGCCGCCGCGCGGCGGCCCACGCCCGAGAGCTGCGTGGCGAACGCGATGTTCTCCTGCGCGGTGAGGAACGGGATGAGGTTGTTCCCCTGGAACACGAAGCCGATGTTCTCGCGGCGGAACCGCCGCGCATCGACGGCGCTCCGGCCGTCGCGGTAGATCTCGCGTCCATTCATCATGATCCGGCCCGCGCTCGGCTCGACGATGAGGCTCATGCAGAGGAGCAGCGTGCTCTTGCCCGAGCCGCTCGGGCCGAGCAGCGCGACGAGCTCGCCCGGCTCGACGCTGAACGAGGCGTCTCTCAGCGCGTACACGGCGAGCTCCCCGGTGCCGAACGTCTTGGAGAGGTTCTGTACCTCGACGATGGCCACGGTCAGCCGCCCAGCGCGAGCGAGGGCGGCGCGCGCAGCGCGTGCCAGATCGCCATGAAGCTCGCGACGACGCCGCCGGCGAGCATCACCAGGAACGTCGTCGCGGTCTCGGCGGGCAGAAACACCAGGGTCCGCGGGAACCGCGGCCCGATCGCGCCGGCGAGAAGCCAGGCGACGACGAAGCTGCCGAGGGTCAGGGTGAGCGACTGCTCGAGGATCATGCGCACGATGACCCAGTTCGGCGTGCCGATCAGCTTCAGCGTGGCGATCGAGCGGATCTTCTCGATCGTGAGCACGTACACGATCAGCGCGATGATCACGATCGAGACGAGCACGAGCAGGCTGCGGAAGAGGCCGAGGACCGCCGACATGCGGCGCAGCCGCCCCTCGAGCATCAGCTCGCGCTGCTCGTCGGTGGTGAACACGTTGAAGTACAGCCAGTCGCGGATCTGCACGCGCACCGCTTCGCGGTCCGCGCCCGGCTCGAGCTTCGCGAGCACGGCGTTGACCTGGTCGGTCGAGGCGGCGAGAAGCGGCAGCAGCTTCGCCGCCTGCTCCGGGCTGTAGCCCGCGCGCTCGAGGCGCTTCAGGTTCGCCGCGCGCGCGGCGGTGAGCGCGCGGTTGTCCTGCTCGTACTGCACTTCCTTCGCGTCCGGCAGCGAGAGGTAGACGAGCGGGTTGCCGGCGGCGTCGACCGCGCCGCGGGTGATCCCGACCACCGTGTAGTCGTGCACGCCTAGACGCGTGACCGCGCCGAGCTCGAGCCCGAGCTGCGCGTCGGCGACCATCTCGTAGTGCGGTGCGCGAATCGCGCGCCCGCGCACGATCCGGCCCGGGCCGCCCAGCCCGCCGAACACGTCGTAGCCGATGATCGTGAACTGCTGGCTCGCGCCGCCGATGTCGCGCTGCGCCGAGTAGACGATCAACGGGCTCGCCTGCGCGACGCCGGGCGTCGCGGCGACGCTCTTGTGCGTGTCGCCCGGGATCCGCGACGACTCGTTGAATGGCCCGCCGCGGCCGCGCTCGACGATCCAGAGGTCGGTCGCGGTGTTCTCGATCAGCCAGACCCCGTCCGCGATGTTGCCCTGGTAGATCCCGTTCATGACGAGCACGATCGTGAGCAGCAATCCGACGCCGACGATCGTGGCGACGAACTTCCCGACGTGACGCCGGATGTCGCGGACCGCGAGATCCATCATGGCTTAGGGCCGCGCGGGCTTCACGCGGCTGCCCGGCTTGACGCGCTGCGGGATCGGCGATGACGACATCGCCCGCTGCGAGCCCCTTGCGCACGACGATGCGCTTGCCGTCGGCGGCGCCGGTCGCGAGCGGCCGGAAGCGCGCGCGGCCGTCCTCGATCACGAGCGCGCCCTGCTTCCCCGCGCTCTCGACGAGCGAGGCGATCGGTACGACGAGGCCACGCTCCTCGCCCGCCGCGATCGCGACCTCGGCTTCCTGGTCGATCGCGAACCGCGGCAGCGGTGCGTCGAACGCGACGTTCACCTCGAGCTCCCTCGTCGCGGCGTCGCCCTGGCGCGAGATCCGCGCGACCTTCCCGCTCACCGTCTCGCCGGTCCGGAGGCGGATCGCCGCCGGCATGCCGACGCTCACGCGCCCCACGACCGACTCGTCGATCCGCGCCGCGACCCACAAGGTCGCGGGGTCCACCATGCGGAAGATCGGGGTGCCGGCCACGACCGTGGTGCCGGTCTCGACCATGCGCTCGATGATGATCCCGTCGATCGGGGCGGCGAGGCGCGTGTGCGACAGCACGGCCGAGGCGTACGCGGCTTCCTGCGCAACCGTCCCCGTGTCCGCCTCGCGCGCGGCGAGCAGCGCTCTCGCGTTCTCGAGATTCGCCTCGGCCGAGCGCAGCGTCGCAGCCGAGGCGTCCATCACGGACTGCGAGACGTAGCCCGCCCGGAGGAGGTCCTGGTCACGGCGATGCTTCGTGCGCGCGAGGTCCAGCTCCGCCTCGGCCTTTGCGACCGCCGCCTGCGCGGCCGTCACGTTCCGGCGGGCGGTTTCCTGCGTCTGGACCGACCCCGCGCGCTTGGCGGCGAGATCGCGATCGTCGAGCGTCGCGACCAGCTGTCCGCGCTTGACTTCGTCGCCCTGGTCCACGTGCAGCTTGGTGATGGTCGCAGTGATCCGCGCGCTCAGCGTGACCGGGACGCGCGCCTCGACGGTGCCCGGCCCCTTGATCGTCACCGGCACCGCGCCCTCGGCCACCGGGACGGTCTCGACCGCCGCCGCGTATCCGAGCGTGCGGTAGAGCGCAGCCGCGGCGAGGATCGTCACGACGATCCCCGCCGCCGTGATCCGGATCGCTTTGCGGGTCATCGTCGGTAGCATGCCTGGGTGATTATGCGATGAGATCACCCGGGTCCGGGGATGCGGTTGACTTTCGTCAACCGGCCGGCGGTGGGCCGGGGAGCTGGCGCTCGGGAGGGGCCCTCAGATGTTCGCCCGCACCCATTCGACGAACCGGGTGAGACCCATCGCGCCCGAGATCCGCGCGACCTCGCGGCCCTGCTCGAGGATCGCGAACGTCGGGATGCCGCGGATGTCGAACTTCGCCGCGATCGCCTGCGCCTCGTCGGTGTTCAGCTTCACGAGTCGCACCTGCGGCTCGAGCTCGCGCGCCGCGCGCTCGAACACCGGCGCCATCGCGCGGCACGGGCCGCACCACGGCGCCCAGAAATCCACGACGACCGGGAGATCGCTGCGCGCGACGTGGCGCTCGAAGTCGCCTTCCGCGAGCTCGACGGGGTGCCCGCTGAAGAGCGGCTGGCTGCACGTGCCGCACTTGGGCGCGTCGCCGAGCCGGTGCGCGGGCACCCGGTTAGCCGTATGGCAGTGAGGGCACGCGACGTTCAGGGTCCGGCCCGGCGCTTCGATGTCCATGCGTTTTCCCGCGGTCACAGTCCGCTGAAATCCCCGAACAGGAGAAGGGCCTGCGCGAACGTGCCCTTGAGGGTTTTCGCGCCGGCCTCGAGCTCGCCCCGATTTCCCGAACCGATCGCCGCATCGAGCTGCGAGAGGATTCCGCGCTCCTTCCTGACGAGGACCTGGAGCTGCGCGGTCTTCTCCGCATCGAAGCCGTAAAGCGCCGCATCGAAGCGTGCACCCTCGACGCGCGACCAGAGCGCCGAGGTTTCCGCGAACTGGCGCTTGAGCTTCGTCGCGTCGGTCGCCGGGTTCGCGGCCAGGTCGACGAGCGGCTCCATCGCCTCGTGGAACGCGGTGAGGCGATCCGGGTAGTAGTCGACGCCCTGCGCCACCCGCGCCTTCCAGAACGCGATCCGCACCGCCTCGAGCGCATCGTGCGCCGCCTGGCGCGACCCCGACGCGAGAAGCTTGTCAGCAGCCCTGATCTTCGCATCGGATTCCGCGATCGCCGCGGCGTACGCCGCCCGGTCGGCGGGCGCGAGCGCGGCCTGGAACCTCGCCCATGCCGCGTTCAGCCGCTGCAGCGACTCGGACGTCGCCGCGGCGGGCTTCTGCGGCTGGTTGGTCAGCGCGAGCGCCGGGATATAGGCCCGGTCGAGGACGATCATGTCCTCGATCGCGCCTGCGCGGGCTGCTCCCGCCGCCGCGATCGCAACCACGGCGATCGCGATCCGGAACAGCTTGAGCCTCAGCATGATGGAATCCTCAGGCCGCCGCGTGCTTCATGCCGAGCCGGGCGAGGATCATCTCCAGCGGGCAGAAGCCGGTGAAACCGCTCTGGAACAGGTTCGGCCGACGAAGGCAGTGAGCCAGAGCCAGTTGGCGGAATGGAAGAGCGGGCTCGCCGCGACGCCCAAGGCGAGCGACAGGAGGACGACGGCGCCGGCGAAGATGCGGACGATTTTCTCGATGGTCATTGCAGTCTCCTTTCAGTGAACTTGAGTCCAGGTTAGCGACCGCCGGCCGCGGTGTCGGGGACTGCGGTCACGGAGCGACCGGCTACGCCGGCTGCGCTGCCGGCGCCGCGTCGGCCGGCTTCTCGACCGCGCGGTAGCGGTAGGCGTAGTACAGGACCGGGATCACGACGAGCGTGAGCACCGTCGAGACGAGGATGCCGAAGATGAGCGACACCGCGAGCCCGTTGAAGATCGGGTCGTCGAGGATGAAGAACGCGCCGAGCATCGCCGCCAGCCCGGTCAGCACGATCGGCTTCGCGCGCGTCGCGGCGGCGTCGATCACCGCACGCTGGAGCGCGACCCCCTCCTCGACCTTGAGGTCGACGAAGTCGACCAGCAGGATCGAGTTGCGCACGATGATCCCGGCGAGCGCGATCATGCCGATCATCGAGGTGGCGGTGAACTGCGCGCCGAGGAGCGCGTGCCCCGGCATCACGCCGATGATCGTGAGCGGGATCGGCGCCATGATGACGAGCGGCACCACGTACGAGCGGAACTGCGCGACGACCAGCAGGTAGATCAGGATCAGCCCGACCGCGTACGCGATCCCCATGTCGCGGAAGGTCTCGTAGGTCACCTGCCACTCGCCGTTCCACTTGATCGCGTACTCGGCGTAGGGGTCCGACGGCTGGCGGATGAAGTACTCGCCGAGCTGCGCGCCCGCGGGCAACGCGAGCTTCGCCGAGGTCGTCGCGCATCGCGAACATGCCGTAGAGCGGGCTGTCGAGCTTGCCCGCCATGTCGCCGACGACGTACACGACCGGCAGCAGGTCCTTGTGATAGATCGTCTGCTCGCGCGACATGCGCGCGACCGTCACCAGGTCCGAGAGCGGGACGAGCGCGCCGTCCGCCGCGCGCACCCGCAGCCGGAGGATCGACTCGATCCGTCCGGCCTGCTCGGGCGGGATCTGCAGCCGCACCGGGATCTCGTACTTCGCGGTGCCGGTGTGCAGCGGCGTCACGTCGTCGCCGGCGAGCGCCGCGCGCACCGTGTAGACGACGTCGCGCTGGGCGACGCCCTTCAGCGCCGCCTTCTGGTGGTCGACGCGGAGCACGAGCCGCGGCGCGGCCTCCTCGACGCTCGAGTCGACGTCGACGATGTCGGGCGTCGCCGCGAACGTCCCGCGAATCGACTGCGCGAGCGCGCTGCTGGCCGGCGTAGTCGGGCCCGTACACCTCGGCGACGATCGGCGCGAGCACCGGCGGGCCGGGCGGCACCTCGATCACCTTCACGGTGGCGCCGTGGCGCTTCGCGATCGCCTCGATCTCCGGGCGCACCGCGAGCCGCGATCTCGTGCGACTTGCGGTCGCGCGCGTGCTTGTCGACGAGGTTCACCTGGATATCGCCGAGCTCGGGCAGCGCGCGCAGGTAGTACTGGCGCACCAGGCCGTTGAAGTTGATCGGCGCCGACGGTGCCGGCGTAGGCCTGGTAGTCGGTGACCTCGGGCACGGTCGCGAGGTACTCGCCGATCTCGTGCAGCACGCGGCTCGTGTCCTCGAGCGCGGTGCCGGTCGGCATGTCGACGACGACCTGGAACTCCGACTTGTTGTCGAACGGCAGCATCTTCAGCACGACGAGCTTCACCGCGGCGAGCGAGACGCTCGCGAGGATCAGCGCGCCGATCGCCGCAGCGAGCTTCCAGCGGTTGCGCGCGCCGTCGCGCCCGCGGAGGAACGGGGTCATGACCCGCTCGAAGAAGCCGAGGATGCTCGGGTTCGCGCCTTCCGCGTGGCCGCCTCGCGACGCCGTGGTGCCGGCCGAGGAGCCGCGCCGCGAGCCATGGCGTGACGACGAACGCGACCGCGAGCGAGATCAGCATCCCGATCGAGGCGTTGATCGGGATCGGGCTCATGTACGGCCCCATCAGCCCGGTCACGAACGCCATCGGCAGCAGCGCGGCGATCACGGTGAAGGTCGCGAGGATCGTCGGCCCGCCCACCTCGTCGACCGCGAGCGGGATCAGCTGCGGAGCGGCGTGTCGGGCGCGAGCGCCCGGTGGCGGTGGATGTTCTCCACCACCACGATCGCGTCGTCGACCAGGATCCCGATCGAGAAGATGAGCGCGAAGAGCGACACGCGGTTCAGCGTGAAGCCCCACGCCCACGACGCGAAGAGCGTCGCGGCGAGCGTGAGGAGCACGGCGACGCCGACGATCACCGCTTCGCGCCGGCCGAGCGCGAGCCACACCAGCGCGACGACCGAGAGCGTCGCGAAGATGAGCTTCTGGATGAGCTTCTGCGCCTTGTCGTTCGCGGTCTCGCCGTAGTTGCGGGTCACGCGCGACGTTCACGCCCTCGGGGATGACCGACCCCTTGAGCGCCTCGACCCGCTCGATCACCCGCGCCGCGACGTCGACCGCGTTCTCGCCGGGCTTCTTCGCGACCGCGATCGTCACCGCCGGAAACTCTGGACCGCCGGGGCCCCTCCCCCGGCGGTGTCGCCGTCCTTCACGCCGTGCCAGACGTAGCGCTTCGCGAGCTCCGGCCCGTCGACGACGCGCGCGACGTCCTCCACGAACACCGGCCGGTTCTGGTAGCTGCCGACGACGAGCCGCGCGACGTCGCGCGCCGAAGCGAGGAACGTTCCGGCCTCGACCAGCGTCTCGCGGTTGCCGCCGACCAGCGCGCCGGCCGGCATCGAGGCGTTCGCGGCGATCAGCGCCTGGCGGATGTCCTGCGCGGTGATGCGGTAGGCCTGCATCCGCTCGGCGTCGAGCAGGACGCGCACGCTGCGGCTCGGTCCGCCGACGGTCTGCACCGTGCGCGTGCCGGGCACGCGCTTGATCTCGACCTCGGCCGCGTGCGCCACGCGCTCGAGCTCGTAGGCGCCGCGCTCCGGGTCCGCGGTCCACAGCGTGAGCGTCACGATCGGGACGTCGTCGATCCCCATCGGCTTGATGATCGGCTCGCCGGTGCCGAGGTTGGGGCTCACCCAGTCGCGGTTCGACATGATCGTGTCGTAGAGCCGCACCAGCGCGTCGGTGCGGTTCTCGCCCACCTTGAACTGCACCGTGAGCACCGCGAGCCCCGGCTTCGACACCGAGAAGATGTGCTCGACGCCGGTGATCTGCCCGAGCACCTGCTCGGCGGGGGTCGCGACCAGCGACTCGACGTCCTTCGCCGAGGCCCCCGGGAACGGGATGAGGACGTTCGCCATCGTCACGTTGATCTGCGGCTCCTCCTCGCGCGGCGTGACGAGCACGGCGAAGACGCCGAGCAGCGCCGCGACGAGCGCGACCAGCGGCGTGAGCTGCGAGCCGACGAAGAACCCGGCGATGCGTCCCGAGATGCCCATCGGCCGTTCATGCCGATCTTCTTCAGCTTCACGATCCCGAGCATCTTCATGACGTACTTCTCGTAGAACGGCTCGGAGGTGCCGCGCTTCATCTTGCGGATGAAGTACTTCTCGAACGCGATCTTGGCGAGGTGCACCCACTTCCCCTCGCTGAACCAGTTGACGTTCCGCGGCGGGATCTGCGGCAGCGCCACGAACGCGATGCCGGTGTCGCCCATGTCGGCGAGGCAGACCGCGTTCCAGGTCGCCTTCTCCGTCGGCGCCTTGCCGTCGATCGCGGCGCGGATGTTGCGGGCGGCGGCGGTCACCATCGACTCGATCATGTAGCCGGTCTTCGGCGCGCCGGTCGGCACCGGCGTCGCCTCGACCGGCGGGATCGCCACGGCCACGCCGACCGCGTAGACGTTCGGGTACTTCGGGTTGCGCTGGAACGGGTCGATCAGGATGAACCCGCGCGGGTTCGTGAGGCCCTCGATCCCGAACACCGCGTCGATGCCCTTGAACGCCGGCAGCATCATCGAGTACTTGAACGGCAGCACGTGCTCCTTCTTCGGCTTGCCCTCCTCGTCGTGCTCGGTGACGTGCATCTGCCCCGCCTCGACCTTCGTCACCTTGGCGTTGGTGATCCACTTGATGTGCTTGTCGCGCATCGCCGACTCGAGCATGCCCTTCGAGTCGCCGACGCCGCCCAGGCCGAGGTGGCCGATGTAGGGCTCGGCCGTGACGAACGTCATCGGCACGCGGTCGCGCAGCTTCCGCCGGCGGAGATCGGTCTCCATGATGAACGCGAACTCGTACGCCGGGCCGAAGCAGGAAGCGCCCTGCACCGCGCCGACGACGATCGGGCCCGGATCCTTCACGAACGCCGCCCACGCGCCCGCCGCCTGCGCGGCGTGGTCGACGTTGCAGACCGACTGGGTGTGGCCCTTCGGCCCGAGACCCTCGACCTCCTCGAAGGCGAGCTTCGGGCCGGTGGCGATGACCAGGTAGTCGTAGTCGAGCATCGTGCCGTCGCCGAGCTCGACCTGATTGCGCTCCGGGTGCACGCGCTTCGCTCCGCGCGGGTCGAACGCGATGCCGCGCTTCTCGAGGTACGGCGCGGCCGGGAACTCGATGTCCTTGCGCGCGCGCCAGCTCACCGCGAGCCACGGGTTGGACGGCACGAAGTGGAAGTTCGGCCCGTTGCCGATCACCGTCACCCGGTCGTCCTTGCGCAGCAGCTCCTTCATCTCGTAGGCCATCGGCATGCCGCCGAGGCCCGCACCGATCACCACTACGTGTGTCATGTCCGTCTCCTCCGTCGAATTCGTGGCCGACCCGCTACTTGAGCGCCGCCTGCTTCATCGCCGACAGCGCGGCGACCGGATCGAGCGCGACGCGCTCGCCCGCACTCAGGCCTGCGAACACCTCGATCGCGCCGTCGGCGGTCTTCTCGCCGAGGCGCAGCTGCCGGAACCTGATCTCGCCCGCCGGCGTGACGACGTACGCGCCGGCGACCTCGCTGCGGTAGGCGACCGCGCGCTGCGGGATCAGGAGCTTGCGTGCGCTCCCGGTCGCGAACAGCGCGCGTGCGAACATGCCCGGGTAGGCGCCCTTCGTCGCGTCGCCGTCGGGGAGGTCGAGCCGCACGAGCTTGCTGTGCGTGCGGGCATCGGCGCTCGGCAGCACGGTCACCGATTTCGCCGGCACCGTCCGCGCGAGCGCCGGCAACTCCGCCGCGGCGCCCTTCGCGCCGGTGCGCACGCGCGCGATCACGTCCTCGGGGACGCTGGCGAGCACGCGCAGGTCGCTCGGGTCGAACATCGCGAAGAGCGGCCGGCCGGGCTGCGCCATCTCGCCGAGCTGGACGGGCCGCTCGGCGATCACGCCGGCGAACGGCGCGGTGATGACGGTGTGGCTTCGCGCCGCCGTGGCCGCGCCGGTGCCCGCCTTCGCCGCGGCGAGCGCGGCGGCCGCGGCGTCGTGCTCGGCCTGCGCGCGGTCGACGGCGGCCTGGCTGATGTACTGCTTCTCCAGGAGCTTGCGGTTGCGCTCCAGGGTTGCTCTCGCGTTCGCGAGATCGGCGGTCGCGCGCGCGATCTGCGCCTCGCTCGACGCGACGACCTGCGCCGCCTCGCGCTCGTCGATGCGCGCGAGCACCTGGCCCTTCGCGACCCGGTCTCCGACGTCGGCGCGCAGCTCGACGATCCGGCCGGCGATCTGCGCCGCGACCGTCGACTGGCGCACCGCCTCGACGACGCCGTCGGCCGCGTAGACCTCGTCGACGTCGCGGAACTCGACTAGCGTGGTCGCCGGCTGCGCGAGGGCCGCCGCGAGCGGCGCCGCGGCGAGGGCGAGAAGTAGGGTCGTGCGTTTCATGCGGCGAATCCTGCCCATCCGCGGGCCGCGGATCTGTAACCGCAGTCACATTGCGCCGGGCCGGCGGCCGGCAGGTTGACCCCGGTCAAAGGGACCGCATCGAGGCCGGCTCCCGGCGGCGTTTGCGCGTGCGGCCGGCTCGTGCGATCTTCGGCCGGTGAGTTCGAGCCAGGGAGGAAGCGAATGAAGCGGGTAGTGAACGTCGTTCTCGCGGCGCTAGCGGCGGCGAGCATCGGGCCGGCGGCGGCGCAGAGCTGGCCGTCGCAGCCGATCCGCTTCCTCCAGGGCTTCAACCCCGGCGGCAACCCGGACGTCGTCGCGCGGCTGCTCGCGGGGCCGATGTCCGAGATGCTCGGCCAGCCGGTCGTCGTCGAGGGCCGCGTCGGCGGCGGCGGCGTGGTCGCGGCGACCGCGACCGCGAACGCCAAGCCCGACGGCTACACGATCATGCTCGTCGCCGCCGGCTTCGCCGCGGGCGTCGGGCTGCACAAGTCGCTGCCGTACGACCCGGCCAACGACTTCACGTTCATCTCGATGGTGACGCGCATCGGCTACGTGATCGCGGTCCGCCCGGACGGCCCGTACAAGACGATCGCGGAGCTCGTCGCCGCCGCGAAGGCGCAGCCGGGCAAGATCCACTACGCGACCGGCGGCGTCGGCACCGGCATCCACCTGACGATGGAGCTCTTCCTCGCGCGCGCCGGGCTGCAGATGGAGCACGTGCCGTACCGCGGCGGCACGACCCAGGTGCAGGCGCTGCTCTCCGGCGACGTGCCGGTGCTGGTCGACACGCCCACGCCGATCGTCGGGCAGGTCGAGGCGGGGAAGATCAAGCCGCTCGCGATCTCGAGCAAGACGCGCTGGGTGCGCTGGCCGGACGTGCCGACGATCGACGAGACGGTGCTGCCCGGCTTCGAGGTGGCGGGCTGGCTCGGCGTGATGGGCCCGAAGGGCCTTCCGGCGCCGATCCTCGCGCGGCTCAACGAGGCGGTGCGCGCGGCGGCCGCCCGGCCCGAGGTGCGCTCGAAGCTGCTCGGCGTGGCGACCGACGTCTGGACGACGACGCCGGAGGAGATGCGGAGCTACGTCGTGAACGACATCGCGCTCTGGACCAAGGTGATCCGGGACGCGAAGATCCCGCAGGTCGAGTAGCGGCCGGCGCCGTGGGCCGTCTCGCGGCGGCGGGAGGCGCGTACGCCACGCGGTAGATGTAGTTCCCCGCCCGCATGATCCGCTCGCGGGAGGCGGCGAGCGCCTCCTTCTTCGCCGCGAGCCGGTCCGCCGGATACACGAGCTTCCCGCCGCGCTTCACCGCCTTGCCCGCGACGAGGACGGTGTCGACGTTCGCGTTCTCGGCGTACATCACCACCGCGTGCACCGGGTCGCCGCCGGGAACCGTCGGGAAGGTGTTGAGATCGTCAAGCCGGATCATCACGATGTCGGCCTGCTTGCCGGGCGTCAGCGACCCGATCCTGTGGTCGAGGCGGAGCACCTTCGCCCCGCCGATCGTCGCCCACTCGAGCGCGCGCCGGGTGCTGGTGCGATGACGCTGCGGCGGCCAGTGGCCGATGTCCTGCAGCTCGCGGTTGTCCATCTCGCGCTGGTGCATGAACGCGTGCCGCGTCACCGCGAGCATCGAGCTCGAGAAGTACACGTCGACGTCGGTGCCGATCGACGTCACGCCGCCGTACTTCTCGTAGCGCCCGAGGAGCGCGCCCTGCGGGCTGTTCAGCATCTCCGCGAGCGGCGTCGCGGACACGGTGCAGCCGGCGTCGGCGCAGATCTTCAGCTCCTCGTCCGGAATCGCGTTGCCGTGCACGATGTTGTGGTCGGGCCCGAGGAGCCCGGCGCGCGCGAGGCGCAGCATGCCGTCGGGCGTCTTGCGCGACGGCCGCCCCCAGGTGTGCGCGCTCGCGATCACGCCGAACTCGCGCGCGAGGCGCATGTCCTCGGCCGCGATCTCGTAGGACGTATAGTCCGGACCGAGGATCGCCATCGCGAGCGTGATCAGCGAATCGTCGGCGGCGAGGCGGCCTTTGCGCAGCCGCGCGATCGGCTCGCGCGGGAACGGCAGCTCGTAGTAGGGCTTGTCCCCCGCCTTCGCCGGCGGCTTCGCGGTACCGTGCCCGAACACCGCGCGGATTCCGCTCTCGGCCAGGCCGTCGAGCGCCGCGTCGGCCATGTCCGGGCTGGTGATGTTGTGGCACCAGTCGAGGATCGTCGTCGTGCCGCCGTCGAGCTGGCCGAGCGCGCCGACGAGGTTCGCGACGTAGTTGTCCTCGGCCTTGAACCGCGTCGCGAGGTTCCCGTGCATGTTGCCGTGGTAGTCGCGGTGGCTCACCCAGTCGGCGCCGATGCCGCGCAGGCCCGTCTCCCAGGCGTGGATGTGCGTGTTGACGAGCCCGGGCATCACGATCATCCGGCTCGCGTCGATCTCGGCCGCGCCGGCGGCGGCGAGATTGCGGCCGACCTCGACGATGCGGTCGTCCTCGATGAGCACGTCGCCGCGGTCGAGGTCGCCGAGCCGCGGGTCGACGGTGAGGATCGTTCCGTTCTTGATCAGTGTGCGTGTCATGGCCGCCGGATGCTCGCAGCGGCGGCTGGACCCGTCAAGCCGACCGGGGTTGATTTCGCGCCGCGCGGATGGCATCTACCGGACGGAATCCGGACACGGCGATGAAATACAAGGACTACTACGCGATCCTCGGCGTCCCGCGCGACGCCCCGGCCGACGACGTCAAGAAGGCGTACCGCAAGCTCGCGAAGAAGTACCACCCCGACGTCTCGAAGGAGAAGAACGCCGAGGAGCGCTTCAAGGAGATCAACGAGGCGCACCAGACGCTCTCCGACCCGGAGAAGCGCGCCGCCTACGACCAGCTCGGCCAGTACCGGCCGGGCGAGGAGATCCGCCCGCCGCCGGGCTGGGGCCGCGAGTTCCGGTTCGAGCAGGGCAACTTCGACGGCATGGACCTCTCGGATCTCTTCGAGCACCTGGGCGCCGCCGGCTTCGGCCGCAGCGCCGGGCGTGGCGCACGCCCCGGCGGGCGCACCTTCGCCATGCGGGGCCAGGATTACGAGGTCACCGCGCACCTCACCCTGGAAGAGGTCTTCCGCGGCGCGGAGCTCAACCTCGACCTCTCGGCGCCCGAGATGACGCCCGACGGCGAGATCCGCCGGGTCCCCAAGACGATCCACGTCCGGGTCCCGAAGGGCGCGACCGACGGCCAGCGGCTCCGCGTGCCGGGCAAGGGCGGGCCGGGCGCGAGCGGCGGGCCGCCGGGGGACCTCTATCTGAATATCGTCCTGCGGCCGCATCCGCTCTACAAAGTGCAGGAGCACGACCTGTACCTCGAGCTGCCGGTCGCGCCCTGGGAAGCCGTGCTGGGCGCGGCGATCGAGGTGCCGACGCTCGACGGCCGGGTGAAGGTCTCCGTGCGCCCGGGCTCGCGCGCCGGGCAGAAGCTGCGTCTCACGGGCAAAGGCCTGCCGAAGCCGAAGGGCGGCCACGGCGACCTCTACTGCGTGCTCCAGATCGTGATGCCGACGGTGATCTCCGACCGGGAGAAGCAGCTCTACGAGGAGCTCGGGCGGCTCGCGACCTTCAATCCGCGCGGCCACCTCGCCTGAGCGCGCCGGGCCGCCCCAGGCGCGAATCCCGAGCGCCATGCGCGAGGGTAGTCCGGCTGGCCGGGCGACCGCCCGCGAAGGTGGACAATCCGGAAATCCGTGAAAAGCGTCACATGACCCCGTCGGCGGCCGGGGGCAGGATTCCAGGTTCGGACTCGGGCAAGCACCAGTGCAAAGGGACTACTACAGGCTTCTCGGCGTGACCCGTTCGGCCAGCGCCGACGAGATCAAGCTCGCCTATCGCCGGCTCGCCCAGCGCCTCCATCCCGACGTCGCCACCAACCCGCAGGACGGGGAGCGGTTCAAGGAGATCACCGTCGCCTATCAGGTCCTGCGCGACGCCGAGCGGCGGGTGCGCTACGACATCGAGGCCATGGAAGCCGATCTCGACGCAAGTGAGCGCGAGCTCAATGCGGCCAAGGAGATCCTCGCGAACGGCTACGCCGCGGCCGCAAGCGTCCCGCCGGCAACCCCCAATCCGCCCGCCAGCTGGGAGCGCGACTTCGGCGAGGGGGAGGATGAGCCGACGCCCGGAGCGGCCGGGGGCCTCCTCAAGCACCTCGCCCGGCGCCGCCCCGAGCAGAAGGCGCCCGCGGGTTACCGCACCCCGGGCGACGACTACGAGGTCGTCGGCGAAATCACGTTCGAGGAAGCCGTGCGCGGGGGGACCGTGACGCTGACCTTCACCGTGCCCGAGCGCACCGGCAACGGCGGCATCCGCGGAATCGAGCGGACCGTCGAGGTCCGCCTCCCGAGGAACGCCTTCGCCGGCCAGCGCCTGCGGCTGAAGGGCAAGGGCGGTCCGGGCGACCACGGCGGCCCGGACGGCGACCTGCACGTCGAGATCGCGTACAGGCGCCACCGCCTGTTCCGCGTGCGCGATCTCGACATCTGGTTCTACCTCCCGATCGCGCCGTGGGAAGCGGTGCTCGGCGCGGTGGTCGAGATCCCGACCCTCGAGAAGCCGTTTCGCGTGCGCATCCCGGCGGGCGCGACTTCCGGTCAGACGTTCCGCCTCCCGGCGCGCGGCCTGCCGAAGCCCGACGGCGGCCGCGGGGACCTCCTCGCGTGCCTGCGCGTCATCACCCCCGAGCACCCGACCGAAGCGGAGAAGCAGCTCTACCTGCAGCTCGCGCGCCAGTCGCGATTCAACGCCCGGCGCGGGTTCAGCTGAGCCGCGCGCGCGTCGCGGCGAAGCGTCCGCGCGGCATGCCGGGCGGCCTATACTCGCCCGCGATGATCCGCTCCGCGCCCGCTCTCGGCCTCGCTGCGGCCCTCGCCGCCGCCCCGGCGCTCTTCCCGGGCGCGGCGTCCGCCGACGCCCTCCCCGGCCCGGTCGCACAGGCGCTCGCGCGCGCCGGCGTGCCGCAGTCGGCGGTCGGTCTCTACGTCCAGCCGGTCGACGCGCCGCGGCCGACCGCGATCTTCAACGCATCGAAGCCGATGAACCCCGCCTCGGCGATCAAGCTGGTCACGACCTTCGCCGCGCTCGATCTCCTCGGCCCGGCCTACACCTGGAAGACCGAGGCCTACCTCCTCGCCCGGCTGCAGGGCGACGTCCTCGACGGCGACCTGCTCCTCAAGGGCTACGGCGATCCGAAGCTCACGATGGAGAACTTCTGGCTCTTCCTGCGCGGGCTGCGCGCACGCGGGTTGCGCGAGATCCGCGGCGACCTCGTCCTCGACCGCAGCTTCTTCGACGTCGGCGAGCACGACCCGGCGAAGTTCGACGGCGAGGGCCTGCGGCCGTACAACGTCGGCGCCGACGCGCTGCTCGTCAACTACAAGGCGGTGCGCTTCTTCTTCCTGCCGGGCGAGACGGGGCAGGGCGTGAGCGTCGTGCCCGAGCCGAAGCTCGCGCAGCTCGAGGTCGCCTCCAGCGTCGCGCTCCGCGACGGCGCCTGCGGCGACTGGCGGGCCGGCCTCAAGTACGAGCTGCAGCAGAACGGCGCGGGCGCGCGCGCGAGCTTCTCCGGGTCGATGCCGGCGAGCCTGCGGGGAGCGGGTGTGGAACCTCGCGCCGCTGTCGGGCAACCAGTACGTGCTCGGCGTCTTCAAGTCGCTGTGGCAGGAGCTCGGCGGCACGCTCGCGGGCGGCGTGCGCGAGGGGCGCGCACCGGCGGGCGCGAAGCCGTTCGCGCAGTTCGAATCGCCGGCCGCGGCCGAAGTGCTGCGCGACATGAACAAGTTCAGCAACAACGTCATGGCGCGGCAGATCTTCCTGACGCTCTCGGCCGAAACGCTCAGGCTCCCGGGGCGCTACGACCGCTCGGCGCGGGCGGTGAAGTCCTGGCTCGAGGGGCGCAAGCTCGACGTTCCGGAGCTCGTGATCGAGAACGGCTCCGGCCTCTCGCGCGCCGACCGCATCAGCCCCGAGGGCATGGGGCGCATGCTCGTCGCGGCGTACCACAGCGCGGTGATGCCGGAGTTCATCGCCACGATGCCGCTCGTCGCCTACGACGGCACGATGCGCAAGCGCATGCGGCTCGAGGACGTCGCCGGCCAGGCGCATGTGAAGACCGGATCGCTCAACGACGTGCGCACGGTCGCCGGGTATGTCCTCGACCGCAACGGCCACCGCCACGTGGTGGTGTTCTTCGTCAACCACCCGACGGCGCACTTGTCGCAGCCCGCGCAGGACGCCCTGCTGAAGTGGGTGCACGACGTGGCGCGGTGAAGCCGGGCATGGGCGCGTCGCAACGCTTCATCATCCTCCCGCCGCTGGGCGTCCGCCTCGCTTCGGCCGGCATGCGGCTCGCCCGGCGCGCGTTGCCGCTCGAGCACTTCCTCGCCTCGATCGCCCGGCCGGCGCGGCGGGTCCTCGCGCGCGGCGGAGAAGGGGCGGCTGCCACGATGCAGGTGCTCGATTCGGTGCACGCGGACGGCGCCAAGCTGGTCGAGATGCGGCCCGAGGACGTGGTCAGGCTGCGCGGCGTGCAGCCGGGCGTGCGCATCGTCCCCGAGGTCTTCTTCCGGCCGGCGCGGGCGCCGCGGCCGCAAGTGCTCTCGGTCGCGGCCGCCGCGGCGCGAAAGACGGTGACCGTGACGCTGCGCGTGGTGTCGCGTGCCGACGGCAAGCCCGTCGCCGGCGCCGACGTGATCGCGTTCACCGACTACGCGACGAACGAGGGCGGGGAGGGACGCACGGACGCCGCGGGCAAGGTGCGGCTGCGCCTGCGGGCGACGGCGCGGAAGGTCGAGCGCCTCTTCGTCTTTCCGGCGCTCGGGTTCTGGGGCGCGCTCGGGAAGAACGTGGCGGTAAAGGCGGAGATGGAGGTCGCGTTGCGGCGGATCGACCTCCGCGAGCCCGACGCGCTGCGCCACTTCTACGGCTTCACGCCGCTCGCCATGGGGCGCGCGGTGACGGTGGGGATCATCGACACCGGCGTCGCCGACCATCCGGATCTCGTCGTGGCGGGCGGGGCGAACACGGTACACGGCGAGAAGGCGGGCGACTGGCGCGACAACGGCGCCGGGCACGGGACGCACGTCGCCGGGATCGTGGCGGGGCGCGGGGTGAACGGGCGCGGCGTGCGCGGGCTCGCGCCGGGCGTGCATCTGCGGAGCTACCGGGTGTTCGGCAAGGGCGACGACGGGGCGTCGAACTACGCGATCCTGAAGGCGCTCGACCGCGCGGTCGCGGACGGCTGCGATCTCGTGAACATGAGCCTCGGCGGACCCGACCGGGACGAGGCGACGCGTTCGGCGATCATGGACGCGCGCGCCCAGGGCACGCTCGTCATCTGCGCGGCAGGCAACGACGGACGCGGGCCGGTCGCGCTACCCCGGCGCGGAGCAGCTCGCGATCGCCGTGAGCGCGATGGGGCGCAAGGGCACCTTCCCCGCCGATTCGACGCATGCGGCGGAGATCATGGCGCCGTACGGCAAGGACCGGACGAACTTCATCGCCGGATTCTCCAACGTCGGGCCCGAGATCGATCTCACCGGGCCGGGGGTGGCGATCGTGTCGACGGTGCCCGGCGGATACGCGGCGTGGGACGGGACGTCGATGGCGTGCCCCGCGGTCACCGGAGCGGCGGCGGCGCTCCTCGCGCGCGAGCGGCGGGCGCTGCGCATGGTGCGGAGCCAGGCGCGCTCGGACGAGATGGCGCGGCTCGTGTTCGCCGCGGCGCGCTCGTTCGGCTTCGGCGTCAGGTTCGAGGGTCGCGGGATGCTATGATCGTCGCGCCGATGTCGAAGAAATTCATCCTGCGGTATTGCGGAAAGGGCGCGAAGCCCGCCGGCGCTGTTGCACGCGTGAAGGCGTCCGATGCCGTCAAGGTGCTGGACGACTCCAGCCCGCGGATGCTGCTCGTCGAGGGCCCGAAGCAGGCGGTGGAAGCCCTCGCCGGAACGATGTCCGACTGGGTGGTGAGCGCGGAGCGCACGGTGAAGCTGCCGAATCCGCGGCCGCAGGTGCGATCGAAGCGGGCGGCGTAACGCTCCCCCGCGCTCCGGAAAACGTCCGCTCCGGATGGCAGACAAGGTCGCGCTGATCACCGGCATCACCGGCCAGGACGGCGCCCTGCTCGCTGAGCTGCTGCTCGCCAAGGGCTACGTCGTCCATGGCGTGAAGCGCCGGTCCTCGTCCTTCAACACCGCACGCGTCGATCACCTCTATCACGATCCGCACGAGGCGGGCGTGCAGTTCCTCATGCACTACGGCGACATGACGGACGCGACGAATCTCATACGGGTCGTGCAGGAGGTCCAGCCCACCGAGATCTACAACCTCGCGGCGCAGTCGCACGTCGCCGTCTCGTTCGAGACGCCGGAATACACGGCGAACGCCGATGCGCTCGGCACGCTGCGGCTCCTGGAAGCGATCCGGATCCTCGGGATGAAGGACCGGGTGCGCTTCTACCAGGCTTCGACGTCGGAGCTCTACGGTCGGGCGCAAGAGACCCCGCAGAATGAAACCACGCCGTTCTATCCCCGCTCGCCGTATGCCGCTGCCAAGCTCTATGCCTACTGGATCACGGTGAACTATCGCGAGGCCTACGGCTTCTATGCCTGCAACGGGATTCTCTTCAACCACGAAGGCCCGACGCGCGGCGAGACGTTCGTCACCCGCAAGATCACCCGCGCCGTGGCGGCGATCAGGCTGGGACGGCAGCAGCGCCTGTACATCGGCAATCTGGATGCGAAGCGCGACTGGGGGCACGCCCGCGACCACGTCGAGGGGATGTGGCGGATCCTGCAGCAGCCGGCGCCGGAGGACTACGTGCTCGCGACCGGCGAGTCGCATTCGGTGCGCGAGTTCGTCGAGCTGGCGTTCGCCGAGATCGGCCGCTCGATCCGGTGGGAGGGCCGGGGCGCGGACGAGGTCGGCGTCGACGCGGCGACGGGCGAGGCGCTGATCGAGGTCGATCCCCGCTACTTCCGGCCGACCGAGGTCGAGTTCCTGCTCGGCGACCCGAGCAAGGCGCGGGCCAAGCTCGGCTGGACGCACAAGACCAGCTTCAGGGAGCTGGTGAAGGAGATGGTCGCCGCCGATCTCGTGGAGGTCGAGCGGGAGTACCGGCAGTATGACCGCACCGACTGACTACTCGATCGAGGGCAAGCGCGTCTGGGTAGCAGGTCACCGCGGGATGGCGGGCAGCGCGATCGTGCGGCGGCTTGCCGCCGAGCGGTGCGAGATCCTCACCGCGGGCCGCGACGAGGTCGATCTGCGGCGTCAGGCCGAGGTCGAGGAATGGCTGGCGGCGGCCCGCCCGCAGGCGATCTTCGTCGCGGCAGGGACCGTTGGCGGCATCCTCGCGAATACGACGCGGCCCGCCGAGTTCCTCTACGACAATCTCGCGATCGAGACGAACATCATTCACGCCGCGCACCGCACGGGCGTCGAGAAGCTGCTCTTTCTGGGTTCCTCGTGCATCTACCCGCGGCAGGCGGCCCAGCCGATGACCGAGGATGCACTCCTCACCGGGCCGCTCGAACCGACCAACGAGTGGTATGCGATCGCGAAGATCGCCGGGATCAAGCTCTGCCAGGCCTACCGGCGTCAGTACGGCTGCGACTTCATCAGCGCGATGCCGACCAACCTCTACGGCCCGGGCGACAACTACGATCCGCACTCGAGCCACGTCGCCGCCGCGCTGCAGGTGAAGGTGCACCGCGCGCAGCGGACCGGGGCGGCCGAGATCGAGATCTGGGGGACCGGCGCGCCGCGGCGCGAGTTCCTCCACGTCGACGACCTCGCCGACGCGCTGGTATTCCTGATGAAGCGTTACTCGGACGAGTCGCACATCAACGTCGGCACCGGGAGCGACATCACGATCCGCGATCTGGCGGAGCTCCTGGCGGCGATCGCCGGCTGGCAGGGCCGGTTCGTCTACGACCGCTCGCGGCCCGACGGCATGCCGCGGAAGGTCATGGACGTGTCGCGGCTGACGCGACTGGGATGGACGGCGAAGGTGCCGGTCGAAGAGGGGTTCCGCGAGGCGTACGAGTGGTACGTCGGGAACGTCGCCGAACGGTCCGACGCCGCGCCGGCGCGAAAGTAGCTGCGCCCGGCGCCTACGCTCCCGGGTACCCCTCGGGATTCCGGCGCTGCCAGTTCCAGGCGTCGCGGCACATCTCGTCGATGCCGCGGGCGGCCGTCCACCCGAGCTCGCGCGCGGCGAGCGATGCATCGGCGTAGACCTCCGCGACGTCGCCGGGCCGGCGGTCCACGACCCGGTACGCGATCGCGCGACCGCTCGCCTTCTCGAACGCCTTCACCACCTCGAGCACGCTGTAGCCGCGGCCGGTGCCGAGATTCACCGTGAGCAGGCCGCCCGCCCCGGCGCGCTCGAGCGCGCGCACGTGACCGCGGGCGAGATCCACGACGTGCAGGTAGTCGCGCACGCCGGTGCCGTCGCGCGTCGGGTAGTCGTTGCCGAACACGCGCAGCTCGGGCAGGCGTCCCACCGCGACCTGCGAGACGTAGGGCATGAGGTTGTTCGGGATGCCGCGCGGGTCCTCGCCGATGAGGCCGCTCGGATGCGCGCCGACCGGGTTGAAGTAGCGGAGCAGCGTGACCTTCCACGACGGGTCGGCGGCGGCGAGGTCGCGCAGCATCTGCTCGCCGAGGAGCTTCGTCCAGCCGTACGGGTTGGCGGGTGCGAGACGCGCCGACTCCGGGATCGGCACCCGCTCGGGATCGCCGTACACGGTGGCCGAGGAGCTGAACACGACGTGCTTCGCGCCCAGCTCGCCCATCAGCCGCGCGAGGCTGGCGAGGCTCCCGAGGTTGTTCTCGTAGTAGCGAAGCGGCTGCTCGACCGATTCGCCCACCGCCTTGAACGCGGCGAAATGGATCGCGGCATCGACGCCGGAGCGGATGCCCGCGCGCACCTGCGCTTCGTCCTGCACGCGCGCACGCACGAACTCGACGCGCCTGCCGGCGATGCGTTCGATGCGCTCGATGACGGCGGGGCTCGCGTTGGAGAGGTCGTCGACGACGACGACGTCGTGGCCGGCCGCGAGGAGCTCGACGCAGGTGTGCGAGCCGATGTAACCGGCGCCGCCGGTGACGAGTACCCTCATGCCGGCTTGTCGCGGGCGATCAGCCGCCCGGCAGGCGGAGCTGGTCGTAGACGCGGAGCACGCGCGGCACGTAGGCCTGCGTCTCGGCGTAGGGCGGCACCTTGCGGCCGTAGCGGACGACGACGTTCTCGCCGGCGTTGTAGCCCGCGAGCGCGAGCTTGAGGTCGCCGTCGAACATCCGGATGAGGTCGGCGAGGTACTGCGAGCCGGCCATGATGTTCTTCTCCGGGAGCTTGATCTCCTTGTCCTTCACCCCGTAGCGGCGCGCGGTGCCGGGCATGAGCTGCATCAGGCCGACCGCGCCCTTGTTGCTCACGGCGTTCGGGTTGTAGTTCGACTCGGCGGTGATCACCGCGTGGATCAGCGCCGGGTCGAGCTGCGTGTCCTTCGCCGCCACGATGACGTGCGCCTGGAAGGGCTTGCCTTCGAGCGCCGGATTCTCGAGCAGGTCGGGCCGCTTCCCCCATGCCGCGCGCAGGCGGAAGTCCCCGGGGTTGCGGACGTTGCGGAACTCCTTCGTCTCCCGGAGCTTGTATTCGGACGGGTCGCGCAGGTACAGCTTGTAGCGCGGATCGTCGGGCTGGTTGGAGAACCGGACGGTGCCGTCCTCCTCGACGAACGAGTAGACGTCGGCGCGCGCCGCCGGCGCAGCGATCGCGAGGAGCGCCGCCAGGGCCGCCGTGAGACCCAGGGCTTGAAGCGGGTTGTGTCGTCGGTCGGTCATCGAACGTCGAATGATACAGGCCGGACGTGAAGGAATAAGCACCCCTTGTGCCGGAGCGGGGGTTTTCCCCGCCCGGGGACCGGCCCGGACGCGAAAAATTCCCCATGCGGCACACTTCGGGGTCGATCGGAGGCGCAGGGGGAGTGGATGTCTCGTTTGGGCTTCGCCGCGGCGATCCTCGCCGCCGCGCTCGCGTGCGGCGCGGCAGCCGCGCAGCAGCAGTATTTGTACGTCTGGGCGATCGGCGTTGACGGCCAGGGCGACGGCTCCGACAAGCTCGTGACGGTCGACGCGACGCGGGAATCGGACCGCTACGGGAAGGTGGTGCACACGCTGTCGGTCGGCGGACGGGGCGAGCCCGGTTCGTTCCGCCTGAGCGACGACGGCCGGACCCTGCGCGCGGCGCGCGCGAGCGACGGCCGGGTGTTCGAGTTCGACGTCGGATCGGATCCGGCACGGCCGCGCATGCGGCGCGCGGCCGCCGGCGCGGGCGCGACCGCCGGCGAGGCGCCCCGCGAGGCGCGCGACGACGCGCGCGTGTTCGTCGCCGGCGTGCAGCTGCGAAACGATTCCGATCCCGTGCACTTCGTGCGCGCGTACCGGCGCGAAGCGGACGCGCTCACGATCGCGTTCGAGCTCGACTTCCGCGCGCCGCGGCTCGGGCTGCCGCGAGCGGTGGTGCTTCTCGACCGCTAGGTGCGCGCTACACGTACATCGGCCGCTTGTCGCGCAGGCGCAGCCAGCCGCGCGCGATGCGGTAGACGAGCCACAGCGTCAGCGCACCGAGCACGACGAAGCCGAAGACCGCCCCTACCAGGGTGACGATGAGCAGGATCGCGACGATCACCCACAGCACCGCGAACCAGAACGTGCGGATCTGCCAGCGGTAGTGCGACTCGGCCCACGTGCCGCGAGCGTCGCCGCGCTTCACGTAGTTCAGGATCACCGCGACGATCGACGGCACGCTGCCGATGAAGCTGCCGATCACGGTGGCGCTGCCGGCGATGCCGACGACGATCGCGAACGCGTGCAACGCGTAGACGATGTTCGCGACCGTCACCACCGACGGCATCGGGTCGGCGCCGCCCGGGCTCCCCGGGGTGCTCATCCGGACGACCGCCTCAGACCCAACCGGTGCCGGCCGGCTTGCCGTCGTTCAGCGCGAGCCAGCCCTTCACCACGCGATAGATGCTCCAGACGGTGACGGCGAGCAGGATGAGCCACCCGATCAGGATGAACGCGGTGACCACCCCCACGATCCAGCCCGCGAGCGCAACCCAGAACGTCTTGATCTGCCAGTCGAAGTGCGATTCGATCCAGGTGCCGCGGACGTCGTCGCGCTTCACGTAGTTGATGATCACCGCGACGATCCAGGTGAGGCCGATGATGAACCCCACCGCCTGCAGGATGTACACGAGCAGCGCCAGGTCCTTCCCTTTCTTCTCGTCGGCTTCGGCCATTCTCGATTCTCCCGTTTGGTTTTGACGACGTCCCGCGGACAACCCCAGCCCGGCTCCACAGCTCGTCGACGCGCTTCTTCACCGCCGCGTCCATCGCGATCGGGCGCCCCCACGTGCGCGCGGTCTCGCCCGGCCACTTGTTCGTCGCGTCGATCCCCATCTTCGACCCGAGGCCCGACACCGGGCTCGCGAAGTCGAGGTAGTCGATCGGCGTATTGTCGACGATCGTGACGTCGCGCGCCGCGTCGACCCGCGTCGTCAGCGCCCAGATCACTTCCTTCCAGTCGCGGACGTCCACGTCGTCGTCGACGACCACGACGATCTTCGTGTACATGAACTGCCGCAGGAAGCTCCAGATGCCGAACATCACGCGCTTCGCGTGGCCCGGGTACTGCTTCTTCATGCTCGCCACGGCGAGCCGGTACGAGCAGCCCTCCGGGGGCAGGTAGAAGTCGGTGATCTCCGGGAACTGCTTCCGCAGGATCGGCACGAACACCTCGTTCAGCGCCAGCCCGAGCACCGCCGGCTCGTCGGGCGGCTTGCCGGTGTAGGTGGAGTGGTAGATCGGGTCGCGGCGCATCGTGATGCGCTCGATCGCGAAGACCGGGAAACCACTCCTGCTCGTTGTAGTAGCCGGTGTGGTCGCCGAACGGCCCCTCGAGCGCCGTCTCGCCCGGCCGGATCGCGCCCTCGAGCACGATCTCCGCCGATGCGGGCACCTCGAGGTCCGAGCCGATGCACTTCACGACCTCGGTCCGCGCGCCGCGAAGCAGGCCGGCGAACTGGTACTCGGAGAGCGTGTCGGGCACCGGCGTGACCGCGCCGAGGATCGTGGCCGGATCGGCGCCGAGCGCCACCGCGACCGGGAACGGCGCGCCGGGGTTCGCCTCGCAGTGATCGCGGAAGTCGAGCGCGCCGCCGCGGTGCGCGAGCCAGCGCATGATGACCCGGTCGCGCGCGATCACCTGCTGGCGGTAGATGCCGAGGTTCTGCCGCTTCTTCTGCGGCCCGCGCGTGACGACGAGACCCCAGGTGATCAGCGGCCCCGCGTCCTCCGGCCAGCAGGTCTGGATCGGCAGCCGGCCGAGGTCGACGTCGCCGCCCTCCCAGACGATCTCCTGGCACGGCGCGCTCGACGAGCGTCTTCGGCGCCATGTGCAGCACTTCGCGGCCGATCGGGATCCAGCGCTCGATCACGTCGCGGAACCCCTGCGGCGGCTCGGGCTCCTTGAGGAACGCGAGCAGCTTGCCGACGTCGCGGAGCGCTTCCACCGAGTCCGCGCCCATGCCGAGCGCCACGCGCCGCGCGGTGCCGAAGAGGTTGCCGAGCACCGGGATCGTGTGGCCCTTCGGGCGCTCGAACAGCACCGCCGGCCCGCCCGCCTTCAGGACGCGGTCGCAGATCTCGGTCATCTCGAGCCGGGGATCGACCTCCACCCCGACGCGCTTCAGCTCGCCCATGCGCTCGAGCTGGGCGACGAAGTCGCGCAGGTCGCGGTACTTCACGCCGGCGGTCTTCCCGCCCCCGGCAGCTGCCGTCCCACCTCGGCGATGAAGTCGTGCAGCGCCCGGTCGTGGCCGCGCTTCGCGAACTCGATCTCGCCGCCGCTCGCAGCGAGCGTCACGACGGTGCGGCCGAGGATGCCGAGCGCGATCTTCGCCGCCGCGACCAGCAGCAGGAGCCAGCCGAGCACCGGGAGCAGGCGGGCGAGGGTCGCCGCCGCGCCGACGAGCCGCTGCATGCCCTGGGCGAGCTCGTGCCCTTCGCCGCCGTCGCGCTCGGCCTGCGCCGCCGGCTCGAGCGCGGCCGCCTGGCCGACGAGGAAGGAGCGCGCAGGCGACGCCACCGCGAAGAGGATCAGCGCGACGAGGATCGCGACGGCGGCGAAGATCATGTCGCCGGCGATGCGCTCGAACCGCACCCGCACCAGCGAAATGTGCGCGAGCGGGAGGCTCTGCTCGAAGTTGCGCCCGGCCACGACGACCCGCCGATCGGTGAGGACCGCGGTGTCGGCGCCGAGACGGACGTCGGTGATCGCGCGCTCGCCGGCGCCGAGCTGCGGATATACCGGCACGCTCAAGCGGGCGAAGATGGGCGCGAGCGCGTTCAGCTTCGTCCTTCACGCCCTCCTCACACCACGATGGGCACCGCGGCCCCGTCCATCGCGATCACCGCGCCGCTGACGTAGCTCGCCTTGTCGGAGGCGAGGAAGAGCACGACGTTCGCGATCTCGTCCGGCTCGGCGAGCCGTCCGAGCGCCACGCGCGCGGTGGCGCGCTTGAGCGCTTCGTCGGTCGTGATGCCCGCGGCCTTGGCGTCCGCTTCCATGCCCTGCTTCAACCGGTCGGTGAGCGTCCCGCCGGGGTTGACCGCGTTCACGCGGATACCGTGTCCGCCGTACGCATTCGCCAGACCCGCGGTGACGAGCATCAGCGCGGCGTTCGCCGCGCCGCCCGCGAGATGCGTCGGGCTCGCGACCTTGCCGCCCGAGCCGATGACGTTCACGATCACGCCGCGCTTGCGCGACGCCATGCCCTTGATCACGGCGTCGATCGCGTGCACGTAGGTGAAGTACTTCGCGTCCATCGCGGCGCGCCAGGCCTCGGGCGTCAGGTCGTCAGGCGGCGTGCGCTTCGCGGCCGCCGGCGGAGTTGACCAGCACGTCGATCGGGCCGAGCGCCTGCTCGACCTCGGCCGCCATCCGCCGCGCGTTCGCCGGGTCGATCAGGTCGGCGGCGACCTTGACCACCTCGCCCGTCTGGCCGGCAGCTTTCAGCTGGCGGTCCGCCGCCACGAGGTTCACCTTGCTGCGCGAGACGATCGCGACCTTCGCGCCCTCGGCGAGGAACGCCTTCGCGCAGGCGAGCCCGATGCCCTTGCTCCCGCCGGTGATGAGCACCACTTTGCCGTTCAATCCGAGATCCATGCCCCTCTCTACCCGTTGCCAGTCGTTGAACTACCAGCGCGTGAATTCCCAGCGCGGCCACGCGCCGCCGCCGAGCGCGTAGGCCGCCACGATGCCGGCGAAGATCGCCGCCCCGACCCAGTTGTTGTGGAGAAACGCCTTGAAGCAGCCCTCGCGCGTGCGGTCGCGGATCAGCATGTAGTGGTAGCCCATCATGGCGGCGGCCACCGCGAGCCCGGGATAGTAAGGCCAGCGGAGCTTCTCGTACATCCCGACCCACACGAGGATCGCGAGCGTCGCCGCGTAGCAGATCATCACCGCCGCCACGTCGTGGCGGCCGAACAGGATGGCGGAGGTCCGGATCCCGAGCTTGACGTCGTCGTCCCGGTCGACCATCGCGTACTCGGTGTCGTAGGCGATCGCCCAGAAGACGTTCGCCGCGAGCAGCGCCCACGCGGTGGCCGGCAGCTCGTCCGTCTGCGCCGCGAACGCCATCGGGATGCCGAACCCGAACGCGATGCCGAGATACGCCTGGGGCAGGACGAAGAAGCGCTTGGTGAGCGGATAGGTGACCGCGAGGAGGAGCGCGACGACCGAGAGCGCGACGGTGAAGGCGTTGAAGACGAGCACGAGCCCGAACGCGAGCAGCGCGAGCACCGCGGCGACCAGGAGCGCCTCGCGCCGCGTCACCTCGCCGGTGGCGACCGGCCGGTCGCGCGTGCGCTTCACCTGCGCGTCGAACCGCGCGTCCCAGACGTCGTTCACCACGCAGCCGGCCGAGCGCATGAGGAGCGTGCCGAGCGCGAAGATCCAGACGGTGATCCAGTGCGGCCGGCCGAACCCGGCGATCCACACCGCCCACAGCGTGGGCCAGAGGAGGAGCAGCGTGCCGATCGGCTTGTCGAGCCGCATGAGGCGCTCGTAGAGGGCGATGCGGCTGCGGAGCGCTCCGGCGGGCATGGCGCGCATTATCGCGTCCCGCCGCAAAAGGGGGTCGCGGGCGCGCCGCGCGAGCGGGAGATTTCCTCGCCCCCTTGCCAAAGGGGGCGAGGGTTCAGGCCGCCATCAGCTCCGTCCGCCCGCCCAGCCACCGTTCCACGTGCGGCGCGCCTGGCCGGGATAGCGGTCGAGCATCAGGTCCGCGGCCGCGCGCGCGGCCTGCACCAGGTCGTCGTCCCGCGCGAGGTCGGCGAAGCGCAGCAGCGGCATGCCGCTCTGGCGCGCGCCGAGGTACTCGCCGGGGCCGCGCAGCAGCATGTCCTCGTGCGCGATCCGGAAGCCGTCGGTGTGCTCGTAGATCACCTTGAGCCGCGTGCGCGCGCCGTCGGAGAGCGGATGCTCGTAGAGCAGGATGCACACGCTCTCGTCGGCGCCGCGTCCGACGCGCCCGCGCAGCTGGTGCAGCTGCGAGAGCCCGAACCGTTCGGCGTGCTCGACGACCATCAGCGAAGCGTTCGGCACGTCGACCCCGACCTCGATCACCGTCGTCGCGACGAGGAGCTGGATGCGGCCGGCCTTGAACGCCTCCATCACCGCCGCCTTCTCGCCTTGCGGCAGCCGGCCGTGCACGAGTCCGACCGCGAGCCCCGGCAGCTCGGCCGCGAGGCGTGCGTGCGTCTCGAGCGCGGTCTTGAGCTCGAGCGCCTCCGACTCCTCGATCAGCGGACAGACCCAGTACGCCTGGCGGCCCTCGCCGCACGCGTCGCGGATGCGCCCCACCACCTCGTCGCGCCGGTTGGCCGCGACGAGCTTGGTGATGACCGGTTTCCGCCCCGGCGGCAGCTCGTCGATCACCGACACGTCGAGGTCGGCGTAGTAGCTCATCGACAGCGTGCGCGGGATCGGCGTCGCGCTCATCATGAGCTGGTGGGGGACGGGATCAGCGGGAATCCCCCGCTTCGCTGCGCTTCGCGCCCCCTTCGGCGGGCGAACTCGCGCTTGCCCTTCTCCCGCAGCGCGAGCCGCTGCCGCACGCCGAAGCGGTGCTGCTCGTCGACGATCGCGAGGCCGAGCCGGGCGAACTCGACCTTCTCCTGGAAGAGCGCGTGCGTCCCGATGGCGACCTGGATCTCGCCGTCGCCGACGGCGGCGATCGCGGCGCGCCGCTCGCGCGCCGGCAGCGCGCCGGCGAGCCACGCGACCCTCAAGCCCGAGCGGCGCGAGCCATTCGGCGAACTTGCGGTGGTGCTGCTCGGCGAGGATCTCGGTCGGCGCCATCACCGCCGCCTGCCAGCCGCACTCGACCGCGCGCACGGCCGCCGCCGCGGCGACGATCGTCTTGCCGCTGCCGACGTCGCCCTGCAGGAGGCGGTTCATCGGGTGGGCCGCGGCGAGGTCGCGCTCGATCTCGCCCCATGCGCGCAACTGTGCGCGCGTGAGCTTGAACGGCAGCTGCGCCAGGAGTCGCGCCACGAGGTCGCCGCGCGGTGGGAGCGGCGGCGCGGCCTGCGCGCGCCGCGCGCGATAGTGCATCCGCATCGAGAGCTGCTGCGCGAGCAGCTCGTCGAACTTCATCCGCCGCCACGCCGGGTGGGTGCGGGCTTCGAGCGCCGTGGGGTCGACCGCGGGGAGCGGACGGTGGAGCTGCAGCACGGAGGGCGCGAACGGCTCGAGGCCGCGCTCGGCGCGGACCGCCTCGGGCAGCGTGTCGCCGAGGTCGGCACGCGCGAGCGCCTCGTCGATCAGCTTGCGGAGCAGCGCCTGGCCGAGGCCCGCGGTCGTCGGGTAGACCGGCGTCAGCGACGCGGGCAGCGGCTCCGGCCCGCGCAGCACCCGGTAGCGCGGATGGACCATCTCGTCGCCGAAGAACCCCGGCCGCACCTCGCCGAAGAGCCGCACCCGCACGCCGGGGGCGAGCGCCCTCGCCTGGCTCTGATAGAAGTTGAGGAAGCGCGCGAAGAGGACGCCGCTCGCGTCGCGCACCTGGACCACGAGCTGCCGCCGCGGCCGGAAAGCGACGTCGCTCGCGACGACCTCGCCCTCGACGAGCGCGGGCGCGCCGTGTCGCGCCGCGTCGATCGGCGTGAGCACGGTCTCGTCCTCGTAGCGCAGCGGCAGATGAAGGACGAGGTCGAAGTCGGTCCGGATCCCGAGCTTCGCGAGCTTCGACTTCAGCGACGACTCGGCCGGGCGCGCCGGCGCGCGCTCCTTGCGGGCGGTGCGCAACGCGCGCACCCTAGGCGGCCTCAGCCGAGCACGAGGATCGCATCCGCCTCCACGAGCGCCCCGCGCGGGAGCGAGGCGACGCCGACGGCGGCGCGGCTCGGGAACGGCTGCGGGAAGTACTGCGCCATGATCTCGTTGACCCTGGCGAAGTTCCCGAGGTCGACGAGATAGATCGTCACCTTCACCGCGTCGGCAAGCGAGCCGCCGGCCGCCTCGGCGACCGCCCGGAGGTTCGCGAAGACGCGATGGATCTGGGCGTCGATCCCGTCGGCGAGCTGCATCGTCGCCGGTTCGAGGCCGATCTGGCCGGAGCAGTACACGGTGTCGCCGCAGCGCACCGCCTGCGAGTAGGTGCCGATGGCCGATGGCGCGCCGGCGGTCGAGACGATGGTCTTTGTCATGTCAAAATCTTACAACATGGCCGCCCCCACGCTCGACAGTCTGCTCAAGCTCGTCGGCACGCCGCGGGACGGCGCGCTGCTGCGCTTCTCGCTCGGGAGCGAGTACCTGAAGGCCGGCGATCCGGCGAGCGCGGCGGCGCATCTGCGCGAAGCGGTGACGCGCGACCCGGACTATTCAGCGGCCTGGAAGCTGCTCGGCAAGGCGCTGGCCGAGAGCGGCGGCGCGGAAGATGCGCTCGAGGCCTACGAGCGGGGGATCGCCGTGGCCGGAGCGCGCGGCGACAAGCAGGCGGCGAAGGAGATGGGCGTGTTCGCGCGCCGGCTGCGGAAGCAGCTCGGGCGCGACGTTCAGTAGCGCATCATCCGCGGCGCGTACGCCCACTCCTGCGTGACCCGCCCGGAGAGGTCGACGAGGCGGACGCGGCTCGGGGCCAGCGCCTGTGCGAAGAGCTTGGCGAGCGCGAGCGCGATGCTGCGGCCGACGAAGAAGTGCGCGCGCTGCGACCCTTCGAGGTACACCACCCAGCCGTAGGGCTCGGCGGACTCGACTCTGAAGCACTTCCACTTGTGGGCCATCGGGCGGGGCTCCTTCTCGTTGTGGGCCGAATTGTCGACGGGAGTTTCGGCGGCCGGTGTAAACGATTGTGAACTCGTGCGACATCGGCACGGCCGCTTACACAACTTGACCGGACGCGAGGACCGTACCGCATCGGGAGTAGACTGAACGCCGCCCCATGATGCGCATCGCCGCCAGGATCTCGCTCGCCGGCCTGTTTGCCGTGGTACCTGCGCTTGCGCCCGCACAGGTCGCGATCGGGCTCGGCGCCGGCGTCGCGTACGGGCCGGTCGTCGCGCCGGCACCGGTGTACGGCCTGTACGCGCCTGTCGTCGTCGCCCCGTACCCGTTCTACGGCTACGGCGGCGCCGGCTTCCTTTATCCGCCGCCGCGCACCGACGGCCTGCCGTCGTGCTATCGCGCCGGGCGCTGCACGCTGACCGATCTCTACGCGCTGGGCTGGCGTCCCGACCGGCTCGATCGCCTCGCGCCGACCGCACCCGATCCACCCTACGCCGGGCCCGCGTTGGGGCGGCCGGCGAACGTGCCGCCGACGGCGGCGGACCAGATCCAGCCCGAATACCGCGGCGCGAGCGTGCCGCGAGAGGAGTTCAGGGAAAGCGGGACGCCGCGTTAGCGGCGGGGGTCGTCGAAGAACCAGGTCGCTTCGACGACGCCGTACGGGCTTTCGACCTTGAGGGCGCTCGGGCGGTTGACGTCCGCGAGGGAGCGGCCGTACCCGATCGCCTGTTCGCGATCGGCGAAATGCAGCGTGTCCGGGTCGCCCTCGCGCAGCAGCTCCCAGCCTGCACGCCTGCCCGGGTAGACAACGTAGACGCTCATGGATCGGATGCGGCTCGCACCTGCTCTCGGCGGGCCGGCGCGGCCCGCCGCATCGGAATTTGGTGTGCGCTGTCCGCTATCCGCCGTCAACTCCCGCCAGACCGCACGGACGTGGCGAAGGAGCGCACGCGCAAAGTCTGCGCGATCGGCGTGCGCTCGGGTGTGAACGATTGTGAAACTTGCGCGCGACCCGGACGAACTGCCGCGGCCCTGACCCGGAACCGGGTTTCGACGACCCGCTAGCCGCGGCGGGCGCGGGCGAGGCGGCCGTCCGGCGCGGGCGCGCCTTCCCGGGCCATCGCGAACTTGTGCAACGTGATCTTGCGCACCTCGCCGCGGGCGAGCTCGATGTGAGTGCGGAGCAGCATCAGCGACTGGTCGAGCTTGCGGCGCACGATTGCACGCAGGATCTGCGCGTGCTCGGCATAGGTCTTCGCGACGCGCTCGGGCATGGTGAACTCGAGCCGGCGCACGATCCGGATCCGGTCGGCGATCTCGCGGTGGACGCGGGCGAGCTCCGGGTTGCCGGCCGCGAGGACGAGCGTCTGGTGGAACGCCTCGTCGAGCCGCCCGACCTCGCGCCCGTCGGCGAGGCGCTCGCCGTGGGGCACCAGCCAGACCTCCTTCAGGTCGTCGAGCGGCGGCGCCGGCACCATCTCGCACAGCCGCTTCACCGCGGCGAGCTCGAGCACCGCGCGCACCTCGTACATCTGCTCGAAGGTCTCGAACTCGAACGGCCGCACCGTCCAGCCGCTTTTCGACGCGACGTCGATGTAGCCCTCGTCGCGGAGGCGATAGAGCGCCTCGCGCACCGGCGTGCGCGACACGCCGAGCCGCGCGGCGATCTCGTTCTCGGAGAACCGCTCGCCGGGCGCGAGGCGGAAGTCGTAGAGGTCGTTCCGGACGGCGGCGTACACCGAGCCGGCGAGACTCGCGGATCTGTCGATCGCCATCGTTCTTCTCTCCTCCCCTGCCGCCGGCGCACCGCAGCGGTGCGGCGGCGCACCGTTTCGCCGCCGTCGGGCCGCCGCTGCTGAACGCGCGATCTGCGGCGAATCAGCCGCTTGCGGCACGCGCACACCGTGGTACGAGGCTCGAGAGCAGCTAGTATGCCAGGTTGTATCCAAGGCGACATACAAGCGTACCGCGATCCGACGAGCAGGAGGCCGATACCGAGAAGCTCGAGCTGCGCGGCCTCGGGCCGGGCGCGAGGTCGCCTGCCACCATCCGCTGGAGTAGCGGCGGGACATCAGGCCGGCATGTGCGTGGTCGTGACGTCGAGGAGGAGCGCGCCGTGCCTCGTCCTTCACCTCGGTGCGCACGACGATCAGTCGCTTGCCGCGCCGGACCGGGCGCGCTTCCGCGATCAGCTCGCCCGTCGCGCCGGTTGCCGAGGAGCTGCGCGTTCAGGGTCACCGCGAGCGGGAAGCCCTTGCCATCGGGGCCGACGGTCGTGTCGCCGATCGCACACACCGTCGCAACGACGTCGGCGAACCACAGCAGCGCACCGGCGTGCACCGTGCCGAACGGGTTGAGCATGCCATCGGCGATCGGCATGCGCCCCCGCGCAAGGTCCGCCGAGCGCTCGTCGATCGTGAACCGGAGTTGATGCGAGTACTCGCGGGCCTGCAGCTTCTGCGGGACGTCGGTCATGGCTCCTCGTCAGGCCGGGGCGGCGATCGGGCGGATCCGTGCCTCGCGGATCGGCAGATTCACCGCTGCCGCAAGGAGCGCGAGCGCGATGTCCGCATACCACATCCAGTCGTACGCGCCGTTCGCCTCGAATGCGATCCCGCCGAGATACGCGCCGAGGAAGCCGCCGACCTGGTGCGACAGCATCACCATGCCGAAGAGCGTCGCCATGTAGCGCGGGCCGTAGAACTTCGCGACCAGGCCGGCGGTCGGCGGCACGGTCGAGAGCCACGTCACGCCGAGGACCGCGGCGAACACGAGGAACGTGAGCTCGGTTTTGGGAGCGACCAGGAACACGGCCACCGCCACCGCGCGCGACGCATAGAGCGCGGCGAGCAGCGACTTCGAGCGCCACCGGCTCATCGCCCAGCCGGCGCCGATGCTGCCGAAGATGTTGAAGAGGCCGATCGTGGAGAGCGACCACGCACCGACCGCCGGCGGGAGCGCGCAATAAGCGACCACGCCAGGCAGGTGGGTCATGATGAACGCGACGTGGAAACCGCAGGTAAAGAACCCGAGGCTCAGCAGCAGATAGCTCGGGTCGTGGAACGCGCGCTTCACCGCCGTGCCCAGCGGCTCGTCGCGCGACGCGCCGCGCACCGCGCCGCCCTTCCCGCGCAGCACCCAGGCGACCGGCGCCATCGCCACCAGGAGCGCGCTCAGCCACCATAGCGTGGCCATCCAGCCCACGAGCCCGCTCAGCCCCAGCGCGATCGGCACCATCGTGAACTGCCCGAAGGACCCGCCGGCGTTGACGATGCCGCTCGCCATCGCGCGCTTCTCGGGCGGGATCAGGCGCGCCACGGCGGCGAGGAGCTGCGACGGCCCGCTCGCGCCCGCACCGCACGCGATCAGGATCCCGACCGCGAACACGAGCGCCGCGGTGGACCCGGCGAGCGGGATCAGGGCATTGCCGACGGCGACCATCAGGATGCCGCCGGCGATCACGCGCCCGGCGCCGTAGCGGTCGGCGATCGCGCCCGCGATCGGCTGCGAGACGCCCCACATCAGCTGGGACACCGCGAAGGCGAAGCTGATCGCGACCAGGCCGAGGCCGGTCTGGGTGTTGATCGCGCTGATGAAGAGCGAGTGCGCCATGCGCATGCCGAGCGTCACGGCGAAGATCGAAGCGGCGGTCAGGACGACCAGCAGGACACGGTTGCGCGCGGTCATCGGGCCCCCGCCTTCAGCCGCGCGAGCGACTCGTCGAGCGTCGCGTGCAGCGCGGCGATCTGCTCCGCACCGAGCGCGCGGTTGACCTCGTCCTGCGCCTGGCGCCAGAGCTCGCGCGCAGCGGTCCAGGCGTCGCGCCCGCGGGCGGTGACGCCCACGATGCGGCTGCGCGCGTCCTCGCCCGGCGCGACCTCGACGAAGCCGGCGTCGGTGAGCGGCTTGAGGTTGCGCGTGAGCGTCGTGCGGTCCATCTCCATGCGGTCGGCGAGCGCCGAGATGGTGAGCGGGCCGCCGCGCAGATTCGCGAGCAGCGAGTACTGCGTGAGCCGGAGGCCCGCCGGGGCGAGCCGGGTGTCGTAGTGCTGCGTCATCCGGCGCGTGAGCTTGCGCAGGCGAAAGCAGGTGCAGCCGGCGGCGGCGGGGTTGGGAGGCATGACGCGAGTTTAGTGTATATACACCTATTTTCGCAAGCAGCCGCGCCACCTGGGCCCCACAGCCCGGGAAATCAGCTACTTGCGAGCGCCTCGAGGGCCTGGGTGAAGCAGGCCATCGGCACGCGCACGATCCCGGCGCCGATCTGGCCGACGCCGGCCTGCTTGTGCGCGATGCCGGTCGTGACGACCGGGCGGATGCCGGTGTCCACGACCTTGCGCACGTCGATGCCGGCCGGCGCGCCGGCGAACTCCAGGTTCGGCAGCGACATGACCGGGTTGCGCGCCCAGGTGATGTGGACCATCTCGCGCGAAACCTGGTTCGCCGCGGCGACGCTGCCGCCGACGAGCTGGACGAGCGCCGGCGACGCGGCGAGCGCCTGGCCGCCGTAGCCCGCGGTCTCGCAGATCGCGCTGTCGCCGAGATCGGCGTTCGCGTCCGCCTGCTTGAAGCCCGGGAAGTAGAGGCCGACCGGCGTGTCCGACGGCGCCTCGAACCAGCGGCGCCCGAGGCCGCTCACGCGGATCGCGGTGGTGACGCCGTTCCGCGCGATCGCGGTGACGATCGAGGAACGCTCGACCCCGTGGGTCGCGTCCATGATCGCCTTCGCGGCGACCATCGACAGGTTCAGGAAGAACTGCGACGTGGCGGCGATGAAGTCGAGCGCCTCGCGCGCCCGCGCGCGGTCGACGCCGCTGCCGGCGAGCGCGCCGCCGATCGCCATGTGGAAGAGCGCCGTCGCGGCGGCGTTCCGGCTGTGCACCTCGTCGCCCATCAGGAGCGCCTGCGACTGGATCGCCTTCAGGTCGACCCCGTCGGGGAGCGCGGCAACGGCGGTCTTGATCGCCGGCGCGAGGGTATCCGCGAGCCACCGCAACCGCTCGATCACGTCGGGGCCGTATGCGCCGAAGCGCAGGACCCGGCCGATGCCTTCGCTGAAGTTGGTGTACGCGGTGTTGCCGTGCACCGGGTTCTTCACCACGAAGAGCGGCATCGACGGCGAGATCGTGCCCGACATGGGCCCGACGGCGGCGAGGTCGTGGTTCGGGAGGAACGCCACCTCGCCGCGCGCGAGCCGGGCGGCGGCGTCCTCGGCGTTCCTCGCCCAGCCCTCGTAGAGCATCGCGCCGATCATCGTGCCCTTCATCGGGTCGCACATCCGCGCCCACGGGATCGGCGCGCCGGCGTGCGTGAGCGTCTTCTTCCCGTTCGCCCACAACTCCGGCCAGACCTCGTCCGCGCGCAGCGCAACGTCGACGAGCACGGCGCGCGCGGCGAGCATGCGTTCGACCGCCGTCCTGTTCGCGGCATCGACGCGCGACCCCGGCGCATCCGGGTCGGCCGCGTCGCCGGTGAGCTCGGCGAGCGCCCACGCGAGCCGCGGCTCGCCGTCGCCCGCCGGCCGCCAGTCGAGGTTCACCACCGGCGCCCCGCCCTGCTCGACGCTCGCGACGAACATCTCGAGCCCGACGTTCACGACGGCGAGCTTGTCGTGCAGCAGATCACTCATGGTTCAGTCTTCCGGTCACGCCCACCACCAGGCCCGTCAGCATGTCCCACCCGGACGAGTGCCCGAGCGCCGCGAGCACGCCCGCCGATTCGAGCGCCGCGCCGTCGTCGCCGCGCGCAAGCGCTTCGGCCGTTGCGTGCAGCGGCGCGAAGCTCGCGCCGGCCGCGAGGTCGGCGAGGAGTGCCGCGCTGATCACGTGGCTCGCCCGCAGGGCCTCGACTGCCAGCTCGGCACCGATCGCGCGCCAGCGCGCCGCATCCGCCGCAACGAGCAGGCGGCCGAACAGCGCGCCGCCGACGAGATCGTCGCCCGAGGGCGTGAGCCCGCCGCCGAGGCCGAGCAGCGTGCGCGAAGCCCGCCGCACGGCGTCGTGATCGTCCGCCCGGTACGCCGCCGCGAGCGCGTGCACGCGCAGGACCGCGAGGTCGAGCGGAAACGCCGGCGTCGCGCCCGCGAGTACCGCGCCAAAGCCGCGCGGCTCGCCGAGCTCCGCTATCCGCCTCGCGAGTCGCTGCGCCGACTCGACGATCCCTCGCGATGGTGCGGGAAGCCGCGGCGACCACGCCTCGCCCGGCAACGCACCGAACCGCGCCACCTCGCCCCGCGCGACCGGCATCGCCGTCACGACTGCGCGCGGGTGCATCGCCGGCAGCCGCGAGCCGACCCAGACGATCTCGCCGGCGGCATCGTAGTAAGGCGCATCGGGAAACGCCGCGAGCGGCGCGGCCGCGCCGCCGCTCCGCTCGAGCGCTGCGCGCGCCTTCACGCCGATCGAGAGCACGTGGTTCACGGCACGATCTCCGTGCCCGCCTTGCCGGCGAGCGCCTGTTCGAGCCTGTCGAGCGCCGTGATCAGCACGCGCGGGCCGCCGCGCTCGAGGAAGCGCAGCGCCGCGGTGATCTTCGGTCCCATGCTGCCCGGCGGAAACTGCCCGTCGGCGGAATGCTTCGCCGCTTCCGCCGCGGTCATCCGGTCGACCGCACGTTGCGTCGGCTTGCCGAAGTCGAGCGCGACCCGGTCGACGCCGGTGAGCATCACGAGCGTGCCCGCGCCGACGTCGGCGGCAAGCAGCGAGCTCGTCAGGTCCTTGTCGATCACGGCGGCGACGCCGCGGTAGGTGCCGTCCGGCGCGCGCACGACCGGAATGCCGCCGCCGCCGGCCGCGATCGGGATCACGCCGGCGCCGAGGAGCGCGTTGATCGCCGGCGCATCGAGGATCCTGAGCGGCATCGGCGACGGCACGACGCGCCGCCAGCCGCGCCCCGAGTCTTCCACGAAGTCCCAGCCGGTCTCGGCGCCGATGCGCTTCGCATCCGCCTCGCTGAAGAACCGTCCGACCGGCTTCGTCGGGTTGGTGAACGCCGGATCGTCGGCAGCGACCTCGACCTCGGTGACGATCGACGACACGCCGAGCGCGAGGCCCCGCCGCGCCAGCACGTTCGCGAGGCTCTGCTGCAGCATGTACCCGATGCCGCCCTGCGAGTGCGCGACGCAGACGTCCATCGGCATCGGCACCAGCTCCCTCGAGGTCAGCGCCATGCGAAACAGGATGTTGCCGACCACCGGGCCGTTGCCGTGCGTGATCACGACGCGATAGCCCGCGCGGAACATCGGGACGAGGTGCTCGCACGCATCGGCCATGATGTCGAGCTGCTCCTGCGCCGTGCCCTTGATCGTCGGCGGATAGACGGCGTTGCCGCCGAACGCCACCACGATGAGCTTGGGATCGATCATGTGCGCGTGGCCGCGCGCGCGGCGAGCGCGGCGGCGGCGGTCGACCCGGCGGCGAGGACCATGCCGCTCTCGGCAAGCTGCGCCGTCTGCGACGAGAGCCGCTGCGGGTCCTCTTCGGTACCGCAGAGGAAGCCGAGCACGAGGAGTGCGCGGCCGTCCTTCGCGGCGGCCGCGCGCGCCGCGCGCACCGCCGGTGCGAGCGCGCCGGCCGGGTCCGCATGCGCGCCGTAGCCGAGCACGACGTCGAGCACGATCGCCGCGACCGCGGGGTCTCGCGCTTCCGTCGCGAGGCGCTCGAGCCGCGCCGCGAAGTCGATCATCGGATGCGGCCGGCCGACGGTGAACTCGTCGGCGCCGAGGTCGATCGCGGTGTGCTCGCGGCTCGCGGCGTTGTGCGGGAGCGCGAGCCGCTTGTCGAGCGGTGCGTTGGACCACGCCGTCATGCCGGCGGCTCGCCACACGAGCTGCGCTTCGGTGCAATAGGTGCCGCCGGAGTAGAGCCCGCGCAGGAATTTCTGCGACGGTGCGAGCCCCGCGACGGCGGCAGCGAAGCCTGCAGGCGTCGCGCTGGCCGCCTGCGCGGCCGGCGTGCCGCGCGCGAGCGCGACTGCGGTCGCCGCCGCCTGCTCGAGCGTCGCGACCGGATGGACGTTGCCGCCGCCGGGAAGGTCCGCGCCGAGGAAGAGCACCACCGCGGGCTTGCCGGACTTGCGCACGGCGGCCAGCGCGCGCTCGGCGACGCTCGCAGCGGGCGGCTTGGACACGATGACGATCACCCGCGTCGCGGGGTCGCGCGCGAGGAGCTCGAGACCCGCGAGGAGCGTGGTCCCGCCGATCTCGTCGTAGACGTCCCGGCTGCCGGTCCCGATCGCATGCGAAATGCCCTCGCCGAGCTGGTGGATGCGGCAGGTCACTTCCTGCATGCCGGTGCCCGACGCGCCGACGACGCCGATCGCGCCGCGCCGCACGGCGTTCGCGAAGCCGAGCGGCACGCCGGCGATGATCGCGGTGCCGCAGTCGGGCCCCATGACGAGGAGCCCCTTCTTCGCCGCCAGGCGCTTGACCGCCTGCTCCTCGGCGAGCGGGACGTTGTCGCTGAAGAGGAAGACGTGCAGCCCGCGCTTCAGCGCCTTCAGCGCCTCCGCGGCCGCGTACGGGCCGGGCACGGACACCTGCGCGAGCGTCGCGCCCGCCAGCCGTTCCTGCCCCATCGCGATCGAGCGCGGTGCGATCTCGACCGCGCCGGCGGACGCCTTGACGTCGCCGCCGGCGAGCGCCGCCTCGATCGCCTCGAGCGCCGGCGCGAGCGCGCCCGGCTCGCCTTCGACGAGGATCATCAGGTCGGCGGGCGCCGCGCCCGCGAGCTCGGCGACGAGCAGTCCCGCCTGGCCGAGGATGTCCTTGTTCGCCGGCGTACCCATGAGGAGCGACACGCGCGCGAGGCCCGGGCGGCCCGCGACCGTCTGCGAGATCCGCATCAGGGCCACCGAGTCCTTGTAGAAGTTCTTCCTCGTGGTGGCGGCGATCGGCACGGAAACGGCGGCGGGCGTTGCGGAAGGGACCGAGTCTAATGGGTTGATGGGAAAGGGGCTACAGTGCGCGGCTTGCGAACCGGCGCCGCCGCCCCCATGTCGCAGCATCAACCAGGAGACTCCGCCATGACCAAGAACGCAACGCGACCGGTGACGAAGGTGGTGCGCGGCCAGCGCTCGAGCGACGGCGCCGGTGTGCGGCTCACGCGGGTGATCGGCGGCCGCGCGCTGCCCGATCTCGACCCGTTCCTGCTGTTCGACGAGTTCGGCTCGGAAGAGGCCTCCGACTACATCGGCGGCTTCCCGGATCACCCCCATCGCGGCTTCGAGACGGTGACCTACATGCTCGCCGGGCGCATGCGCCACGGCGACAACAAGGGCAACACCGGCCTGCTCGGCCCGGGCAGCGTGCAGTGGATGACCGCCGGCCGCGGCATCGTGCACTCGGAGATGCCCGAGCAGGAGGAAGGCTTGATGCACGGGTTCCAGCTCTGGGTGAACCTGCCGGCGAAGGACAAGATGACCGCGCCGCGCTACCAGGACATCCCGCCGGGCGACATTCCCGAGGTCGACGCGGGCAACGGCATCCGCGTGCGCGTGATCGCCGGCCGCTTCGGCAACGTGAGCGGACCGGTAAGCGCGGTCGCGACCGATCCGATGTATCTCGACGTCGCGCTGCCGGCGGGCGCGTCGCTCGAAGTGCCGCTGCCCGCGGACGACAGCGCGTTCGCGTACGTGTTCGAGGGTGCGGCCAAGATCGGCGGCGAGCAGGTCGCGCGCGGCGAGCTGGCGGTGCTCGGCAACGGCGAGCGGGTCGCGTTCGCGGCGGGACCGGAAGGCGCGCGGCTCGTCCTGATCGCCGGCCGGCCGCTCAACGAGCCGGTCGCCAAGTACGGCCCGTTCGTGATGAACACGAACGACGAGATCCGGCAGGCGGTGCACGACTACCAGTCCGGGAAGTTCTGACGGACGCGAGCGGCCCGGCCGGGCCGCTCGCTACGCCCCTGCATCCTCTCGATGCGGCGGGTAGACGCCGGCCAGGCGGGCGATCATGATCGCCAGGAAGAGCGCGCCCACCAGCTGCTCGAGCACGCACAGCCCGCGCGCGTAACGCAGCACCGGCACGGCGTCGCCGAAGCCGGTGCTGGTCAGCACGGTGAAGCTGAAGTAAAGCAGGTCGCCGAGTGCAGGCGTGCACGACCGCGCCGCCGAACGCGAACGAGCCCGGCTGGAGATAGTTCGCGATCGCGTAGAGATAGCCCCACAGCACGCCCAGCATGAGGTATGCGGCCGCGGCGCCGTAGAGCTTGTCGGCCGTCATGACCTCGCGCTGGAAGACGTAGCGCAGCAGGTAGCCGATCGTCGCCGCGTACAGCGCGGCGCCGAACGCCCACGAGTGCAGAAGGAACCGCGCGTCGCCCTCGTCGATCGCGAGCAGCTGGAAGAGCAGGGTCGGCGCCGCGAGGAGAAGCGCGATCACGAACGACAGCTGGGTGCGCCCGACGGCGGCGACCGCCGCGACCACGACCAGAAGGTTGCCGGCGTTGAGCAGGACCCGTCCGCGCGGCGCCGGCTCGAGCAGCAGCACCGCCATGATCGAGCGCCAGCACGGCGACGAAGAGGTAGAAGCAGCGCTGGAAGAACACCTGCGCGAGAGCCGTGCGCGCCCGGTCGATCGCCATGTCCACCTCCCCCGAAGACCAGGCGGATCTTAGAACGTGCGGAGCGTTCGCGCGCTGCCGCCGGACGTGGCTCCGGGAACGAAAAGGGCCCTCGCGAGAGGGCCCTTTTGCTGGGTATTGGTGGAGTGGAAGGGGATCGAACCCTCGACCTCGGCATTGCGAACGCCGCGCTCTCCCAGCTGAGCTACCACCCCACGGAAGAGGCGGGATTTTACCTGCGGCCGTGAACCGGAACAACCCGGACCTTGCGCGAGGGGTCCGGCCCTCCGGGGGCGCGCATTTCCGCACGCCCGCCGGCGCGCCGGGCGCGCCAAATCCCAACTCCGTCGCGCCCAGGCCGCAGCGCCGGTTGCTCCGCGGGCAAGGCGCTCGCTATGATCGCCGCTCCCGCCAACCGGACGCCTGCCATGGAGATCACCCCGCCCTTTGGCTACCGCGAGATCGTTCCGCTGCACAAGTCGAGTGGCGTGATGCTGCCCGCGCCGGGCTTCCTGCCCGAGTTCATCGCGACCACCAACGCCATGCCGCTGAGCTACACCGAGTTCGGCGTGGCCTGCCGCGACTTCCCGATCGTGTTCACCTCGAACGACCAGGGCAAGAGCTACGCCGCGGTCGCGGTGCTCGGGCTCGCGCAGAACGAGAACCTCTTCGTCCGCGGCGGCGCGTGGGAGGCGAACGCCTACGTGCCGGCCTACGTGCGCCGCTACCCGTTCTGCATGGCGCGGGTGACGATGAACAACAGCGAGCAGCAGAACCGCCTCATCTGCATCGAGAAGGGTTTCCTCGCCGACGACGGCGAGAAGCTCTTCGACGCCGAAGGCAAGCCGGTCGAGAAGTGGGCGCCGATCGAGCGCCTCCTGCGCGAGTACGAGGCCGACCTCGACCGCACGCGGGAGATGTGCGCCATCGTCGCCGACTACGCGCTGCTCGAGCCGTTCACCATGCAGGCGACGCCGACGAGCGGCCAGCCGCTCAACCTCGCCGGCATGTTCCGCGTCAAGGAAGAGAAGCTCGAGCACCTCAACGCCGCCCAGCACAAGAACCTCTTCAAGAAGGGGATCGTAGGCCGGATCTACGCCCACCTCCTCTCGCTCGAGAACTTCGGGCGGCTCCTCGCGCGCAAGGCGAAGCCCGCCGCGCAGCCCGCGGCGATGCCGCGCGGCGAGGTGTGAGCCGCTAGGTCGTCTCGCCCTCGGCCGCGTGCCGCGCGGCGCGGGCCAGGCGGTCGTTGATCGCCTGCCAGGCCGGCGTCTTCGGCGGGGCTTCCACGAGGATCACGTCGACGTTCTGCGCGTCGAGCGCCCGCAGCGCGCCGTAGAGCTCGTGCGCGTACTGCGCGGCGACCACCGGCACTACGCGCTGCAGCCCCTGGTTCAGCCGCGGCACCGAGACCTCGAGCGCGAGCGCGCCGATGCGCCGGCCCTTGTGGGAAGAAAGCGTCTCCAGCATCTCGACCCGGCGCACAAGCTTCACTTGCGCGCGCGGCGCGTAGTGCGTCGCGTGCGAGCCGGGCGCGCGCGGCGCCGCATCGTCGGGCGCGGCAAGCGGCTCGCCGAGCGCCTCCTCGATCGCGGCCGCCGGAACGCCACCGGGGCGCAGGAGCCGGGGGTGCTCGCCGGAGAAATCCACGATCGTCGATTCGATCCCGACCGTGCAGGCCCCGCCGTCCAGCACCAGCGGCACCGCGTGCACGAAGTCGCTGAACACGTGCATCGCGCTCGTCGGGCTTACCCGGCCGAACTTGTTCGCCGAGGGCGCGGCGATCCCGCCGCCGAACGCCGCGAGGAGCTGTTGCGCGACCGGATGCGAGGGAATGCGCACGCCCACGGTGTCCTGCCCACCGGTTACCGCGTCGAGCACGCCTTCAGCGCGCTTGAGGATCAGCGTCAGTGGTCCGGGCCAGAACGCCGTAGCGAGCTTGCGAGCGCCGGCCGGAATCTCCCGCGCCCAGGCGTCGAGGGTGCCGGCGTCGGCAAGGTGGACGATGACGGGATGCGTCTCCGGCCGGCCCTTCAGCGCGAAGATTTTCGCGACGGCGTCGGCGCTGGATGCGTCCGCGCCGAGGCCGTACACCGTCTCGGTGGGAAAGGCGACGACCTCGCCCGCGCGGAGGAGTTCGACCGCGCGCGCAACGCCCGCGTCGTCGGCGTCGACGACGTTGGTCGGCTGGGGCGGCGGGGTCGGGACGGCCGGGGCAGCCGCAGCCGGGGCAGCGGTCTCCGGCGGGACTGCGCTCACGCCTTGCCCGTCAGCAGGCGCAGCGCCTCGCGGTACTTCTCGGCGGTCTTCGCGAGCACGTCGGCGGGCAGCTCGGGCGCCGGCGGCTGCTTGTTCCACTTCTGCGCCTCGAGCCAGTCGCGCACGAACTGCTTGTCGAAGGAGGGCGGGCTCATGCCGACCCGGTACTGGTCCGCCGGCCAGAAGCGCGACGAGTCCGGGGTGAGCGCCTCGTCGATGAGATAGAGCTTGCCCGCCGCGTCGGCGCCGAACTCGAACTTCGTGTCGGCCATGATGATGCCGCGGGACCGGGCGTACGCCGCGCCCTCGGTGTAGAGCCGCAGCGTCGCCTCGCGCACCGCGTTCGCGCGCTCGGGCCCGAGGAGCTTCACCGCCTCCTCGAACGGGATGTTCTCGTCGTGCTTCCCGATCGCCGCCTTCGTCGACGGCGTGAAGATCGGCTGCGGAAGCTGCTCCGCCTCCCGCAACCCCGCCGGGAGAGTGATCCCGCAGATCGCGCCGGTCTTCTGGTAGTCCTTCCAGCCCGAGCCGATGATGTAGCCGCGCGCAATCGCCTCGATCGGCAGCGGCTTCAGCCGCCGGACCACCATCGCGCGGCCGGCGACCTGGTCGCGCTCGCCGGGGGCGACCACCGAGTCCGGGTCGACGCCGGTAAGGTGGTTCGGAATGACGTGGGCGAGCTTCTCGAACCAGAAAAGCGAGAGCGCGGTCAGCACCTTGCCTTTCCCCGGCACCGGGCTCGGCAGCACCACGTCGAACGCCGACAGCCGGTCCGACTGGATGACGAGCAGCTTGTCGTCGCCGACCGCGTAAAGATCGCGCACCTTCCCGCGGTGGAGGAACGGCAGGCTCTTGATGCTCGATTCGAACAACGCGCCGTCGGCCATCGTCACTCCGGGAGCTTCGTTGCGAGCACCGCGTCCGCCTGCTTCTTGCGGAACGCGGCGAGCTTGCCGGCGAGCGGCGCATCCTGCGAGCGCGAGCATCGCGACCGCGAACAGCGCGGCGTTGGCGGCGCCCGCCTCGCCGATCGCGAACGTGGCGACCGGGATGCCTTTCGGCATCTGCACCATCGAGAGCAGCGAGTCGAGGCCCTGCAGATGCTTCGAAGGAATCGGCACGCCGAGCACCGGGAGCCTGGTCTTCGCCGCGACGACGCCCGCGAGGTGCGCTGCGCCGCCCGCCGCGGCGATGAAGCACGCGGCGCCCTTGCCTTCCATCTCGGCGATCCAGCGCTCCAGCGCTTCGGGCGTCCGATGCGCCGAGAGCGCCCGCGCCTCGTAGGGGACGCCGAAGCTCTTGAGCTGCTCGGCCGCCGCTTTCATCACGTCCCAGTCGGACGCACTGCCCATCACGACGCCGACGAGCATCGCTTAGGCGGCCTTCTTCTCGAGGTCCGGCCGGTACTCGCCGGTCGCGGCGAGCCCGTTCATGCGCGCGCGGTGCGCGAGCAGCGCCTGCGCCTGCGCGACGTTCGCCGCCGCGCCTCGCCACGCCTTGAGCGAGGGCTGCTGCAGCGCGCGCCCGTAGGAGAACGTGAGCGGCCACGGCAGATCCGGGAACAGGCGGTTCATCGTCGCGAGGTTCTCCGTCGCCTGCTCGTCGCCCTGCCCGCCGGACAGGAACGCGATGCCGGCGACCGCGGCCGGCACGCGTGCGCTTGAGCACGCCGACGGTGCGCGCGGCGATCTCGTCGGCGCCCGCCTGGCGCGCTGCATCCTTGCCGGCGATCACCATCGACGGCTTGAGCACGCTCTCCTCGAGCACGACCCGGTTGACGTAGAGCGCCTGGTAGACGGCGTTCAGCGTCCACTCGGTCACTTCCTCGCAGCGCTCGATCGTGTGGTCGCCGTCCATCAGCACCTCCGGCTCGACGATCGGCACCAGCCCGGTCGCCTGGCAGATCGCGGCGTACCGGCCGAGCGCGTGGGCGTTGGCGGCGATGCAGGTCGTGGAGGGGATGCCGGGGCCGATCGTGATGACCGCGCGCCACTTCGCGAACTTCGCGCCGAGCTTCACGTACTCCTGGCAGCGCTTCGCGAGCTTGTCGAGGCCTTCGGTGATCTTCTCGTCGGGGCAGAACGCGAGGTCGGCGGTGCCGGCGTCGACCTTGATCCCGGGCAGGACGCCCTGGCGCGAGAGCAGTGCGGCGAACGGCGTGCCGTCGGCGGCCTTCTGGCGCAGCGTCTCGTCGTACAGGATCGCGCCGCTCACGTGGTCGCCGAGCCCGCGCACGGTGAACAGCAGCTCGCGATAGGCGCGGCGGTTCTCCTCGGTGTTCTCGACCTTGATCGAGTCGAAGCGTTTGCCGATCGTGCCGGTCGACTCGTCGGCGGCGAGGAGGCCGCGGCCGCGCGCGACCATGGCTTTGGCGACTTTGGCGAGTTCGCTCATGACTCGACTCCTTTGCGGACCTGGCGGGGCGGTTCGGGTTGCGGGGAGCGGCGATTTTACCGCGCGGCCCGCGGCGCGTTCTACCGCAACTTCGCCGGCGCGCCGTCCCTGGCGGAGGCGAGCAGCGCGTCGATCAGCCGCTGGACGTGCAGCGCCGACCGGCCGGAGTTCGTCGGCTCCCGGCGCTGGTCGATCGCGTCGAGGAACTCGGCGAGGACGCGCCGGTGGTGCTCGTGCGAGAAGGCCATCGGGTCGGCGCCGCCACCGCCGGCCGACGCCCCGCCGCGCTCGAGGCGCTCGCCGTTCATGTAGTTGACCGTCAGGCTCTCGACTTCCAGCACGGCCGATCCTTGGGTCCCGGCGATCTCGATCCGCTCGGGGTAGCCGGGATAGGTCACCGTCGTCGCGTCGATCACGCCCGAGGCGCCGTTCGCGTAGCGCACCGCGCCGGCCACGACGTCCTCGGTGTCGATCTTGCGCAGCGGGCTCGTATCGACGTAGGCCGCGACCTCGGCCGCCGGCCCGACCAGATGGAGCAGCAGGTCGAGGGTGTGGATCGCCTGGGTGAGGAGCACGCCCCCGCCGTCCCGCGCGTACGTGCCGCGCCCGGGCTGGGCGAAGTACTCGGGCGGCCGCCACCAGCGGATCGTGGCCGACGCGGAGAGGATCTTCCCGAGCGCCCCGGCGCGGAGCAGCCCGGCGAGCTCGAGCGCGGCCGGACGGAAGCGGTGCTGGAAGACGATCGCGAGCGTCCGCCCCGCGCGCTCGCAGGTCTCGACCAGGGCTGTCGCGCGCTCGGCGTTCACTTCCACCGGCTTCTCGAGCAGGACGTGCTTGCCCGCGGCCGCGGCCTGCGCGACGAGCTCGGTGTGCGTCCACGGCGGGGCGAGGATCAGCACCGTGTCGATCGACTTGTCGCCGAGCACGGCGGCGAGCGAGTCGACGACCGGGAAGCCCCAGGCCTTCGCCGCCTGCTCGCGCCGCTCGCGCGACGGCGCGAACGCCGCCGCCACTTCGACGCGGTCGGCGAGGTCCTTGAGGCTCAGCGCATGGGGCTTGAGCGCCATGCCGAGGCCGATGATGCCGATGCGGTGCTTCGCCATTCAGCACGACCGTCTGATGCCGCACGCGGCAGACGCCGAGCACTTCGTCGGGTCGCGCTTCCACCAGTTCTGCTTCGAGAAGATCTCCACCTCGTGCATGCCGCGGTAGCCGGCCGCCTCCATCCACGAGCGGATGCGCGGGATGTCGATCACGCCGTCGCCCATCATGCCGCGGTCGTAGAGGAGGTCGGTCGTCGGCACCAGCCAGTCGCAGAAGTGGAACGCGAGGAGGCGCTTCTCGCCCGCGCGCTCGATCTGGCGCTCGAGGTCCGGGTCCCACCACACGTGGTAGACGTCGACCGCGACGCCCATGTCGCCGCTCGTCTTCCCGGCGAGCTCGTCGCAGAGGTCGAGCGCGTGCGCGAGCGTGTTCACGCAGCCGCGGTCGGCGCAGTACATCGGGTGCATCGGCTCGATCGCGAGCGGCACGCCGCTCGAGCGCGCGTGGTCGAGGATCTCGCCGAGGCCGTCGCGCACCATCTCGCGCGCGCCGCCGCAGGTCCTTCGACTCCTTCGGCAGCCCGCCGGCGACGAGGACGAGGCACTTCGCCTCGATGGTCGCCGCGTCGTCGATCGCGCGGCGGTTGTCGTCGATCGCGGCCTGGCGCTCCTTGCGCTCGGCCGCCGGGAAGAAGCCGCCGCGGACGAGGCCGGTGACCGTGAGGCCGTTGTCGCGGATCATCCGCGCCGCCTCCTTGACGCCGGCCTCGGCGACCCGATCGCGCCACGGCGCGATGCCGCGGATGTTGTGCCGCCGCAGCGCGTCGACCGCCTGCCGCAGGTTGCACGACTCCCAGAGCGTCGCGGTGTTGATCGAGAGCAGTTCGGAATCGGGTGGATTCATGCGGGCGGGTTCATGCGAGCGGATCGACGTCGAAGCCGAAGAAACGGAAGAGCGCGCCGAGCTGGCCCTCGACCATGTCGCGCCCGCTCACGGTCGCGCAGCCGCGCTCGCGCGCAGCAGCGAGGAAGGGCGTGATCTCGGGCTTGGTCGTGACGTCGCCGACGATCGCCCCCGCGGCGAGCCCGTCGACCGGCCACGGCAGCGGGTCGTCGGGCTTCATCCCGGTCGGCGTGGCGTTGACGAGCAGGTCGAACTCGCCCGGCCGCGGCGCGCCCGCGCGCGCCGCCGAGCGCGGGATGCGCGCGCTGGAGGTCGGCGGCGAGCGCGACCGCCTTCGCGGGCTCGAGGTCGTGGACCGAGAGCGCGGCCACGCCCGCCTCCGCCAGCGCGAACGCGATCGCGCGGCCGGCGCCGCCCGCACCGAGGAGCGCCGCGCGGCGGCCGCGCGGCTTCCTGGCCCTGCCGGCGCAGGCCCCGGACGAAGCCCTGTCCGTCGAACATGTCGCCCTGCCAGCCGGCCGCCGGCGTCGCGGCGCGCGGCGTTGATCGCGCCGACGCGCCGGGCGGTCTCGCTCGCCTCGTCGACCAGCGCGAGCGCCGCCGGCCTTGTGCGGCATGGTGAAGATCAGGCCGTCGAGGTTGCGGACGCGCTTGAGCCCCGCGACCGCCGTCGCGAGATCGGCCGGCGCGCACTCGACCGGCACGAGCACCGCGTCGATGCCGTGCCGCTCGAACGCGCCGTTGAAGGCTTCGGGCGAGCGCACCTTGGCGATCGGGTCGCCGAGGATGACGTAGAGCCGGGTGGGGCCGGAGATCACTTCAGGAACTCGGGCGAGATCTGCCGCGGCAGCCAGAGCGCGACGTCCGGCCAGACGATGATGAGCGCGAGCACGCCGAGCATCGGGATGCAGCATGATCGATCACGTCCTTGAGGACGTCGACCAGCCGCATCTTGCCGATCGCGCACGAGATCATCAGGCACAGGCCGTAGGGCGGCGTCACCAGTCCGAACGCGAGCGACACGATGCCGATCATGGCGAAGTGCACCGGGTCCATGTGCACCGCCTTCGCCAGCGGCTCGAGGATCGTGCCGACGATGATGATCGCCGGGATCGCGTCGAGGAAGCAGCCGACGACCAGGAACGCCGCCGCGATGAAGAACCCGGTGGCGATGATCCCCATGCCCCAGGCCTGCACGCCCGCGAGCAGCACCTTCGGGATCTGGTAGTAGGCGAGCATCCAGCCGAACGCCGAGGCGGTGCCGACGCAGAAGAGCGCGATCCCGGCGAACTTGCCGGTGTCGAGCAACGCCTGGTGCAGCCCCTTCAGGTCCATCTCGCGGTAGACGAAGAGCGAGAGCGCGCCGGCGTAGAGCACCGCGATGCACGCCGACTCGGTGGCGGTGAACCAGCCGAAGATCTTGCCGCCGATGATGATGAACGGCGTCATCAGCGCCGGCACCGACACCACCGCCGCCGACAGGAACTCGCGGAAGGTCGAGCGCGGATAGGTCGGGTAGTTCCGCAGCTTGGCGTAGACGTGCACCGTGGCCATCTGCACCAGCCCGATCAGGAGCCCGGGGATGACGCCGGCGAGGAAGAGCGCGCCGATCGACACCGTGAGCACGCCGCCCCAGACGATCATCAGGATCGACGGCGGGATGATGACCGCCAGCACGGCCGAGACGGCCGTGATCGCGATCGAGAAGCTGCGGTCGTAGCCTTCCTTGACCTGCGCCTCGATGAAGATCTTGCCCTGGCTCGCGGCGTCCGCGGTCGACGAGCCCGAGATGCCGGCGAAGAAGATCGACAGCACCACGTTCATCTGCGCGAGCGATCCCGGGAAGTGCCCGACCATGGTGCGCGACAGGCGCACGAGGCGGTCGGTGATGCCGCCGACGTTCATCAGGTTCGCGGTGAGCAGGAAGAACGGCACCGCGAGCAGGATGAACGAGTTGTAGGCGTTGAAGGTCTCCTGCACCAGCGTCATCGGCGAGAGATGCTCCTCGACGACGAGCATCGGCAGGCAGGCGAGGCCGAGCGCGAACGCGACCGGCACCCGCAGCGCGAGCAGCCCGAAGAACACGCCGAACAGGATGAGGCTCGCCTCTGCCGGGCGAGAACGAGGCCGCGCCGATCATGCCGGCCGCTCCGCCGGCGAGCACGCCGAAGTCGTCGACCATCCGCTCGCCCTGGAAGACGAGCCAGGTCGCCCCGGTGAGCGGCCAGGCGATGTGGATCAGCCAGAGCGGCAGCTCGGCGAGCTCCGAGATGCGGTTCCAGGCGAACCGGGTGAACTCGATGCCGAACCAGAGGAAGACGAGCGCGAGCGCGAGCACCGCGATCCCGCTCACGATCCGGAGCGCCGCCGCGCCGCGGGCGCCGAGCTGCGGCCAGACGTCGACCTCGAAGTGCGTGCCCTCGCGGACGCCGAGCATCGCGCCGAACATGATCGACCAGATGAAGAGGAAGCGCGCCATCTCCTCGGTCCAGATGTAGGACGGGATCAGCTCGGTGTAGCGCGAGAAGATCTGCAGGCTGACCGGGATGATCAGGATCGCGACCGAGACGACGAGCAGCCACGAGAGCGCCCAGGCGTACCAGGCGGTGAAGCGGCGCCAGCGCTCGCGCGCGGCGGACGGCGTTTGCGGCATGCTTCTCCCCGGATCAACGACGCGGGCCGGCGGGTGTCCCGCCCGCCGGCCCGGCTCGGACGTCGCGCTACTTGATGGCGTTGATCTTCGCCAGGAGGCCCGCGGCGCCGATCTCCTTCGCGTACTCCGCCATCACCGGGTCCACGAGCTTCTTCATCTGCGCGCGGTCGGCGAACGGGATCCGCTTCAGCTTGCCTGCCTTCTCCATCGCGTCGAGCTTCTGCGCGTCCTCGCTCGACTCGACCTGCCGGCCGTAGGCGCCCGGCCTCCTTGCCCGCCTTGACGATCGCGGCCTGCAGATCCTTCGGCAGCTTGTTGAAGGTCTTGGTCGAGAAGCACAGCGGCCGGATCGTGATCGCGTGCTCGGTCATGTTGAGGTTCGGCCCGACCTCGTAGAACTTCATCGCCTCGACGCCGGCCGCCTCGTTCTCGCCCGCCTGGATGACGCCGTTCTGGATCGCGTTGTAGACCTCGTTGTAGGCGATCACCGTCGGCGCCATGCCCGCCGCCTGGAAGGTCTTGCTCCAGATCGGCGCGCCCTGCACGCGGACCTTGAGGCCCTTCATCTCCTGCAGGTTGCGCACCGGCTTGTTGGCGAAGATGTTGCGCACGCCGCCGCCGGCGTAGCCGATCAGCATCACCTCGGCCTTCTGGTTGATCTCGTCGGCGACCGGCTTCAGGACGTCCGCGTCGAGCACCTTGTTCCAGTGGTTGAGGTCGCGGAAGAGGAACGGCGCGTCGATGAACGGCGCGGCCTTGCGAGAAGGTCGACATGTGCGCCGGCGACACGATCGCGTAGTCGACCGCCTTGCCCTGCGCCATGTACTCGAAGTACTGCTTCTCGAGCCCGAGCGCGCTGTTCTTGTGCAGCGTGAAGTTGATCGGCTTGCCGTAGTACTTCTTGACCAGCTCCTCGAACCGCACCAGCGCCTTGGTGAAGGCGTGGTCGTCGTTGAACTGCACCGCGCCGTTCAGCGTGATGGCCTGCGCTTGCGCCGCGCGGCGCGGCAGCGCCGCCGCGGCGGCGCCGGCGGCGACGGTGGAAAGGAATTCTCTGCGCTTCATGTCTCCTCCTTCGGTGGTGACTCGGGCTATTTCCCGGTGTAGTTCGGCTTCCGCTTGCCGCGGAACGCCGCGATTCCTTCGCGGGCATCGTCGGTCGAGGCAGCGAGCCCCGCCGCGAGCGCTTCGAGCGCCGTCGCCAGCCCGTCGCCGGCGGCCGCGTCGACGAGCTGCTTCGACGCCTGCACCGCGGTCGGCGCATTCTCGGCGATGCGGCGCGCCAACTCAAGCGATCGGGTTGCCAGCCGGTCGGCGGGCACCACTTCGTTGACGAGGCCCCACGCGGCGGCGGTGGCGGCGTCGATCGGCTCGCCGGCGAGGATCATCTGCTTCGCGCGCCCGGCGCCGACCACCCGCGGCAGGCGCTGGGAGCCCGCCCACCCGGGCACCGCGCCGATCGTGACCTCCGGAAACGCGAACCGCGCGCCCGCGGCGGCGATCCGCAGATCGCAGGCGAGCGCGAGCTCGAGCCCGCCGCCGTAGGCGATGCCGCCGATCGCCGCGATCGTCGGCTGGCGGAGGCGCGCAAGGCGGTCGAAGACGCGGTGGCCGTCGCGGATCCAGCGCTGCCACATGCCGAGCCCGCCGAGCGGCCCCCAGTCGACGATGTCCGCGCCGGCGCAGAACGCCTTGTCCGAGGCCGAGGCGACGATCACCGCGCGCACCGACTCGTCGCGGTCGATCGCGCCGCAGGCGGCCTCGAGCGCGTCGAGCATCGCCATCGTGAGCGCGTTCAGCTTCCCGGCGCGGTCGAGGGTGATCGTCGCGACCGGACCGTCGATCGTGACGCTGAGGTTCGCGCTCATGCGGGACGCCGCAACACCATCAGCTCGTTCGTGCCCTGCTGCACGACCTCGCCGCGCTGGTTCTTCACCTCGAAGCCGAGCGTGAGGATGCCGCGGTCGGGACGCTTCGTCTCGCGCTTCGCCTGCACGCTGACCTCGGCCCGGATGCGGTCGCCGACCAGGATCGCGCCGGTGAACTTCCAGTTCCAGCCGAGTGAGGCGACGGCGCGGAAGCGGTAGTCGGCGCGGTTCTTGAGGCCGTCGGTGAGCGCGAGGCCGAGGATGCCGTGCGCGACGCGGCCCGGGAAACCCGAGGCCGCGCGCGAACTCGTCGTCGACGTGCAGATCGAAGATAATCGCCGGAGAGCCGGCGAAGCCCTGGATCAGGCTTCGGTGACGACGATGCCGCCGGTCGTGAACGTGTCGCCGACCGCGCAGTCCTCGTACCAGTTGAGGCCGGGGTTCATCGCCCGCCTTTCTCCCGACGACGCGGGGCGAGCGCAAGCCCCATCGGCCCGGGGCGGAAGAGCCGGGCGTCCATCGCCTTCACCGCCGGCGCGACCTTCAGCTCGATCCCCGCCTGCGCGAGCACGTCGCGCTGCAGGTCCACGCCCGGCGCGATCTCGGTCACGGTGAGGCCCTCGGCGAGCAGGCGGATCACGCATCGCTCGGTGACGTAGGTGACGTCCTGCTGCTGCGCCTGCGCGCGGCGGCCGGAGAACGTGACGTGCTCGACCTCGGGCACGAACTTGGCGAACTTCCCTTCCTTCCGGATCGTGAGCTTGCCGCCCGTCAGATCGAGATCGAGGCCGGCGGCGCGGAAGAAGCCCGAGAAGACGAGCTTCCGCGCATGCGCGGTGATGTCGACGAAGCCGCCGCAGCCGGCGGTGACGTGCGGCTTCGACGAGAGCCGCGAGACGTTCACGCTGCCGTCCCGTCCGACCTCCATGAACGAGAGCAGGCCGACGTCCTCGCCGGCGCCCTGGTAGTAGATGAACTGGTAGGGCGAGGGCAGGATGGCCTCGGCGTTCGCCGAGCAGCCGAACACGAAGCCGGTGAGCGGCACGCCGCCGACCGGGCCCTGTTCCACCGTCCACGTGACGGCGTCCGCAACGCCCTCCTCGAGGAGGATCCCCGGCACGAGCGGCGAGATGCCGAAGCCGAGGTTCACCGCGTCGCCGGTCGCGAGCTCCATCGCCGCGCGCCGTGCGATCACCTTCTCCGCGCCCCACGGCACCGGCTCGAACTCGGCGAGCGGCTTGCGCGCTTCGCCCGAGATCGCCGGGTCGTAGGGCGTCTGCGTCGCCTGCATCTGGTCCGGGTCGACGACGACGTAGTCGACGAGCGTCGACGGGCACGTATGCGCGCTGCGCCGGGATCGCGCCGCGCGCCACGGTGCGCTTCACCTGCGCGATCACGATGCCGCCGGCGTTCCGCGCCGCGAGCGCGACGTCGAGCACGCCGAGGGTGGCGCCCTCGTGCTCCATCGAAATGTTGCCCGCCTCGTCCGCCGTGGTGCCGCGGATGATCGCGACCTGCGGGTAAACGTTCGGGAAGTGGAGCCACTCGCCGCCGTCGAACTCGACGAGCTTGACGACGTCCGCGCGCGCGGCGTCGTTCATCTTGCAGCCGTTGCGGCGCGGGTCGACGAAAGTGTCGAGGCCCACGCGCGTCATCACCCCGGCGCGCCGTGCGGCGGCTTCGCGGCACATGTCGAAGAGAATGCCGGACGGAACGTTGTACGCCGCCACCTCGTTCGCCGCGATCATCTGCCAGATCGCCGGCGACGCCATCGACGACGGCCCGCTCGGATAGGAGCCGGCGATCACGGTCTTCAGCAGGCCCCGGCGCGCGACGTGGTCGATGCCCTTGATGCCGTACATGTCGCCGGCGGCGATCGGCAGGAAGAAGGTCAGGTCGCGCGGCCGGCCCTCGCGGGCGAAGCGCTCGCCGATCGCCGCGAGCATCCGGTCGGGGCACGCGAGCCCCGACGACGAGCTCGCCGCGACGACCGCGCCGTCCGGGATGAGCCGCGCGGCCTCTTCGAACGAGACGACCTTCGAGCGCGTCACGCCGTCACCGTCTCGTATCGCGCCCAGCCCTTGCCGCGGTGGCCGAAGTCGAAGACCCCGGGATGCAGGATCTCGGCGAGGATCTCCGCCGACTCGACGAGCCGCGGTCCGGGGCGGTTGAAGTACTGATGGCCGTCGACGATCGCCACGCGACCCGCGCGAACCGCGCGCAAGGCATCCCAACCCGGCAGCCGCTCGAGCGCCGGCATCTCGCCGCGAGTACGCGCGAGGTCGAAGCCGCACGGCATCGCGACGATCATGTCCGGATCGGCGGTACGGACGGCTTCCCACGTCAGCCAGGGCGAGTGTTCGCCGACGCTGCCGAAGAGATTGCGACCGCCGGCGAGCTCGACCAGCTCCGGCACCCAGTTGCCCGCCGCCATCAGCGGATCGAGCCACTCGACGCAGGCGACGCCCGGCCGCGGGAGATCCCGGGTGCGCGCGGCGAGGGCGGCGAGGCGCGTCCGCAAGCTCGCGACGACAGCGGCACTCCGCGCCGCGACGCCGAGCGCCGCGCCGACGCGCTCGATATCCGCGAACACGTCGTCGAGGCGCGCGGGCGCGAGCGAAACGATGCGCACCCCGCTGCCGGCCCAGTCGCAGGTCGCCGCGACGACGTCGGCCTCGCTCACCGCGCAGACCTCGCACTGCGTCTGCGTGACGATCACGTCCGGAGCGAGCGAGCGCAGGGCCGCCGCGTCGACCCGGTAGACCGAGAGCCCGTCGGCGACGAGCCGCCGCACGTCGCGGTCGATCTCGGCGCTCGCGCCGTGGATCGGCACCTTCGGCTCGCACAGCGCCGGCAGACGCTCGACACCGGACGGAAAATCGCACTCGTGCGAGCGCCCGACCAGGGCGTCGCGCAGGCCCACCGCGCAGACGATCTCGGTCGCGCTCGGCAGGAGCGAGACGATGCGCATCTGCCCGTCCCCTTAGCCCTCGATGCCGTGGACCGCGCAGAGCTCGCGCATGCGCCGCACGGCGAGCTCCGGATCGCGCAGGAGGCCGGCGCGGTCGGCGAGCCGGAACACGTCGGCGAGGTGCAGGATGCTGCGCGCGCTCTGCTGTCCGCCGACCATCACGAAGTGGTCCTGGTGCCCGTTCAGCCAGGCGAGGAACACGACGCCGGTCTTGTAGAACCGCGTCGGCGCGCCGAAGATGTGGCGCGACAGCGGCACCGTCGGCGCGAAGATCTCGTGGAAGCGCCCGCGATCGCCCGCCGCCAGCGCCGACAGCGCGGCGGAGGCCGCCGGCGCGATCGCGTCGAAGATGCCGAGCAGCGCGTCGGAGTAGCCCTTGTCGTCGCCTTCGATCAGCTCGGCGTAGTTGAAGTCGTCGCCGGTGTACATGCGAACGCCCTTGGGGAGCCCGCGCCGCATGTCGACTTCCTTCTGCTTGTCGAGGAGCGAGACCTTCACGCCGTCCACCTTCGCCGCGTTGCGCCTTGATCACCATCTGCGCGACTTCCATCGCCTTGTAGTGATCGGCATAGCCCCAGTACCCGGCGAGCGCCGGGTCGAACATCTCGCCGAGCCAGTGGATGATCACCGGCTCCTTCGCCTGGCGGAGCAGCCGGTCGTAGACGCGGTGATAGTCGTCGGGCGTCTTCGCGCACGCCGCAAGCGCGCGGCTCGCCATCATGATGATCCGCCCGCCGGCGCCCTCGACCGCCGCGAACTGCTGTTCGTAGGCGGCGATGACGTCGTCGACCGTGACCTTCGGCCCCGGTGCGAGATGGTCGGTGCCGGCGCCGCTCGCGAGGAACGCGCCGGGGAAGTCGCGGGACGCGTCGATCGAGCGCTTGACGAGCTCGAGCGAGGTCGCCCAGTCGAGCCCCATGCCGCGCTGCGCGGTGTCCATCGCCTCGGCGACGCCGAACCCGAGCGCCCAGAGGTGGCGGCGGAACGCGAGCGTCGCGTCCCAGTCGACCGCGGGTTCGAGCCACGGGTCCTTCGCCGACAGCGGATCCGCCACGACGTGCGCGGCGGCGTAGGCGACGCGGTTGAACGCCTGCCCGCGCTTCGCGGGGAAGTCGCGCGGCGCGGAGAGCGCATACGCCTCCAGCCGCCGGTCCGCGGTCGGCAGTTTCACCTGGAGCGAGATCTTCTGTGGTGCGTTCATGTCAGGCCTCCAGCTTCGGCACGTCGATCCACCTGCGCTCGGCCCAGCTCTTCAGCGCGCAGTCGACGAGCTGCACGCCCTTCGCGCCCTCGTGCAGCGACCAGCGGAACGGCGCGTCCTCGCACACGTGGCGGATGAAGAGCTCCCACTGCGCCTTGAACGCGTTGTCGTAGGCGACGTTGGTCGGCACTTCCTGCCAGGTATCGAAGAAGTCGATCGGCTGCGGCACGTCCGGATTCCAGACCGGCTTCGGCGTCGCGCCGCGCGGCTGGATGTAGCACTTCTGCAGGCCCGCCACCGCCGAGCCGAGCGTGCCGTCGACCTGGAGCGTGAGGAGGTCGTCGCGGCGCACGCGCACCGTCCACGAGCTGTTCATGTGCGCGACCACGCCGCCCGCGAGCTGCAGCGTCGCGTAGGCCGCGTCGTCCGCCGTCGCCTTGTACGCCTTGCCGTCCTCGCCCCACCGCTCCGGGACGTGCGTCGCGCCGAGGCAGCTCACGCTCTGCACCTCGCCGAACAGGTTGTCGAGGACGTAGCGCCAGTGGCACAGCATGTCGAGGATGATCCCGCCGCCGTCCTCCTTGCGGTAGTTCCACGACGGCCGCTGCGCCGGCTGCCAGTCGCCCTCGAACACCCAGTAGCCGAACTCGCCGCGGACCGAGAGGAGCCGCCCGAAGAAGCCGGAGTCGATCAGCATCCTGAGCTTGAGGAGACCGGGCAGCCAGAGCTTGTCCTGCACGACGCCCTGCTTCACCCCGGCGCGCTTCGCCGCGCGGTAGATGTCGACCGCCTCGGCGAGGTTGGTCGCGGTCGGCTTCTCGCAGTAGACGTGCTTGCCGGCGGCGATCGCACGCTTCAGCAGCGTCGGACGGAGCTGGGTCGACGCGGCGTCGAAGAAGACGGTGTCGGCCTTGTTCGCGAGCGCCTGGTCGAGGTCCGTCGTCACGCGCTCGACCCCGTGCGCTTTCGCGAGCGCCTGCAGCGCGTCGAGGCGCCGGCCGACGAGGATCGGGTCGGGCATGACGCGCGTGCCGTCCTTGAGCACGACGCCGCCCTGCGCGCGGATCGCCGCGATCGAGCGCGCGAGGTGCTGGTTGGCGCCCATCCGCCCGGTGACGCCGTGCATGATGATGCCGAGTCTCTTCTCTGCCATGGCGTCAGCTCCCGACCTCGATGAATTCGATCGTGATCCCGTCGGGATCGCGGGTGTAGACCACGCGCCGGCCCTTGTTCGGCCCCTGGTCGATCGTGACCGGCGGCGCGATCGGCTTGACGCCGTGCGGCTGCACCGCCGCCAGCGCCGCGTCGACGTCGTCGACGTTGAACGCGATGTGCGAGAACCCGGTGTCGCACGGCCGCGACACCACGCGCCCCTTCTCCGCCGGCGCCCGGTACTCGATCAGCTCGATCATGTGGCCGGGCGCGCGGACGAAAGCGATCAGCAGGTCCGCGCCGGGGACGCCGGTGATGCGCTCGGTGAGCTTCACGTCGCGCGGCGCCTTCGAGGTGACCTCGAAGCCGAGGCCGTCGCGGAAGAGACCGAGCGTCCGCTCGAGATCCGAAACGGTGAAGCTCGTGTGGTTCGTGCCCAATACCTTGAATGTCATATCGGTCTTTCGTCTGATTTGGGGGATTTGCAAGGGGGCGTGCCCCTTGTTCGACCGGGTATCAGCGTACCTCCTGGAGTTTCGGTTCGGGCATCGGCGCGAGCGCCGCCCAGTCGGGTTCCGCGCCGCTCGCGAAGCCGATGCAGCCGAGCGAGCCGATCGCGAGCTCGCCGTTCGTGATCCGCAGGCGCACCGCCCCGTGCGAACGCTCGTAGAGATCCGGATGCGCCGCGAGGAACGCGGCCTGCTCGTGCGCCGGCAGGTCCGCCATCCCGTTCACATAGTGATGGCCGTTCCGCTCGACGTGGGTCAGGCCGAGCAGGTTGACGAGCGCGAGGTCCTGCTGCACCGCGAGCCCGGCCTGCGTCGTCAGGTCCTCGGCCGTCATGAAGTACCGGCGCTCGGGCGTGCTCCACAGCGTGCAGCGCGCCGCGTTCAGGATCGACTTGTAGAGTCCCTTGCACATCTTGGACGAGACACCCGAGTAGCCGAGGGCTTTCGCCCGCGGGAAGGCGTCGAGGTCCGCGTCCGACTCGTCGACGATCACCGGCGTCGCTCGCGACACGGCGGAGACGTCGCGCTCGAGCGCGTGCTTGCGGTTGATCGGCTGCTCGATGAAGGCGATCGCCGCCACGAGCCTCGCCAGCCGCGGCAGCGCGTTCATCCGCGCGCGGAGCCGCTGCAGCGCGTCGAGATCGTCGTACTGCTCGTTGCCGTCGAGCGAGGCGCGGTACGGCCGCCCGCTCGCGTCCAGCACCGCTGCGATCTCGGTCAGACGCGCGACGTCCTCGTCGACCTTCCCGCCGACCTTCAGCTTGAACCACGTATGGCCGTACGTCGCCACCACTTCTTCCAGCGACTCCGGGAGGCCGTCGTTCACCTGCTTCGGGTGACCGGCGATGACGTCGACGAGCCCGACCGTGTGCCGGGCGGCGATCGAGTCCGCCGGCTGAAGGCGCGCGAGGAAAGCGTCGATGTCGAAGTCCCCGAGGTCCGGCGCGAGCTCGGCCGGTGCGATGCCGGCGAAGTTGCCCTGCATCGCCTCGTAGAACGACATGCGCTGCAACCGGCAGAGCGCGTCGAGAATCGGCGCGGTCGAGCTGCGCCGGCCCGAAGCACGCGACGAGCGGGTTGAGATCGCGCGCCGCACCGGCCGCGATCAGGTCGCGGTAGTGCGCGGCGAAGTGGCCGAACGCCGTGCGCGCGCCGCGGTCGAGATAGGCGTCGCGGGCAAGCCGCAGCGCGAGCCGCAGCTGCTCGAAGTTGTCCTCGTTCGAGAGCGCGAGGTTCTTGTCGAACCATTTGGGCGCGAGGATCTCCGCGCCCGCGCCCCAGCCCTCGCGGCCGTCCTCGAGCCGGATGCGCGCGCGCACGAACGCCTGCGGCGCCGCGGTCAGCGTGACGACGCCGAACCGGAACGGCATCCGGAGCTTCACCGGCCGCTCGTAGAGCTCGACCGCGACGACCTGGAACCGGGGCGCGCTCATCGTTCAGTCCATCGCCAGCACGCCCTTCGACTTGAAGATGTCGCGGATGCGTCCGGCGTACTCGTTGAACGCGGGCGGCAGCTTGTCGAGGCGGCGCGGCCGCGGCAGGTCGATCTCGATGATCTCCACGATCCGTCCCGGCCGCGGCCCCATCACCACCACGCGGTCGGCGAGCAGCACCGCCTCGGGGATGCTGTGGGTGATGTGCAGCGCCGTCTTCCGCTTCTCCATCCAGATGCGCTGGATGTCCATCGAGATCTGCTCGCGCGTGAGCGCGTCGAGCGCGCCGAACGGCTCGTCCATGAGAAGGAGTTGCGGATCGTGGACGAGCGCGCGGCAGATCGACACGCGCTGGCGCATCCCCCCGGAAAGCTCGTACGGCTTCTTCCGCTCGAAGCCGTCGAGCCCGGTCTGCTTCAGGAGGTGCGCCGCGACCGGCTCGTACTTCGCCCGGTCCATGCGCCGGATGTCGATCTGGAGCATCACGTTCGAGATCACGTCGCGCCAGTCGAGCATGATCGCGTCCTGGAACACGATCCCGACGTCGGTCTGCGGCCGCGTGACGACGTTGCCGCCGACGGTGATCGTGCCCGAGGTGTAGGGAACCAGGCCCGCCACCATCTTCATGATGGTCGTCTTGCCGCAGCCGCTCGGGCCGACGATCGCGACGAACTCCGATTGCCGGATGTCGAGGTTGATGTCGACGCAGGCGTCGACGGCGCCGCCCTTGGTGTCGTAGACCTTGGCGACGTTCTGAAGACGGATGTAAGGCTGTGCCATCGCGGTTTCGCGCAGCCGTCCCGCGGCCCCGGCCCAGGCCGCGAACCGCGGGGCGCGCTGCGTGCATCACTTCTTCGGCAGGTAGGGCGCTTCGGAGAGGTACTCGTTCGTGTAGTACACGTTCACGTCGGGCTGCGGCTTGAGCTTGGCGAACGTCTCGAGCAGGTTCTGGCTGTCCTTCCAGTCGTCGGCGTCCGACCAGCGCGATCGCCTTGCCCTTGGTGCGCTCGGTGTGGATGATGGTCATCGTCCCGTCGACCTCGAGCAGCGCGATCTCCTGCGTGAACACCGGCGCGGCCTTGCGGAAGATCTCGGCGGCCTCGGCGCGGTTCTTGTTGCTGTAGTCCCAGCCGCGCTGCGAGGCGCGCAGGAAGCGCCGCAGGGTGTCCTGGTTCTTCGGATCCTTGACCCAGTCGTTGTTGGTGATGATGGCGCTCGAGAGCGTCGTCACGCCCGCCATGTCGTAGAGCCGCGTCCACCCCATCTTCACGCCGGTCTGCAGCTGCATGCGCGGGCCCTGGTCCATGAAGTAGCCGAGCAGCGCGTCGGCCTGCTTGTTGAGCACCGCCTGCTCCTTCGCCGCCGGGTTCGCGACGGTGATCATCTGCACGTCCTCGACCTTCATGCCGAGCTTGCCCATGAACGCGGTGAAGATCGCGAGGCTCGCGTCGCCCGCGGTGATCGCGATCCGGCTGCCCTTGATCTCGGAGATCTTGGTCGGACGCGCCGCGTCGGCGCGGTAGATGAACGCCATCGGGCTCTGCTGCAGCGTCACGCCGACCGCCTTGATCGGCATGCCGGCGCCGACGCCGCGCATCATCGTCGCCGCGTCGACGTAGGCGACCGGGCTGGTGGAGTTGGCCACGAGCTGCGCGACGGTGGTCGAGCCGCTGCCTTCCTGGATCTCGACGTCCAGGCCTTCCTCCTTGTAGAAGCCCTTGTCGCGGGCGACGAAGAACGGCGCGTGCTCGCCGTACAGCGTCCAGTTCAGGCGGAACGGGAACTTCGTCTGGGCGGCCGCCGGCGCGACGAGCGCCGCGCCGAGCGCGACGCCTCCCAGGACGGTCATCACGGTTTTCAACGTTCTCATGTTGCTTCCTCCTTCGGTGAAAAAACGCTACATGGTGCCGGCATCCTCGCGCACGCGATGGCTCACGTGCCAGGGGATGAGCAGCTTCTCCAGAAACTCGACCGCGTAGAAGAACACGAGGCCGATGATCGTCAGCGCGAGGATGGTCGCGAACATCAGCGCCGTCTCGAGGTTCGAGTTGGTCACGAGCAGCAGGTAGCCGAGCCCCTTGTCCGCGCCGACGAACTCGCCGACGACCGCGCCGGCGATCGCGAGCGTCGCCGCGACCTTCAGGCCGCTGAAGAGGTACGGCAGGCTGGTCGGCAGGCGAAAGCGCAGGAAGACCTGCATCCGCGTCGCCCCCATCGAGCGCGCGAGATCGTTCATCTCGGAGGACATCGACCGCAGGCCCACCGCCGCGTCGATGACGATCGGGAAGAACGAGATCAGGAAGGCAACCAGGACCTTCGGCAGCACGCCGACGCCGAACCACACCAGGAAGAGCGGCGCGATCGCGATCTTCGGCACGACCTGGAAGAAGAGCATCGTCGGCATGACGAACCGGTCGAAGCGCGAGCTCGAGGTGATCGCGATCGCGAGCGGGACGGCGATCCCGACCGCGAGCGCGTAGCCGACGAGCATCTCGTAGGTCGTGACCCAGCCGTGATACAGGAGCTTCGGCAGCTCGTCGAAGAACACCTTGACGATCGTCGTCGGCGGCGGCAAGAGGTACGGCGGCGCCTTGGTGATCGCGACGCCCACCTCCCAGATCACCAGGAAGACGAGGATCCCGGCGAGCGGGACGAGCTTCCGGGCCAACGCGGCGAGGATGCCCCGGTCCTGCCGGGCGGGTCCGCTTGCTGCGACGCTCGACATCGGTCTCGCTTCCCCTAGCTTTCCGCCGCGGTCCGCAGCGACGCGGCCGCCCGCTCGTCGGCGACGATGCCGAGGCCGGGCCCTTCCGGCACCCGGACGGTGTCGCGCACCGCGCGGAACGCCGGATCGGTCGTGCCCCGGCCGGCGATGTACTGCGGCCCGTTCAGCGCCGCCGGGTGCTCGAGGCCCGCCGCGGCGAAGAGCTGGATCGACGCCGCGAGCGACCAGCTCCGGGTCGGTGAGCCCGGAGGCGAAGAGACGCAGGCCCGCCTCCTCGAGCTGGCGCACGATCCGCGACGCGTGCCACAGCCCGCCGCAGCGGGCCACCTTCATCGCGATCCCGTCCATCATCCCGAGCGCGATGAACTCGGCCGTCTCGACCGGCGAGACGATGCCCTCGTCCATCAGGATCGGCACCGCGCCCTGCCGCTTGAGCGCCTGGTAGTCGCGGATGCGGGCCGGCGGCAGCGGCGACTCGAGCGCGGCGAAGCCGCTCGCGGCGAGCTTCGGCGTCATCGCGAGCGCGGTGTCGAGATCGTAGCTCGTGTTCGCGTCCGCCCAGTGGAAGCCGTCGGGCGCGAAGCGGCGGACCATGCGGATCAGCTCGGCGTCGTACTGCGGCGTCTGCGGATAGCCGACCTTCACGTTGTAGCTCGAATAGCCGAGCTCGCGCCCCTGCACGAGGAGCGCTTCGGCCCCGGCGAGCGTCGGCGACTGCACGGTCCAGCTCAGCTTCACTTCGCTGCACCGCGCACCGCCGAGTAGCGCCGACGCGCTGCGGCCGGTCTGCCTGCCCCACAGGTCGTAGCAGGCGAGGTCGATCGCCGCCTTGCAGAGCGGCTGGCCGACCGAGAACGACGGCCGGATCGCGCGCTCCATGCGCTCGTGAACGCCCGCCAGGTCGGCGGGATCGGCGCCGAGAATCGCCGGCGCGAGGTAGTGACGAAGCGTCGTCTCGACGGTCTCGACCGTCTCGTAGGTCCACGTCTCGACCGGCACCGACTGGCCCCAGCCCTGGACCCCGGCGTCGTCGGTGAGCCGCACCACCACCGACGGACGCGCCCCGGCCTTGAAGAACTTGAACTCCCCGACCAGCGGGTAGTCGAGCCGGCCGGTTTCGATGCGGACGATCTTGCTCATTCTCGGTAGGCGGGAGTGGCGGACACGGCCGATTTAACTATCCGGTTAACGAGCCTAGCGTCGCGCACCGCGCGCTGTCAATGCTTCGGCGCGATTGGTGAGAAACCCGGTGACGAGCGCCGTCATGTGGGCGAGGCGCTCCCGCCGCGCCGCGGGCGTGGCGAGGTCGCGGTCGAACACCTGCGACAGCGTGTGGTTGTTCGACAGAAAGAAGTAGGCGAGCCCGGCGATCGAGACGTAGAGCTGGAGCGGGTCGACCCCGCTCCGGAACACGCCCTGCGCCGCCCCGCGGCGAAGGACCTCGCCGAGCGTCGCGATCAGCGGCGAGTTCATCACCCGGATGTGCTTCGACCGCTTCAGGTGCCGCGCGTGGTGAAGGTTCTCGCTGTTGAGGAGCGTGAGGAATTCCGGGTGCTCGAGGTAGTAGCGCCAGGTGAACTCGACGAGCCGCGCGATCGCCTGGACCGGCGGTGTGTCGAGGAGGCGCAGCGCCTGCTCCGCGGCGCGGATGCTCGCGTAGGTGTGCTCGAGCACGGCGAGGAAGAGGCCTTCCTTGTCGCCGAAGTAGTAGTAGAGCATCCGCTTGTTCGCGCCGGCCCGGGTCGCGATGCGGTCGACTCGCGCCCCGCCGAGCCCGAGGCGCGCGAACTCCTTCGTGGCCGCGTCGAGGATGCGGCTGCGGGTGCCTTCGGGATCGCGTGTCCCGGGCTGGCGCGACGCGCGCCGGCGCGCGCGGGGCGCATCGCCGTTCCCCGCGCTTCTCGCTTCCAGCGTGCCGTTCCGCCCCATCAGAGTGCCTCCAGGATCCCGCGAACGTAGCCGATCGAGCGCGCCGCGCAGGTCGCGCCGTCGGGCGACGTACTTGAACGGCTCGACGGCGACGACGCCGTCGTACCCGGCCCGCTTCAGCGCGGCGAACACCGGGGCGAACCGGTCTTCGCCTTCGCCGGGCCCGCGGCGGTTGCGGTCGTTCACCTGCACGTGGGCGATGCGCCCGGTCGGGAGCCACCGGTCGAGCACCGCGGCGACCGGCTCGCTCTCGCTCTGCGCGGCGGCGCAGGTGTCGACCATCGTCCGCAGCCCCGGGCTGCCGACCGAATCCACGATCGACGCGGCCTCGGCGACGGTGTTGACGAGGGACGTCTCGGCGGCCGCGAGCGGCTCGATGCAATAGACGACCCCGGCGCGCGCGGCCTCCTCCCCGGCGGCGGCGAAGCAATCCCGCGCCCGCGCAAGCGCGGTCTCGCGCGACTCGCCGGGCGGGATCTGCCGCTGGCCGGGCGAACCGTGCACCAGCACCTTGCCGCCGAGGTCCGCGCAGAGGCCGATCAGCCGCCGCATCACGTCGACCGTGCGCGCGCGGACCGCGTCGTCGGCGCTCGTGATCGAGAGCCCCTTCGGCGCGAGCAGCAGCCAGTGCAGCCCGGTGATCGCGAGCCCCGCGGCTTCGGCTGCCTGGCGGATCGCGGCGCGCTCCTGCGGAATCATGAGCTGCGGCTCGTCCGAGAACGTGAACGGCGCGAGCTCGAGGCCGTCGTAGCCGACGCTCGCCGCGAACTCGCATTGCCGCGCGAACGGCATCGGGACGAGCACTTCGTTGCAGAGGGCGATCTTCATGGCCTGGAAGCGCTCACCGCGACCACGCCCGCGGGGTGGCCGCCGCCCAGACTCGCCCCGCGGCCCGCCGCACCGCCCCGAAGTTCATCAGGATCGTCGCGATGCAGATCGCAGCCAGCACCGCGCTGATCGGCCGGGTGAAGAACGGCGTGAGATCGCCGTCGGACAGCACCAGGCCGCGCCGCAGGTTCTTGTCGAGGAGATCGCCGAGCACGATGCCGAGCACGAACGGCGCCATCGGGTAGTTGTAGCGCCGCAGGATGAACCCGACGATCCCGAAGCCGAGCATCGTCCAGACGTCGAAGAGGCGCTGCGAGATGGCGTACGAGCCGATGACGCACAGCACGAACACGATCGGCATGATGATCTCGCGCGGAATCTGCAGCACCTTGAGCAGCGGGCGCACGAGCAGCAGACCGAATACGAAGATCCCGATCGTCGCGTAGAGCATCATCGCGACCACGTCGTACACGAACTGCGGGCTGTTCACCATGATCAGCGGGCCGGGCTGCACGCCGTGGATGATCATCGCGGCCATCAGCACCGCCGCCGGCGCCGAGCCGGGAACCGCCAGCGCGAGCACCGGGATGATCGCGCCGGGCACGCAGGCGTTGTCGCCGGTCTCGGCGGCCATCAGGCCCTCGACCGAGCCCTTGCCGAACTGGTCGCGCTCCTTGCTCGCGCGCTTGGCCGCGGCGTACGAGGACCACGACGCCACGTCCTCGCCGACCCCGGGCACGATGCCGATGAACGTGCCGATCACGCCGGAGCGGAGGATCGTGCGCCAGTACTTCAGCACATCGCCGGGCCGCGGCAGGTGCGAGCCGAACTCGCGGATCTTCGCCCGCGCCGTCTTCTCGGCGAGCACCGTCAGCACCTCGGCGAAGCCGAACGCGCCGACGAGCGCCGGGATCAGCTGGAAGCCGCCGGCGAGGTCGCGGTTGCCGAACGAGAACCGCTCGTACGCGTGGATCGGATCCTGCCCGACCGCCGCCAGCGCGAGCCCGAGGAAGCCGACGAGCCAGCCCTTCAGCGGGTCGTCGCCGGTGAGGTTGCCCGAGATGATGACGCCGAAGAGCGCGAGCCAGAAGAACTCGAACGCGCCGAACTTGAGCGCCACCTCGCCGAGCGCCGGCGTCGCGAGCGCGAGGAAGAACATGCCGATCAGCGTGCCGAGCACCGAGCCGGTGGTGGAGATGCCGATTGCGCGACCCGCCTCGCCGCGTTGCGCGAGCGCGAAGCCGTCGAGGCAGGCCGCGGCGTTCGCCGGCGTGCCGGGGATGTTGAGCAGGATCGCCGAGCGCGAGCCGCCGTAGATCGCGCCGACGTAGGTGCAGACGAGCACGAGGAGCGCCGTGTTCGGCTGCATCTTGAGCGTGAGCGTCGTCATGAGCGCGACGCCCATCGTCGCGGTGAGGCCCGGCAGCGCACCGATCACGATGCCGACGAAGCTCGCCAGCGCGATGATGCCGAGCGTCGCCGGGTCGGCGAAGGTCGCGATCGAGCGGGCGAAGAGCGCGAGGCCGTCGAGCATTCCATTAACCGGCTGTTGGCTGGAATAGGGGGTTGAAGGGGGACGTGTCCCCCTTCGTCGTTCGTCGATTCACGGCAGGCGCACGAGGAACAGCTCCTGGAACACGAGCGTCACGCCGGCCGCGGTGCCGATCGCGCACGCCGCGGCGACCGCCGCGCCCTTCGCGAGCTCGCCGCGAGCCTTCAGCTCCGTCCATCGGAACGCGAGGATCGCGACGAACACGAACAGCGCCGGTCGCGAGCCAGAACGGCGGCCCGCGGCCGACCAGGCCGGCGCCGTACGCGACGCAGAGCCCGGCCGCGAGCAGCAGCCGGGGCAGGCTCGCGGCGCCGCCCGGAGCGCTCGCCGCAGCCGGCGCGGTTGCGCACCGACCGCGCGAGGAGGAGCGCGCCGAGGACGAAGATCCCGACGCCGAGCGCGGCCGGGACCAGACCCGGGCGCGGTGTACGGGTTGATGTGCTGCTGCTCGAGCCGGTCCATGCCGTAGCCGCCGGCGAAGAGCGCGGCGCCGGCCGCGATCCACACCAGCGACCACGCGAGGTCGGCCGTCGTTGACGGCCGTTCGCCGTTCATCGGTCGTCCGCCGCGCTAGGGCCGCGGAATGCCGACCGTGTCGGGCGAGACCTTCGCCTTGCCGGAGTCGAACATCAGCCAGGCGTTCGCCTGCACCGCGGGCAGCGCAGCCTGCTGCGCCGCAGCGCCCGCGACCGGCGCGAACACCGCGCCGCGCTCCGTGGCGTACTTGCGGAGCGCCGCGTTGTTGGCGATGGTGTCCGCCCACGCCTTGTCGAGCGCCGCGATCACCTCCGGCGGCACGCCCTTCGGCACGAAGATGCCGAAGTAGTTGGTCGCAGCCTTGAAGCCGGGCACCCACTTCGTGATCGGCTCGATCGTGCCGTAGCCCTCGATCACCACCGGCTTGTCGCTCACCGACGCGAGCGGCCGCAAGCGCTTCGCGCGGATCATCTCGGCCTGCTCGACCGCGAGCTGCGTGGTCACCTCGGTCTCGCCGGCGACGGTCGCGACCACCGCCGGGTTGCCGCCGTCGTAGGTGACGTGCCGGTACTTCGCGCCGGTCGCGCGCGAGATCGCTTCCATCGCGTTGTGGCCGCCCGAGGTGACCCCGGCGGTCGCGACCGTGATCTGGCCCGGCTTCGCCTTCATCGCGTCGAGCAGCTCGGGCAGCGTCTTGTAGGGCGAGTTCGCGTTGACGGCGACGACCGGGACGTTGGCGACGTGCAGGTAGAGATTCCAGTCGCCGATGTTGGTGTCGAGCATGCCGAGCGTCCGGTAGGCGCCCAGGTCCTGCGCCGCGCCGGCGGTCCAGGTGTAGCCGTCCTTCGCCGCCTCGAGCGCGTTCTTGGTGCCGATCGAGCCCGCGGCGCCCGGCTGGTTCACGATCACGACCTTCTGCCCGAGCACCTTCTCGAGCTCGCCGGCGGTGATGCGCGTCACCTGGTCGGTCGAGCCGCCGGCGGACCACGGGCACGATGATGGTGATCGGCTTCGACGGCTTCCATTGCGCCGCAGCGCCGAACGACGCGAGCGCGAGCACGGCAGCCACCGGGCGACGCGGCCGATGCGACTGGTGTCCATGGCTCTCCTCTCGAGTGCTTTTTTCGCGGGCGTCCGTTTTAACCGATTCGTTAAAAGATTGCAACGCGCCGGCCGCCTTGACTACACTTCGCCGCTGGCGAAGGAGGCCATCGTTCATGAGCACCGCCCCGCGCATCAAGACCACCGTCGTCGGCTCCTACCCGGTCCCCGACTGGCTCGCCGCCCTGCCCTCCGAGCAGGCGCTCGTCGACGCGACGCGCGTCGTCATCGCGACCCAGGAGGAGGCGGGCATCGACCTCGTCTGCGACGGCGAGCTCTACCGCTTCGACATGAACCATCCCGAGACGAACGGCATGATCGAGTACTTCGTGCGGCCGCTCGACGGCGTGCGCACGCGCATGAGCTTCGAGGAGCTCTTCGCCTACCGGGCCGGAAAGATGGGGTTCCGCGGGCGGCCGCCGGGCGTCGTCGAGGGGCCGATCGGCGCGGGCACGCTAGCGCTGCCGGACGCCTGCGCGCGCGCGAAGCGGCTCGCAACCCGCCCCTTCAAGTTCACGCTCACCGGGCCGCACATGCTCGCGAAGACGCTCGTCGACCGGCACTACAAGTCGACCGCGGACCTCGCGCTCGCGCTCGCCGACGTGCTCGCCGCGCAGGTGAAGCACCTTGACGCCGAGGTCGTCCAGCTCGACGAGGCCAACCTCCCGGGCGCACCGGACGAATGGGAGTGGGCGGCGGCCGCGATCAACCGCGTGCTCGACGCGGTCAGGACCACGCCTGCGGTGCACCTGTGCTTCGGCAACTACGGCGGCCAGTCGCCGCAGCGCGGCACCTGGGCCAAGCTGATGAACTACCTGAACGCGCTGCACGTCGACCACGTGGTGCTGGAGTGCGCGCACCGTCCGCCCGAGGAGCTCGCCGTGTTCAAGGACCTCCGGCCCGAGATCGGCATGGGCCTCGGGGTCGTGGACATCAAGCGCACCGAGATCGAGTCGGCCGAAAGCATCGCGCGGGCGATCGAGTCCGCCGAGCGGACGATCGGCGCCGGCCGGGTGAGATACATCCATCCCGACTGCGGCTTCTGGATGCTCAAGCGCTCGATCGCGGACGGCAAGATCCGGGCGCTCGCCGCCGGCCGGGACCTCTACGAGGGCCGGGGGGCGCGCAAGGCAGCGTAAGCGTCTGAGCGAAGCGGGAAAAACCCGGAACGATTTCACGAAAGTTCACACATCTACCTTGTCCGGAGGATGAAGTCCCGCTGGTAAACCGTTGGTGGATGGGTATACTTCCGGCGTCACATTGACCGTCCTGGACCCGAGAATGTCCTGGCTCGACCTCTACCTCGTCGTACTCTTCCTCGCTCTCGTCGGCCTTCTGGTCACGAAGTTCCGCGGCTAGCGCCGCGTCGGCCGCGCGCCTGCGGCCCGTCCTCCGTCAACCCAGCCAGCGCTCGAGGTTCGCCCGCACGAACGGCGTGTCGTCGAACTCGGGGTAGGCCGCCGTCACGCGCGAGATCTCGTCGGCCTGCCCCGGCGAGAGATCCTCGTCCGGGTCGAGACACCACCTGCCTTCAAACAGCCCCTGCCGCCGCAGCACCTCGTGGCAGCCGGCGATGCACCCCCGGAAGTCGTTGGGGACGTCGAAAAACGCGCTGTTGGCGTCGGTGACTTTCGCGTCGAGCGCGAGGACCTCCGGCGCGAGCGCGCCCCGCGCGACCGCCGCATGGAGCGTCGCCAGCAGTTCCACCGCGCTCCGGGTCCACACGCTCCAGTGGCCGAGCAGGCCACCCTTGATGCGCACCGTCACCGACTCTCCGCCGCGTTGCACGACGAACGGGGTCACTAGGTCGCCGACGATGTGGTCGTCGTTGCCGGTGTAGAGCGTCACGCGGTCCTCGGCGCGCGCCGCCACCACGCCCTTCACGACGTCGAGCGTGCGGTAGCGGTTGAACGGCGCGACTTTCACCGCCGCCACGTTCTCGATCTCCGCGAAGCGACGCCAGAAGCCCGCGCCGAGCTCGATGCCGCCGACCGCGGGCTGGAGGTAGAAGCCGACGAGCGGCATCACCCGCGATACCGCCAGGCAGTGCGCGACGAGCTCGTCCTCCGCGGCGCCGCGCATCGCGCCGAGCGACAGCATCCCGGCGTGATAACCGAGCTCGCGCGCGATCTCCGCCTCGCGCCGCGCCTGCGCCGTCCCGCCCGCGAGGCCGGCGACGAGCACGATCGGGCGCCTGGCCCATTCGCGGACCGTGTGGGCGGCGAGCTTCAGCACCGGCTGATACAGCCCGGCGTCGCGGATCGCGAATTGCGTCGCATGGACGCCGACGGCGATCCCGCCCGCGCCCGCGTCGAGGTAGTAGCGCGTCAGCGCGCGCTGCCGGCGCGAGTCGAGGCGCCGATCCGCGTCGAGTGCGAGCAGGTGCGCCGGGATGACCGTGCCGCGGCGAAGCACCGCGAGCACGTCGGGCGGGATGTCGTCCAGGTGTCTGACGAGCGTCATGTCGGCGTCGGTTTCATCCTAGCCGAGCTCCGGCCCGGCGATCGCGAAGGCGAGGCGCGCATCCCCGAACGGCTCGTCCCGACGATACAGCATGCGCGTGAACCGGCGCTGCGGCGCGAACCCGTGCGTCGCGAGCCAGCCACGCAGGTCCTGGTGGCGATCGAGCAGGTCGAGGTACGCGGCGTCGGCGACTCGCGCGATGGCGTGCGCGACGAGCGCCGCCGGCACCGCCGGATCGGTCGCGACGAGCGGGCCGAGCTGGAGCGCCTCGCGTCCGTCGCGGGCGAGGAGGAAGCCGCACGGCTCACCGTCGGTCAGCGCGAGCGCGGCGGCGCGCGGCGCGCGCTCGAGCAGTCGCGCGAGGACGCTGCGCCGCTCGCAACCGAACGCGCGCCGGTCGAGCGCGGCGATCGCGTCGAGGTCGGCGGCAGTTGCCGTGCGAACCTCGACGGCCGGATCGGGCCGCGCCGCCGCCGCCGCGCGCTCGCGCCGCCAGCGGGTGATCGCCCACGCGTCCTGGAAGTCGTAGCGCTGGTACAGCTCCCGGCCGGCGGCGGTCGCGTCGAGTCCGGGCGTCAGCCCCTGCGCGGCGAGATCGAGGATGCACTGCCCGAGCAGCTGGCGCCCGAGCCCCTGGCGCCGGAACGGGGTTGCGACGAGCATCATGCCGATCCACCCGACATCGGGCCCGAGCGGCAGCGTCGCCGCGGTCGCGACCACCCCGTGTCCGGGAACGTCGACGCCCATCAGATGGCCGAGCTCGAGGAAGATGCGCCAGTCGGCTTCGACCTGGTTCCAGCCGGCCTCGGCCGCGAGCGCCCGCGCGGCGCCGAGGTCGGTCGGCCCGAGCGCCCGCACCGGCCAGGCGTCAATAGTTTCCATCCCGAACGTCGTAGTGGGTGTCCTTGCCGAGCGTCGCGCCGCCGCGCCGCACCCAGTCGGCGGTCCAGCCGATCATCGTCGCGAGCGACACCTCGGGCGGGCCGAAGAGCGCCTGCGCCGCGGCGGTGTTCACCAGCCACGCCGTCTCCGACTCGCGGCCGGTCAGGACCGGTTCGATGCCGAACCGCTCGCCGAACGCGCCCGCGAGCGCGCGGATGCTCGTCGCCTCGGCGCCGCTGACGTTGAGCCCGCTCGACGGCGTCGTGCAGTGCGCGAGCGCGCGCAGCGCCTGGCTGTTCGCATCGCCCTGCCAGATGACGTTGACGTGACCGGTGGCGAGGTCGATCGGCTCGCGCCGGAGCACCTTGCCGCGCGACGTCGTGCAGCACGCCGTAGCGCATGTCGATCGCGTACGAGAGGCGGATCAGGCGGCCGGGCGTGCCGTGACGCTGCGAGAAGTGCTGGAACATCCGCTCGCGGCCGACGCAGGAGTTCGCGTACTCGCCGGGCGGCGGGGTCGTCGGCGTGTCTTCCGTCGCGCCGCCGCTCCCGGCCGGCACGAACGGGTACACGCAGGCGGTCGAGAAGGCGACGATCCGCGAGCCGGCGAAGGCTTCGGCGACGAGCGCCGGGACGTGGACGTTCATCGCCCAGGTGAGATGCTCGGCGCCGGTCGAGCCGAACTTGCGCCCGGCCATGAACACGACGTTCGGGAGCTTCGGCAGCCGCGCGAGCGCGTCGCGGTCGAGGAGATCGGCCGCGATGCATTCGACGCCGTGACGTCCGAGCGCATCGCGTACGCCCGGCTCCGAGAAGCGCGCCACGGCGACGACGCTTCTGCCCGGCGCCGCGCGCTTGGCGAGCCGCGCGAGCGTCGGCCCCATCTTGCCGCCGGCGCCGAGCACGATGATGTCGCCCGGCGCGCGCCCGAGATCGGCGACCAGCGCCGCCGAGGGCGTGGTCATCACGTCCTCGAGGTGCTCGACGCTCTCGAATCGGTCGGGCAGGGTCATTGGACTACCCTCGCGCTGAAGCGCTCGGGGTTCGCCCTCGGGGCGGCCCGTCGGGCTCACCTGCGCGGGACCCCGTGTCGTCAGGCCTGCCGGTGCTCGCCGACCTTGACGATCTTCATCGTGTTCGTGCCGCCGGACTTGCCGATCGGCTCGCCGAACGAGAGCACGATCAGGTCGCCCGCCTGCACGACGCCGTTCTCGACCAGCACGCGCTCGGCCTCCGCGAGCAGCGCCTCGCGGTCGTGGCCGTGGTAGGCGATCGTGAGCGGAAAGGTGTCGCGGAAGAGGCTCACGCGATAGCGGGTCGCGGTCTGCGAGGTGAGCGCGTAGATCGGCACGCCGCAGTTCAGCCGCGACATCCAGAGCGCGGTCGAGCCCGATTCGGTGAGCGCGGCGATCGCCTTGACCTTGAGGTGGTAGGCGGTGAAGAGCGCCGCCATCGCGATCGACTGGTCGATGCGGGTGAAGACGCGGTCGAGGAAATCGCGGTCCAGCGTGACCGGCGCGGATTTCTCGGCCTCGATGCAGATGCGGCTCATCGCCTCGACGGTCTCCACCGGATACTTGCCGGCGGCCGTCTCGGCGGAGAGCATCACCGCGTCGGTGCCGTCGAGCACCGCGTTCGCGACGTCGGACACCTCGGCGCGCGTCGGCACCGGGCTCGCGATCATCGACTCCATCATCTGCGTGGCGGTGATGGTCAGCTTGTTGTGCTCGCGGGCGAGGCGGATCATCCGCTTCTGCAGCGCCGGCACCGCGGCGTCGCCGACCTCGACCGCGAGGTCGCCGCGGGCGACCATGATCCCGTCGCTCGCCGCCAGGATGTCCTCCAGCGCCGCGCGCTGCACCGCCTCCGCGCGCTCGATCTTCGCGATCAGGAGCGCCTTGCCGCCGGCGGCGCGCGAGAGCTCGCGCGCCATGTACATGTCGCGGCCGCCCTTCGGGAACGACACCGCCAGGTAGTCGGCGTTGATCTTCGCCGCGACGCGGATGTCCTCCATGTCCTTGGCGGTGAGCGCGGGCGCGGTCAGGCCGCCGCCGAGCCGGTTGATGCCCTTGTTGTTCGAGAGCACGCCGCCGTGGCGCACGGTCGAGTGGACCTGGGTGGCGGTGACCTGCTCGACGTCGAACACGATCTTGCCGTCGTCGAGCAGCAGCACGTCGCCCGGCTTCACGTCCTGCGGCAGCTCCTTGTAGTCGAGCCCGGCGCGCGTCTCGTCGCCGAGCGCGCACTCGGCGTCGAGGATGAAGCGGTCGCCGGTCTTGAGCGTGATCTTGCCGTCCTTGAACTTGCCGACGCGGATCTTCGGCCCCTGGAGGTCGGCCATGATGCCGACGGTGCGCTGGGTCTTGCGGCACAGCTCGCGCACCAGCTCGGCGCGCGCCAGATGGTCCTCGGCGGTACCGTGGGAGAAGTTCATCCGCACGACGTCGACGCCGGCGCGGAACATGCGCTCGAGCACCTCGGGTGAGCTCGAGGCGGGCCCGAGGGTGGTGACGATCTTGGTGGCGCGGTTCCGCTCCGGGGATTTGGTCTTCGGCAGCATGGCAGTCCTGGTTGTTGTTTTCCGCGTCTTCAGGGTGCCACGTTACGGCACGCGCTGCCGGGCGGGTAGTGGGGGGTCACGAGACGGCGGTCACGAGACGGGGGTCACGAGCCGCGCGCTGCCAGCACCGCGATCGCCGGCAGCGCCTTCCCCTCGAGAAACTCGAGGAAGGCGCCGCCGCCGGTGGAGATGTACGAGATGCGGTCGCCGACGCCGTACTTCGCGATCGCGGCGAGCGTGTCGCCGCCGCCGGCGAGCGAGAACGCCTTCGAGTCGGCGATCGCGTGCGCGAGCGTCTTCGTGCCGGCGCCGAACTGGTCGAACTCGAACACGCCGACCGGACCGTTCCAGACGATCGTCCCGGCAGCCTTGAGGAAGTGCTCCAGCGCCCGCGCCGACTGCGGGCCGATGTCGAGGATGAGGTCGTCGTCGGCCACGTTCTCGGTCGCCTTCGGCTCGGCCGCGCCGTGGCCGCGAGCTCTTTCGCGCAGACGACGTCGATCGGGATCGGCACCGAGCCGCCCTTCTCCTCCATGCGCTTCACGATCCTGCGCGCCTCGTCGACGAGGTCCGGCTCGGCGAGCGACCTGCCGATCTTCCCGCCGACCGCCAGGATGAACGTGTTGGCGATGCCGCCGCCCACGATCAGCTGGTCCACCTTTTCGGCGAGCGCGCCGAGGATCGTGAGCTTGGTCGACACCTTCGACCCGCCGACGATCGCGACCAGCGGCCGCGCCGGGTTCACGAGCGCCTTCGAGAGCGCCTCGATCTCCGCCGCCATCAGCGGCCCGGCGCAGGCGACCGGGGCGAACCGCGCGATGCCGTGCGTCGTGGCCTCGGCGCGGTGCGCGGTGCCGAACGCGTCGTTCACGTAGACGTCGCACAGCGCGGCCATCTTGCGCGCGAGCGCCTCGTCGTCCCGCTTCTCGCCCTTGTTCAGCCGGCAGTTCTCGAGCATCACGACCTGGCCCGGCGCCGGCGCGACCTCGCCGCCGTCGACCCAGTTCGCCTTCAGCGGCACCGGCGCCCCGAGCAGCTCCGACAGGCGCTTCGCCACCGGCGCGAGCGAGTCCTCCGGCGTGAACTCGCCCTCCTTCGGCCGGCCGAGGTGGGAAGTCACCATCACGCGCGCGCCCGCGTCGAGCGCATGCCGGATCCCCGGCACCGAGGCGCGGATGCGCGTGTCGTCGGTGATGTTGCCGGCGTCGTCCTGCGGCACGTTGAGGTCGGCGCGGATGAACACGCGCTTTCCGCGCAAGTCGAGGTCGGTCATCTTGCGGATCGCCATGACCCGACCCCGGAACCGTCCCTAAGCGGCGGCCTTCGCCGGCGCGGCGGCCTGGACGAACGCGACGGTGGTGTCGAGCATCCGGTTCGAGAAGCCCCACTCGTTGTCGTACCACGAGCAGACCTTCACCAGCGTGCCTTCCGAGACCTTGGTCAGCGTCGCGTCGAAGATCGAGGACGACGGGTTGTGGTTGAAATCGACCGAGACGAGCTCGCCCTTCGTGTACTCGAGGATGCCCTTGAGATCGGTCTCGGAGGCCTGCTTCGCCGCCGCGTTCACCTCGTCGACCGTCGTGCGCCGCTTCGCGACGAACGCGAGGTCGACGATCGAGACGTTGATCGTCGGCACGCGGATCGCAAAGCCGTCGAGCTTGCCGTTCAGCTCGGGCAGCACGAGGCCGACCGCGGAGGCCGCGCCGGTCTTGGTCGGGATCATCGACATCGTCGCCGAGCGCGCCCGGCGCAGGTCCTTGTGGTAGACGTCGGTCAGGACCTGGTCGTTGGTGTAGGCGTGGATCGTCGTCATCAGGCCGTTCACGACGCCGATCCGGTCGTTCAGCGCCTTGACGAGCGGCGCCAGGCAGTTCGTCGTGCACGAGGCGTTGGAGATGACCGTGTGCGACGGCTTGAGGACGCCGTGGTTCACGCCGTAGACGACGGTCGCGTCGACGTCCTTCTCGCCCGGCGCCGAGATGATCACCCGCTTCGCGCCGGCGGTGACGTGCGCCGAGGCTTTCGCCTTGCTGGTGAAGAGGCCGGTGCACTCGAGCACGACGTCGACGCCGAGCTCCTTCCACGGCAGCTGCGACGGGTCGCGCTGCGCGCAGACCCGGATCTTGTCGCCGTTGACGACGAGGTTCTCGCCTTCGACCTCGACCGTGCCGGGGAAGCGCCCGTGCGCGGTGTCGTACTTCGTGAGATGGGCGTTGGTCGCGGCGTCGCCGAGGTCGTTGATGGCGACGATCGCGAGGTCGTGCCGCTTGCCGCTCTCGTAGTGCGCGCGGAGGATCATGCGGCCGATGCGGCCGTACCCGTTGATGGCGATGCGAATGGTCATCGGTTGCTCCTGAACAAGAACCGCTACGAGAGAACGCGCTTGACGGCCGCGACGACGCTCTCGACGGTGAACCCGAAATGCTTGAAGAGCTCCGGCCCCGGCGCGGACTCGCCGAACCGGTCGATGCCGATCACGGCGCCGTGCCCGCTGTCGGCCGCGCCCACGTACTTGCGCCAGTAGTCGGTCACGCCCGCCTCGACCGCGACGCGCGGCACCCCGCGCGGCAGCACCCGCTCGCGGTAGGCGGCGTCCTGCCGGTCGAAGACGCTGGTGCAGGGCATCGACACGACCCGCACCGCGATGCCCTCCTCCGCGAGCTTCGCGCGCGCGCCGACCGCGAGCGGCACCTCCGATCCGGTCGCGATGACGACCGCGCGCGGACGCGCGCTGTCGGCGATGACGTACCCGCCGCGGCGGATGCTCGCGATCGCGTCGGCATCGCGGGTCTGGAACTGCACATTCTGGCGGCTCAGGAGGAGCGAGGACGGCCCGTCTCGGCGCTCGACCGCGGCCGCCCACGCGACCACCGACTCGACCGAGTCGCTCGGCCGCCAGACGTCCATGCCGGGGATGAGCCGCAGGCTCGCCGCGTGCTCGATCGACTGGTGCGTCGGGCCGTCCTCGCCGAGGCCGATCGAGTCGTGCGAGAAGACGAAGATCGAGCGGAGCGCCATCAGCGCCGCCATCCGCAGCGCGTTGCGCGAGTAGTCCGAGAACGTGAGGAAGGTGCCCACGTAGGGGATGAACCCGCCGTGCAGCGCCATCCCGTTCGCCATCGCCGACATCCCGAACTCGCGCACCCCGAACGAGAGGTAGTTGCCGCCCTCGCCCGCGTTGACGAGACGCGACCCCGACCACATCGTGAGGTTCGATCCGGTGAGATCGGCGGAGCCGCCGAAGAGCTCGGGCAGCGTCGGCGCCAGGCCCTCGAGCGCGTTCTGCGAGCTCTTGCGGGTGGCGACCGTTTCGGCCTTGGCGTTGGTCTTCTCGACGAGCGAGCGCACGTGCTCGCCCCAGCCCGACGGCAGCTCGCCCGCCATGCGGCGCTGGAACTGCGCGGCGAGGTCCGGGAACTTGCGCTGGTAGAGCGCGAACCGCTCGTTCCACGCCGACTCCGCCGCGGCGCCGGTCGCGCGCGCGTCCCACGCCTCGTAGACGTTGCGCGGCACCTCGAACGGCGGATGCGGCCAGCCGATCGCGGCGCGCGTCGCCGCGATCTCCTCCTTGCCGAGCGGCGCGCCGTGCGCTTCGTGGGTGTTCACCTTCGTCGGCGCGCCCTTGGCGATCAGCGTCTTGCAGCAGACGAGGCTCGGCCGGCGGTGCTCGGACTGCGCCGCCTGGACTGCGGCGTCGACCGCCTCGACGTCGTGCCCGTCGACGTCCGCCACGACGTGCCACCCGTACGCCTCGAAGCGCTTCGGGGTGTCGTCGGTGAACCAGTTCCTGACGTGGCCGTCGATCGAGATGCCGTTGTCGTCGTAGAGGACGATCAGCTTGCCCAGGCCGAGCGTGCCCGCCAGCGAGCAGACCTCGTGCGAGATCCCCTCCATGAGGCAGCCGTCGCCGACGAACGCGTAGGTGTGGTGGTCGACGATCTCGAGGTCCGGACGGTTGAACTCCTTCGCGAGCAGCCGCTCGGCGAGCGCCATGCCGACCGCGTTCGCGAGCCCCTGCCCGAGCGGGCCGGTGGTCGTCTCGACGCCGGGCGCGACGCCGTGCTCCGGGTGTCCCGGCGTCATCGAGCCGAGCTGGCGAAAACGCTTGAGCTCGGCGAGTGGCAGGTCGTAGCCGCTCAGGTGGAGCAGCGCGTAGAGCAGCATCGACCCGTGCCCGTTCGAGAGCACGAATCGGTCGCGGTCGACCCACTTCGGGCTCGACGGGTTGTGCCGGAGGTGCCGCCCCCAGAGCGCGATCGCGATCTCGGCCATTCCCATCGGCATGCCGGGATGTCCGGAGTTTGCCGCCTGCACCGCATCCATCGCGAGCGCGCGGATGGCGTTCGCCATCTCGCGCTCGGTGCGGGCGTCGGTCTTGGGCCTTGCGGCGGAGCTCGGCATCGGCGGGAGTGCGGGCAGGGGGGCGGACGAAGCGGCAATTATAATCGGCGCGAGTGGTCGAACCGGATCGAATCGATGAGTACCGTCCGATGATCGAGATGCCGTTTTCGTCGCCGCCCGGGTACGCCGGCGCGGTACCCCCGCCGCCCGAGGCCGGGGACGCGTTGTGGTTCGTCTTCCGCGGCGAGCGGCTGCTCGTCGAGGCCGGCGAGCTGGTCACCGGCAAGCCCGGCGACGATCCGCGCGTTTTTCCGCGCCCCACCGCGGCGCGCGTGCCGGTGGCGGCGGCGCCCGGGGCGCTCGCGCTCGAACCGCTGCGGACGCTCTATCTCGGCTCGCTCGGCGGCGCGCACTGCTTCGCCGCCGAGGCCGCCGCGGACGCGCCGCCGCCGCAGGGGTTCGGCTGGCACGGGCTGCGGGCGCTCTTCAGCGTGCTGGAGGATGCGCACTTCGCGCTCGCCGGCCGCGCGCTCCAGCTCCTCGAGTGGGACCGGACGCACCAGTTCTGCGGGCGCTGCGGGACGCCGACGGTGCCGAAGACGACGGAGCGCTCGCGCGAGTGCCCGGCGTGCGGGCTCGGCGCCTATCCGCGGGTCGCGCCGGCGATCATGGTGATGATCCGGCGCGGTCCCGACGAGGTTCTGCTCGCCCGCTCGCCGCGCTTCCCGCCGGGGATGTACAGCGCGCTCGCGGGCTTCGTCGAGCCCGGCGAGACGCTCGAGCAGTGCCTCGAGCGCGAGGTGCTGGAGGAGGTCGGCGTGCAGGTCGAGAACGTGCGCTACTTCGCGAGCCAGCCGTGGCCGTTTCCCCACTCGCTGATGATCGCCTTCGTCGCCGACTGGAAAAGTGGCGAAATCAACGTCGATCCGCTTGAAATCGAGGCCGCGCAGTGGTTTAAGGTCGATAATTTGCCGCAGCTTCCGAATCCGATCAGCATCTCGCGGCGGCTGATCGACGCGGTGGTGGCGGAGATGGGTGACGGGACCCGATGACGGGGGTCGGGGCCGGCGCGGGCGCTTTACGACGACTCGGGATCCATGCCAATTGGACGGATTGCACATCGTTGCGAATCTGTACCGCTGCAAGGGAGACGCGCGGTACCTGACTGACGGGGCGTCGCTCCGTCGCTTCTGCTTCGATTCGATCGAGAAGGCGGGCCTGACGGTCCTGGGGGACCTGTTCCATCAATTCGATGGCGGCGGGACCACCGGCTGCGTCGTGCTCGGCGAGTCGCACGTCGCGATCCACACCTGGCCGGAGCTCCGCAGCGTCACGCTCGACGTGTACGTCTGCAACTACACGCGCGACAACTCCGCCCGCGCGCGCGGCGTCGTCGACGACCTGGTGGCGCTGTTCCAGCCGGAGGATGTCATCCGCCACGAGGTGCCGCGCGAGCAGCGGCACCTGTACGAGCACCTGAACGGCGACTTCGGCTTTTTCATCCGCTCATCCAGGGTTCTCGGGACGCGAAAGACGCGGTTCCAGGCACTCGAGATCCACGAGACGCCGCAGTTCGGCAAGCTCTTCCGCCTCGACGGCTGCTTCATGACCTCGGAGAAGGAGGAGTTCGTCTACCACGAGAGCATGATCCATCCGGCGGCGATCGCCCATCCGGCGCCGAGGAAGGCGCTGATCATCGGCGGCGGCGACGGCGGGGCGGTCGAGGAATTGCTCAAGCACCCGTCGCTCGAGAGCGTGACCATGGTCGAGCTCGACGGCGACGTCATCGAGATCGCCAAGGAGCACTTCGGCGCAATCCACCGCGGGGCCTTCGACAACCCGAAGCTGAAGCTGGTGGTCGACGACGGGATGAAGTTCCTCGCCGCGACCGAGGCGCGCTTCGACCTGATCGTCCTCGACCTGCCCGATCCGATCGGGCCGGCCACGGCGCTCTACGAGGAGCCGTTCTTCCGCGACTGCCGCCGGGCGCTCGCGCCGGGCGGGGCGGTGACGCTCCACATCGGGCCGCCGTGGTCGAGGCCGGAGCGGGTCCGCGCCCACGCCGAGCGGCTGGCGAACGTGTTCCCGGTCGTGCGGCCGTTCTCGGTCTACATCCCGCTCTACGGGACGCTTTACGCGATGGCGGTCTGCTCCGACTCGCTCGACCCGCTGGCGCTGCCGGCGGCCGAAGTCGAGAAGCGGCTCGCGAAGCGCGGCGTGAAGGACCTGCAGTACTACAACGGGGCGGTCCACCACGGGCTCTTCGCGCTGCCGAACTTCGTGCGCGAGCTGACCGCGGCGACCGAGCGCCCCCGCATCGTGCCGAAGCGCCGGGCGGCCGGAGGGAAGTGACCTTCGCAAGCCGCGCGCAGCGCGGCGGCGAAGGTCATCCCGGCGAACGCCGGGATCCAGGGCGCCTCACGGCGCCCTTTTCTTGCGCACGAGCGCTCAGCCCGCCGGCTTGGCGACGAGGACGCCCCGCGGGCGCGCCGGCAGCCCGGCAAAGCGGAAGTCGGGCTCCGGCTGCCGGCCGCTCACGATGTCGGCGAGCGCGCGGCCCGAACCGCACGCCATCGTCCACCCGAGCGTCCCGTGACCGGTGTTCACGAACAGGTTGTCGAGCTTCGTGCGGCCGATCACCGGCACGTTCGACGGCGTCGCTGGCCGTAGCCCGGTCCAGAACTCGGCCCGCTCCGGCCGGCCGGCGCGCGGGAAGATCTCGAAGGCGCGCTGCACGATCGCCTGGCAGCGGACGTCGTTGACGTCGGTGTTGTAGCCCGCGACCTCCGCCGTGCCCGCCACGCGCAGCCGGTCGCCGAGCCGCGAGTAGACGAGCTTGTGGCTGTCGTCGGTGAGGCTCACCGTGGGCGCCTCGTCGCCCGGCTCGAGCGGCACGGTGATCGAGTAGCCCTTGAGCGGATAGACCGGGATCGAGATCCCGAGCGGCCGCAGCAGGAGCGGGCTGTAGCTGCCGAGCGCCACGACGTAGGCATCGGCCGAGATCCGGTCGTCGCGGCCTTCGGCGTCCGCGAGCACGACGCTGACGATCCGGCCGCGGTGCGCTTCGAGCCGCTTGATCGAGCGGCCGTAGTGGAACCGGACGCCCTGCCCGGCGGCGAGCGCCGCCAGCGCCTGGGTGAACTTGCGCGCGTCGCCCGACTCGTCGGCGGCGGTATAGGTGCCCCCGACGATGTCGTCCGCGGCGTGCGCGAGCGCCGGCTCGATCGCGAGGCACTCCTCCGCCGTCTTCACGTCGCGCTCGCAGCCGTACTGGCGCATCAGCTCGGCCTGCGGGATGGCGTGCTCGAACTCTTCCGGGTCGGTGTAGAAGTGCAGGATGCCGCGCGTCAGCTGGTCGTACTCGATGCCGGTGTCCCGGCGGAGACGCTGGAGCTCGGCCCGGCTGTACAGGGCGAGCGCGAGGATCTGGCGGATGTTGTCGCGCGTCCGGAAGGGCAGGCACTCGGCGAGGAACCGCAGGCCCCACGTCCACTGGTGCCAGTCGGCGCGGAGCCGGAAGAGGAGCGGCGCATCCTCGCGGCCGAGCCACTCGATGATCTTCGCCGGCGCCCCGGGGTTCGCCCACGGCTCGGCGTGGCTCACCGAGACCTGGCCGCCGTTCGCGAAGCTCGTCTCGAGCCCCGCGGCGCCCTGCCGCTCGACGACGGTCACCTCGTGGCCGGCGCGCGCGAGGTACCACGCGGCCGAAGTGCCGACGACGCCTGCACCAAGCACGATCACTCTCATCACTGCTCCCCAGAAACGAAAAAAGGGGCAAGGCTCTCGCCTTACCCCTCTGTCCGTTTACCTGAGAGATTACGGCGCGCGACTCTCGCGCGCACCGCGTGCCCCTTCGGTGGGCGGACCGCGCCGTAGACCGCAGGGTCTACGACCTGGTGCGCCGCTCTCCAGAGTGCCCCAAGGCCGACAGCGGCCCTGGCGCGGACGGTTCGTTTGCCTGAGCGATTCCGGGTGTTACGCCTTCGGCGGCGGCCGTCGTGCCGCGCAGTACTGCCGCGCAGTACTGCCACATTGCACTGCCGCGCTCTCCCGTCCGACGAAAACCAATCTACGCGACCGGTTGGACCGCGGTCAAGTCATCCCGTTCGCCGATGCGTGGCGCTTGCCGCAACCGGTGAAAAAGAAAGGCACTCGCCGCCGCGAGGCGCCGAGTGCCTGGGATCGGGTGACGACCTACCGCCGCCGGAACTGCGGCCGCTGCACCGGCGGGCCCGGCGCCCGCTCGTCCTTGTGCCGGAAGTTGATGCGCGCCTTGGTCAGGTCGTAGGGCGACATCTCGAGCGTGACCTTGTCCCCGGCGAGGATGCGGATGCGGTGCTTGCGCATCTTGCCGGAGGCGTACGCGAGCACGTCCGCGCCGTTCTCGAGCAGGACGCGGAACTGCGTGTTCGGCAGCACCTCGCTGACGACACCTTCCATCTCGATGAGTTCTTCCTTCGGCACGTGGGGTCCGGTCAGACGGCCTTGAGGTTGACGGCCGACGATTTCCCGTTCTGCCCCTGCTGGATCTCGAACTGGACCTTCTGGTTCTCGCTGAGCGTCCCGAGGCCCGAGCGCTCGACGGCCGAGATATGCACGAACACGTCCTTCGAGCCGTCGTCCGGGCGGATGAACCCGAATCCTTTGCTGGTGTTGAAGAATTTAACGGTGCCAGTGGGCATGGAATTCCTCCAGGTCCGGCGGTTGCCGCGCACGACAGTGCGCGCGGCATCAAATCACCTATGGCAGAAGACCAGGAGTGCGCCCGGGGGGCGCCGGTGGGCGTGCCTATAGCGAGTTCGACCCCGAGACTATGGCTTCGGGGGCGCGTTTTGGCAAGAGGCGGGGGCGGTGGCGCCGCCCTTCACCCCGGAGCGCCGGACTGGATCCCCGCGTTCGCGGGGATCACCCGCGACGCCCGGCGCGGTGCGCCGGGCTCTCGCGGGTCACTTGCCGGTGTAGGCGACGATCCGCTGGCGCTGCTCGCCCAGGCCCTGGATGCCGAGCGTCACGACGTCCCCCGGCTTGAGCCAGACCGGCTCGGGCTTCTTGCCCATGCCCACCCCCGGCGGCGTGCCGGTGGTGATGATGTCGCCCGGCAGCAGGGTCATGTACTGCGACACGTGCGACACGATCTTCGCCACCGAGAAGATCATCGTCCGCGTGTTGCCGGTCTGCATGCGCTCGCCGTTCACGTCGAGCCACATCTCGAGCGTCTGCGGGTTCGGGATCTCGTCGGTCGTCACCAGCCACGGCCCGATCGGGCCGGAGGTGTCGAAGCCCTTGCCCTTGTCCCACTGGCTCGTGACGAGCTGGAAGGCGCGCTCCGAGACGTCGTTCACGATCGCGTAGCCGGCGACGTGCTCGAGCGCCTTCTCCTCGGACACGTACTGCGCCTTGGTGCCGATCACCACGCCGAGCTCCACCTCCCAGTCGAGCTTGGTCGAGCCCTTCGGCTGGACGATGTCGTCGTTCGGTCCGTTGATCGAGGTGGTCGCCTTCATGAACACGATCGGCTCGCTCGGCACCGGCAACCCGGCCTCGGCGGCGTGGTCGGAGTAGTTGAGCCCGATCGCGACGAACTTGCTGATGCCGATGTACGGCACGCCGAGGCGCGGCTCGGTCTTGATGAGCGGCAGCGACTCCGGCCTGATCTTGCGCAGCTTGGCGAGCCCTTTCGGCGAGATCGAGTCCTGGTCGATCTGCTGCACCACGCTGGATGCGTCGCGCAGCATGCCTTGGGAGTCGATGATTCCGGGCTTTTCGTACCCGTTCTTGCCAAAGCGACACAGCTTCATCTTGTTGTCTCCAGGGAGAGGGGCTTTCCGTACGGGTCAGATCGTCATGCCGCCATCCACCGAAAAAGCGACGCCGGTCGCGAACGAGGACTCGTCGGAGGCGAGGTAGATGAGCAACGGGATGATGTCGTCGGTCGTGCCCAGCCGGCCCATCGGCTGGCGGGCGATGAAGGCTTTGCGCGCCTCGACCGGATCGGGGAGCGCGTTGATCCGGTCCTGGAGCGACGGCGTGTCGACCGTCCCCGGGCACACGGCATTGCAGCGGATGCCCTGCTTCACGTAGTCGGCCGCGATCGCCTTGGTGAACCCGAGCACGGCGGCCTTGGTGGTGCCGTAGACGAAGCGGTTCGGGATGCCGCGGATGCTGGAGGCGATCGAGGCCATGTTGATGACGCTGCCCCGCCCCTGCTTCAGCATGCCGGGCAGCAGCGCGCGGGTGACGCGGTACATCGACTTGATGTTGATGTCGAAGCTCCGGTCCCAGTCGGCTTCCGAGCACTCCATGATCGTGCCGTGATGCACGAAGCCGGCGCAGTTGAAGAGCACGTCGTGCTCGCCCGCCTCGCGCGCGACGCGCTCGACCGCCGATGCGTCGGTCACGTCGAGCACCCGCGTCGTGACGCCGCGCGCACCTTCGAGCGTCTTGAGAGCATTCGCGTTGACGTCGGTCGCCCACACGGCTGCGCCTTCCTGCGCGAAGGCGACGGCGGCGGCGCGACCCATGCCCTGACCCGCGGCGGTAATGAAGGCGCGCTTGCCCTTCAGGCGGTCGGCCACCGTACGTCCTCCTTCTCGAGCGGTGTTGTTCTGGAAATCTCGCGGAACGGCGAATTATAGCAGCGGGCCTCGCGAAAAACCCCAATTCTCGCGAGAATCCCCTTAAAAACAGCGGCCTACAGGCGCGGCCGTAGCGCGAAACCCGGCTGGCGGCGGTTTGACACCCGCGACCGTTTGGGCGTAGCCTGCCCGCACAACCTGTCTAACAGGTTCGTCCCCGGGGTTCGCGGCACGCCGGCGGGCGATAACGACACGCCGCCGCAAAATCCGAAGGAGGAGATTCATGTCCCGGTTCGTCAGCCGCGTGCTCGCGGTCGCGTTCGCGCTTGCCGCCGGCAGCGCCGCAGCGCAGCAGACCCTCACTGTCTGGTTCACGAAGGCGTTCTACCCCGCCGAAGACGCGGCGCTGCAGGACGTCATCAAGAAATTCGAGGCGAAGAGCGGCGTGAAGGTCGACCTCTCGCTCTACTCGCCCGAGGACATCGTCACGAAATCGGTCGCCGCGGTCGAGGCCGGCAATCCGCCGGACGTCGGCTTCGGACTGACCTACGACTTCCGCGTCACCGGCAAATGGGCGTTCGAAGGCAAGCTCGAGAACCTCGACGACGTCATCAAGCCGCTCGCATCGCAGTTCCTCCCCGGACCGCTCTCGACCACGTGGCTGCTGAACGGCAAGAACGGCCAGCGCGCGTACTACGCCGCCCCGGTCGAGATGCAGCTCATGCACATCAACTACTGGATCGACATGGTCGCGGACGCGGGCTTCAAGGAGTCCGACATCCCCAACAACTGGAAGGGCTTCTGGGACTTCTGGTGCGACAAGGTGCAGCCGGCGCTGCGCGCCAAGGGGCAGCGCACCTTCGGGATCGGCCACCCGGCGAGCGTGCAGGCGTCCGACACGTTCTTCAGCTTCCACCAGTTCATGAATGCGTACGACGTGCAGGTCGTCGACGAGAACGGCAAGCTCACGCTCGACCAGCCGAAGAACAAGGCCGGGCTCACCCGGGCGCTCGCCGACTATGCGGCGATCGTGAAGAAAGGCTGCTCGCCCGCCTCGTCGGTCAACTGGACCGACGTCGACAACAACCTGAACTTCGCCAACAAGACCACGGTGATGACGCACAACGCGACCATCTCCATCCCGGCGGCGCAGCTCGACACCATGAACCGCGCCACCTCCACGCCGGAGCAGAAGGAGATCGCGCGCAAGAACTACTACGAGTTGATCCGGACGCGCCCGTTCCCGCCGAAGCCGGACGGCACCAACGTGCCGCAACTCGCCGCGGTGAAGACGGCGGTGGTGTTCGCCGACGCGAAGAACAAGGCGCGGGGCAAGGAGTTCCTGGCGTTCTTCCTGCAGGAGGACAACCTCCAGCCGTACGTCGAGGGCTCGCTCGGCCGCTGGGTGCCGGTGACCAAGCGCGCCTCGGTCGCGCCGTTCTGGACCGACGGCAAGGATCCGCACCGCAAGGCGGTGCAGCAGCAGGTCTCGCAGGGCATCGTGTTCTTCCCGTTCGTCTACAACTGGAAGTTCACGGTGGTGAACGCGGAGAACGTCTGGGGCCGCGCCACCGCGCGCATCGCCAAGGACGGCGTGGCGCCTGAGAAGGCGGCCGACGAGTTGATCGCGCGGGTGAAGCAGATACTTGCGCAATAGGATAGCTCCGCACGGGAAATCCCCGGGGCTGACGCGTGACCGCGTCAGCCCCGAAAGGGCTCTATGAGCGCAGTCGTATTGCCCACACCGGCGCCGGCCCAGGCGCCGAAGCAGGGTCTCTCCGACGAGACCTTCTGGGGGATCGTCCTGCTCGTCCCCTACTTCGCGGTGTTCGCGCTGTTCGTCGTGTTCCCGGTGCTCTACGGGATCTGGCTCGGATCGAGCCCGTCCGCCTACCGGAAGCTGTTCCAGGACCCGGTCTTCTTCTCGACGATCGTCAATACGGTCGTCTTCCTGCTGGTCGCGGTGAACCTGAAGATGTTCATCGCGCTCGGCCTCTCGGGGTTCTTCCTCCACGAAGCGCGCTGGGTGCGGTGGCTGTCGGTGCTGTTCCTGCTCGCCTGGGCGGCGCCGTCGATCCCCACGATCCTTTCCTTCCGGTGGATGCTCAACCCCGAGTGGGGGATGGTGAACGCGCTCATCTTCAAGTGGTTCGGCGTCGAGGGGCCCGGCTGGCTCACCGAGCGATCACTACGGGCTCGGCGCCGCGATCATGGTGCACATCTGGAAATCGCTGCCGTTCTGGACGCTGATCCTGCTCGCCGGACGCATGGCGATCTCGAAGGAGCTGTACGAGTCGGCCGGCGTCGACGGCGCGACGACCTGGCAGGCGTTCCGCTACGTGACCTGGCCGTCGATGCGCGGCCTCTACCTCACGTGCGTGCTGCTCTCGACCATCTGGAGCCTCGGCGATTTCAACAGCGTCTACCTCCTCACCGGCGGCGGCCCGATCGACTCGACCCAGGTGCTCGCCACGCTCGGCATCCGTTACCTCCGCATGGACCAGGTCGACGTCTCGCTCGCGGCGATCATCGTCGCGATGCCGGCGGTGATCCCGATCGTGTGGTTCATGATGAAGCGGCTCTCGGGCGAGCACGTCCAGGACTAGGGCGCCGGCGATGAAGCTCAAGAATCTGCCGCTCTACGCGATCGGCGCGATCGTCTTCCTGTGGACGATGATCCCGATCTACCACCTCTTCGTCATCGCGCTCTCGCCCGCCCAGGAAGCGGTGGCGAGCGGGCTCTTCCCCAAGAACCCGACGCTGCAGAACTTCGAGCTCGTGCTCGGCGCGAAGCACAACCTGGTGGAGTACTTCTGGCAGCAGCTCGGCAACAGCGTCTTCATCGCCGTCATGGTCGCGGTGATCACGCTCGCCATCGGCGCCACGGCGAACTTCGCGATCACTCGGATCCGCATCCGCGGCGGGCGCCTGATCACCAACATCGCGCTGCTCACCTACCTGATCCCGGCCGCGTTCCTCGCCATCCCGATGTACAAGATCATGGGGACCTACGGGCTCGTCGACAGCCCGTGGTCGCTGATCTTCGCGATGGTCGCGCTCGCCTCGCCGTACGCGATCTGGGTGATGAACCAGGCGGCGCAGAAGATCCCGCGCGAGCTCGACGAGGCGGCGAAGATCGACGGCGCGAAGACGATGCAGATCTTCTGGTACGTGTACCTGCCGCTGATGGCGCCGACGATGGTCGCCATCGGCACCTATGCGCTGCTGCTCGCCTGGAACGAATACCTCTACGCGTTCCTGATGCTCGCGACCGAGAGCAAGCTCACGCTCGCCGTCGCGCTCGGCAACTTCCTCGCCTTCGACGACGCGCCCTGGGCGCTGCTGATGGCGACCGGCGTCATCTACGCGCTGCCGCCGACGGCGATCTACTACGCGTTCCGCCGCTACATGGTGTCGGGGCTCACGGCCGGCGCGGTAAAGAGCTAGCGCGGACACACGAACGTGGCCGCCGCCCAGACGCTCGTCGAACGCGTGGCCGCGCACATCCGCGCCGAGATCGTCGCCCGCCGCCTGAAGCCCGGCGACCGGCTGCCGGGCGAGATCGAGCACGCGCGCCGCCTCGGCGTCTCGCGCGGGATCGTCCGCGAGGGACGCCGGCAGCTCGTCGCCGCCGGGCTGATCGAGGTGGCGAACGGCCGGCGCGCGGTGGTGAGCAAGCTCCGCGGCGCGCCGCTCGACGGCTTCCTCGCGAACGCGGTGGCCACCCGCCAGCTCGCCGTCGACGAGGTGCTCGAGCTGCGCCGGGCGATCGAGATCGCGGTCGCCGGGCTCGCGGCGCGGCGCCGCACCGCGGCCGACATCGCCGTGCTCGCGCGGCTCGCCGCGCAGATGCGCGCCACGGTCGGGCGGACCGCCTACCTGAGGCACGACCTCGACTTCCACCTCGCGCTCGCGCGCGCCACGCAGAACCCGCTGTTCCTGATGCTGATCGAGTCGATGCGCGAGCCGCTCGCCGCGTCGATGCGCGCGAGCCACGCACGCCGCCGCGGCGCGCGCGACTTCGCCCAGGCGCACGCCGCGCACGAGGCGATCCTCGCGGCGGTGAGCGCCGGCGACGGGCCGGGCGCCGAGCGCGCGATGCGGTCGCACTTTGCCGACGTCGCCGCGGCGCTCGAGAGCTAGGGTCATGGACGAGCTGACGAAGCGACTCGGCGCCTGCTACACCGGTGCGATCCACGACGTCCTGCGCGCGATGGGGCACGAGCGCGTGGTGCTGCCGCCGGCCGTCCGTCCGCTCGACCCCGCGCTGAAGGTCGCGGGCCCCGTCTGGACGGTCTCGGGGCACATCGACCGCACGCAAAGCCCCCACGCGACGCTGCTCGGCTGGACGCAGCTCCTGTCGAAGGCACCTCCCGGCCGCGTCATCGTCTGCCAGCCGCAGAACCACGAAGTCGCGCTGATGGGCGAGCTGTCGGCCGAGACGCTCAAGAACAAGGGCGTCCTCGGCTACGTCGTCGACGGCGGCTGCCGCGACGTCGAGTTCATCCTGAAGATCGGCTTCCCGGTGTTCGCGAGCTTCTACACGCCGAGCGACATCGTCGGCCGCTGGATCCCGGACCGTTACGGCGAGCCGGTCACGATCGGCGGCGTGACGATCTGCGACGGCGACTACCTGCTCGGCGACCTCGACGGCGTCGTGGTGATCCCGCAGGCGGTCGCGGAGGAAGCGATCGCGAAGACCGAAGCCGTCGCACAGACCGAGAACAAGATCCGCTCGGCGATCCTCGGCGGCATGGACCCGGTCGACGCGTATCTCAAGTATGGAAAATTCTGACCGCCGCCTGGTGCTCCTTTCGCCGGACGACAACTGCCTCGTCGTCGCGCAAGCCCTGCGCGAGGGCGACACGGTGACGGTCGAAGGCGAACCGGTCCGCGTCACGCGCACGATCGGCGTCGGCCACAAGCTCGCGCGCCGCGCGATCCGCGCCGGCGAGAAGGTGCTCAAGTACGGGGCGCTCATCGGCACCGCGACCGCCGACATCGGCCGCGGCGAGCACGTCCACACCCACAACCTCGAGAGCGACTACCTGCCGACGTACACGCACGACGCGGGCAAGTCCTTCGTCACGCAGCACTGATCATGGAAGCGCTCCGCGGTTACCCCCGATCCGACGGCCGCAAGGGCATCCGCAACGTCGTCGCGGTCGCCTATCTCGTCGAGTGCGCGCATCACGTCGCGCGCGAGGTGGTCGCGCGCTTCCGCGAGCAGGGCGTGCACCTGATCGGCTTTCCCGGCTGCTACCCGAACGCGTACGCCGACCGGATGATGAAGCGGCTCTGCATGCATCCGAACGTCGGCGCGGTGCTGCTCGTCTCGCTCGGGTGCGAGAGCTTCAACCGCCGCAGCCTCGAGGAGGCGATCGCGGCCTCCGGCCGGCCGGTCGCGACGCTCGTGATCCAGGAAAGCGGCGGCACCCGCAAGACCATCGCGCGCGGCGCGGCCTGGGTCGAGGAAGCGCTCGGCGACCTCGCGACGCAGGAACCGGTGCCGATGGCCGTGACCGAGCTCGTGGTGGGCACGGTCTGCGGCGGCTCCGACGGGACGAGCGGCATCACCGCGAACCCGGCGATGGGGCGCGCGTTCGACCTCCTGATCCCGCAGGGCGCGGCGTGCATCTTCGAGGAGACCGGCGAGCTCGTCGGCTGCGAGCGGCACATGGCCGGGCGCGCTGCGACCCCCGAGCTCGGCCGCGAGATCCTCGCCTGCGTCGAGAAGGCGGCGCGCTACTACGCAACGCTCGGCCACGGCAGCTTCGCCGTCGGCAACGCCGACGGCGGGCTTGACCACGCAGGAAGAGAAATCGCTCGGCGCCTATGCGAAGAGCGGCGCGTCCCCGATCGTCGGCCTGATCAAGCCCGGCGACATTCCGCCGGCGGGCGGGCTGTACCTGCTCGACGTCGTGCCCGACGGCGAGGTGCGGTTCGGCTTCCCGAACATCAACGACAACGCCGAGATCGCCGAGCTCATCGCCTGCGGCTCGCACGTCGTGCTGTTCTCGACCGGGCGCGGATCGGTGGTCGGTTCGGCGATCGCGCCGGTGATCAAGGTCTGCGCGAACCCCGAGACCTTCCGCAAACTCGAAGACGACATGGACGTCGACGCCGGGCGCATCCTCGAAGGGCGCGCGACGCTCGACGAAGTCGGGCGCGAGGTCTACGACCTCACGCTCGCGGTCGCGCGCGGCGCGCCGACGAAGTCGGAATCGCTCGGCCACCAGGAGTTCATCCTCACGTACAAGGCGTTCGAACCGATCGGGCCGGCGTGTCTGCCGGCCGCGGCTTGACCCGATAGCGAGCACACGATGGCATCCGTCACCCTCTCCAGCGTCAAGAAGTCCTTCGGCACGACCCAGGTCGTGCACGGCGTCGACATCAAGATCGACGACGGCGAGTTCTGCGTGCTCGTCGGCCCGTCGGGCTGCGGCAAGTCGACCCTGCTCCGGATGATCGCCGGGCTGGAGGAGATCACCGACGGCCAGATCGCGATCGGCAGCCGGGTGGTGAACCACGTCGCGCCGAAGGAGCGCGACATCGCGATGGTGTTCCAGAACTACGCGCTCTACCCGCACATGACCGTGTTCGAGAACATGGGCTTCAGCCTGAAGCTCGCCGGCCGGACGCGCGAGGAGATGCAGGAGCGGGTGGACGCGGCGGCGAAGATCCTGGGGCTCACCGACTACCTCGAGCGCTACCCGCGCCAGCTCTCGGGCGGCCAGCGGCAGCGGGTCGCGATGGGGCGCGCGATCGTGCGCCAGCCGCAGGTGTTTCTGTTCGACGAGCCGCTGTCGAACCTCGACGCGAAGCTCAGGGTGCAGATGCGCACCGAGATCAAGGAGCTGCACCAGCGGCTGAAGACCACCGCGGTGTACGTCACCCACGACCAGATCGAGGCGATGACGATGGCCGACAAGATCGTCGTCATGCACGCCGGCAAGGTGGAGCAGATCGGCGCGCCGCTCGACCTCTACGACAACCCGGCGAACCTCTTCGTCGCCGGCTTCATCGGCTCGCCGGCGATGAACTTCCTCGGCGGCAAGCTCGCCCGCAACGGCAGCGGGCTCGAGGTCGTCCTCGGCGACGGCGTGCGCGTGCCCGCGCCGAAGAGCCTCCGCCCGGAGCTCGACGGCAGGCCGGTGACGCTCGGCGTGCGGCCGGAGCACCTCGCGGTGCGCGATTCCGGCGTGCCGGCCGAGGTGATCGTGGTCGAGCCGACCGGCGCCAACACGCGAGATCTACTGCAAGGTCGCCGGCAAGGAGATGACCGCCGTCGTCCGCGAACGCCACAGCTTCCAGCCGGGCGAGAAGATCCGCCTCGCGCCGGAGCTGACGTTCCTCTTCGACCCGGCGAGCGGCGCGCGCATCCAGTAGGCGGCGCGGGCGGCCTATACAATCGGCGCCCAGCGCTGCCGAGGAGACCCGCATGACCCTGCCGCTCATCCCGACCACCGTCATCGGGAGCCTGCCGAAGCCGCGTGGCTCACCGGCACGTGGTACAGCGTGGTCGAGCGCTGGAACCTCGCCGGCGAGGCGCTGAAGGAGGCGATGGACGACGCCACGCGCCTCGCGCTCGCCGACCAGGAGGCGGCCGGGATCGACATCGTGTGCGACGGCGAGCAGCGCCGCTCGACCCACTACACGCACTTCATCCATCAGCTCGGCGGCGTCGACTGCGAGAAGCTGAAGGCGAAGTCGATGCGCGGCGGCAAGTTCACCCAGGAGGTGCCGCGGATCACCGGGTCCGATCACGCTCGCCAGCCACCAGGCGGTCGACGACTACCGGTTCCTGCGCCGCCTCACGAACCGCGCCGATCAAGATGACGCTGCCGGGCCCGTCGACGATGGTCGACGGGATGGCGGACGACTACTACGGCGACGAGCGCGCGCTCGCGATGGCCTGCGCCGACGTGCTCAACCAGGAGATCCGCGCGCTCGCGGCCGCCGGCTGCGACATGGTGCAGCTCGACGAGCCCGCCTTCACGCGGCTGCCGGAGAAGCTCCATGCCTGGGGCGTCGAGGCGATGGACCGCGCGTTCGCCGGTACGAACGGTCGCGAGCTGCGTGCACGTCTGCTACGGCTACCGCGCGCGGCTCGGCAACAAGGAGTGGAAGCACGGCTACGAGGAGATCTTCCCGGCGCTCGCGCGCGCGAGAGGTCGACCAGTACTCGCTCGAGTTCGCCGAGCCGAAGCTCGCGCCGAAGCTCCTCGCCGGCCTGCCGGGCAAGATCGATCCAGCTCGGCGTGATCGACGTCGGCACCGACGAGGTGGAGCGGCCCGAGACGGTCGCGGCGCGCCTGCGCGCCGCGCTCGAGGTGCTGCCGCCGGAGCGGCTGATCGCCGCGCCCGACTGCGGCTGCGTTGCGCGCGACCGCGCGGCGACGCGCGCCAAGCTGCGCGCGATGGTGCTCGGCACGCAAGCGGTCCGGCTCGAGCTCGAAGCGCGGTCCTAGCGGACCCCACTTTCTCGTCCGTTGCGGGACGCGCGGCGACGCGCCGCCCGCCCCTGGAGCCTCGCGCATGCAACTCTTCACCCCCTTCGAGCTCGCCGGCAGGCGGCTGCGGAACCGCATCGTCTTTCCCGCGGTGCTGTCCAACTTCGCGCGCGAGAACCGGGTCACGCCGCGTCTCGTCGACTACTACGCGGAACGCGCCGCGGGCGGCGCCGCGATGCTCGTCACCGAGGGCCTCTCGATCCACGCCTCGAGCGTGCCGCAGCCGAACGTCGCGACCGTGTTCGACGCGGCGAACTTCGAGGGCTTCCAGCGTCTCGCCGCGGCGGTGGAGCGGCACGATTGCCGGCTGCTCGGCCAGCTCTGGCACGTCGGCCGCCAGCAGCTCTGGAGCCCGGTCGACGCGCCGGTCGGCGTTTCGGCGCTGCCGGACGCCTACAGCTGGTCGGTGCCGCACGTGATGACGCCCGGACGAGATCGGCGTCGTCGCGCGCGCCTTCGTCGACGCCGCGCGGACGCTCCAGCGCGCCGGGTTCTCCGGCGTCGAGCTGCACGGCGGACACGGCTACCTGATCACGCAGTTCCTCTCGCCGTGGTCGAACACCCGCGACGACGGCTACGGCGGCGACGTCGAGGGCCGCACGCGCTTCGTCCGCGAGATCATCGCGGGCATCCGCGCCGAGTGCGGCACCGGCTTCATCGTCGGGCTGAAGATGCCGGGCGACGAGCGCGTGCCCGGCGGCATCGACGGCGACGAGGCGGGCCGGATCGCGGCGCGTCTCGCGCAGGCGGGCGGCCTCGACTACGTCGCGTTCGCCCAGGGCAACTTCAGCCCGAGCCTCGAGGACCACACGCCGGACATGCACTACCCGCCGGGACCGTTCATGGCGCTGCAGCGGCGGCTCCGCGAGCACGCGCGGCCGATCCCGGTGCTCGCTCTCGGGCGCGTCCTCGACGCCGCGCACGCGGAGCGCCTCCTCGGCGAAGGCGTCGGCGATCTCATCGGCATGGGGCGCGCGCTCGTCGCCGATGCCGCGCTGCCCGCGAAGGCGCTCGCCGGGAAGGCGGCCGCCACCCGGCCGTGCATCTTCTGCAACGTCTGCTGGGCCGAGATCCACGTCGGCAAGCCGATCGCGTGCATCCACAATCCGCACCTCGGGACGCCGGGCGAAGCGGCCTGGCAGCCCGCGCCGGCCGCCCGGAAGCGCCGCATCGTCGTCGTCGGCAGCGGCGTCGCCGGGCTCGAGGCCGCGTGGGTCGCGGCGAGCCGCGGTCACGACGTGACGCTGCTCGGCTCGCGCGCAGGCGGGCGGCAAGGCGCGGCTCGAATCGCTGCTCCCGGGCCGCGCCGAGGTCGCGAAGGTGTTCGAGTTCCAGCTCGCGCGCGCCCGCGAGGCGGGCGTCGCGCTTCGAATCGGGTCCGCCCGCGACCGTCGCGCAGATCGCCGCCTTCCGCCCCGACGCCGTCGTGCTCGCGACCGGATCGAGCATGCGCCGCCCCGCGACGCTCGCAGCGGACAGCGACGCGGGCACGGACGCGTGGACGCTCGTGGCGGACCTCGGCGCCGCGCCCGGCAAGCGCGCCGGCACTGCGGTCCTCTTCGACCACGACCACGGCGCCGGCGTCTACGCGCTCGCCGACCTGCTCGCGTCGATCTACGACCGCCTGGTGATCATCACGCCCGCGCACCCAGCTCGGCCGCAACGTCGCCTACGTCGGGCTGCTCGGGGTGTACCGGCGCCTGTATCGCGCCAAGGTCGAGATCGTCGTCGCGGCCGTGCCGAAGCGCTTCGCCGCGCAGCGCGTCGTGCACGCGAACGCGTTCACCGGCGAGGAGCGCGCGATCGAGGACGTCGCGCTGTTCGCGTACGCGACGCCGCGCCTCGCCGACGACCGGCTCGCCGCGCCGCTGCGGGCGCAGGGGCTCGAGGTGCGGCTCGCCGGCGACGCGTTCGCGCCGCGGGCGATGCTCGCGGCGGTGCACGAAGGCCATCGCATCGGGAACGAGCTCTAGGCCGCGCGCGATGGCCGAGCGCGCGCTCAACGTCTTCTGGATCCTGCTCGGCGCGGCCGCCGCCGCGCACGCCTGGACGATCGGGCTCACCGGCCCGTCGGGCCCGGAGAGCGGCCTCTTCCCGCTGCTCGCCGGGCTGATCGTCGCGGGCGCCGGCGTCGCGCTGCTCCTCCTGCCGTCGCACCGCGCGCGCGCGCCGGCGTGGCCGCACGGGGCTGCGCTCGGCCGCGTGCTCGGCGTCGTCGCCGGCCTCGCGCTGATGGCCTTCGCGATCCCGTACCTCGGCTTCGCCGCCGCCTCCGCGATCACGATGATCGTGCTGCTCCGGACGGTCGAGCGCTCGAGCTGGATCGGGTCGATCGCGCTCACGATCGGCGCGGTCGCCGGCGTGATGTGGCTCTTCGGCCACGCGCTCGGCATGCCGCTCCCGCGCGGGCCCTGGGGCTGGTAGGTCGATGGGCGCGCTCGAGGGCCTCGCCACCGGCTTCGGCGTCATCCTGACGCCGGCGAACCTCTACTACTGCTTCATCGGCAGCCTCGTCGGCACGCTGGTCGGCGTGCTGCCGGGGATCGGCCCGCTCGCGGCGCTCGCGCTGCTGCTGCCGGTGACGTTCACGCTCACGCCGGTCGCCGGGCTGGCGATGCTCGCGGCGATCTTCTACGGCGCGATGTACGGCGGCTCGACGACCTCGATCCTGGTGAACATCCCCGGCGAGGCGGCCTCGGTGGTGACCACGCTCGACGGCCACCAGCTCGCGCGCCAGGGACGCGCCGGCGCGGCGCTCGGCATCGCGGCGCTCGGGTCGTTCATCGCCGGCACCGCGAGCCTCGTGCTGCTGACCTTCTTCGCGCCGGCGCTCGCGGCGATCGCGATCCGCTTCGGCCCGCCGGAGAACTTCGGGCTGATGGTGCTCGGCCTCGTGTGCACGCTCTACATGATCACCGGCTCGGCGGTGAAAGGCGTGCTCACGATCGCGCTCGGGTTCCTCGCCGCGGCGATCGGCATCGACGTCGTCAACGGCCGCGACCGCTTCACGTTCGGGTCGGTGAACCTGACCGCGGGGATCGAGCTCCTCGCCGTCGTGATCGGGCTCTTCGGCGTCGCCGAGATCCTCGCCAACGTCGAGCACGCTCGCGCGCAACACGCTGGTCGCGGAGCGCATTCGCGGGCTGTGGCCCACCGCCGCCGACTGGCGGGCGTCGTGGAAGCCGATCCTCCGCGGCAGCGGGCTCGGCTTCCTGCTCGGGCTGGTGCCGGGCGGCGGGCCGGTGACCGCCGCCTTCATGTCGTACGCGGTCGAGCGGCGGGTGGCGCGCGACCCGACGCGCTTCGGCAAGGGCGCGATCGAGGGCGTCGCCGGCCCCGAGTCGGCCAACAACGCCGCCGTCGGCGGCAGCATGATCCCGCTGCTGTCGCTCGGCATCCCGGGCAACGCGGTGACCGCGCTCCTGCTCGGCGCGCTGGTGATCCAGGGCATCCAGCCCGGCCCGCTCTTCATGACCCAGCGGCCGGATCTCTTCTGGGGCGTCGTCGCGAGCATGTACGTCGGGCAACGTCTTCCTGCTGCTCCTCAACCTCCCGCTCGTCGGGCTCTGGGTGCAGCTCCTGCGCGTGCCCTACCGGGTGCTGTTCCCGATCGTGCTGCTGCTCGCCGTCGTCGGCACCTACTCGGCGAACAAGAACGTGTTCGACCTGTGGGTGATGCTCGGCTTCGGCGTCGCGGGCTACGCGCTGCGCAAGCTCGAGTACGACCTCGCGCCGTTCGTGATCGCGTTCGTGCTCGCGCCGCTCCTCGAGCAGTCGCTGCGCCAGTCGCTCGTCATGTCGCCCGATGGCGCTATGATCCTCGTCCAGAGACCGGTGACCGCGGGGCTGCTCGTCGCGAGCGCGGTGCTGGTCGGCTTGATGCTCCGCCGCAAACAACGATCCGAAGGAGGAAGCACGTGAAGAGGTTCGCCGTTCGCTCTCGCTCTCGCCGCCGCCGTCGCGGCGCCCGCCGCCGCGCAGGATCCCAAGGCGGTCAAGCCGAAGGACTTCCCGACGCAGCCGATCGAGTACGTCGTCGTCTACCCCGCCGGCGGCGGCATGGACGTCACCGCGCGCCTGCTCGCGAAGTACGTCGAGAAGGCGACCGGCGACAAGATCCTCGTCAACAACCGCACCGGCGGCGCCGGCATGGTCGGCCACACCTATCTCGCCACCCAGGCGAAGCCCGACGGCTACACGGTGGGCGTGCTCGCCAACCTCGTGTGGGGCGACGCGATGCTCCGCGCCCAGGGCAAGTGGGCGTACACCGATCTCGAGCCGATCGGCTATCTGAACACCGACGCGCTCACCTGGGTCGGCCCGACCGACGGCCCGCTCAAGGGCAAGACCCTGAAGGAGATCGTGCAGATCGCGAAGGACAAGCCCGGGACGATCCGCATCGCGACGGTGCCCGGCAGCATGTGGGAGTACCTCGTCGAGCAGGTCGAGGCCGCCACCGGCGCGAAGTTCCTGCGCGTGCCGTTCCAGGGCGGCGGCGCCGGCATCAACGCGCTCGCGGGCGGCAACGTCGACATCGCGCAAGGGTTCTTCGCCGAGTTCCGCGGCCTCCTCGACGCGGGCAAGGTCGCCCCGCTCGCGGTCGCCTCCGCCGAGCGCATGCCCTACCTCAAGGACATGCCGACCTTCAACGAGGCGCTCGGCGGCAAGGACTACATCTGGGCGGTGATCCGGTTCGTCGTGGTGCCGAAGGGCACGCCCGCCGACCGCAAGGCCTACCTCGCGGCCGGCGTGAAGGCGGCGATGGCCGATCCCGAGCTCGTCGCCGAGTACCGCAAGGCCGGGCGTCTTCTTCGACCCGGCGCTGATGAGCTCCGCGCGCCTCGCCGACGACCTCAACCAGTACGCCGAGCGCGAGAAAGCGTTCTACCAGCAGACCGGCCGGCTGAAGTGACGTAGGCGTTGCTGCATCCGCCGGGAATCAGCCCGCGTGCCGCTGCCCGCGATCCCGCTCGAGTCGCTGCGCTTCATCGGCAGCGGCCTGAACCGTCCCGAGTGCGTCCTCGCGACCGCGCGCGGCGATCTCTACGCCGCCGACTGGCGCGGCGGCGTCGCGCGCATCGCGCCGGACGGCTCGCACGAGCTCTACGCCGGCGCCCTCCCCGGCGGCCGGCCGCTGCGGCCGAACGGCATCGCGCTCCGCCGGAGCGGCTCGTTCCTGCTCGCCGACCTCGGCGAGACGCAGGGCGGCGTGTTCGAGCTCTTCCGCGACGGGCGGGTCGAGCCGTTCCTGGTCGAGGCGGACGGCGTCGAGCTGCCGCCGACGAACTTCGTCGCCGAGGACGCCGCCGGGCGGGTCTGGGTCACGGTGAGCACGCGCAAGCGCCCGCGCTCGCTCGACTACCGCCCCGACTGCGCGAGCGGCTTCATCGTGCTCGTCGACGCGAAGGGCGCGCGGATCGTCGCCGACGGCGTCGGCTACACCAACGAGGCGATCGTGAGCCCCGACGGCGTGTGGCTGTACGTGAACGAGACCTTCGGCCGGCGCCTCTCGCGCTTCGCGATCCGGCCCGACGGCTCGCTCGGCGCGAAGGAAGTGGTGACGAGCTTCGGCACGGGCACCTACCCCGACGGGCTCACGTTCGACGCCGAGGGCCACGTCTGGATCACGAGCATCGTGTCGAACCGCGTGATCCGGGTGGCCCCGAACGGCGCGCAGCAGCTCGTGATCGAGGACGCCGACCCGGCGCACGTCGAGGAGTGCGAGGCGGCGTACGTCTCCGGGACGCTCGGCCGGCCGCACCTCGACAAGGTCACCGGGCGGATGCTGCGGAACGTCTCGAGCCTCGCCTTCGGCGGCAAGGACCTGCGGACCGCGTATCTCGGCTGCCTGCTCGGCGACTCGATCGCGGTGTTCGACTCGCCGGTCGCCGGGCACCCGCCGGCGCACTGGCGCTATTGATCCGTCTCTGAGGGGGAACCGATGACCGTCCATCGCCGCGGCGCGATCGCCGCACTCGCGTGCTCGCTCGCGCTCCTCGCCGGACCGGCGTGGAGCCAGTCGGGCTATCCGACGAAGCCCGTCCGCATCATCGTGCCCTTCCCGCCGGGCCAGGCGGCCGACACGTTCTCGCGCATGCTGGCGGAACGGCTTACAGCCCTCTGGGGCCAGCAGGTGGTCGTCGAGAACCGCGGCGGCGGCGGCGGGGTGCCGGGCGTGATGGCGGTCAAGGATGCGCCGCCGGACGGCTACACCTGGCTCGTCGGCACGAGCGGCACGCTCGGCGTCAACCCGTCGGTGTACGCGAAGATCCCGTACGACCCGCTGAAGGACTTCGCGCCCGCGTCGAACATCTTCATCGTGCCGCTGGTCATCGTCGCGCATCCGAGCTTCGCGCCGAACACGGTGGCCGAGCTGGTCGCCGCAGCGAAGAAGGCGCCAGGCACGATCAACTTCGCCTCCGCCGGCCCGGGGACGGCGCAGCACATGACCGGCGAGCTGTTCAAGCTCCGCGCGGGCATCGATCTCGTCCACATTCCCTACAAGGGCAGCGGCCCCGGCATCACCGACCTCGTCGGCGGCCAGGTGCCGATCATGTTCGACAGCGTCACCTCGGCGCTGCCGCACATCAAGTCCGGGCGCGCGAAGGTGATCGCGGTCACGACGGCGCAGCGCATCGCGCAGCTCCCCGACGTCCCGACGGTCGCCGAGTCGGGCTATCCGGGCTTCGAGGGCGTGGGCTGGTCGGGGATCGTGCTGCCGGCGGCGACGCCGCGCGAGATCGTCGAGCGCGTGAGCGCCGACATCCAGAAGCTGCTCAACGATCCGCAGCTCCGCGAGCGCATGCTCGACCGCGGCGGCATCCCCGATCCGCGCACGCCGCAGGGCTACGCGGATTTCCTCCGCAGCGAGATCGAGAAGTGGGCACAGGTGGCGAAGGCCGCCAACGTCAGGCTGGACCAGTAGGAGAAGCGATGGGCAGCAAGAGCGATTTCAGGATCGTCGTCCTCCCCGGCGACGGCATCGGCGTGGAAGTGATGGACGCGTGCCTCGCGGTGCTCGCGCCGCTCCAGCGCAAGGTCGGCGGCTTCAGCCTCGCGTACGAGCCTCATCCCGGCGGCGCCGGCGCATACCGCGACACCGGCGTCGCGTTCTCTGACGGCGCGATGAAGGCGTGCGAGCGCGCCGACGCGATCCTCTTCGGCGCGATGGGGCTGCCCGACGTCCGCTATCCCAACGGCACCGAGATCGCGCCGCAGCTCGATCTGCGCGACCACCTCGTGCTCTACGCCGGCGTGCGGCCGATCCGCGCGATCCCCGGCACGCCGCTGCCGCTCACCGACCCGCAGCGCGCGCGAGATCGATTTCGTGCTGGTGCGCGAGCAGACCGAGGGCTGGTTCTACGGGCGCTACAACCCCTCGGCGACGCCGCCGGCGACCGACGACGAGGCGTTCGACATGGGGCGCATCACGCGCAAGGCGTCGCAGCGCGTGTTCGAGTTCTCGTTCCGGCTCGCCGCGCAGCGCCGCGCGCGCAATCCGAAGAAGGGCCGCGTGACCTGCGTCGACAAGTCGAACGTGCATCGCGGCATGGCGCTCTTCAACAAGGTCTTCTGGGAGACCGCGAAGCGCCATCCGCAGATCGCGGCCGACCACTGCTACGTCGACGCGATGGCGCTCAACCTCGTCCGCAAGCCCTGGGAGTACGACGTCGTGCCGACCGAGAACCAGTTCGGCGACATCCTCTCCGACCTCGCCGCCGGCCTCGTCGGCGGCATGGGGATGTCGCCGTCGGGCGACATCGGCGACGACCACGCGCTCTTCCAGCCGTCGCACGGCACCGCGCCCGACATCGCGGGCAAGGGCCTCGCCAATCCGACCGCGATGCTGCTCTCGGCGGCGATGATGCTCGACTGGCTCGGCGAGCGGCACGGCGTCGCGAAGTGCCTCGACGCCGCGCGCCTGCTCGAGGCGTCGGTCGACCGCGTGTTCGCGGAGCGCAAGGTGCTCACGCCGGAGTTCGGCGGGAAGGACGGCACCGCCGCGGTCACCAAGGCGGTCATCGCCGCGATCGGATAATGAAGAAGCTCCGGGTCGCCGGCGTCGGCGCCGGCTACTTCAGCCAGTTCCACCTCATGGGCTGGAAGGCGATCCCGGAGGTGGAGTACGTCGCGCTCTGCGACCGCGACGAGGCGAAGGCGCGCGCGTACGCCGAGCGCTTCGGCATTCCGCGCGTGTTCACCGACGCCGCGCAGATGCTCGACGCGGTCGAGCCCGATCTCTTCGACATCGTCACGCCGGCGCCGACCCATGCCGAGCTCGTCGCGGCGGCGGCCGCGCGCAAGCTGCCGGCGATCTGCCAGAAGGCGCTCGCACCGACCTACGCCGAGGCGGTGGCGATCGTGGAGAGCGCCGAGCGCGCAG
>CAVXND010000049.1:0-9163 GCA_963762785.1 uncultured beta proteobacterium
CGCGCGCTCGTCGAGCTCCGGGAAGCACCGGGCGAGGTTGACGAGGCAGACACGACGGCGGACGGGAACGCGACGTACGCGAGCCGCCCGAGCCCCGCGCCGATCGGGGCGAGGAGGCCGAGCGGCAGGAAATGCAGCAGCCAGAGCGAGGCCGACCGCGAGGCGGGTCAGCACGGCCGCGCGGACGGTGGGACCGCGCCCGCGGGGCGGGTGGGAACGGAATGGGCGGGAATCGGGGTCAAGCTTTTGCTAGAATCGCCGACTCTCGCAAACCACCCGGAGCCCTTGATGTCGAGCTTTCTTTTCACGTCCGAGTCGGTGTCCGAAGGCCATCCGGACAAGGTCGCGGACCAGATCTCGGACGCGATCCTCGACGCGATTCTAGCCCAGGAGAAAACCTCCCGGGTCGCCGCGGAGACGCTCTGCAACACCGGGCTCATCGTGCTCGCGGGCGAGATCACCACGCGCGCGGTCGTCGACTACGCCGCGGTCGCGCGCGGCGTCGTGAAGCGCATCGGCTACGACAACGCCGACTACGGCATGGACTATCGCGCCGCCGGCGTGCTGGTGAACTACGACAAGCAGTCGCCCGACATCGCGCAGGGCGTGGACGAAGGCAAGGGCCTCGACCTCGAGCAGGGCGCGGGCGACCAGGGCCTGATGTTCGGCTACGCGTGCGACGAGACGCCGCAGCTGATGCCGCTCCCGATCCACCTCGCGCACCGGCTGGTGCAGCGCCAGTCCGAATGCCGCCGCGACGGCCGCCTGCCCTGGCTCGGGCCCGACGCGAAGTCGCAGGTGACGGTGCGCTACGTCGACGGCAAGCCCGATTCGATCGACACCGTCGTGCTGTCGAGCCAGCACCTCCCCGACGTCGACCACAAGACGCTCACCGAAGGGGTGATCGAGCACATCGTCAAGCCGGTGCTGCCCAAGCAGCTCGTCAAGGGCGAGATCAAGTACCACATCAACCCGACCGGCCGGTTCGTGGTCGGCGGACCGCACGGCGACTGCGGGCTCACCGGACGCAAGATCATCGTCGACACCTACGGCGGCGCGGCGCCCCACGGCGGCGGCGCGTTCTCCGGCAAGGACCCGTCGAAGGTGGACCGCTCGGCCGCGTACGCCGCGCGCTACGCCGCGAAGAACGTGGTCGCCGCCGGGCTCGCGTCGAAGTGCCTGATCCAGGTGTCGTACGCGATCGGCATCGCGCGGCCGACGAGCGTCTGGGTCACCACCTACGGCACCGGCAAGGTTCCGGACGAGAAGATCGCCGAGCTGGTGCAGAAGCACTTCGATCTCCGCCCGAAGGGCATCGTCCAGATGCTCGACCTCCTGCGCCCGATCTACGAGAAGACCGCCGCGTACGGCCACTTCGGGCGCGACGAGCCGGAGTTCACCTGGGAGAAGACCGACAAGGCGCAGGCGCTCGCCGCGGAGGCGGGCGTGAAGAAATCCCCGGCGATGGCGTAGTCCCGCCGGCACCGGTGCGCTAGAATCCGCACCTGCTGAGGAGCGTTGCGACCGGCCCCGGATTCCCGCGGCCGGCCAGGCTCAGCCCCGGCGGCCAGACCGCCGGCTCGATCGGAACAACGGCGCTCGCATCGGCAACGGTGCGAGCGCTTTTTCTTTCTGCCCCCGCCGAGGGGCGCTGCAGCCGGGCGCCATCGGCCGGCGAGGCTCGGCGGAGCGGTGGACCGCATGGTCCAACGGCGCCCGTCTGCCGACGAACGGAGTGCGCTCATGAGCGCAGTCCCGCAACCCGAAACGCCGCCGACTTCAAGGTCGCCGATCTCTCGCTCGCCGACTGGGGCCGCAAGGAGATCGCGATCGCCGAGACCGAGATGCCCGGCCTGATGGCGATCCGCGAGGAGTACGCCGCGAAGCAGCCGCTGAAAGGCGCGCGCATCACCGGGTCGCTGCACATGACGATCCAGACCGCGGTGCTGATCGAGACGCTGCAGGCGCTCGGCGCGCAGGTGCGGTGGGCCTCCTGCAACATCTTCTCGACCCAGGACCACGCCGCCGCCGCGATCGCCGCGAAGGGCACGCCGGTCTTCGCCTACAAGGGCGAGTCGCTCGAGGAGTACTGGGAGTACACCCACAAGATCTTCGAATGGCCGGACGGCAGGCTCACTCGAACATGATCCTCGACGACGGCGGCGACGCGACGCTGCTCCTGCACCTCGGCAGCCGCGCCGAGAAGGACGCCGCCGTGCTGACGAACCCGACGAGCGAGGAGGAGCGCGTCCTCTTCGCTTCGATCAAGAAGCGCCTCGCGAGCCAGCCCGGCTGGTACTCGGCGCGCGCGAAGGCGGTCAAGGGCGTCACCGAGGAGACGACGACCGGCGTCCACCGCCTCTACCAGATGCACGCCGAAGGCCGGCTCCTCTTTCCGGCGATCAACGTGAACGACTCGGTCACCAAGTCGAAGTTCGACAACCTCTACGGCTGCCGCGAGTCGCTCGTCGACGGCATCAAGCGCGCGACCGACGTGATGGTGGCCGGCAAGATCGCGGTCGTCTGCGGCTACGGCGACGTCGGCAAGGGCTCGGCGCAGGCGCTGCGCGCGCTGTCGGCGCAGGTCTGGGTGACCGAGATCGACCCGATCTGCGCGCTGCAGGCGGCGATGGAAGGCTACCGGATCGTCACGATGGACTACGCCGCGGACAAGGCCGACATCTTCGTCACCGCGACCGGCAACTACCACGTGATCACTCACGATCACATGGCGAAGATGAAGAACCAGGCGATCGTCTGCAACATCGGCCACTTCGACAGCGAGATCGACATCGCCGGCATCGAGAAGTACAAGTGGGAGGAGATCAAGCCGCAGGTCGACCATGTCATCTTCCCCGACGGCAAGCGCATCATCGTGCTGGCGAAGGGGCGGCTCGTGAACCTCGGCTGCGGCACCGGGCACCCGAGCTACGTGATGTCGTCGTCGTTCGCGAACCAGACGATCGCCCAGATCGAGCTCTTCACCAACATCAAGGCCTACCCGGTCGGCGTGTACACGCTGCCGAAGCACCTCGACGAGAAGGTGGCGCGGCTCCAGCTGCAGAAGCTGAACGCGCAGCTGACCGAGCTCAGCGACGCGCAGGCGAAATACATCGGCGTGCCGAAGAGCGGGCCCTACAAGTCCGACCACTACCGCTACTGATTTGGCGTGACGCCATGACCGCGTTGGAGCGGGCGGGCGTTCGCCCGTCGCTCAACGCACGATGCGCCGGGTGAGGGAAGCCGTAGTCGCGATGGAACTTGCCGCCAAGCTCGTCGACGCGCGCGAGACGCCGTTCCTCTACGGCACGACGCCGCCGCGCGAAGGCGCCGCCGCGGAGACGATCCAGACCGCCGCGGCGAAGCTCGCCGAGCGCGTGCGGCATCTCCCGCTCGACGGGTTCGTCGTCTACGACCTGCAGGACGAGAGCCTCCGCACCGATCTCCCACGCCCCTTCCCGTTCGTGCGCACGGTGGATTCCCGCGCCTACTCGCAGCTGCTGACGCGCCTCTCGGGCGTGCCGGCGATCACCTACGAGTGCATCGGGTCGTTCACCGAAGACGAGTGGCGGGGCTGGCTCGACGAGAGCGCGGCGTTGGGCGTCCGCTGCCTGTCGCTCGTCGGGCATCCCACCTCCCGCGGCGTGCCCTGGCCGATGACGCTCGCGCGCGCGTTCCAACTCGCCGCGACGCACCACGCCGGGTTCACGCTCGGGGGCGTCGCGATCGCCGAGCGCTGCGGCTCGACGCCGACCGAGGCGACGCGCATGGTCGAGAAGACCGCGAACGGCTGCCGGTTCTTCGTGACGCAGGCGGTCTACGACCCGGAGGCGACCGTGCTGCTGCTGCGCGACTATTCGCGCGCGTGCCGCGACCGCGGCCTTGCGCCCTGCCGCGTCGTTCTGACGTTCACGCCCTGCGGCCGGGAGAAGACGATGACCTTCATGAAGTGGCTGGGCATCGCGATCTCGGCGGCGACCGAGCGCGCGATCCTCGCCGCGCCGTCGCCGCTCGCGCGCTCGATCGAGGTCTGCTCTGACAACCTGCGCTCGGTGCTCGCCCAGCCCGGCTTCGAGGACGTGCCGCTCGGCGTGAACGTCGAGAGCGTCGCGATCACCCGCGACGAGATCGACGGCTCGGTCGCGCTCTGCGGCGAGCTCGCCGCGGTGCTCGCGCACCCGCCCCGCTGAAGCCGCCCCGGGGATCGCCCCGGCCCCCGCCGATCCGGCCCGGCCGGCCCGCCTGCGGGGTCCGCGGACGGCACGTCCGGCCTAATCCGCGGGGTCGATTGCGCGGCGCGAGGCCGCGGGTAGCATGGTCCCACGGAGATTCCCGCCCGAGGTCGCACATGCCCGCCGTCATGACTCCCATGCAGCACATCGCCGCCGCGCTCGCGCCGCTGCCCGAACCGCCGCCGGTCGTGCCGGTGCTACCATCGTCGGACACATACAACACGGCTGTCCCGGGGACCATGAAGATTCTCGTCGTCGACGATCACCCGCTCGTCCTGGAGGCGCTGAAAGGCGTCCTGCACCAGCTCGACGCGGAAGTCGACGTCTTCGACGCATCGGCCGCGGACAGCGCGCGCGAGCTCGTGCGCGCGCATCCCGACGCCGACCTGATGCTCCTCGACCTCGGGCTGCCGGGCGCCGACGGCTTCACCCTCCTCGAAGAGTTCCGCAACGACTACCCGGCCGTGCCGGTGGTCGTGCTCTCGGGCTCCGAGAGCCGGGAGAACGTCACGCGCGCGCTCTCGCTCGGCGCGATGGGTTACATCCCGAAACGCTATTCGAACGAGGTGCTGATCGGCGCGCTGCGCCTGGTGCTCTCGGGCGGGCTGTACGTGCCGCCGGCGGTGCTGCCGCTCGCGAGCGACCCTGCCGCGGAGAAGCCGACGCCGCCGGCCGCGCCGCCCGGGACGACGATCCGGCCCGAGGACCTGGGGCTCACACCCCGGCAGAGCGAGGTGCTCGCGCTCGTCCTCCAGGGGCTGCCGAACAAGCTCATCTGCCGCCGGCTCACCCTTGCCGAGCCGACGGTGAAGGTGCACATGCAGGCGGTGCTGCGCGCGCTCGACGCGCAAAACCGCGTGCAGGCGGTGATCCAGGCCAGCCGACGCGGGCTCACGATCGACGCGCTCATGGCGCGCGCCAAGCGCAAGCCGGACGGCGCTGCCGACTGACGGACAGCCGGTCGTGCGCGGGGCAGGATTCCCGCGCTCCGCGGCCGCGGCGCTCGCGCTCGCCGGGTGCGCCCTCGTCGCGCACGCCGACGAGCGCACCGAGACCCGCTCGTTCTACGTCCGGGAGGATGCCGCCCGGCGGTCGGCGTAGGCAGCGCGGATCTCGGCCGCCGGATAGACGGTGACGCCGTCGACCTGGACCGCCGTGAGCACGAACCGGACCTGGTCCGCTCCTGCCGGCGCGCGCTCCTCGGCGCCCGCCGGGACGATCGGCTCCGCGTACGCCGGACATTCTGGCGCCATGCGCCCCGCTTTGCCATGGGCCCGGCTACGCCGACCGGCTTAGTCCGCCGGAGGAATGGTCTTCTCCGCCGGGGTTGCTACCATCGCACGAACCACCATCCGCCCGGCCGAACCCATGATGCCTGCTTCCGACTCGCTCGCCGCACACCGCACCGCCGGCTCGCCGCGGCTCGCGCCCGGTGCCCCCGCGCCGGTCAAGATCCTGGTGGTCGATGACCACCCGCTGATCCTCGAGGCCCTGCGCCACGTCCTCGCCCAGCTCGAGACCGAGCCGGAGGTGTTCGACGCCGCCTCGGCGGACGCCGGCCGCCGGCTGGTCGACGAGCATCCCGATGCGAGCCTGCTGCTGCTCGACCTCACGCTGCCCGGCGCCGACGGGTTCGAGCTCCTTGCCGACCTCCGCGCCGCACATCCGGCCGTTCCGGTCGTGGTGCTGTCGGCGTCCGAGCGCCACGTAGACGTGCTCCGCGCGCTCGACATGGGCGCGATGGGCTACATCCCGAAGCGGTCGTCGAACACGGTCATGCTGCAGGCGCTGCGGCTCGTGCTCTCCGGCGGCATCTACGTTCCGGCGGCGGCAATCAGCGCCGACCCGGCGGCCGCGCGTACGCCGCCCGCGGCCGCGCCGCCGCCCGTCCGCACGACGCCGCGCGAGCTCGGCCTGACCGACCGCCAGGCCGAGGTGCTCGGCTGCATCCTGCAGGGCCTCCCGAACAAGCTGATCTGCCGGCGCCTCGTGCTCGCCGAAGGCACGGTGAAGATCCACGTCGCTGCCATCCTGCGTGCGCTGAACGTCCACAACCGTACGCAGGCGGTGATCGAGGCGAGCCGGCTCGGAATCACGCTCGACCGGCTGCCCAGGCGCGACGCACAGGCCGCGATCGACGCGTAGCGCACCGACGCGCGCGCCGCGGCGCGCGCGAGAAGAACCGAAAAACTTCCCCGGGGAGGAACGGTGAGGGTTGGCGTCATTTCCGTGTTCACCGACTATCACCGCCGCGGCCGGCACCACCGCGGCGCGCTGCAGCCCCAGATCGGACCGCTCGTCGCGGCCCTGCTGCCGCCCGACGTCGAGATCGACGTGATCAACGACACCTGGGAGGACCCGGACTGGTCGCGCGACTACGACCTCGTCTTCCTGTCGGCGCTGCACTCCGATTTCGACCGCGCACGCCAGATCTCGCACTACTATCGCCGCCGCGGCGCAAGCACCGTGCTCGGCGGCCCGCTCGCGAGCACCTTCCCGCAGCTCTGCGCGCCGTGGTTCGACGCGGTGGCGGTCGGCGACCCCGAGTCCACCGTGCCCGCGATCCATCGCGACTTCGCCGCCGGCCGGCTGCAGCCGCTCTACCGCGCCGAGCGCTACCAGCCGCAGGCGGTGCCGGTGCCGCGGCTCGACCTCGTCGCCACGAAGCAGGTGCTGCCGCTCGCGCTCGAGGCGACGCGCGGCTGCCCGTTCACCTGCGACTTCTGCACGCTGACCGGCCTCGGCACGCGCTACCACACGCGCGCGGCGGCAACCATCGCCGCGCACCTGCGCGAGGCGCAGGCGCTCCTCGCGGGGCGCGTCCCGCGGTGGAAGCAGCACCTCGCGATGTTCTACGACAACAACGTCGGCGGCAGCCCGGTGTTCCTGCGCGCGCTGTGCGACGCGCTCGCGCCGCTCGGGATCCGCTGGGGGGGCTGCATCACCTTCAACGTGCTGCGCGACACGGCGATGCTCGACCGGCTCGCCGCGAGCGGCTGCCGGCTCGTCTACTTCGGCCTCGAGACCTTCAACCCGGCGGCGCTCGCCGACATGGGCAAGCACCAGAACCTCCTCGCCGAGACCCGGAGCGTGATCGACGCCTGCCGCAGCCGCGGCATCCTCGCGACCGCCGGGCTCATGCTGAGCCCGACGATGGACACGCTCGAGTACATCGACCGCATCCCCGAGTACCTCGACGAGTGCGGACTGCACGTCCCGACCTACATCTGCTTCGAGACGCCCTTCCCCGGCACGCCGCACTTCAAGCGCCTCGCGGAGACGCCGGAGCCGACGCTGCTGCCGAACGTGCTGCTGCGCGACCTGAACGGCTACACCCTGGTGACGCGGCCGCGCCACGCCTCGGCCGGAGGCGTTCGTCGCCGCGTACCTCCGGACGCATCGCGCCGTCTATTCGCGCGGCACGAGGCTCCGCAAGCTCGCCGACGATCTCGCGCGGTTCCTGCCGCGCGGATTCCTCGTGCCGGCGGCCTTCGACCTGTTCGAGATGCTCGTGGTCGAGCGGCCGCGCCCGGCCGACCGCACCTACCTCGGCGGCGCCGAGAAGCCGCCGCCCGAGGCGACGCAGGTGCCCTTCGGCGCGGACGATTTCGCGAGCGAGGCCGAGCGCGACGCGATTCTCGAGCCCTGGGCGGTGACCGACGCGCGCGGGCACGTCCTGCGGCAGTGGCTGGGCGCGCAGACGGTGTATCTTCCGAAAGGGCGGATCGCGCCGCAGCGGGGCTTCGTCCCGGTGGACGTGAGCCGTCTCGCGCCGCGCGTCGCGGTGGCCGCGCTGCAGCCGGGGTGACGAGAGCATGATGTCGCTGAGCGAGCTGCTCGAACGGCCAAGCCGCCTCGGGCGCCACGAAACCGACGAGATCGACGCCCAGGTGCGCCTGCAGCAGGTGCGCCTGCTGTACAGCCAGCTGCCCGACCTCGACCGGCGGCACCATGGTCGGGGCGCTGCTCCTCGCGGTGGTCATGTGGGACATCGCCCCGACGAACTCGATCGCCGGCTGGTTCGCCTGCATGGCGGCGAACCAGGGCTGGCGCTACTGGCTGTATCTCCGCTGGCGGCGCACCGGCATCGAGCTCGCCGACATCGACCGCGCCGCGAACTACTGGGCGCTCGGGTCGCTGCTCTCGGGCTGCCTGTGGGGCCTCGCGACGCTGCTCTTCTTCATCCCCGACTCGCCGGTCTACCAGGCGTTCCTGTTCGTGCTGATCTTCGCCGTCACCTCGGCGGCGGTGCTGCTCATCGGCGTGCACCTCCCGTCGTTCTACGTGTTCGTGCTCCCGGCGCTGGTGCCGATCGTCGTGCGCAACGTGATCGAAGGCGAGCCGGCCCACCTCACGCTCGCGTTCATCGTCGGCGTCGCCACGATCGCGCTGCTCACCTTCGGCCGGAACTACAACCGCGTGCTGGTCGCGAGCCTTCGCAACCGGTTCGAGAACGAGGCGCTCGCGCGCAAGCTCGCGACGCAGAACATCGAGCTCGAGCGCGCCAAGGAAGCCGCCGAGCGCGCGCGGAACGACGCGGAGATCGCGAACCGCTCCAAGACCCAGTTCTTCGCCGCCGCCGGCCACGACCTGCGCCAGCCGCTGCACGCCATGGGGCTCTTCGCCGCGGCGCTCACCGAGAAGGCGCGCGACCCCGAGGTGCTGCACGTCGTGAACAGCATCAACGCGTCGGTCGACGCGCTCGAGGGGCTCTTCAACGAGCTGCTCGACATCTCGAAGATCGACTCGGGCGTGCTCAAGGCGAACCCGACCCACTTCGAGCTCGGGGCGATGCTCGACCGCCTGCGCATGGACTTCGAGCCCGAAGCGTTCGAGCGCGGGCTGCGCCTGCGGATCCTGCCGACGACCGTGTATCTCTTCAGCGACCCGGTGCTGGTCGAGCGCATCCTGCGCAACCTCGTCTCCAACGC
>CAVXND010000050.1:0-16583 GCA_963762785.1 uncultured beta proteobacterium
GGGGGCTCCACCCCCGCCTGAACGCACCCCGGCCCGTCGCGCGAGCGGCGGGCCGGTTTTTTGGCGAGGCCAGGATCCACGGGGAGGCCCTTCATGCGTGAGCCGTCACCAGCCCTCATCAGGGTCGTCCGGGCGATCGACAAGTTCACCGATACGACGGGCGGGTGGATCTCCTGGATCTCGATGCCGCTCGTCGCCGCGGTGACCTACGAGGTCATCGCGCGCTACTTCTTCAACGCGCCGACGATCTGGTCGTTCGACGTGACGTTCATGCTGTACGGGACGCTGTTCATGCTCGGCTGCGCGTACGCGCTGCACAAGGGCGCGCACATCCGGACCGACTTCTTCTTCGAGCGGTGGTCGGTCAAGACCAAGGGCATCATCGACTCGATCGCGTACCTCGTGTTCTTCTTCCCGGCGTTCATCCTGCTCTTCTTCATCAGCTGGAACGAAGGCTGGTACGCGTTCCAGATCGGCGAGACGTCCGAGCAGACGCCGTGGCGGCCGATCCTGTGGCCATTCAAGATGGTGGTGCCGCTCACCTGCCTGCTCCTGCTGATCCAGGGCGTCTCCGAGACGATCAAGAGCGTCTGGGCTGCGCGCACCGGCATCGAGCTCGAGCACAAGGAGAAGGTGGAAATATGACCGGCGGCGCGCTTCTCGGCATGGTGATGCTGATCGTGATGATCGGCGCCATCTTCATCGGCTTCCCGATCAGCTTCACGCTGCTCTTCCTCGCGCTCGCGTTCGGCTACTTCGGCCTGGGCGGGCATACGGTGTTTGACCTCGCCTACTTCCAGATCATCGGCATGATGAAGGAGGAGCTGCTGGCCGCGGTGCCGCTCTTCATCTTCATGGGCTTCATCACCGAGCAGGCCGGGCTGATGGAGCGATTGTTCACCGCGTTCCGGCTCCTGCTCGCGCCGGTGCGCGGGGCGCTGTTCCTGGTCGTGATCCTCACCGCGACCGTGTTTGCGATGGCGACCGGCATCGTCGGCGCGGCGGTGACCGTGCTCGGCATCATGGCCGCGCCGATCATGGTCAGGACCGGCTACGACGCCCAGCTGTCCGCGGGCACGATCACCGCCGGCGGCACGCTCGGCATCCTCATCCCGCCGTCGGTGATGCTGATCGTGATGGGGCCGGTGCTCGGCGTTTCGGTGGCCGATCTCTACGCGGCCGCGTTCGGGCCGGGGTTCCTGCTCGCCGGCCTCTACATCTCCTACCTGATGGTCCGGAGCTTCATCAACCCGAAGCTCGGCCCGCCGGTGCCGAAAGAGGAGCGGGTCCACTCGCTCCCGACGATGCTCAAGGAGGTGATGGTCGGCGTCCTCCCGCTGATCGGCCTGATCACCGCCACGCTCGGCACGATCCTCGCCGGCTGGGCGACGCCGACCGAAGCTTCGGGGATCGGTGCGTTCGGCGCGCTCCTCCTGGCGGTCGCCTACCGCAAAGCCACGCTCGCGGGCCTGAAGCGTGCGCTGCTGAGCACGATGGCGACCTCGAGCATGGTGCTGCTGCTCGCCGCCACCTCGAACGTCTTCGGCGCGGTGTTCGCGCGGCTCGGCACGGCGAACTGGATCACCGAAACGCTGGTCGCGCTGCCGCTGCCGCCGATCGCGATGCTGGTCATGGTGATCATCCTGATCTTTCTGCTCGGCTGGCCGTTCGAGTGGCCCGCGATCATCCTCGTCTTCCTGCCGATCTTCTACCCGGTCGTCGCGGCGCTGAAGTTCGATCTCGTCTGGTTCGGCGCGCTCGTCGCGGTGACGCTGCAGACGGCGTTCCTGTCGCCGCCGGTGGCGATGTCGGCGTACTACCTCAAGCAGGTCGTGAAGGACTGGTCGCTCGCGACGATCTACAAGGGCATGTTCCAGTTCATGATCCTGCAGGTCGTCGCGATCACGCTCATCATCATCTTCCCGCAGATCGCGACCGCGTTTCCCGAGTATCTGCAGAAGGTGGCGCGCGAGACGCCGGTGGAGAAAGTCGTCGACGACGCGCCGAGCCTCGAGCAGGACACGATGGAAAACATGCAGGAGAAGTCGGACGCGGACGCGAAGGAGCGCGACGACGTCGAGAAGGAGGGCGACAAGCCCAAATAGGGTTATTGCGTCGCCTGGCGGTGACGCAATAACTGCGCGAGTTGAAGCGGACGAAAAGCCGTCCGCTTAACTCGCGCGACCCGCGAAGCGAAGCCAGGCCATGAAGATCACCGCAGTCGAGACGGTCCGCCTCGGCGAGTTTCCGAACGTGCTCTGGGTGCGCGTTCACGCGGACGAGGGGCTCGTCGGCCTGGGCGAGACGTTCTACGCGGTCGCGCCGGTCGAGGCGCACATCCACGAGACCTGCGCGCCTTACCTCCTCGGGAAGGACCCGCTCGAGATCGAGCGCCACAGCCGCAACTTCCTGCAGGGCTACCTCGGCTTCAAGTCGGTCGGCGCCGAGATGCGCGCGGCGTCGGCGATCGACATCGCGCTCTGGGATCTCTTCGGGAAGGCGATCCGGACAACCGCTCTACCAGCTGCTCGGCGGCAAGTGCCGCGACCGGATCCGTGTCTACAACACCTGCGCCGGCTACAGGTACGTCCGCGCGAAGCCGGTGCAGACGACCGCGAACTGGGGGCTGCCCGCGGGCGGCAGTTCGGCCGACCGGCCCTACGAAGACCTCGACGCCTTCCTCCATCGCGCCGACGAGCTGGCGCTCTCGCTGAAGGGCGAGGGCTATACCGGCATGAAGATCTGGCCGTTCGACGAGTACGCGGAAAGCTCGAACGGCACGCGCATCTCGCCGGCGGACCTGAAGAAGGCGCTCGCGCCGTTCGAGAAGATCCGGCGGGCGGTCGGCGACGACATGGACATCCACGTCGAGTTCCACTCGCTCTGGGATCTGCCGACCGCGATCGAGATCGCGCAGGCGCTCGCGCCGTACCGGCCGTACTGGTTCGAGGACCCGATCAAGATGACGAACCTCGACGCGCTCGCCGACTACCGCCGCCGGACGAACGTCCGCGTGACCGCGAGCGAGACGCTCGGGACGCGCTCGGCGTTCCGGGAGCTCTTCGAGCGGCAGGCGACGAGCGTGGCGATGCTGGACGTCGCCTGGTGCGGCGGTATCTCGGAGGCGAAGAAGATCGCCACGATGGCCGAGGCGTATCACCTCCCGATTGCACCGCACGATTGCACCGGCCCGGTCGTGCTCACCGCTTCGGTGCATCTCGCGCTCAACTGCCCCAACGCGCTCGTCCAGGAGGTGGTGCGGGCCTTCTACTCCGACTGGTATCGGGAGCTCGTCACCGCCCTGCCGCCGCTCGACCAGGGATTCATCACCGCCCCGGGGGGACCGGGCCTCGGCATCGAGCTCCTCCCCGACCTCGTCCGCCGACCCGACGCGACCGTCCGGACGAGCCGGCTCTAGGCCTTACGCGCGCTCATTGACAGGGCCAGCGGGCCGTTCCTACCATGCGCGGGGAGCCGCGCGTCCACACGCGGTCCGTCCATCCACAAGGAGAACGACCATGCGACAACCGATCCTGAAGTGCGCCGTCGCGGGCCTCGCCGCGGCGTTCCTCGCCGGCGGCGTTGCGGCGCAACAGCCGGCGGTCAAGAACCTCAAGTTCCAGTCGACCTGGCCCGCGAGCCTGACGCTGCAGGACAACTTGCGGATGTTCACCGAGCGCGTGGACAAGCTCAGCGGCGGGCAGATCAAGATCGAAGCACTCGCCGCCGGGCAGGTCGTTCCGGCGTTCGAGATCCTCGACGCCGCATCGAAGAAGGTGATCGACGGCGGCCACGGCGTCGCCTACTACTGGGTCGGCAAGAACAAGGCCGCGACGCTGTTCTCGGCGACGCCGGCCGGGCCTTTCGGCATGGACCACTTCGATTTCCTCGGGTGGATGTACGAGGGCGGCGGCATTGACCTGTACTGGGAGTTCTACCGCGACGTCCTGAAGCTCAACATCGTGGCGTTCCCCATCGGCGGTTCCAGCCCGCAGGCATTCGGCTGGTTCAAGCGGCCGATCAAGAACCTCGCCGACTTCAAGGGCATGAAGTGCCGCCAGACCGGCATCGTCGCCGAGATCTTCCAGCGCATGGGCATGCAGACGGTGAACATGCCCGGCGGCGAGATCGTGCCCGCCGCGCAGCGCGGCGTGATCGACTGCGCCGAGTGGGTGGGCGGCGTCGAGGACCTGCGCCTCGGCCTGCCGCAGGTGTGGAAGTACCACTACACGCCGGGGATGCACGAGAGCAACTCGATGCTCGAGCTGATCATCAACTCGGAGGTCTGGGCGGGCTTCACGCCGCAGCAGCAGGATACGGTGCGGGCGGCGACGCTCGACACGTTCGTGCGCTGGGGTATCAGGTGGCAGAAGCAGAACGCGGACGCGATCGAGGAGATGCGCACCAAGCACGGCACGCAGATCCTCCGCACTCCGCCCGAGGTCCTGATCGCCTTCCTCAAGACCTGGGACGAGATGGCGGCCGAGGAATCGGCGAAGAACCCGTTCTTCAAGAAGGTGCTCGAGTCGCAGCGGGTGTACGCCGCGAAGGTGGTGCCGGCGAAGCGCTTCATGTTCCCGCCGTACTCGTTCGCGGCGAACTACTACTTCCCCGAGACGGCGAAGCCGGCCGCGGCGGCCCCTGCAGCGGCGAAGAAGTGACGCGGCGTTAGCAGCGTCATCGCCGCCGCGCGTCATCCCGGCGCAAGCCGGGACCCAGAGAAACCGGGCCGTCAGGCCCGGTTTTCTTTTCCTCCGGCACCTTCGCCCGCGACGGCAGGCCGAGCTTGAGCGCCGCCTGCGCGAGCACGAGCGCCGAGACCGGGGCGGTGACGAAGAGGAAGAGCGTGATGAGCAGCTCGTGCACCACCGGCCGCCCGCTGCCGAGGAAGTAGAGGAGCGACGCGGCGAGCACGCTGCCCACGCCGAGCGTGGTCGCCTTGGTCGGCGCGTGCAGGCGCATGAGGAAGTCGGGCAGCCGCACGAGCCCGATCGCGCCGATGAGCGCGAATGCGCCGCCGGCGACGAGCAGGAAGGAGACGAGGCCCTCGATCGCGACTCTTATCACGGCGATCCTCTGTCGATCGATCCATCACGTCGCCGCGCGCGGCGAACCGGGCGAGCGCGACGGTGGCGACGAAACCGAAGAGCGCGATCACCAGCGCCGCCTCGAAGTACGCCAGGGTGTTGTACCGGATCCCGAGCAGGATCGTGATCGCGACCACGTTCACGTACATTGCGTCGAGCGCGAGGATCCGGTCGGGGACGCTCGGTCCGAGCGCGAGCCGGACGGCGGCGAGCGCGAACGCCGCGGCGAACGCGACGAAAGCGATGTTCAGCGCGAGATCTACCATCCGAAGATCTCGTTGAGCGGGCGCTCGTAGCGGCGCTTGATCTCGGCGACGAGCGCCGCGGGATCCTCGAGATCGAGCACGTGGACGAGGATCCGCGTGCGCGCCTCGTCGACGTCCGTCGACACCGTCCCCGGCGTGAGCGCGATGATGCTCGCGAGCAGGGCGGCCGCGTCCGGGTGCGTGGTCGCGTCGAGCGGCACCGCGACGAACCCGGGTCGCAGGCGCGCGGTCGGGCCGAGCACGCGGCGCGCGACGGCGAGGTTCGCGACCACGATGTCCCACACGACGACGGCCGCGAGCCGCACGGCGGTCCCGGGCTTGTGCACGTGGACCGGGTCGTCGAGGAGGTGGCCGAGCACCAGCGGCAGCGCCACCGCGAACACCGCGGCGGCGACGAGGTGGACCGGCGCGACGCTCGAGTTGAACGCGAGCCAGACCGCGGCGATGATGCACGACGCGATCGGATGCGGGAGCAGGCGCTTCATCATGGTTTCGCCTCGGTCGGGAAGGGGCGGGCGCTCCGCGGGCCGGACTCGCGCAGCACCGCCGGCGCGTAGAGACGCCAGTCCGCGAGCTGTCGTGCGGTCGCGTCGGTATAGCGCGTGACCGGTGCGGCGAACACCGCCAGTGCGATGCCGCCGGCGAGCAGGGCCGCCGTCGGCGCGAGCGACGCGAAGGATGCGCGCGCCGCCGGCGCACCGGCCGCCGCCGTCTTCCAGAAGAGCGCGCTCCCCGCGCGCGCGAGCGCGATCGTCGCGGCCAGGCCCGCGCCGAGGAGCACTGTCCAGAGCACCGGCGTCGCCGGCAGATCGGCGGTCGCCTGGAGGAGCGCGAGCTTGCCGACGAACCCGGAGAGCGGTGGCAGCCCGGCGATCGAGACGGCGGCGACGCCGAGCGCGGTCCCGAGCAGCGCCGGCTGCGCGACCGGCGGGCGGGGGATGAAGCCGTCGCCGCCGCGCTGCGCGGCGATCCGCTCGACGAGCAGGAACAGCGCCGCCAGCGCGAGCGTGGAGTGAAGGGCGTAGTAGAGCGCGGCCCCGAGGCTCGCCGTCGAGGACACGGCGACGCCGACGAGCAGCGTTCCGACCGACGCGACCGTGAGGTAGGCGGCCATGGGCGCGAGGCCCGTCGCCGCGAATGCGCCGACCGCGCCGAGCGCGACGGTCGCGACCGCGCCGGCGAGCAGCCACGGGCCGGCGATGAGGGCGGCGCCGCCCGCGTCCGGGCCGAACACGAGGCCGTGCACCCGCACGATCGCGTAGACGCCGACCTTGGTCATGATCGCGAACAGCGCCGCGACCGGCGGGCCCGCGGCGGCGTAGGCGCGCGGCAGCCAGAGATACAGCGGGAACACCGCGGCCTTCACCGCGAAGACGACGAGCAGCACCAGCGCCGCCGCGCGGGCGATCGGCACGTCGGCGGACCCGAGGCGCGGCACCGCGAGCGCGAGATCGGCGAGGTTCAGCGTCCCGGTCACCGCGTAGAGCGCGGCGATCGCGAGGAGGAACAGCGCCGAGGCGGCCAGGTTCACCGCGACGTAGTGGAAGCCGGCGCGCAACCGCTCCGGGCCGCGGCCGTGCAGCAGCAGGCAGTACGACGCGACGAGCAGCACCTCGAAGAACACGAACAGGTTGAAGAGGTCGCCGGTCAGGAACGCACCGTTCAGGCCCATCAGCTGGAACTGGAAGAGCGCGTGGAAGAACCGGCCGCGACGATCCCAGGGCTCGGGGCCGGTCATCGCGGCGACGAGCGCGGCGAGCGCCACGACCGCGGTGAGCCCCAGCATCAGCGCAGCGAGCCGGTCGAGCACCAGCACGATGCCGAACGGCGCCGGCCAGTCGCCGAGCGCGGTACACGGTGATCGCCCCGGCCGCGGTGTGGCCGAGCGCGCCGAAGGCGACGACCGCGAGCCCGAGGCACGCGAGGAGCGCAGCCGCGCGCTGCAGCCGGACCCGCCGGTCGCCGGCGAGCAGCATGAGGACCGCGCAAGCCGCCGGGAGCAGCACCGGGACGATCGAGGGCGTGGTTCACTCGCTTCGGTTCCTCGCCGTCGACGTGGTCCGTCCCGGTCGTCGCGCGCAGGGCGAGCGCCACCGCGATGATGAGCCCGGTGGCGGCGAAGCCGATCACGATCGCCGTCAGCACGAGCGCCTGCGGCAGCGGATCGGCGTAGCCGTCGGCACCCTCGGTGACGAGCGGCGGCAGGCCCGCCTGGAGGCGGCCCATCGCCACGATGAAGAGGTTGACCGCGTACGAGAGGAGGCCGAGGCCCAGCACCACCGGGAAAGTGCGCCCGCGCAGGCTCAGGTAGACGCCGCAGGCGGTGAGGACGGCGATCGCTCCGGCGACGAGGAATTCCATGTCAGCTCCGTGCGGTGTCGCGCTTCCGCCACCAGGATCAGCATCGTCGCCCCCACGACGGCGAGATAGACGCCGAGGTCGAAGGCCATCGCCGAGCCGAGCGGCAGCCGGCCGATCACCGGCAGCACCGGCTCGCCGTGGGCGCTGGTGAGGAACGGCTTGCCGAAGAACCAGGCGCCGACGCCGGTCGCGCCGGCGACCAGCAGGCCGGCCGCGGCGGTGCGCACGTAGGCGAGCCGCACCCGGAGCCGCGGTCCGTGGCCCGCCATGTACTGGAGGAGCAGCGCCGCGGCGGTCACGAGCCCGGCCACGAACCCCCCGCCCGGGGCGTTGTGCCCGCGCACGAGCAGGTAGATCGACATGAGGAGCGCGAGCGGCAGCAGCCAGCGCGCGGCGACCGCGAGCAGCAGCGGCACCCCCGCCGGTCGTGCCGGGCGCGAGGCGGTCGCGAGCGCGGCGACGCCGAGCGCCGCGAGCACGAGCACGGTGAGCTCGCCGAAGGTGTCGTAGCCGCGGAAGTCGACGAGGATGACGTTGACGATGTTCGCGCCGCCGCCGAGCGGCATGCTGTTCTCGACGAAGTACCAGGAGATCGTCTCGAGCGGACGCGTCATTACCGCCAGCGCGACGAAGCCCGTCCCCAGCCCGAATCCCGCGGCGAGGAGCCCGTCGCGCGAGCGGCGCAGCGGCGACGATTCGTCCGGGCCGGTTCGCGGCAGCGCCGCCAGCGCGAGGAGCAGCAGCACGGTCGTGACCACCTCGACGGCGAGCTGCGTCAGCGCGAGGTCGGGCGCGGAGAACTGCAGGAACGCCGCCGACACCACGAGGCCCACCACGCCGACGAGCACGACGGCGACCAGGCGGTGGCGATGGAAGATGGCGCACCCGAGCGCCGCCCCGGCGAGCACGATCGCCGCGACGATTCCGAGCGGTGTCAGCGGGGCGAGCGCGCGGCCGCCGGCGGCGATGCCGCTCCCGAGAAGCGGCGTCGCGCCGAGCACCAGCGCGACCGCGAACAGGCACACGAGCGAGCGCTGCAGCGAACCGTTCTCGAGCGCTTGCGTGACGCGCGCGGCGGCGGCGAGCGCCGCGTCCATCAGCCGCTGGAATGCGAGCCGCGCGGTCCAGCCCGACGGCGCGTGGAGGTGGAGGTTGTACTTGCGCTGGAGCGCCCAGTACATCGCCGCACCGCCGGCGGAGGCGAGCACGCTGAGCGCGAGCGGCGCGGTGAAGCCGTGCCAGATGGCGAGGGAGTACTCGGGCAGCGCGCCGCCGAGGACCGACCGCGCCGCCGCGTCGACGAGCGGCGCCACCGTCAGCGCCGGCAGCACGCCGACCGCCAGGCAGACCACCGCGAGGATCTCGACCGGCACCTTCATGAATCGCGGCGGCTCGTGCGGCGTCCGCGGGAGGTCGCGCGGCTCGCCGTTGAAGAAGACGTCGTGGATGAACCGGGCCGAGTACGCCACGCCGAACGCGCCGCCCGCGAGCACGACGCCCGGCGCGAGCGCGCCGAGGAGCCCGAAGCCGCGAAGATCGAGCGCCTCGGCGAAGAACATCTCCTTCGACAGGAAGCCGTTCAGCAGCGGCACGCCGGCCATCGCCGCCGCCGCGACGATGGCCAGCGTCGCGGTGTACGGCATGTACTTCCACAGGCCGTTGATGCGCCGCATGTCGCGCGTGCCGCACTCGTGGTCGATGATCCCGGCGGTCATGAAGAGCGACGCCTTGAAGGTCGCGTGGTTGACGATGTGGAACACCGCCGCGACGGCCGACAGCGGCGAGTCGAGCCCGATCAGGAACGTGATCAGGCCGAGGTGGCTGATGGTGGAGTAGGCGAGCAGCCCCTTCAGGTCGTGCTTGAACACCGCGACGTACGCGCCGAACACGAACGTGACCAGCCCGACGGTGGCGACGATGTACACGAAGAGCTCGCGTTCCGCCGAGCACCGGGTAGAGGCGGGCGAGCAGGAACACGCCCGCCTTCACCATCGTCGCCGAGTGGAGGTACGCCGATACCGGCGTCGGCGCGGCCATCGCCTCGGGCAGCCAGAAGTGGAACGGGAACTGCGCGCTCTTCGTGAACGCGCCGAGCAGCACGAGCACGAGCGCGACGGGGTAGCGCGGGTCGGCGACGATCCGGTCGTGCAGGCCGGCGAGCGCGGAGATCTCGTAGGTGCCCGCGATCTGGCCGATCAGGACGAACCCGGCCAGCATCGCGAGGCCGCCGGTGGCGGTGACCGCGAGCGCCATGCGCGCGCCCTGGCGCGCGTCGGCCCGGGCGTGCCAGTAGCCGATCAGCAGGAACGAGGCGACGCTCGTCAGCTCCCAGAACACCGCGAGGAGCAGCAGGTTGTCGGCGAGCGCGACGCCGAGCATCGCCGCCATGAAGAGCGCGAGCTGGCCGTAGAACCGCCCCGGCGGGTCGGCCTCGCTCAGGTAGTAGCGGGCGTAGAGAATGACGAGCAGCCCGATCGCGAGGATCAGGATCGCGAACAGCGCCGCGAGCCCGTCGAGCCGGAGCGAGACGTTCAGTCCGAGCTCGGGCACCCACTGCCAGAGCGCTGCCGGCGCTTCGCCCGCGAGGACGCCGGGCAGCGCGAGCAGCACGAGCGCGAGGGCCGCGGCCGTCACCGCGGCGAGCGCCCAGGCGGCCGCGGTCGCCCGAGCGCCGTCCGGCGACGACGGCGAGCGCCGTGCCGGCGACGAGCGGCAAACCGATCACGAGCGGCAGCGCGAATTCGGGTGCGATCACGGCGCGCGGGATTCTACGGGAACCCCGCACGTATAATCGCCGCGCCGCCAAAGCGGCACCAACGGGGAGGGGGATCAACGCATGCCGTCGCCGCTCAAGGTTTTCGCGCGCTTCGTCGCGCACGAGAAGGGGCTCTTCGCCGGCGCGATCCTGGTAGCGGGGATCGCCGCCGCGCTCGGGGTGCCGTTCGACTTCGTGCTCTTCGGCCTGACGCTCGCCGGTGTCGCGCTCTTTCACCACCATACGCTGCAGGTCGCGCTGACCGGTCTCGCGGTCATCGTGCTCTACAAGCTCGTCTTCACCGGCTTCAAGACCGGACCGGGTCTCGGCGGCCTCGCCGCGCACATGGGACACGAGTGGGTGATCCTCACCAACCTGCTCGGCCTGCTGGTGGGGTTCGCGCTGCTCTCGAAGCACTTCGAGGACAGCGAGGTGCCGAAGGTGCTGCCGAAGTACCTGCCCGACGACTGGAAGGGCGCGTTCATCCTGCTCGTCATGGTGTTCGTGCTGTCCGCCTTCCTCGACAACATCGCGGCGGCGCTGATCGGCGGCGCGATGGCGCATACGGTCTTCCGGGGCAAGGTGCACATCGGCTACCTCGCGGCAATCGTCGCGTGCTCCAACGCCGGCGGCTCGGGGAGCGTGGTGGGCGACACCACGACGACGATGATGTGGCTCGACGGCGTGAGCCCGCTCGCCGTGCTCGACGCATACGCGGCGGCCGTCGTGGCGCTCGTCGTCTGCGGCATCCCGGCGGCGCTTGCAGCAGCACAAGCACTCGCCGATCATGAAGGAGACCCCGCCCGGCACGCACGTCGACTGGGCGCGGGTCGGAATCGTCGCCTTCATCCTTCTCGCTGCGATCGCCGCGAACGTGACGCTGAACCTGAAGGCACCGCATCTCGCCGACCGCATCCCGGTGATCGGCCTCGCGGTCTGGGCCGCGATCCTCGTGTCGTCCCGCTGCGGAAGCCCGACTGGAGTCTCATCCCGGGCGCGGTGAAGGGCACGGTGTTCCTGCTCGCCCTGGTGACCTGCGCATCGCTGATGCCGGTCGAGAAGCTGCCGCCCGCGTCCTGGCAGACGGCGTTCACGCTCGGATTCGTCTCGGCGGTGTTCGACAACATCCCGCTTACCGCGCTCGCGCTCAAGCAGGACGGCTACGACTGGGGAATGCTCGCCTACACGGTGGGCTTCGGCGGCTCGATGATCTGGTTCGGCTCCTCGGCCGGAGTGGCGATCTCGAACATGTACGCCGAGGCGAAGTCGGTGGGCCGGTGGTTGCAGCACGGCTGGCACGTCACGGTCGCGTACGTCGTCGGCTTCGCGGTGATGCTCGCGCTGACCGGCTGGCATCCGTCCCCGAAGCGCGCGTCCGCACCCGGTGCCGCGCCGCCGGCAGTGACCATTCCGGCACCCGGAAAATAGCCCCGTTTCGCTTGCCGCCCTGGGGCTTCGGGACTACCATTCCCGAGCTTCATCGTCGGGGGGTGAGGCATCCCGCGCCGCAGCACCAGCCCGCGGAATATCCGACCCACCCAGGCTGTTGCGCATCGTACGCGGCAGCGTTCCGGCGACATTCGAAAACATCTACTACCGAAGGAGCATTTCCATGAGCAAGCAGCAGGTGAAGAAGCACCGCCGCGACCACCCGACGCCGGTTCCTGCGCCGGCGCTGCCGCGACCGCAGGCGCGGCCACCCTCGGGTTCCCGGCAGTGGTCAAGGCCCAGGGCCCGATCAGCATGCGCTGGCAGATCGACCTGGCCGGCGAAGGACATCTTCCACGAGTACGCGAACGACTTCGCGAAGAAGGTGAACGACATGACCGGCGGCGACCTCAAGATCGAGGTGCTGCCGGCGGGCGCGGTCGTACCGGCCTTCGGCCTGCTCGACGCGGTGTCGAAGGGCACGCTCGACGGCGGCCACGGCGTGCTCGTCTACCACTACGGCAAGCAGAACGCGCTCGCGCTGTGGGGCTCGGGCCCGGCGTTCGGCATGGACGCGAACATGCTGCTCGCGTGGCACAAGTACGGCGGCGGCAAGGAGCTGCTCAACAAGCTCTACGCCTCGATCAACGCCAACGTCGTTTCGTTCCCCTACGGCCCGATGCCCACCCAGCCGCTCGGCTGGTTCAAGAAGCCGATCACCAAGAACGAGGACTTCAAGGGCCTGAAGTTCCGCACCGTCGGGATCTCGATCGACGTGTTCACCGGCCTCGGCGCGGCGGTGAACGCGCTGCCCGGCGGCGAGATCGTGCCGGCGATGGACCGCGGGCTGCTCGACGCGGCGGAGTTCAACAACGCCACCTCCGACCGCATCCTCGGGTTCGCCGACGTCTCCAAGGTGTGCATGCTCCAGAGCTACCACCAGAACGCCGAGCAGTTCGAGATCATGTTCAACAAGACGAAGTACGACGCACTGCCGGCGAAGATGAAGGCGATCATCGAGGACGCGGTCGAGGCCGTCGTCGCAGGACATGTCCTGGAAGGCGATCGACCGCTACTCGAAGGACTACATCGAGCTGCAGACCAAGGACAAGGTGCGCTTCTACAAGACCCCGGACGCCGTGCTGCAGACGCAGCTCGACCGTGTACGACGCGGCGGCGAAGAAGCGCGCCGACAACGCGCTGTTCCAGGAGATCGAGGCGTCGCAGAAGGCGTTCGCCGAGCGCGCGGTGCGCTGGGATCTCGACACCAACGTGAGCCGTCGCATGGCCTACAACCACTACTTCGGCCAGAAGCCGGGCGCCGCCAAGAAGGCCTGACGAGGCGGCATACGCACCAGACACCATCCGGCGCTCCCGGATGGTGTCTTTTTTTCCGGGGGCGACGTCAGACCGATGCAAGCCGCCCGGACATAGACTTCGAGAGCGATGCAGAAGATCCTGCTCTTCGTCGACAAGCTGAGCACCTTGGTGGGGCACGCTTTCTCGTTCCTCATCGTCGGCCTCACGCTGCTCATCTCGTGGGAGGTGTTCTCCCGCTACGCGCTCGATGCCCCCCACGCGTGGGCGTTCGACGCGATGATCATGCTCTACGGCACGATGTTCATGATGGCCGGCGCCTACACGCTGGCGAAGAACGGCCACGTGCGCGGCGACGTGCTGTACGGCTTCTTCGAGCCCCGCACCCAGGCGACGATCGACCTCACGCTCTACATCGTGTTCTTCATCCCCGGGGTGTTCGCGCTGACGTACGCCGGCTACTTCTACGCGGCCGAGTCCTGGGCGATCAACGAGCATTCGAACATCACCGCCGACGGCCCGCCGATCTATCCGTTCAAGACGGTGATCCCGGTCGCCGGCGCGATCCTCCTCCTGCAGGGGATCGTCGAGATCATCCGCTGCGCGATCTGCATCAGGCAGGGTTACTGGCCCTCGCGCGAGGAGGACGTCGAAGAGGTCGACGTCGACAAGCTGAAGGAGATGGTTCACGTCAAGGACGAGGACATCCAGGCGCTCGACAAGCTGGTGGTGCAGGAGGAAGCGCGCAAGTGAAGATCCGCAAGGAGCTCTGGTTCGGCTTCGTGCTGATGGGGGTGATCCTGGCCACGGTCGTGATCTTCACGCCCTGGGGCCACCTCACCAACGGATACCTCGGCCTCCTCATGCTCGCACTGATCGTCGTGGCGATCATGCTCGGGTTCCCGACCGCGTTCACGCTGATGGGAATGGGCGTGTTCTTCGCGTGGCTCGCCTACCGGAGCGTGAACCCGGATCTCGCCGTCCGACAGGTGCTCGACCTGATGGTGCAGCGCGCCTACGCCGTGATGTCGAACGACGTGCTGATCGCGATCCCGCTGTTCGTGTTCATGGGCTACCTCGTCGAGCGGGCGGCGCTGATCGACCGTCTCTTCAAGAGCCTGCATCTCGCGATGGCGCGCGTGCCCGGCTCGCTCGCGGTCGCGACGATCATCACCTGCGCCATCTTCGCCACGGCGACCGGCATCGTGGGCGCAGTGGTGACGCTGATGGGCCTGCTCGCGTTTCCGGCGATGCTGCGCGCGGGCTACAACATCAAGATCTCGGCCGGAGCGATCACGGCCGGCGGCTGTCTGGGCATCCTGATCCCGCCGTCGGTGCTGCTGATCGTCTACGGCGCGACCGCCGGCGTCTCCGTAGTCCAGCTCTACGCCGGCGCGTTCTTCCCCGGCTTCATGCTGGCGGCGCTCTATCTCGCCTACGTCATCATCCTCGCGAAGCTCAAGCCGTCGCTGATGCCGCCGCTGCCCGAGAGCGAGCGGGCGGTGCCGCTGCCGCCGCTCGCGCAATCCCTGGCGAGTCACGGGCGCAACGCGATGACGGGGCTCACCCGTGCGCTCGGCGGCGCCGCGGGCGCCGGCCGGGGCACCGTCGTCAGCCAGTTCATCATCAGCCTGCTGCCGGCGCTCGTCATCGTCGCGCTGCTGGCCTTCATGCTCCAGATGGCGACCGCGCCGGTGATCGAGGCGAGCACCGCCGGTCTCGTCGAGGCCGGCGGTGCGATCGCGGCGGACGTCAAGGAGGAGTCGACGGGCCTCATCGGTCAGCCGGCAGAGAGCGGAACGGGACTCGCGGAGCCCCCGGCCGAGGAGGCGAAGGAAGGTGCGCAGCCGGCGGGCGCGGAGGCGCCGAAGGCGGAAGAGGCGAAGCCGCCGGCGCCGACCGCGGCGGCGACACCGGCCGAGACGCCGGCGGAGCCCGAGCGGCGCCCGGTGCCGACCTGGTACTGGATCGTGCTCGCGATCGGCGCTGCGGCGCTCGTCGGCCTCTACTCTTTCTGGAGCTGGGAGCGGCTCGAGGTCTTCAAGTACCTGCTCGCCTCGTTCTTCCCGCTCGCGATCCTGATCATCGCGGTGCTCGGCTCGATCGTGTTCGGGCTGGCGACGCCGACCGAAGCGGCCGCGGTGGGCGCGTTTGGCGGGTTCATCCTGGCGGCGGCGTACCGCTTCACCGCGCAGTTGCGCGGGGCAGGCGGGGCATCCGGGAGCGCCATCGCGACCACGCTGAAGGAGCTCGGGTCGATCGTGAAGGAGTCGTCGTTCCTCACCGCGAAAACCAGCGCGATGGTGTGCTGGCTCTTCGTCGGCTCGTCGATCTTCTCGGCGGCGTTCGCGCTGCTCGGGGGGCAGGAGGTCATCAACAGCTGGGTGCTGTCGATGGACCTCACGCCGCTGCAGTTCATGATCCTCGCCCAGTTCATCATCTTCATCCTCGGCTGGCCGCTCGAGTGGACCGAGATCATCGTCATCTTCATGCCGATCTTCATCCCGCTGCTCGCGCATTTCAACATCGACCCGCTCTTCTTCGGTCTGCTGGTGGCGCTCAACCTGCAGACCGCGTTCCTGTCGCCGCCGGTGGCGATGGCGGCGTTCTACCTCAAGGGCGTCTCGCCGCCGCACGTCACGCTCAACCAGATCTTCTCGGGGATGATGCCGTTCATGGGGATACAGCTGATTGCGCTCGTGCTGCTGTACGTCTTCCCGGAGATCGGGTTGTGGCTGCCGCAGGTGCTCTACAAATAGGGATTCCGTCACGCCCTGCGGGCATGACGGAATAACTGCCGCCGTTGGAGCGTCGCCTGCGGCGATGCTCAACGCCGGCGGTCTTTCGGTGGGATAGGGCGGGGCGCGAGGACGCGCTTCCGCCGCGCGAGAAGGCCGAAGGTGAAAAGGCCGGGAGCGAGAGACCGAAGGGGGAATCATGGAACCGATGGACATTCTCAAGATCGTCGCCGTAGCCGGCGCCCTGCTGATCGCGCTTTACGGCATCAATCGCATCGACGCGCGGATGAAGGCCAAGAACCAGGGGTTCGGGCCGAACACCCTCCGCGCGCTCGGGCTCGTGATCTTCCTGCCGACGCTGGTCGTCCTCGCGGTCGTGACCGATTTCCGCACCGAAGTGCTCGCGGCGCTGCTCGGCACCGTCGCCGGCTACGTCCTGTCGCAGTCGACCGCGGACGATCAGTGACGTCGAGGATGGTCGAACTGCCGTAAACTCGGCCCCTAGCGGGCCGTCTGGTCCGCCCGCCCCGGTCCGGGCGCAGGGAGGTTCGTGGTTCAAACTGCACAGAGCAGCAAGTCGAGAGTATTCGAGCTTTTCCTCATCAAGCCATCCCACTACGACGATGAGGGT
>CAVXND010000051.1:0-8089 GCA_963762785.1 uncultured beta proteobacterium
AGGATGATGCAGTCGCCGGGCGCGAGCGTGGGGCCGAGCTTGCGGATCGTCGGCAGGAGCGCATCCGGCGTCGAGCACATCATGACCGGGATGTTCACCGCCTGCGCGATCAGGTCGCCGTGCGCGGTGCAGAGCGACGCCGAGTAGTCCATGCAGTCCTTGATCATCGTCGAGCGCGCGCTGCGGACGATGGTGTAGGCCATCTCGTCGGCGATGGTGTCGAGGCCCATCCGCAGCACTTCGAACGTGACCGGGTCGATCCCCGGCACGACGGTCGCGTCGCGTTTCATGACTGTTGCTCCAGGTGGACGAAGCCGTGCGCGCCCGCGCGGGCGGTCCAGCCCGGGGGCACGACGGTCGTCGAGTCGTACTCTTCGATGACCAGCGGGCCGGCGAGCGGCCGGTCGTCGAGCGCCGCGCGCCCGAGCACCCGCGCCGTGAGCGCTCCGTGCTCGCGACCGAAGTGCGCGATCCGCTCGCCCGCCGCGGCGCTGCCGCGGCCCATGCGGTCCCAGGCCGGCGGGACGGTCGCGCGCACGCCGCGCGCCCGGAGCTTGAGCGAGACGATCTCGATCCGTTCGTCGCGCATCGCGTAACCGTAGGTCGCTTCGTGCTCGCGATGGAACGCCTCGGCCAGCCGTTCGCGGTCGCCCGGTTCGAGGGCGCGCTCGGGGAGCGGCAGCAGCAGCTCGGAGATCTGCTTGCGATACCGCAGGTCCGCGAAGCGCTCGAGCTTCACGTCGCGGGCGCCGAACCCCTCCGTCCCGAGGTCGTGCACCGCGCGCGCTTCCATTTCGCGCAGGATCGTCTCCGCTGCGGCGAGGTCGGCCTTGCCGAGCTCGCGCAGCAGCGAACGCGTGTAGAGCTGCTGGACGTCCGCGACGAGGAGCCCGATGGCGCTGAAGAGCCCCGGATGCGGCGGGATCAGGATGCGACCGATGTCGAGCGCTTCGGCAAGCCCGGCGGCGTGCACCGGGCCGCTGCCGCCGAACGCGACGAGCGTGAAGTCGCGCGGATCGCGGCCGCGCTCGATCGAGACCGACCGGATCGCGCGCTGCATGGCCGCGTTCGCGATCCGGTGGATGCCTTCCGCGGCGTCGAGGAGCGAAAGCCCGAGCGGCTCGGCGACGTGCTCCCGGAGCGCCCGCTCGGCGCGCGCCGCGTCGAGCCGCAGCTCGCCGCCGACGAGATAGCCGGGGTTCAGATAGCCGAGGACGAGGTTGGCGTCCGTGACCGTAGGACGCTCGCCGCCGCGACCGTAGCAGGCGGGGCCGGGCACGGCGCCCGCGCTCTCCGGGCCGACGCGGAGCACGCCGCCGGGATCGATCCAGGCGAGGGAGCCGCCGCCGGCGCCGACCTCCGCCACGTCGATCGCGGGGATGCGGATCAGGTGGCCGCCGCCCTTGATGAGCCGGCTGCCCTGGTTGAGGCCCCCGCCCACCTCGTACTCCGCCGACAGGGCAATCGCGCCGCGCTCGATGATCGACGCCTTCGCGGTGGTGCCGCCCATGTCGAACGTGATCAGGTTGTCGAGCCCGGCGACGCGCCCAACCGCCGCCGCGGCGATCACGCCTGCCGCCGGACCGCTCTCGATGATCCGCACCGGGCTTGCCGCCGCCGCGCGGTCGGAGAAGATGCCGCCGCCCGACTGCATCACGAGGACCGGTGCCGCCACGCCCGCGGCATCCAGGTTGGTGCGCAGGTTGTCCAGGTAGCGGCTCACCACCGGCTTCACGTACGCGTCGACGACGGTGGTGGCGGTGCGCTCGTATTCCTTCAGCTCGGGCAGGACGCGGCACGACAGCGAGACGAACGGGAACTCGCCGTCGAGGAGCTCGGCCACCGCGAGCTCGTGCTCGGCGTTGGCGTAGCTGTGGAGGAAGCAGACCGCCACCGACTCGCAGCCGAGCGCCTTCAGCCGCTCGATCGCGTCGCGGGCGCCTGCCCGGTCGAGCGGCTGCCGCACCTCGCCGCCCGGGCCGACGCGCTCGTCGACCTCGAGCCGGCGCTCGCGTCGGACGAGCGGCTCGGGCTTGCGCCACGTGATGTCGTAGAGCACCGGCAGCCGCACGCGCCGGATCTCGAGCACGTCGCGGAAGCCCTTGGTGGTGAGGAGCCCGACCTTGGCGCCCTTCTGCTCGAGGATCGCATTGGTCGCGACCGTCGTGCCATGGACGATCTCGTCGATCGCCGCATCCCCGCCGCGCGCACGCTCGCTCTGCAGGCCGTCGAGGATCGCGCGGCCGTAGTCGTCGGGCGTCGACAGGAGCTTCGTTGCGCGAACGGTCCCGTCCGGTCCGAGGAAGACGATGTCGGTGAAGGTCCCGCCGATGTCGGCGCCAACGCGCAGCATTGCGTGCCCGCTCCCTTGCCCTGTCAGGCCTGTCCCGACAGATTTGATCAAATTTATCGCGGCGGCGCAATATGCGCAGGCGCGACTACTTCCGGGCCGCGCTCCGGGCGCCGGTGCGCCGCGGCCGCGGCGCCACTGCCGTCTCGTCCCACTTCGCCTCGCGCATCAGGCGGTCGAGGAGCCGGCTGCCCTCGACGATCTCCGCCTCGATCGCGCGGCGCGCGCCCTCGGCATCCCGGTGCTTCAGGCTGGCGACCAGCGCCAGGTTGTTCCGGATCTGCGTCGCGGAGTAATCGCGCAGCCCGCGCGCACTGCGGAAGAAGAATCCGAGCGTGGGCGCGGAGTGGAGCCAGAGCGTCGAGATCACGTCGACGAGCACCGGAATGCAGGCGGCGTTGTAGACCAGGAAGTGGAATTCCTCGTTCAGGGCGAGGATGCGTTTCGGGTCCCCGCGCCCCCGCGCCGCCGCCAGGTCGGCCTGCAGCGCCGCCAGGCGCTCCACTTCGGCCGCAGTGATGAGGTTCGCGGCAGTGGCCGCGGCATGGCCCTCGAGCATCTGCCGGATGCCGCGGATCGACAGCGTCTCCGCCCGCGAGAGGCGCGGCACGGTCACCGAGCGGTTCGGGCGCATCGTGAGCGCACGCTCGGCATCGAGGCGACGGAGCGCCTCCCGCACCGGCATCATGCTGACCCCGAGGTCGGCGGCGATGCGCGCGAGGGTGAGCTTCTGCCCCGGCGCAAAGGCGCCCGACATCAGCATGTGCTTCAGCTGTTCGTAGACCCATTCGCGCTGGGTCTCGTGCGAGCGGCGCCCGCGCCTGAGCTTCATAGGCCGAGGTAGACCTGCCGCACGGTCTGGTGCTCGAGCATCTCGCGGCCGGACCCCTCGAGCGCGATGCGGCCGCTCTCGAGCAGATAGCCGCGATTCGAGACCGACAGCGCGAGCTGCACGTTCTGCTCGGTGAACAGCACCGCCACGCCTTCGCGATTGATGCGGGCCACGATCGCGAGGATCTCGTCGATCACCTTGGGTGCGAGCCCGAGGAACGGCTCGTCGATCATCAGCAGACGGGGCCGCGCCATCAGGCCGCGCGCGATGGCGACCATCTGCTGCTGGCCGCCCGACATCGTGCCGGCAAGCTGGTCCTTGCGCTCGACGAGCAGCGGGAACAGGCTCTCGACCCATGCCAGCGACTCGGCGCGATGCTCGCGCGCAGCCGGGCTGTAGCCCCCGAGCAGCAGGTTCTGCCGCACCGTGAGCGTGGGAAACAGCCGCCTGCGCTCGAGCACGTGGCCGAGCCCGCGGGCCACGATTGCGTGCGTGGGCACGCCCGACAGATCGTCGCCGCGGAAGGTCACCCGGCCCGCGCTGCGCGGGACGAGCGCGGTGACGGCGTTCATGATCGTGCTCTTGCCGGCGCCGTTCGGGCCGAGCAGGCACACGACCTCGCGTTCGCGGACCTCGAGCGAGACGCCCCATAGCACCTGGAAGTCGCCGTAGACGACCTCGAGCCGGTCGATTCGGAGCAGCGGCTCAGTGCCCGGCATCCTGCCGTCCCAGGTAGAGCGCGACCACGTCCGGGTGCGTGGCGATCGCCTGCGGCGTCCCCTCGGCGAGTTTTTCGCCGAGATGCAGGAACACTACCCGGTCGGCGAGCCCCATGATCACCCGCATGTTGTGCTCGATCACGAGCAGCGTGACGCCCTCCTCGCGCAGCCGCGCGACGAGGGCGATCAGGCCGGGAATGCTCGGCTGGTCGACGCCGCCCGTGATCTCGTCGAGCAGGAGCAGCTGCGGACCGGTGGCGAGCGCCCGCGCCATCTCGAGCCGCTTGCGCTGCCCGGTGGAGAGCCCGCGGGCGAGCACGTCGCCCTTGTGATCGAGGCCGACAAGCGCGAGGCACCGGCGCGCTGTGTCCCGCGCGCGCGCGATGCCGCCGCCGCGCGTAAGCGCGCCGATCATCACGTTCTCTTCCACCGTGAGGCGCGGGAACGGCTTCAGGATCTGGAACGTGCGGGCGACGCCGAGGTGGCAGAGCCGATCGGGCCGCAGGCCGGTCACGTCGGCAGCGGCGAAGCGCACCGCTCCGGCGTCCGGCCGGATGAAGCCGGTAATGAGGTTGAAGAGCGTCGTCTTGCCCGCGCCATTCGGCCCGATCAGGCCGACGATCTCCCCCCGGCCGACCTCGAACGAGACGTCGCGATTCGCGTACACGCCGCCGAAGCGCTTGGTAAGGCCGTTCACCGCGAGCAAGGTGTCGGTCATCGTCAGTCGATCCGCCGGAAGAACCCGAGCACCCCGGCCGGCCGGTAGCGCGCGATCAGGATGATCACCAGGCCATAGGCGAGGATGTCGAGGTTGCCGCCCCCGCCGCGGGCGTAGTACTCGGCCCATGCGCCGATGCCGCCACCCGCGAGCCCAGACATGTCGAGCACTATCCGTCCCGAGAGATAGGCGCGCAGCAGCTCGGTGAGCGGGATGATCACGAACGCACCGAGCACCGGCCCCCACAGCGTGCCGATCCCGCCGAAGATCGCGACGAAGCAGATCTCGAGCGAGATCAGCAGCGACATCGTCGACGCCGGCTCCACGTAGAGCACGTACTGCGCGTAGAAGGTCCCGCACAGCGTGGTGATCGCGGCCGAAGCGATGAGCGCGACCAGCTTGCAGCGCGCGACGTTCACGCCGAGACTCTGCGCGGCGTCCTGCTCCTCGCGGATCGCGACCAGGAACATCCCGAGCGGCGAGCGCTGGATCACGCGGAACGCGACGAGCGCCAGCACGAGGAGCCCGAGCGCGAAGTAGTAGTACGGGAGCTTGTCCGGGAACTGTCCGTGCCACAGCGCGTCGGCGAAGCCCCGCGCCTTGTAGATCGGGTATTCGAGCCCGATCGCGGCGCCGAAGCGATCCCAGTTGGAGACTACGACGTAGATCCCTTCCATGATGAAGACGGAGGCGAGCACGAAGTAGTGGCCGCGTAGACGGAAGGTGGGCAGTCCCACGAGCACCGCCGCCGCGGTCGAGACGGCAAGCGCGATCGGCAGCGAGACGAGCGGGACGAGCCCGAGGAACTTGTAGCAATAGGCGGCGGTGTAGGCACCGACGCCGAAGTACAGCGCATGGCCGAACGACACCTGTCCGGCGAGGCCGCCCAGGATGTTCCAGGCGACGCCCATCGCGCCATAGAGCATCGACATGATCACGACGTGCTGCCAGAACGGCAACGTGGCAACCAGCGGATACACCACGAGCAAAGTGGCGAGCGCGACGACGGCGGCGACCGGCAGGCCCTCGACGCGGCGCGCGAGCCAGGCTTTCATCGGCGTCCGAGCAGGCCGTGGGGCCGCCAGAACACCACGATCAGGTACAGCGCGAAGACGAAGAGCTGCTTGTAGCTCGGCGACGTGAAGAAGCCGCCGGCCGTCTGCACGACGCCGATGATCAGCCCGCCCAGGAACGCGCCGGTGATCGAGCCGAAGCCGCCGATCGCGACCGCGACGAACGCCGGCAGCGCCCAGCGCGCGCCCGAGAGCGGCGTGATGGCGTAGTACGTCGAGAGCAGCCCGCCGCCGATCGCCACCGCGGCGCAGGACACGCCCCAGGCGATCGCGAACATCCGGTCGGAGTCGATGCCCATCAGCCGCGCCGCCTGCGGATCCTCGGCGACCGCCTGCAGCGCGAGGCCGGTTTCGGTGTGGTTGATGAACCAGTAGAGCGCACCCGCGGTCAGGAGCGCGCCCGCCCCCGCGACCAGCTCGGGGCCGCTGAAGAAGAGCCCGGCGACCTGGAACGTGCCGGTAACCCAGCTCTCCGGGATGGTGCGCGCGTCCGACTTCCACAGGAAATGCGCCGCCGCCTGGATGAAGAGCAGCAGCCCGAACGTGGCGAAGATCTGCGCGACCATCGTCGCCTGCAGCACGTGCCGGATGAGCAGGCGGTAGACGGCGACGCCGACGAAGTACATGAGCAGCGCGGCGATCGGCGTGGAAACGAGCGGATCGACGCCCGCCACGCTCCACATGAAGAAGCAGAAGTACATCGCGAGCATCATGAATTCGCCGTGCGCGAAGTTCACGATGTTCATCACGCCGTAGATCAGCGACAGGCCCATCGCGACCAGTGCGAACATGAGCCCTACGACGAGCCCGTCGACGAGGACCTGTCCGTAGATCATCGGCGATCAGTGTGCGGGACGCGGGTGCCGGACACAAAAAGGCCGGCGCCCGGGCCCGCGCTGCCCGGCCACGCCGGCCGCAGGTGCACTAGCGCTTGTCCCAGCTCGGGGCCGGGAACACGACCGCCTTCGTCGCCAGGTCCTTCGGCCAGACCGGGTAGTGCTTGCCGTCCTGGATCTGGGTGATCAGGCCGGTCGCAAGCACGTTCTGGCCCTTCTCGTTGAACTTGATTCCCTTGTACGGGGCGATCGTGTCGCCGCCGTCGATATTGGTCTCGCGGAGCGCCTGGATGATGTCCTCGGGCGACAGCGACTTCGCGCGGTTCAGCGCATCGGCGATCACGAGCGAGGCGGTGAATTCGCGCGCCGGCGCATCCCACATCGGGCGCCCGGAGCGCGCCTCGTACAGCTTGTTGACCGCCGCCGCCGCCTTCCGCTTCTCGATCAGCGACGGGTCGAACTTGGTGTGGCTGAAGGCATAGTCGGCATTCTTGCCGAGCGCTTTCATGAAGTCGGGCGAAGCGAAGCTCGCGCCCATCGCGAGAATCCCCTTCGGGGTGAAGCCGAGCGCCTGGTAGGTGCGCATGGCGAGGATCGCGTCCGAATCGAGCGACGCCTGCAGCAGGATGTCGGGGGCGTCGTTCTTGAGCTTCAGGACCTCGCTCCGCAGATCCGAGGTCTGCGTCGGGTAGCCGATCGCCGTCAGCTTGTCGAACCCGTTCTGCCGGTAGGCCCCTTCGGCCGCCTTGGCGAGGCTCGAGCCCCAGTTGTCGTTGATGTGAATGACGCCGAGGTTCTTGAGCGGAATCCCCTTGTCCTTGCGCAGCTCGTCGAGGAACGCGAAGAAATCGCGCGCGATGTCTTCGGTGGTCGGCGTCACGCTGAAGAAGGTTTTGAATCCGCGCTCGGTCAGCGGCGGCGCTTCGGACGATCCCGTCACGAACGGGATGCCGTACTTCTCCGCGACCTGGCTGGCCGGCGCCGCGACCGCGCTCTGGAACGCGCCCTGGAGGATGTGCACCTTCTCCTGGGTGATCATCCGCTCGGCGATCGCCTGGCCGCGCTCCGGCCGACCGCCGTGGTCCTCGATGATCAGGCGGATCTTGATGCCGCCCTTGTTCGGCAGCCCGGCCGTCTTGGCGTACGGCAACGGGATGTCGAAGCTCCCGTTCACGATGTCGTAGGCGAGCTTGATCGCCTCCAGCGTCTCGGTCCCCGACTTCGCGGCGTTACCCGAGGTCGGGTACAGCAGGCCGATGCGAATCTCGTTGTCCTGCGCGAGCGCCGGCGCGGCGAGCGCAAGCGATGCGGCGACTGCGGCGAGGTACCTCATGGTCAGGCTCCTTTCCCGGTTTTGGGGGCTTGCGGCTCGCCTGGCCCGGGTTGGGCGCCCTGGCGGGCGGCTCGTCGGAGCGGAAAGCCCGCGAGTTGCAAAAGTTGATCAAATTTTGAGGATCTTGGCAAGCGTGGCACCATGGCGAGCGCACGTGCACCGCTCCGGTACGTCGCTGCGGGGCGGCAGAACCATGAGGAGAGGCTCGATGCCCGAAGTGATCGCTTT
>CAVXND010000052.1:0-35753 GCA_963762785.1 uncultured beta proteobacterium
CGCGCGCTTCGCCGCGGGACCGGCGAGCGGGAGATCGACCGGCGCGTTGCGCTCGGCCGAGAGGTCGGCGGCCATGTAGACCTCCATCACCATGCGGGCGTGCTCGGGCGTCACCACCACCGGACGGTCGTAGGCGACCGCTTCGAGGAAGCTGCACGGTCTCGGCCGCCATCGGCCCGGCGTAGACGTGCTCCACCGGCTCGCCCGGCATGGTCGACATCGGCAGCTGCATGCCCGACTTCATCGTGTTCAGCACGACGTCCTTGTGGCTGTCGTCGATGAGGAGCGCGCCCTTCGGTCCCGAGGAACTCGATCCAGGTGCTCGAGAAGTTGGGATACCCCGGCGGCAGGCTCCAGCCGCCGCCGACCACGAACGCGAGGCCGTTGTCCATCGTCACGGTGATCCACTGGCAGTCGGGGATGTCCGCGCCGGTCGCGGCCTGCATCGCGCCGAAGGCGAGCTGCGAGTACACGCGCGCCGGCTTCGCCGGCTCGAGGCACCACAGCACGAAGTCGAGGTCGTGCGTCGACTCCATCGCCGCCGGCGAGAGCTTCGACCGGCCGGTGATCTTCTTGCCCAGGCCGCGGGTGATGTGCCGGCTCACGAGCGCGCTCACCGGCTTGCCGATGGTGCCGTCGCGCACGCACTGCTTGACGTACGCGTACTTCGGGTTGAAGCGCTGCGAGTAGCCGATCGTGAACTTGAGCTTGTTGCGCCGGGCGAGCGCGATCAGCTCGTCGGCCTCCGCCAGCTCGATCGCGATCGGCTTCTCGAGCAGGACGTGCTTCCCGGCCGCGAGCGCGTCGCGCGCCATCGGGAAGTGCGTCGACTCGGGCGTCGCCGAGATCATGATCGCGTCGATGCCGTCGATCCGTCAGCAGCTCGCGATAGTCCGCGGTCGCGGTCTTCGCCCCGGTCTTGGCTGCGATCTCGCGCAGGCGCTCGGGGCGGGTCTCCGCGACGTGCAGGCTCTTCACGAGCGGATGGCCGGCCGCGGTTTCCGCGCGGATGCCGCCGCACCAGCCGGTGCCGATGACGCCTACCCCGATCTGCTTCATTTCGCCTCCCATCCACATCGCAAGTGGTTGCGCCGCAATGAAATCATACGGGGAAACAGGGCACAAATGCGCGCGGGTTATCATCGCCATGTCTCATCTGCATGGCTGATCGAGCGCGGGGATCTACAAGGGGGCTTGCTCCCTTGTTCCAGCGTGGGGGATATACAAGGGGAGTCTCCCCTTGTTCGTATGACAGCCGATCGGCGGTGCTCGTCGCCGATCAGGCGACGAGCCGGGAGCCGTCCGTGGATATCTGGAGCATGAAATGTTTCGTCCAGGTCGCCGACCGCGGCAGCATCACGCACGCCGCCGACGACCTCGGCATCACCCAGCCCGCGCTCACCCGTCGCATCCTGCAGCTCGAGACCGAGCTCGGCGTCGGCCTGCTCGAGCGGCGGCCGCGGGGCATCCGGCTCACCGGCCCCGGGCGCGAGCTGCTCGAGCACGCGCGGCGCATCCTGCGCGAGGTCGCGCTCGCCGAGGCCCAGGTCAAGCGCGCCCGGAGCGCGCAGCGCGGCCGGGTCGTGCTCGGCACCTCGCCGACGCTCGCGCCGCTCCTCCTCCCGGGCTGCGTCGCGCGGGCGCGCACCGAATGCCCGTCGGTGACGCTCAAGGTCGTCGAGGAATTCAGCTCGCAGCTTTTCGACGACCTCCTGAGCGCCAGGGTCGACGTCGCCGTGCTGACGAACCCGCCCCACTCGCGCAGCCTCGCGATGACGCCGCTCCTCGCCGAGCCGATCGTGGTGTTCGCCGGCGTGGCCGAGCGCGGCATGAAGCGCAGCTACAGCCTGACCGAGCTCCGCCGCACGCCGGTCATCGTGACCTCCGCGATCCGCACGCTCGTCGACCGCCAGCTCGCGCGCTTCGGCGCGCAGCTCGCGATCGAGGCCGAGATCGACTCGGTCGAGGCGATCCGCCGGATGGTGCTCGCCGGCGCCGGCGTCACCGTGCTGCCGGTCTCGACCTTCCACGACGACATCGTGGCCGGCCGCTGCGCGGCGTATCCGATCGAGGACGCGAACCTGCACCGCATGCTGGTGCTCGCGCACGCCGGCCCGCCGCAGGGCGGCGCGGCGGTGGACGAAGTGCTGCGCCTGGTGCGGACCGAGATCGACCGGCTCGCGCAGCGCGAGGTGTTCAACCTGCCCGCGCCGGGGCGCGAGCGGAAGCGCGCCGGCCGCCGATAGGCGCTATCGCTCCGGGATCACCGGCAGCAGCAGGTACGACGCCCGGCTCCCGCCCGTATGGATGGTGTTGGTGCCGGAGTTGTAGTCGGCGGCGTAGTGCGTGTAGGGCGCGGCGCCGACGCCGTCGCGCGGCTGGATGTCGATGCGGATGCGGTGCCCGCGCGCGAACACCATCGAGGTCGGCCAGATCTCGACGTCCATCCGGACGACCTCGCCCTGCCCGAGCCACTGGCGCGCCGCGTGCCGGTGGTACGGCCGGAACGGCAGCGAGAGCTTCTCGTCCAGCTCGCGATGCGAAGCCCGCAGCCAGCCCTTCGCGACCGGGACCGGCTGCCCCTGCTGGCCGATCTCGGACACCTCCTTGCCGTCGCGGCCGATGTTCCGGATCGTCGCGAACACGTCCATGTCCTCCGTCGTGCTCGCGACCCACAGCACCAGCACCACCGGTCCGGTCACCTCGAGTCGCCTTCGCGAGCGGCGCGGTCTCGAACGACACCCCCAGGCGCGGCAGGCTGCCGGCGAGCACCGTCGACGTCCACGAGGCGGTCGCGACGCCGGCCTTCGTCATCCCGCTCGCGGCGTAGGACACCGACCCGCCCTTGCGCGGCGCCTCCGTGGCGAGCGCCCCCTCGACCTCGCCGCCTCGCGCCTGCGGTTCCGGCCGGAGATAGAACTTCGTCCAGCGCGTCCGCGGCGAGCGGCCACTCCTGCTCCTGCCGCCACGCGGCGTTGCCGTGACCGCCCTTGCGGATGAGGAGCTTCACCGGCGGCTCGCGCATGATCCCGGTGTCGATGCCCTTCAGCCAGTGGTCGAGGAAGCGGAGCTGGTCGTGCCGCCCTTCCTTCGTGTAGAAGCCGTGGTAGTGGGTGCCGGCGTGGATGCGGAGCTTCTTGTGCCGCGAGGCCGCGCGCAGGTAACCCTCGGTGTTGCCGCGCAGGTGCAGCCCCATCCCGCTCCAGTTGCCGGCGCTGTAGAACGGAACGTCGATGTTCTCCCAGATCGGCCGGCGCCCGTGGTACCAGTCGCTGTCCAGGCTGTGGCGCATGTACTCCCACACCCACGGCGTCGCGAACGCATCCGGCGAGGTCGCCTGCGGGCGCCCGAGCAGGTGGTGCGCCATGTGGTTGTTGTACCAGTTGACGACGAACCCGAACGAGAAGATCCCGCCGTGATAGCCGAAGTCGCGGTACATGTCGGCCGCGCCTTCCCACGGGATCATCGCCGCGAGCGACGGCGGGCGGAGGCTCGCGACCAGCCACTGCGTCATCGCGAAGTAGGAGATGCCGCTCAGGCCCACGCGGCCGTTGCACCAGGGCTGCCGTGCCGCCCACTCGATCACGTCGTAGAAGTCGCGCGCTTCGCTCGGCGAGAACGGATCGGTGCGCCCCGGCGACTTGCCGGTGCCGCGGGTGTCGACCCGCAGCGCGGCGTACCCGCGCGGCACCCACCACAGCGGGTTCACCGTCTCCCAGTTCATGTAGGGATTCGGCGCCTCCTCGAGGTCGGCCGGCGGCACCCACAGCTTGTCCTTCTGGTAGGCGCCGATGTTGACGATGACCGGGAACCGGCCGCCCGACTTCGGGCGGAAGAGATCGGCCGCGAGCCGGGCGCCGTCGCGCACCGGGATCGCGAGATCCTTCTCGATCGCGAGGTCGTAGCGCGGCTGCGAGAGACGGGCCGTGCGCTTCGCCATGGCGGTCGCGCCGGCCGTCAGTCGATCTTGACCTTGTTCTCCTGCACCACCTTCGCCCACTCGCCCGTCTCCTTCTGGACGAGCGCGTTGAACGCGTCCGGCGACGGCGACAGCGTCACCGTCATCATCTGCTTCGCCAGCATCTCCTTCATCTCGGGCTGCGACAGCACCTTCGCGACCGACGCATAGAGCTTGTCGATGACCGGCTTCGGCGTCGCGGCGGGGGCGAACAGCCCCTGCCAGGCGTTCGTGCCGATGCCCGGGATAGCCCTGCTCCGCCATCGTCGGCACGTCGGGCAGCTCGGCGAGCCGCGCCGGGGCGGTGGTCGCGATCGCCTTCAGCTTGCCGGCCCGCACCTGCGGCAGCGACGAGGCGAGGTTGATGAACGCGACCTGGGTTTCGCCGGCCATCAGGCTCGGCAGCATCTGCCCCGCCCCGCCCTTGTACGGCACGTGCGTCAGCGTGATCCCCGCCGCCTTCTCCAGCACCACCATGTCGAGATGCGGGTAGGTGCCGAGCCCGGCGGACGCGTAGTTCAGCTTGCCCGGGTTCTGCTTCGCGTACGCGACGAGCTCGGCCACCGACCCGACGGGGAGCGACGGCGTCGCCACGATGATGTGCGGGATCTCGACCAGCTTGGTGATGCCGGTGAGGTCGCGCGACGGTTTCGACTGCAGCGTCTGCGCGAACGTCGTCTCGTTGATCGCGTTGGTCGAGACGTTGCCGCACAGCAGCGTGTAGCCGTCGGCCGGCGACTTCGCCGCGGCGTCGAGGGCCACGTTCCCCGACGCCCCGGCGCGGTTCTCGACCACGACGCTCTGGCCGAGCACGTCGTTCAGCTTCGCGGCGACGTGGCGGGCGATGATGTCGGTTGCGCCGCCGGGCGCGTACGGCACCAGGACTTTCACCGGCCGGTTCGGATAGTCGGATTGCGCCGCCGCGAGGAGCGGCAGCGCGGCGAGCGCCGCCACGGCGACGGCGCGGATCCCGGTCGCGAGCATGTTCATGGTCTCCTCCTTCTCCTTGGTCTCGCGCGAGCATAGCCCGCTCGCCCGGGAGCGCACAAACGGCATGCCCGCGCGGCATGCGAGCCATAGAGATCCGGCATGGATCCGCCCGCCGCGGGGTTTGTGCGCGGCGCGCGGAGCCGCTAACATCCGCCCGCCTCGCCTCACTCCGGAGCCTCCCGATGACCGCCCAAACGCCGCGCCGCGTGCGCACCGTCGACATCCACGCCCACTGGTACCCGGCCGAGTGGCTGCGCCTCTTCGAACGCGACGGCGCGCGCGAAGGCGCGGAGCTGAAGCGCTCCGACAAGGGCTATGCGCTCCGCACCGAGCGGCTCACGAACGCGTTCACCGAGGAGTTCGTCGATCTCGACCGGCGGCTCGCGGCGATGGACAAGGCCGGGGTCGACGTCCACGCGCTGTCGCTCACGACGCCGATGGTTTACTGGGCGTCGCCCGCCCTCGGGCTCGCGCTCGCGCAGTCGTTCAACGACGCCGCTTCGGCCGCCCACGCGCGGCACCCGACGCGCTTCGTCGGCCTCGCGATGCTGCCGATGCAGGCGCCGGAGCTGGCGCTGCAAGGAGCTCGAGCGCGCGTCGAAGCTCCCCGGCATGCGCGGCATGTACCTCGCCACGAACGTGAACGGCGTCGAGCTCGACGACAAGCGGTTCTGGGACGTCTACGCGAAGGCGGAGGCGCTCGGCTGGCCGGTGTTCCTGCATCCGGTCGACACGATCGGCCGCGACCGGACCGGCAACTACTACCTGCGGAACCTGCTCGGCAACCCCTACGACACCGGCGTCGCCGCCGCGTCGCTCATCTTCGGCGGCGTGCTCGACGCCTTCCCGCGGCTGGAGGTGAACCTGCCGCACGCGGGCGGCACGTTCCCGGGGCTGATCGGCCGGCTCGACCACGGCACCAAGGTCCGCCCCGAGCTGAAGCACATGAAGCGGCTGCCGAGCGAGTACCTGCGCCGGTTCACCTACGACACCATCGGCCACGACGACCGGATCAACCTGAACCTCGTGCGCCTGGTCGGCGCGGACCGCGTCGTGCTCGGCAGCGACTACTGCTTCGACATGGGGCTCGCGGATCCGGTCGGAACGGTGCAGCGGCTCGAAGCGGTGCCCGCCGCCGAGCGCGAGCTCATCCTCGGGAAGACGGCGGCGAAGCTCCTGCGGCTGGAGTAGCCCGCCCCGTCACCCGCTCGAGCACCGCCCGCGCATCCGCGCGCGCGTCGCCGCGCCAGGCGAGGTGCTGGTCCGGGCGGACGAGCGCGAGGTCGGCGCCGTACAGCTCGCGCAACCCGCCCGCCGCCGGTTCGCGCGACAGGTCGAGCACCGCGAGCGGGATCGCCAGCGCCCGTGCCGCCTCGACGAACCGGGACGCATCCGTCGGCGCGAGACTGACCAGCGTGAAGTCGCGACCCAGGCGGTCGTAGAGGGAAGTGCCGTCGGCGAGCCACGCGTGCGGCGTGCGGCCGCCCGGGACGCCCGACGGCACGTAGCGGTTGATCTCGTCGGGCGGCGGCGCCGCGTCGGCGATCACGATCGGCGACGCATCGTAGCGAATGCCGAAGGTGACGCCCGGGATGTTGAACTCCCGCCGCGCGTGGTCGAGGAGATACGCGCCCGCCTCGGCGCGCACACGCTCGCCTGCCGGCCCGGGCGCCTCGATCGCCTCGTGCGCGGTGTAGCGGCCGATGCTGTCGGCGAAGCCGCGCGCGATCGCCGTGTTCCGCTGCGCCGCCGGCCGGCGCTCCGATTCGTACGTCGCGAGCAGTCCCGGCCCGCCCCAGCCCTGCACCACCGCCGCGAGCTTCCAGCCCAGGTTCACCGCGTCCTCGACCGCGGTGTTGTAGCCGAGCCCGCCGGTCGGCGTGAAGAGGTGTGCGGCGTCGCCGCCGATGAAGGCGCGGCCCGCCCCGAAGCGCTCGGCGACCAGCGTGTAGCCGGCGTTCCACGTCGCGCAGAACAGCACCTCGATCGGGAGCTCCGCGCCGAGCGCCTGCCGGAAGTAGGCCGCGCCGGCCTCGGGCCTCGCGGCGAAGTCCTCCTCGCCCGGGCGGATCTGGGTGTGGAAGGCGAATCGCTCGCTGCCGTCGAGCGCGGCCATGAAGCTCCGCCGCTCGCGATTGAACGCCCAGTACATCCACGCGCGCTCGTGCGGGATCAGCGCGGTAGAGATCCGGCGCGCGGAGATAGGTCGCGTGCATCCGCCCGCCCATAAAATCGCGCACCACCCCGCTCTCGCCCGCGTAGTCGATCTCGAGCGCGCGGCGCACGAGGCTGCGCGCGCCGTCGGCGCCGACGAGGTAGTCGCCGCGCCACGATTCCCGGCCGCCGCCGTCGGCGCGCTCGGCATGCGCGATCGCCCCGTCGGCCGACAGCTCGACCCGTGTCACCGTCCAGCCGAACCGGAGCGTCACCGCGGGGTAGCTTGCGGCGGCGCGCTTGAGCACCTGCTCGATGTAGAGCTGCGAGCAGCGATGCGGCAGCTCCGGCGTGCTCCACGATCCGGTCGCGGCCCGCGCGAGCTCCGCGGTACGCGCCGACGCCGGCTGCCGGAAGCGCGCGAGCTCGTAGCCGGTGTAGCGGGTGAAGTACGCGATGTCGGTCGGGTAGTCGCCGGGCAGGCCCTGGCGCCGGATCTCGGCGGCGATGCCGAGCCGCCGGAAGTGCTCCATCGTCCGCGCCTGCGTCGCGTTCGCCTGCGGGTGCGGCGTGGTGTCCGGCCGGTCGTTGAACACGACGCAGCCGACGCCGCGCCGGCCGAGCTCGATCGCGAGCACGAGCCCGCACGGCCCGCCGCCGACGATGAGGACCGGCGCGCGCTCGGTCATCCCTTGTACGGCACGGGCAGCTTGAATTTCAAGAGGCGCATCGCGTTGCCGAAGTAGATCTTGCGCTTGTCGTCCGCGGCGAGCGGGAGGTCCTCGATGGAACGGATCCCCTCGCGGATGAACATCGGCCCGCCCTCCGGATCGAACGGGCAGTCGCTCGCGAACACGACCCGGTCCGCGCCGAAGAACGCGAGCCCGCAGGCGAGCGGCGCGGACGCGCCGCCGAGCACGGTGTCGCCGTAGAACATCCGGAAATACTCGATCGGCGGCTTGGCGAGGTTCTTGAGCACCGCCGAGTAGTCCTCGTCGGCGGAGCGCGAGCCGAGCTGCGCCCACAGCGTCTCCGCGCGGCCGGCAAAGTACGGGATCATCCCGCCGCAGTGGTGGGTGATGATCCGCACCTCCGGCAGCCGGGCGAGCAGCCCCGAGAAGACCATGCGCGCCATCGCGACGCTCGTCTCGTACGGCCAGCCGAGCACCTGCCAGATCTCGTACCTCGACTTCTGCTCGGTGCGGTAGTCGGCGAACGCGGCGGGCCGGGCCGGATGCATCCAGATCGGGACGTCGTGGTGATTCGTCGCCCGCTCGAATACCGGGAAGAACTCCGGCTCGTCGAGCGGCCGCCCCGCGACGTTGGTGCAGATCTGGATGCCCCGCGCGCCGAGGCTCGCGATCGCGCGGTCCATTTCCGCGAGCGCCGCCGGCACGTTGTTCATCGGCAGCGACGCGACGAACGCCGGGAAGCGCTCCGGCCAGCGGCGGCAGATCTCGGCCATGCCGTCGTTCGCGACCCGCGCGAGCGCCGGGGCGAGCTCGGGCCCGCCGAGCGCCTCCGGCGGCGGCAGCGAGAGCGTCAGCACCTGCTGCACGTCCGGGAATTTCTCGGCGAGCATCGCGACCCGGGCGTCGATGTCCCACAGCATGCGCAGGCTCGACATGCGCTTCACCAGGCCGGCGTCCTTCGAGTGCTGCTTCATCAGCTCGAGATAGGCCGCCGGCATCACGTGGTTGAAGATGTCGATCTTCACTTGTCGCTCCGCTCCGCCATGCCGGGCCCAGATGGTAAGCCGCCGGCGTGCTCCGGTCCGCGAGCCGGTTTGCTGCGACGCGGGTGCGCGGCGGTGCCGGGCCGCCGCCACGCACGCACACTTGTAAATGTTGTAACAACTCGTTTCGGGCGGTCCACCGAATCGGGTTCCGGAGCATTATTGGCAGCATGAAGGTGCTGCACGCCGCCGTGGGAGCCGTGGCGTTGCTCGCGATGGTTTTCGCGAGCGGATCGGCATTTGCCGGAGGCGGCCGTGGCGGCGGCCACGGCGGGGTGTCCGCGTGGGCGTCGTCGTCGGCGCCCCGGTCTGGGGCCCAGGTTGGGGCTGGCGGGGCGGTTGGGGCCCGGGTTGGGGCTGGGGCCCGGGTTGGGGTGCGGCTTGGGGTCCCGGTTGGGGTCCGGGCTGGGGACCCGGTTGGGGTCCCGGCTGGGGACCCGGCGCGGTCGTCGTCGGAGTGCCTCAGCAGCACCCGTATTCGTCGAGCGGAGCGACGTTGCACCCGCCCCGGCGCAACAGCAACCTCAACCGCAACAACAGCAACCAGCAGCAGAGCCACTACTGGTACTACTGCCCGGCATCTCGAGGCGTACTACCCCTACGTCAGGGAATGTGCCGGCGGCTGGCAGGCGGTCTCACCTCAACCGCCGTCCTGAACATGCTGCCCCTCGCCAGGCGGCTCGCCCCCGCTGCCGCGGCGCTGCTCGCCGCGTGCGCCACGGTGCCGTCGGGCCCCGGCATCCTCGTTCTCCCCGGCAGCACCAAGAGCTTCGAAGCGTTTCGCGCCGATGACGGCGGTCTGCCGGCAATTTGCGAACGAGCAGATCGGCGGTACGACGCCATCGCAGGCCGCAACCACCTCGGGTGTCGGCGGCGCCGTCGTCGGCACGGCGGTCGGCGCGGCCGCCGGCGCGGCGATCGCCGGCAGCAGCGGCGCGGCTGTCGGCGCGGGCGTCGGCCTGCTCACCGGAACCGCGGTCGGAGCGGGCTACGGGTACGACTCCGCCTGGGTGCTCCAGCGGCGCTACGACAACGCCTATCTGCAGTGCATGTACGCGAAGGGCAACAAGGTACCGCTGTCGACCGCGTACTCCCAGCCGCGCTCGCAGGCGAGCAGCGCCCCACCTGCCCTCGCCCTCACCGGGCTACCCGCCGCCTCCGCCGCCGAACCAGCCGCCGCCGCGCTGAGCCTGGCGCGCCGGCACCGGCGCGCTACTCCTTCAGGATGCGCTCGACCTCGGCGAGATGCTCGGCCGCGCGCAGCTCGGCCCCGACCGAGTGCGAACTGGCTTCCTCGAGAATCCGGCGGATCGACTTCAGGCTGCCGGCGAGCCACGCGCGCTTGGGATTGTCCGAGTACAGCGAGCGCTTCAGCGTCGTCAGCTCGTCGTGCAGCTCGCGCGCGAGCGGGTCGTCGCTGCGCGCGCGGCTGACCTGCTTGGATAGCGCTTCGACCAGCCGGCGCGCCTGGTCCGGGTCGAGCCCCGCGTAGGGATCGATTTCCTCCACCGGTTCCGGTGGCGGCGGCGGGGGTGGTGGCGGTTCGGGGATCTTCGCGCGCGGCGGCGGCGGAGGTGGCGGCGGTTCGGGGATCTTCGCGCGCGGCGGCGGCTCGACCCGCGCCGGCTGGGGAGGCGGATCATAGCGAGCGACCGGCGGCGGCTCCGGCGGAGGCGGTTCGGCGGCCCTCGCGCGCGCCGGCGGTTCGACCCGCGCGGCCGGCGGCGGAACGGGCGCCGGCGGCGGCTCGGGACGGGCCTGCGTTTCCGGCCCGCGCTGCGCCGACGATCTGCGGTCGGCGCTGGCGCGTCGATCGGACCCGACGCGCCGTTCGGGTTCGAAGCGCCGCTCGGATGTGCCCCGCCGGTCGGGCGTGACGCGACGATCGGCCGTGGCACGCCGCTCGGGCGCCGCGGCCGCCGGAGCCGGCTCCGGCACCGGCACCCGCGCGGGCACCTCCTCCGCGAGCGGCGGATACTTCTCCGCGTTCCGCGCGAGCTTGCGCCGGATCGCCTCGTCGAGGTCGATGCCGAGCCGGTCGGCGAGATGGATGGCGTGCAGCACCGAATCGGCGAGCGCATCGGCCGCGGCGCTACGCTGCGCCGGCGTCGCCAGGGCCGTCGCGCCGTCGTCCGCGAGCCATTTGAAGAGCGCGAGCAACGTGCCGGCCTCCGTGGCGAGCGCCATCGAGAGGTTCTTGGGCGTGTGCAGCGGGTCGAGGCCGCGATCGACGACGAACGCGGCGAGCTCCCATTGCAATGCCTTGATGTCCATGCCCATGCGCTTCTCCCCGGCCCAGCGGGCCGTTCGGCAGCAATCATGCCCGGTCGGGGGCGGCCGGCGCCAGTGGCGAATGCCCGGCGCCGCTACGAAATCTCCCGCCATCCGCCGAGCAGCGGGAAATAAAGCCCCAGCCGGCTCGCGCCGCCGAGCGCCCGGGCGTACCGCTCGAGTTGGGCGGCGTAGCGGGCCCGCTCCCGGTCGAGGAAGCCCTCGCGGTCCGCGCCCTCGTGCGCGCTCGTCTTGTAGTCGACGATCCAGCGCTCGCCGGCGGCCGTTTCGAAGAGCCGGTCGATGACGAGCCGCCGGATCGCCCCGTCGGCGAACGCCGTGAGGCGATGCTCGGTCGCCGCGTACGGATGCGGCCCGAGCACCCAGCGGCCGCGCGGATCGGCGATCGCCGCCGCCAGCGCCGCGAGCGCGCGCGCGACCGCGCCGTCGAGTTCACCGGCACGCACGCCGCGCACCGCGAGCTCGCTCCGCACGCACGCGCGGAGCCGCTCGACACGCGCCGCGTCCCAACCCTCGAGCCGGTCGTCCGCGACGTGCTGCAGCCACCGGTGCACCACCGAGCCGACGTGCCGCGCGGTCTCGCCGACCCAGGAGTACTGGATCGCCTCGGTCGCGTGAACCGGCTCGGCCGGCACGCGCCACGCAGGCGCGGCGGGCGGGTCCGGCAGCCGCCAGTCCCCGGCGAGCCGGGCGATGTCCTGCTGCAGCGGCTGCGCCTCGTCCGCCAGCGCCGCCGCCGGCGCCGTCTCGGCCGCCTGCGCGAACGCCGGCGCGACGGCGTCCCAGAGCTTCGCGAGCAGCGTCCGCTCGCCGGGCGCCCGCGCGCCGCCCTGCGGGTCGCGCTTCACCTCGCCGAGGAGATGCAGCCGCCGGCGCGCGCGCGTCGCCGCGACGTAGAGCAGGCGCACCGACTCGTGCCCTTCGCGCTCCGCCTCGATCGCCTGCAGCCGCCGGTAGATTGCGCCGTCGCCGCCGCCGCGCGCCTCGATCGGCGCGACGAGCAGCTCCTCGCCGCCGCTCGCCTCGCGCTCGGTCCACAGGAAGAGCCGCGGCTCCTCCGCGCGCGGCGGGCGGCCGAGGCCCGGCACGATGACGTGGTCGAACTCGAGGCCCTTCGCCTTGTGGATCGTCATGATCTGCACGTCGTTCGCGGCGGCGTGCACGTCGGGCAGCGCCCACAGCGCGGCGATCCGTGCCTCGAAACCGGCGCGGTCGGGAAGCGCGCCCGCCTCTTCCGCCTCCGACAGCGCGTCCAGATAGACGCCGGCATCCTCGAGCGCCGTTTCGTCCACGCACGCCGGCCCGCCGAGCGCGAGCCACGCGCCCTCCACCTGCTCGCGCAGGCTCGCCCGGAGCCGCCCGGCGACGAAGCCCTCGAGCACCGCGCGCACGCGCGCGAGCCGCTCCCGGCCGTCGGCGCTCAGGCTCGCGACGCGCGCCGGGTCGTTCATCAACTCCCACGCGGTGCGCCCCTCGGCGCCCTCGGCGAGCGCCGCGAGGTCGTCGAGCGTGAGCCCGCACCACGGCGCGCGCAGCACCGCGAGCCACGCCAGCCGATCGGCCGGATGCGCGGCGGCGCGCGTGAGCGCGAGGAGATCCTGCACCACCGGGCGCTCGCCGAGCCGCTCGATCTCGATCGCGCGGAAGCGCAGCCCCGCGGTGCGCAGGCAGGGCACGACGCGGTCGAGATGGTTGCGGTTGCGCACGAGCACCGCCACCGTCGCGTCCGGATCGTCCCGCCGGATGTCGGCGATCAGCCCGACGACGCGCGCAGCCTCGCCCTCGTTGTCGCCGTCGAAGAACGGATGCACCGCGACGCCCGCGCCGGCGAGCGCCGGATGGACGGCGGTCGAGCGCGCGTACGGCACCGCGCCCGCGGCGGCGTCCTCGCGCGCGGGCATGGCGGGCGCGAACGCGGCGTTCACCCAGTCGACGATGCCCGGACTGCGAGCGGAAGTTGGCGGCGAGCCGGAGCGGCTCGAGCGCGACCTCGCCGATGCGCCGCGTCGACCAGGTGCGGAGGAACTCGCCGACCTCGGCCTCGCGGAAGCGGTAGATCGACTGCATCGGGTCGCCTACCGCGAACAGCGTGCGGCCGTCGCCCGGCTGCCAGCCGGCGGTGAGGCGCGCGATCAGCTGGTACTGGCTGATCGAGGTGTCCTGGAACTCGTCCACCAGCAGGTGCCGGATGCGGTAGTCGAGCGCGAGCGCGAGGTCGGTCGGCGCGTCGTCCTCGCCGAGCGCGCGGAGCGCCGCCTGCGCGACCTCGGTGAAGTCGACCTGCCCGCGCGCCGCGAAGACGACGCGCAGCGCGGCGATCGCGTGCTTCAGCACGTTCGCGATCGCGGCGAGCACCTCCCACTGCGCGTCGGTGTACGTGGCGGGCGGCAAGTCGCAGAGCGCTGCGAGCGCGTCGCGGAGCTTTTCGGCGTCGGCGCTGCCGGCGAGCACCTTCGCGGCCGCCGACGCCTTCCGCCACCCGCCCTCCTTCGTGAGCAGCGAAAGCGCGTGCGCCTGCCAGTCGTCCGGGTCGCGCGGCCGGGCGCCGGGGTACAGCGCCGCGGCGCGCGCGACGAGCCGTGCACGCTCGTGGGCGAGCGCCGCCTCGAGCGCGGCGCGGTCGAACCGGCCGAGGTGCCGGATCCAGTGGTCGCGGCGGGCGAGCATGCCGGCGAGCAGCGCCTCCGCGCGCGCGACGTCGTTGTCGAGGTGCACGAGCAGGCGCTCGACGTCGGCCGCCACCGCCTCGCCCGAGTCGACCAGGCCGATCGCGTCTCGCGCCGCCTCGCGATACAGGTCGGAGGCGTCCTCGACCGTGGCCGGCAACGCGCCGAAGGTGGACAGCACCGGCATCTGCCGCGCGAGCGCGGCGCAGAGCGCGTCGATCGTCTGGATGCGGAGCCGCGCCGGGTTGTCGTCGATGCCCCAGCCCTCGCGCCGGTCGCGCTCGGCGGCGGCGCGGGCGAGCGCGAGCGTGCGCGCTTCGTGCGGACTCGCGGGGGGCCGGTCCGCGCGCGCGGCCGCCAGCCGCTCGAGGACGCGCGCGCGCATCTCGCCGGCCGCCTTGATCGTGAAGGTGATCGCGACGATCTCCTCCGGCGACTCGACCGCGGCGAGCAGCGCCAGGTAGCGCTGGATGAGGAGCTCGGTCTTGCCCGAGCCGGCGGGCGCCTGGACGATGAACGAGCGCCCGGTGTCGAGCGCGCGCTCGCGCTCGGCGGCGTCGGGGATCCGGTCGGCCGCCATCTACTCGTCCTCCGCCAGCGCCTCGCGCCGCTCGTGGATCCGGCAGAACGGCTGCACGTCGCACTGCCGGCAGGTGGCCGGGCCGTTCCGCGGCGCGACGTCGGCCCGGCCGGCGGCGAACTCGGCCGCGAGGCGCTCGACCTCACCGCGCCAGAACGCGACCTGTGCCGGCCAGTCGGCCTGCACGTCGCGTGCCTTGGACCGTTCCGGCGTGCTCACGCGCGGCAGCAAGCCCTCCTCTCGCGCGAGTCCCACGAACTTCATGTCGCCGGGACGGACCTGCGCGAACGCCGCCGCGGCGGCGCCCGGCTCGGCCACCGTGGCATAGAGCGGAAGCTGCGGCTCCTCGGGCCGCGGGCGCAGGATCGACGTCAGCCCGGCGGTCGAGGTCTTGTAATCGATGACGATGCGCTCGCCGTCCGCCGTCTCGTCGACGCGGTCGAGGCGCACGTTGAGCGCGAGCGGCCCGACCGCGATCCGCCGCTCGTCCTCCAGCGGCAGCACCCTGAAGTCGCCGCGCGCGCGCTCGACCTCGAGCCAGGCGCGCACGAGGCCGACCGAGACGGTCGCGCTCGATCGCCGCGAACCGCCCGCGCAGGGTCGTCGGGCGCCGCGTCCGCTGAGCGGCGAGTGCGTCGTCCGCGGCGCGCGCGACGAGCGCGTCGAGGTCTGCGGCGGCGAGCGCGTCGAGCGCCTGCTTCGATCCGAGCTTGCGCCACACCGCTTCGAGCACCCGGTGAACGAGCGTGCCGCGTTCCATCGCGTCGAGCCCGGCGTGCGGCGCGTCGATCGCGCGCGCCGCGAGTCGCCGCACCGCGAACGCGCGGAACGGACATGCGGCCTGGTCCTTCAGCAGCGAAGCGCCGCCGCGGATCGGTCCGTCCGCGCGCAACGCGGGCGCCGCCGCGCCGGGCACGCGCTCGACGCGGGCGCTGCGATGGATCGCCGTGCGCCAGGTGCCGTACTCGGGCAGCGCGAGTTCCGCTGCCGCGATCGCCTCGATCAGCGGGCTCGGCGCGAGGTCGCGGTCCTGCTCGCGCAGCGGATGCGACAGCACGACCTCGCCGCCGCCGGCGAGCCAGCCGGCGGTGAGCCGCTGCGCGAACGCGAGCGCCGACGCCGGCGTCGCGTTCGGCACGCCCGCCGCGCGCTGCAGGCGCAAGGGGAGGAACGGGTTGGGCTGCGGCGCCGGCGGCCAGGTCTCGTCGCTCAGCCCCGCCACCCAGAGGTGATCGAACGTCGTCCCCGCCGCCTCCAGCGCGCCGAGCACCTGGACCGGCACGTCCGGCGTCTCCGGCTGGAACAGCGTCTCCGCGGCCATGCGCCGCACGCGGGCGAGCGCCGCGTCGAAGCCCATCCGCGGCGCGACGCGCTCGAGCGTCGCGAGCCGCGCGAGCACCTCGTGCCACTTCTGCAGCGTCTGGTACTCGGCGGAGCTCAAGGCCCGCTCGCCGGGGAAGCCGAGCACCGCGAGCGCATCGCCGAAGGCGCGCGCCCAGTCGGCGGGCGACTGCGCGCCGAAGAGCCGCCGCTTCCGGAACTCGGCGTAGGCCCGCAGCTTCTCGCCGAGGGCGCCCGCGTCCGCGACCAAGCTCGCCAGCCGCTCGAGCGTGACGGTCGGCTCGGCGCGCCGGCGCAGCCACGCGTCGTGGCGTGCCCGCGCCTGCGCCTCGGTCTCCGCCGCCGCGACGAACGGCGAGCGGATCACCAGGCTCGCCTGCTCGAACGACGTCTCGCGGCCGGCGAGCGCCAGCGCCGCGAGCGCGTGCGCGACGAGCGGGAAGCCGGCGAGCGGGTCGCCGAGCGAGACGTTGAACGGCAGCACGCCGCCGGCGCGGCCGGGATCGAGCGCCTCGGCGAGCGCGCGCCGGAGCGCACGCTTGTGGCGGTGGAGCTCGGGGACGACGATCGCGATGCGCGCGTCGGGGTTCGCTTCGAGCCGCGCCCTCGCCCACCGCGCCGCGAGCTGGAACTCCGCGCGTGCGTCGGCGCACGCGACGCGGATCGCGTTCGCCTCACGCGGTGCCGGGCCGCAGCGCGCGAGCGCCACGCCGCGGGCGGCGAGCGCTTCGAAGAGCGCCGCCTGCTGCGGCGCGACGGCGTCGAACCCGTACACGACGAGGAGCGGCGGCTTCCGCACCCGCGGCTCTTCGAGCACGTCCGCCACGACGCCGGCGAGCCGCGCGCGGTCGGTGAAGTGCTCGCGGCCGGTGCGCGCGCCGTACTCCCGCGCCCAGGCCGCGAACGCCGTCGCGTCGTCGCCGGCGAGCGCGCCGGGCAACCCGTCGGCGAGGTCCCACGCGTGGGCGAGCGCCCAGGCGTCGCGCGCGAGCGCCGCGGTCTCGGCGACGGCGAGGAGCGCGTCGCCGGTCGAGCGGCGCACCACGTCCTCCCAGAGGCTCAGCTCCTGATCGGGGCCGAGGAGAAGCGGCAGGCGGTCGGCGAGCGGCGAGTGGAGCGCGTCTTCGTAGAGCCGCTCGACGAACGCGGCGTACGGCAGGACGTCGGCCGTCTCCCAGGCCGCGAGGCCCGACGCCTCCTGGCCGCGGTCGAACTCGGCCGCGAGCGTCTGCGCCAGGCGCCGGTTCGGCGTGACGACCGTGGTCCCGTCCCCGGGGGGCCAAGCGGCCCGCGCGCGAGCCGGACGAAGAAGTTCGTCCCGCGAGAGCTCGAGGAGAGCGTCCGCCATCGACGCGGGATGATAGGTCAGCGTGCCGCGCTATGGGCGAGCGGAGGGTTCGATTCGGGCGCCGGCTCGGCGGCGAAGGCCACGGCGAACGCGAGCGCCAGCGCGGTGGCAATGGCGACGGCGCGGTCGCCGAGCGAGCGGTGATGGTCCATCGAAGCTGCCCCCTGAGTCTCGATGACCCCAGTATGCGGGGGGCAGTGGCTCAGGGGACGAGCCTGCCCTGACCTATCGGCCCGTATTGCTTGAGCGCAGCGGCGAGCTGCTGGCGCACGGTGTCGCGCAGGCTCGCCGGCTCGAGGACCTCGGCGTGGGGACCGTGGCGCAGGACGTCCATCGCCAGCTCGCGCGGGTCGGAGAACGGCAGCTCGAGGACGTAGCGCCCGTCGGGCTCGAACCGGCCCTTCTGCTCCGGATGCCACGCCTCGACCGATACCCACCTTGCGCGCTCCGCGGTGAAGCGGAGCTTCGCCCAGGTCGTCTTGCGGCCCGAGAAGATCCCGTAGCCCGAGGCGAGCACCTCGTCGAGGTCGCGCTCGGCGATCGCCTTGGCCTTGCGGCCGCTCGGCTGCGCCGACTGAATCGCGTCGACGGCGAAGCTCCGCAGGTCTTCGCGCAGATGGCACCAGGCGTCGCAGTACCAGTTCTCGCGGTAGTGGACGAGCCGCTGCGGGCTGATCTCGCGCTCGGTGCGCTCGTTGGTGCCGCGGCTCACGTACGCGATTGCCAGCCGCTGGCGGTCGAGCACGGCGTTCGCGACCAGCTCGAAGTGCGGCAGCGCGACCTTGCGCGCGCCGAGGTGGATGATGCGGATCCGACGCTCCACCTCCTCGGCGCTGTGCTCGCCCGAGCCGAGCAGGCCCCGCAGGCGCGCGAGCAGCGGCTTGATGTGGGGCTCGAGCAGGCCCGGCTGCAGGTTCGCGAGCAGGTGTTGCATCGTCAACAGCGCGCGAACCTCGGAGGCGTTGAACCAGAGGCCCGGGAGCTGGTAGCGGTCCGCTTCGCCGCCGATGAACCGGTAGCCGCCGGCGTCGCGGTCCCACTCGATCGGCGCGTTGAGCCGGTCGCGCATGTACTCGAGATCGCGCTTGAAGGTCGCACGGGAGACGCCGAGCTCGTCGAGCAGCACGCGCAGCTTCACCGTGCCGCGCGCGGCGAGCAGCTGGTGGATCTTGTAGAAGCGTTCGGTGCGGTCCATCGGAGCGATTCCGCCGCGGCGCGAGGCCGCGCGAGTGCCAACCAGTTCACGTTTTCCCGCAATCAACCGCGGCGATTGCAAAAGATTGTCACACGAGCCGCCCGCCCCTGCGCGGCGATGGCAACGTTCGCTCGCAACACCGTTTTTCCCCTGCGGCAAGCGTTAGGCCGGCGAAAGCCGGCCTTTCTTTTTTCGGCGCGCGGAGCGCGCCTTCATACAGAAAGGCCGCGTGCGGCCGCTTCGTACGAACAAGGGGGGATTCCCCTTGTATATCCCCCAACGTACAAGGGGGCCGAGCCCCCTTGTAGATCCCCCGAGCCGTGCGGTGCGAAGCGCCGTGCTATAAGGTCGCGCGAAACTGGACGCTGTCCAGAACAAAGGGGTGCGCAATGGCGAAGTGGCAGTACACGAAGGGTCTGCACGACATCGGCGAAGGGTCTGTACGCCTATCTCGTCCCGGACGGCAGCTGGGGCTGGTCGAACGCCGGCCTGGTGGCGGACGGCGGCGAGGCGCTCCTCGTCGACACCCTGTTCGACCTGCCGCTGACGAGCGAGATGCTCGCGACCATGCGGAGCCGCGTGCCGGCGGCGAAGCGCATCGGCGCGCTCGTGAACACGCACGGGAACGGCGATCACACCTTCGGCAACCAGCTCCTGGAGGGGTCGCGGATCATCGCCGCGCAGGGCTGCGTCGACGACATGAAGCACCGCCCGCCGGAGCAGTACGCCGGCTGGATGCGCGAATGGCCGAACATGGGCCTCGCCGGCAAGTTCTGGCACGAGGTGATCGGTTCGCGCTTCGACTTCAGCGGGATCCGGCTCACGCTGCCGAACGAGACCTTCGCCGGCGAGCTGACGGTCAAGGTCGGCGACAAGGAAGTACGGCTCGTCGAGGTCGGTCCGGCCCACACCCGCGGCGACGTCCTCGTCTACGTGCCGTCGGACAGGGTCGTCTATACCGGCGACATGCTGTTCGTGAACTGCCACCCGGCGATCTGGGCCGGGCCGGTGACGAACTGGATCAAGGCCTGCGACCTCATGCTCTCCTGGGATGTCGACGTCGTCGTGCCCGGCCACGGCCCGATCACCGACAAGTCGGGCGTGCGCGAGCTGCGCGACTACCTCGCTTACCTGCTCGCCGAGGCGCGGACGTGCTACGACGCCGGGCTCACGTTCCAGGAAGCCGCCGAGAAGATCTCGCTCGACCGCTGGGCGAAGTGGACCGAGGACGAGCGGATGTACGTGAACGTGCACGCGTGCTACCGCGAGTTCGCCGGCGCCTCCGCCGAGCGGCCCGACGTGATGCAGATGCTGGGCCTGATGGGGCAGCGCTACTTCAGCAAGCCGCAGCCGCACGCGAGCGCCGCCCGATGAAGCTCGCGACTTTCGCCGCGCCGGGCGGCGCCCAGCGGATCGGCGCGCTGCTCCCCGGGGAGAAGCGCGTCGCCGATCTCACCGCCTCCGCCGACGACCCGGCCTTCGCCGACATGCTGGCGCTCATCGACGGCGGCCCCGCCGCCCTCGAGCGCGCGCGCGCCGTCGCGGCGAAGCCGAAGGTGGTCCACGACCTCGCGGCCGTCACGCTGCTCGCGCCGCTGCCGGTGCCGCGCCGGATCCGCGATTTCCTCTGCTTCGAGCTGCACGTGCGCCAGTCGCGCGCCAACCGCTACCTCTTCGGGATGGGCACCGAGCGGCTCGATCCGGCCAAGGTCGAGATCGCCAAGGTCTGGTACGAGCGCCCGGTCTACTACAAGGGCAACTGCTTCAGCGTCGTCGGCCATGGCGCCGAGGTCCACTGGCCGTCGTACTCGCGGGTCATCGACTACGAGCTGGAGATCGGCGTGGTGCTCGGGCGCCGCGGCAAGAACGTGCCGCGCGGCGAAGCGCTGTCGTACGCGTTCGGCTACACGATCTTCAACGACTTCTCCGCGCGCGACGAGCAGTACATCGAGATGCAGGGGATGCTCGGCCCGGCGAAGGGCAAGGACTTCGACACCGGCAACTCGTTCGGGCCGTGGATCACCACTGCGGACGAGATCGCCGACCCGCAGGACTTCACCATGATCGCGCGGGTGAACGGCGAGGAGTGGTCGCGCGGCAGCTCGCGCACGATGCGGCACACGTTCGCCGACATCATCGCCTACTCGTCCGCCGAGGAGACGCTCTACCCGGGCGAGGTGCTCGGCTCGGGCACGGTCGGCGGCGGCTGCGGCAACGAGCTCGGCCGCTTCATGAAGCACGGCGACGTGATCGAGCTCGAGGTGAGCGGGATCGGCGTGCTGCGGAACACGATCGTCGCGCCGCACGTGCCAGCGCCGCCGCGGATGCCGATCAAGATCCTCTGATCAGGCGAAGTCGCGCAGCAGCTTCCCGGCGCGGGGCGCGGACGGGATCGGGCCGTTCCCGTCGACGACCCGCTCGCCGTTGACCCAGACGCCGTGGACGCCGACCGCCGGCGTCACGAGCCGCGCCGCGCCCGCCGGCAGGTCGAACACCCGCTGCTTCGGGCCGCGCCCCACCGTCGCGGGGTCGAACAGCATCAGGTCGGCGGCGCAACCCGCCTCGAGACGCCCGCGGCCGCGGATCCCGAATACCCGCGCCGGCTCGCTGGTCAGCTTGCGGACACCCTCTTCCAGCGTGAGCACGCCCCGCTCGCGCACCCAGTGGCCGAGGAGGTGCAGGCCGAAGCCCGCGTCGTTGAAGAAGGTGAGATGCGCACCGGCGTCGGAGAGCGACACGAGGCTGTGCGGATGGCGGATCAGTCGCGCGACCGCGTCCTCGTCGGAGTTGAGGAGTAGCGCCGCGAACACCGTCGCCAGGTCCTCGTCGAGCGCAAGGTCGAGGAGCGCGTCGAGCGGATCCTTCCCCTGCGCCCGCCCGATGTCGGCGAGCGAGCGGTTCTCGAGCGCGCGATTCGTCCGCACGCGCGGCTCTCGACGACGAGCACCTTCTCCCATTCGCCGCTGAACAGGCGGAACACCGCGGGCTGCGCGAGCTCGGCGCGGATCGCGTCGCGGAACGACCGCTCGGCGATCACGCGCTTGAACGCGTCGCCCTTCTGCCCGAGCGCCGGCTTCCACGACGCAAGCCCCTCGAACGGATACGGCGCCTCGAGCGTGAAATCCATCGTGAGCGGGCAGCACGAGATCGCGCCGACCAGCCGCCGGCCGCGCGCGTTCGCCGCGCCGATCTCGTCGAGGTCGCGGAACACCGCGTCGGGGGCGGTGTTGCTGTGAAGGAGCGCCGCGACGACGACCGGCCGGCCGTTCCGCGCCGCGATCTCCTCCAGGAAGCTCACCTTGGTGTGGCCGCCCTTCGTCAGCATGAAGACGCCGCGGTCGCCCACGGCACCGGTCAGCGCGAACATCTCCGCGTCGTCGGCGAGCCGTGACGGCATCGGGATGCCGCCGTCGCCGTTGTGCGCCGGCGAGGTCGACGTGGCGAAGCCGATCGCTCCGGCCCGCATGCCGTCCGCGACGAGCGCGCGCATCGCCTCGACCTCGGCCGGCGTCGCCGCACGGCGCGCCGCGTCGTCGCGCATGACGAAGGTGCGGACCGACGAATGCCCGACGAACGCGGCGAGGTTGAGCCCGGAGCCGTTCCGCTCGAGCATCGCCAGGTACTCGGGCACCGTCTCGAACTCCCAGCGGATCCCCGCGCGCAGCGCGTCGAGCGACATGCCCTCGACGTTGGTCAGGTTGCGCATGGTGAGATCGCGCTCGGCCGGCCGGCACGGCGCGATCGTGAACCCGCAGTTGCCGATGATCGCGGTCGTCACGCCGACGGCAGTCGACGCGGCGAGATCCGGATCCCAGGTGACCTGCGCGTCGTAGTGGGTGTGGTTGTCGATGATGCCCGGCGCGAGGGCGAGTCCCTCGGCGTCGACCGACTGCCGTCCGGCGCCCACGTCGCCGCCCACCGCGGCGATGCGTCCGCCGGCGACGGCCAGGCTGCCGTGCCGGGCCGGATTGCCGAGGCCGTCGACGAGGAGCGCGTTGCGGATCACGAGGTCGTGCATGGGCAGGGATGATAAGGCAACTGCCGGCCCGGCCGGCCTTCGGGTACGCTTCGCGCTTCGCGATCACGGAGGACCGCATGCCCCACGCGACCACGAACGACGGCGTGAAGCTCTACTACGAGGAGACCGGCAGCGGCGACACGGTGATCTTCGTCCACGAGTTCGCCGGCGACCACCGCAGCTGGGAGCCGCAGCTGCGGTATTTTTCGCGCCGCTACCGCTGCGTGGCGTACAACGCCCGCGGCTACCCGCCCTCGGACGTTCCGGACGACGTCGAGAAGTACTCCCAGGCCCGCGCGCGCGACGACGTGATCGCGATCCTCGACCACCTGAAGGTGGACAAGGCCCATGTCGTCGGCCTGTCGATGGGGGGGTTCGCGACGCTGCACGTCGGCCTCGCGCATCCCCATCGCGCGCGCTCGCTCGTCATCGCCGGCTGCGGCTATGGCGCGAAGCCCGGCGAGGAGGAGAACTTCCGCGCCGAGTGCGAGGCGGCAGCGAAGGCCTTCGAAGCCCAGGGCATGGACGCGGCCGGCGCGAAGTACGGCAAGGGCCCGACCCGGGTGCAGTTCGAGCAGAAGGATCCGCGCGGCTTCCGCGAGTTCCTCGAGCAGCTGCAGGCGCACTCCGTCAAGGGGTCGGCGCTCACCCTGCGCGGCGTGCAGAAGCGGCGCCCGCTGCTCCACCAGCTCGTCGACGGCATGAAGAAGATCGACGTGCCGACGCTGGTGATGACCGGCGACGAGGACGAGCCGTGCCTCGAGGCGAGCCTCCTCATGAAGCGCTCGATCGCGACCTCGGGCCTCGTGATCCTCCCCTGCTCGGGGCACACGATCAACATCGAGGAGCCGGACGCTTTCAACAGCGCGGTCGCCGATTTCCTCGCTTCGGTCGAGGCGGGCCGCTGGCCGCGCCGCGATCCGCGGGCGGTCCCGGGCGGCAGCATCCTCGGGTTCGGAAAGAAGTAGGGGAGCGACGATGGATCTCAAGCTCGCAGGCAAGACCGTCCTCATCACCGGCGGCTCGAAGGGCATCGGACTCGCGTGCGCGGTGGAGTTCGCGCGCGAAGGCTGCAACCTCCATCTCGTGTCGCGCGACCAGGGCCGGCTCGAGGCGGCGCGCGACAAGGTGCGCGCGGTGCGCAACGTCGACGTGACGCTGCACGCCGCCGACCTCCGCGAGAGCGGCGCGGTGAAGCGCATCGCCGACGCGGCGGCCGGCGCCGACATCCTCGTCAACAACGCCGGCGACATCCCGGGCGGCCCGATCGACCAGATCGACGAAGCGCGCTGGCGCCACGCCTGGGATCTCAAGGTGTTCGGCTACGTCAACATGACGCGCGAGATGATCGGCCACATGAAGTCGCGCGGCCGCGGCGTGATCGTCAACGTGATCGGGATGGCGGCCGAGAAGCCGAGCTGGGAGTACGTCTGCGGGGCGACCGCCAACGCCGGCCTCGGCGCGTTCACCAGGGCGCTCGGCGGAAAGTCGGTCGAGTTCGGCGTGCGGGTGCTCGCGCTTCACCCGCCGGCAACGCGCACCGACCGCATCACGTCGCTGCTGAAGACGGTCGCGAAGAGCAAGTACGGCGACGAGTCGCGGGTGGACGACGTGCTGAAGGACGGCGCTTTCGGCCGGGTGATCGAGCCGGAGCAGGTCGCCGACACGGTGGTCTACTTCGCCTCCGACCGGGCGAGCCACCTGTCCGGGATCGTGCTGAACCTGGGCGCCTGAGGAATCTCGTCGACATGCATCCGCGCGTTCGCGCCCTCCTCGCTCTCCTGGCGCTTGCCGGCGCGCCCCACGCCGCTGCGCAGCAGGACTGGCCGTCGCGCCCGGTGACGCTGATCAACCCGTTCGCCGCGGGATCCGCGGTCGATGTGGTCGCGCGCCACGTCGCGGCGGGGATGTCACAGAACCTCGGCAAGCAGGTCGTGGTCGAGAACCGCACCGGCGCCTCCGGCAACATCGGCACCGAGGCGGCGGCGCGAGCGAAGCCCGACGGCGCCACGTTCCTGGTCGGCTCGCCGGGCACCATGGCGATCAACCCGTTCCTGTTCGCCAAGCTGCCGTACGACGCCGAGAAGGACTTCGTCGCCGTCAGCCACCTGGTGTCCTTCCCGCAGGTCCTGGTGGTGAACCCCGCCGTGCCCGCCAGGAGCCTCGACGAGCTCGTCGTCTACGCGAAGGCGAACCCCGGGAAGCTGAACTACGGCTCGTCCGGGCAGGGCTCGACCTCGCACCTCGTGATGGAGCTCATCAAGGCCGATGCGAAGCTCGAGATGGTCCACGTGCCCTATCGCGGCGGATCGCCGGCGATCCAGGCGCTGATCGCCGGCGACGTGCAGGTCGCGGTGGAAGGGATCCCGTCCCTGCCGGCGCATCTCAAGTCGGGCGCGATCCGCCCGCTCGCGGTGACCTCGTCGACGCGCACGCCGGTGCTGCCGAACGTCCCGGCGGTCACCGAGTCGATCCCGGGGTTCGACGCGGCGGCGTGGGTGATCCTCTTCGCACCGGCCGGGACGCCGCCCGCGATCGTCGAGCGCGCGGCCGCCGAGGCGAAGCGCGCCATGGACGATCCCGGCGTGCGCGGGAAGCTGACCGAGATCGGCGCCACGGTCGTCGGCGCCGGTCCGGCCGAGACCGCGGCGACGCACCGCCGCGAGCTGGCGAAGTTCAAGCGCGCGGTCGAGATCTCGGGCGCGAAGGCCGAGTGACGCGCTACGCGCGCGCCGCCGCCATCGCTTCGCCCGCGATCAGCCCGAGCGGAAAGCACTGGCCGAGCCCGTTCCCGGGCAGATAGCCGTCGCCGCCCTTCCCCGACAGGCCCGCCGCCGCGCCGCCGGCGGCGTACAACCCGGGGATGGCGGTACCGTCGCCGCGCAGCACGCGCGCGCGATCGTCGACCCGCAACCCGCCTTGCGTGTGCGCGAGCGCGCCGGTGACCCAGGACGCGTAGAGCGGCGGCTCGAGCGGCGCCGCGAACCGCGCGCGGCCGAGCGGATCGACGGCCTCGCCGCGCGCGTATCGGCCGGCCGCGGCGAGCGCGTCGGCGAGACTGGCGCGCGGCACGCCGGTCATCCGCGCGAGCTCGTCCACGTCGCGGGCGATCATGACGTTCCCGGCTTCCCACGCATCGCGGTACGCCCCCTGGCTCGTCACCGTCTCGTGGATGCGCCGGTCGAAGACCTCGAGCGCGAGGCCGCCCGGCTGGCCGAGCACGTACGCCGCGAGCGCCGAAGGTCCGACGTCTTCGCGCACGAAGCGTCGTCCGTCGCGGTTGACCATGATCGCGCCGAGGCCCGGCAGCGCCATCCCGAGACGCGTCTTGCCGGGCGGGTTCACGTGTCCCTGTCCCTGGTAGCCGTCCATCAACGCCACGTCGGCGCCGATCGTCCGTGCCCACGCGATCGCGCCGCCGTCGTTGAGGCCCGCGCCGATGTGCAGCGCATCGGCCATTCCCGGGATGAACTCGGCGAGCAGGGTGCGGCTCGCGCCGAAGCCCCCGGTCGCGAGCAGCGTCGAGGGCGCGCGCAGTGCCCGTCGCTCCCCGGCGACGCGTGCCTCCAGCCCCGTCACTCTGCCCTGCTCCACGATCAGGCCGGCCGCCTCCGCGCGGTCGAGCATGCGCACGTGCGGCTGGCGTGCAACCGCGTCGCGCAACATGGCGTGCAGTTCCCGTCCACTCTCCTTCGGCGTCGCGTGCAGGCGCGGGACGCTGTGGCCGGGCGCCGTGATCCTCGCCATGAGATGAATCGGGAGGCCGGCGACATCGGCGAGAAAGTGCACCGCTTCCGCCGACCGCGCCGCGACCGTGTCGAGAATCGCCTCGTTCACCGCATCGCCGCCTTTGGCGCGCACGTCGGCAGCGAAACGCGCCGGGCTGTCCTCGATGCCGGCGTCGCGCTGATACCGCGACCCGGCCGCCGGGAACAACCCGCCGCTCACGAGCAGGTTCGAGGGGCCGCCCAGGTCACGATCGAGGAGCAGAACGTCGGCGCCGGCATGGGCGGCGGCGAGCGCAGCCATCAGTCCGGCCGCGCCGGCGCCGACGACGATCGCGTCGGCGTCGCGCTCCGTGCCCAAGGCCGGGTCAGCGGCCCTTGAAGTTCGGCGTCCGCTTCTCCATGAACGCGGTGCGCCCTTCCTTGTAGTCCTCGCTCGCCCAGCAGGCGTCGATCTGCCGCTGGAGCGCCTCGAGGTCGCGCGCCGCCGGGTCCTTGAGGATTTCCCGGATCGCCGCCTTGGCCGAGATGAGCGACAGCGGCGCGTTCTCCGCCATGAGCGCACAGTACGTCCCGACCTCGCGGTCAAGCTCCGCGGCCGCAATCACCCGGCCCACGAACCCCATCCGCAGCGCGTCCTTGGCGTCGAACTTGCGCGCGGAGAAGAAGATGTCGGCGGTGTTCGCGGCCCCGAGCACCTGCACGAAACGGCGCACGCCGCCGAAGCTGTACCCGAGGCCGAGGCGCGCCGCCGGCATGCGGAACACCGCGTCGTCCGCGGCCAGGCGCACGTCGCACGCGGCCGCGAGACCGAGGCCGCCGCCCATGCAGATGCCGCGGATCTTCGCCACCACCGGCTTCGCCGCGAGGACCGGCGCGAGGTACGCCGCCTCGACCGCGCGGTTGTACTCGGCGCGCGCATCCTCGTTCGCGCGCTGCTGCTCGAACTGCGAGATGTCGGCGCCCGACACGAACGCTTTGTCGCCGTCGCCGGCGAGGACGACCACCCGCACCGCGGAGTCCGCGTCGAAGGCGGCGAGCGCCTCCGGCAGCGCCCGCCACATGTCGTAGGTCATCGCGTTATAGCGCGGCGGATTCGAGAAGATGATCCAGCCGACGGCGCCTTCGCGCCGCTTGAGGAGCTCTGCCACTAGCCGTCCTTTCTCACGACACCACGCGCACGGGCTTGCCGGCGGCGAACGCGTCGATCGCGTCGAACGCATCGCCGAAGTACTGCTCGTACGTATCCTTCTCCACGAAGCCGATGTGCGGCAGCGCGAGCGCGTTCGGCAGCGCGGCGAGCGGATGGCCCGGCTTGAGCACCGGCTCGCTCTCGTAGACGTCGACCGCTGCGTAGCCCGGCCGGCCCGCGCTCAGCGCGCGCTCGAGCGCGCCCGGCTCGATCAGCTCGGCGCGGCTCGTGTTCACGATCAGCGCGTCCGGGCGCATCGCCGCGAGATGCTCGGACTTGACGAGTCCGCGCGTCGCGTCGTTCAGGCGCAGGTGCAGGGACACGACGTCGTTTTCCGCGAAGAGCGACGTCAGCGACGCGATCCCGGTCAGGCCCGCGTCGCGCGCGCGGCCGAGCGTGCTGTCGCGCCCCCAGACCGAGACCTTCATGTCGAACGCCGCCGCGTACCGCGCAACGAGCTGCGCGATCTTGCCGAAGCCGACGAGTCCCAGCCGGCGCCCGGCGAGCGTGCGCCCGAGCGTGCCCTGCCACTCGCCCCGGCGCATGCGCTCGGCTTCGGGCACGAGGTGGCGCATCGCGGCGAGGATCATCGCCCAGGTCAGCTCGGCCGGCGCGATCGGCGACCCGCCGCCGGCGCAGACCGTGACGCCTCGGCTGCGGCAGGCGGCGACGTCGACGTGCGCCCCGATGCCGCCCGTCTGCACGAGGAGCTTCAAGCGCGGCAGCTTGCCGAGCAGGCCGGCCGTCATGCGCGTCCGCTCGCGCAGCAGCACGATCGCGTCGAAGTCGGCGAGCCTTGCGGCGAGCTTCGCCTCGTCGCCCTCGGCGTCGTCGAACACCTCGATCGCGTGCTTCGAGGATGCGCGCGCGAACGCGGCGAGCGTCGGGACGGCGCGCTGGTAGTCGTTGAGGACCGCGACTCGCACTAGACCACGCGCCGCGCCCGGAGGTCGGCGATCTCGGCGTCACTCAGGTCGAGCTCGCGCAGCACCTCGTCCGTGTGCTCGCCGAGGCCCGGCGTCGCCGTCGCCATCGTCGCCGGCGTGCGCGAGAGCTTCGCCGCCTGGTTCACTAGGCGGATCTCGCCGAGCTTCGGGTGCTTCACGCTCGCCGCCGCTTCGATGTGCTGCACCTGCGCGTCGGCAAACACCTGGTCGACGCTGTAGATCGGCCCGGTGGGAACGCCGGCCTCGTTGAGGATCGCGATCCACTCGGCGCTCGAGCGCGTCGCCAGCGTCTTGTTGAGCTCGGCGTTGAGCGCTTCGCGGTTCTTCGCGCGCGTCGGCTGGCCCTCGAACTCGGGCCGCGCCAGCAGGTCGGGGCGGCCGATCGAATCGCAGAGCCGCTTCCACATGCCGTCGCCGGAGGCCCCGACGTTGATGTAGCCGTCGGCCGTCTTGTAGGCCGAGGTCGGCATGCTGGTCGGGTGATCGTTGCCGACCTGGCCCGGCACCTCGCCCTTCATGAGGTAGCGCGCGGCCTGGAAGTCCATCAGCGCGATGCCCGACTGCAGCAGGCTCGACTGCACCCACTGCCCCTGGTCGGAGTACTCGCGCTCGAGAAGCGCGGTCAGGACGCCGAGCGCCGCGTAGAGGCCCGCGGAGACGTCGGCGATCGCCGCGCCGGTGCGCATCGGGCCTTCGCCCGGCTTGCCGGTGACCGACATCAGCCCGCTCATCCCCTGCGCGATCTGGTCGAAGCCGGGGCGCTCGCGGTACGGCCCGTCCTGCCCGAAGCCCGAGATGCTCGCGAGGATGATCCGCGGGTTGATGCGCCGCAGGGCGTCGTAGTTGATGCCCAGCCGGTCCTTCACGTCGGGGCGGTAGTTCTCGACCACCACGTCGGCGTTGCGGACGAGCTTGAAGAAGAGCTCGCGCCCCTCGGGCGTCTTGAGGTTGAGCGTCATCGACCGCTTGTTGCGGTGGAGGTTCTGGAAGTCCGGGCCTTCGCGCGGACCGCCCATGCTCTCGTTCGGGTCCACCCCCGGCGGCGATTCGATCTTGATCACGTCGGCGCCGAAGTCGGCGAGCTGCTTGACGCAGGTCGGGCCGGCGCGGACGCGGGTGAGGTCGAGCACGCGCAGGCGGGCGAGCGCGTTCGAGGCGGGGACGTGCGGCATGGGCGGTGAGTCGTTAGAATCGTCCGGACGGTACAACGATCATTATGGCGGCGCGGGTGTGCCGCCGCAACCGGGATTACGCACCTCATGACCCCTGCCGAGCTCGCCGAGATCCGCACTGCCGTCGCCAAGCTCTGCGCCGATTACCCCGGCGAGTACTGGCGCGCGCTCGACCGCGACCGCAAGTACCCGACCGAGTTCGTCAAGGCGCTCACCCAGGCGGGCTACCTCTCCTGCCTCATTCCGGAGGAGTACGGCGGCAGCGGGCTCGGCCTCTCCGCCGCGTGCGCGATCCTGGAGGAGATCCAGGCGAGCGGCGCGAACGGCTCCGCCACCCACGCGCAGATGTACATCATGGGCACGCTGCTCCGGCACGGCAACGACGCGGCAGAAGCGGCAGTACCTGCCGAAGATCGCGACCGGCGAGCTGCGGCTGCAGGCGTTCGGCGTGACCGAGCCGACCGCGGGCACCGACACCTCGTCGATCCGCACGACCGCGGTGCGGAAGGGCGACAAGTACGTCGTGAACGGCCAGAAGGTCTGGACGTCGCGCGCCGAGCACTCGGACCTGATGCTGCTGCTCGCGCGCACGACGCCGCGCGACGAGGTCGCGAAGAAGACCGAGGGCATGTCGGTGTTCCTCGTCGACATGCGCACGGCGCTCGGGCACGGGCTCACGATCCGGCCGATCCGGACGATGATCAACCACTCCACGACCGAAGTCTTCTTCGACAACATGGAAGTGCCGGCGGCGAACCTGCTCGGCGAGGAAGGCAAGGGGTTCCGCTACATCCTCGACGGCATGAACGCCGAGCGGATCCTGATCGCGGCCGAGTGCATCGGCGATTCGCGCTGGTTCATCGCGAAGGCGACCGCGTATGCGAACGAGCGTCGCGTCTTCGGCCGGCCGATCGGCCAGAACCAGGGCATCCAGTTCCCGATCGCGCGCGCCTACATGGCGATGCGAGCCGCGGAGCTGATGGTGGAGCGCGCCGCGTCGCTCTACGAGCAGAAGCAGCCCTGCGGCGCCGAGGCGAACATGGCGAAGCAGCTCGGCGTCCGAGGCGTCGTGGCAGGCGGCCGACATGTGCCTGCAGACCCACGGCGGGTTCGGATTCGCCGAGGAGTACGACGTCGAGCGCAAGTTCCGCGAGACGCGGCTCTACCAGGTCGCGCCGATCTCGACCAACCTCGTGCTCTCCTACCTCGCCGAGCACGTGCTCGGGTTGCCGCGGTCGTACTGATGAAACTGCGCGCCGCCCTCCTCGCAAGCTCGCTGCTCGCCGGCGCAGCCGCGGCGCAGGACTGGCCGCAGCGCCCGGTCCGCGTGGTCGTGCCGTTCGCCGCCGGCGGCAACACCGACCAGATCGCGCGCATCGCGACGGAGCGGCTGACCGGCGCATTCAACCAGCAGTTCGTGGTCGAGAACCGCGCCGGTGCCGGCGGCGCGATCGCGGCGGAGTTCGTCGCGAAGTCGGCGCCGGACGGCTACACGCTCTTCGTCGCCGCGGTGTCGCAGATCGCGATCCTGCCGTACGTGCAGCAGGTCGCCTACGACCCGGTGAATGACTTCGCGCCGATCTCGAACATCGGCACCAACCCGTTCGTGCTCGGCATCCACGAGTCGGTGCCCGCGGCCACCGTCCGGGAGTTCGTCGACTACGCGAAAGCGCGGCCGGGCCGGCTCAACTACGCCTCCGGCGGCAACGGCACGATCGGGCATCTGTCGGGCGCGCTCTTCGTCTCGCGCGCCGGCCTCGAGCTGACGCACGTCCCGTACAAGGGCGGCGCGCCGGCGGTCGCGGACCTGGTCGCCGGGCAGGTGCAGATGTACTTCGGCAACGCCTCCGAGCTGATCCAGCACTCCAAGAGCGGAAAGATTCGCCTCCTCGGCGTCTCGAGCGAAAAGCGCGCGGCGCAGCTTCCCGACGTGCCCGCGATCGCCGAGGCCTTCCCCGGCTTCCGCACGCTGACGTGGAACGGACTCCTGGCGCCGGCCGGCACGCCGCCGGCCGTCGTGGGGCGCGCCTCGGCCGAGGTGCAGAAGGCGGTGCGCGACCCGGCCGTGGCCGAGCGGCTCCAACGCATCGGCGTCGACCCGCTCGGCTCGACGCCGGCCGAGTTCGCCGAGACGATCCGCACCGACAGCGTGATCTGGCAGGACGCGATCAGGGCCGCCGGGCTGAAGCGCGAATGACCGAGTCCGCCGGGCGCTGGCCGGCGCCGGCGACCGACAACCTCGCCGCGCGAGCGAAGATCGCGGTCGTCGTCCCGGCGACCAACACCACCGTGCAGCCGGAGTACGAGCTGCTGCGGCCGGCCGGCGTCACCAACCACGTCACGCGGATGCTGCTGCCGCCGCGGCCGACCGACGACATGGAGGTCTACCGCAAGGCGCTCGCGAACGAGGAAGGCAAGCTCCTCGAGGCGCTCGACCTCGTGCTGCCGTGCGAGCCGCACGTGGTGGCGCACGGGCACTCGATCCACTCGTTTCGCGGCACCCTCGCGGACACCGAGCGCGAGGTGAGCCGGCTCGAGGCGTACTGCGAGCGGCCGTTCATCACGCCGTCGCTCGCCGTGCTGCGCGGCCTCGAAGCGTTCGGCCGGCCGAAGCGGCTCGGTGTCGTGACGCCGTACTGGGCGCCGGCCGGCGAGGTGATCGCCGGGTTCTTCCGCTCGGCCGGATACGCGGCGGTCGAGCTCGTCAATCTCGAGGCGAGCGGCCCGACGAACGTGTCGAAGATCCCGCTCGAGCGGATCCACGCGGCGTTCGACGCGCTGGCTGCGGCCGGCGTCGATGCGTTGGTGCACGTCGGTACCGCGCTGCCCGTGACCGCGATCACCGAAGCGATCGAGCGGAAGCACGGCCGGCCGCTCGTCGGCGTCAACGTCGCCACCTACTGGGCGGCGTTGCGCGCGGTCGGGATCGCGGACCGGATCGCCGGCTTCGGCCGGCTCGTCGCCGAGTTCTGATGCGCGTCCTGGTCGTCGGCGCGGGACCGGTCGGGACGGTCACCGCGCTCGCGATCGCTGCGCGCGGCATCGACGTCACCCTCCTCGAAGCCGACGAGCGCTACGACGAGAAGCCGCGCGCGGCGACCACCCACGCCTCGACGCTGGAGATGCTCGAGACGCTGGGCCTCGTCGACGAGGTCATCCGGCAGGGCCTCGTCTCGGCGCGCTTCCAGCACTGGGACCGCATCGGCAACAGGCTCGTCGCCGAGTTCGACTACGGCCTCTTGAAGGACGACACGCCCTACCCCTACGCAGTCCAGTGCGAATCGCACAAGCTCGTCGCGATCGCCGAGGCGAAGCTCGCCGCCATGCCGAACGCGGCGGTGTACCGCCGCCACGAGGTGACGGCGATCGAGCCGGCCGCGGAACGCGTGCGGGTCGAGTGCGTGACGCCGGACGGGCCCGCCGCGTTCGAAGCGGACTACCTCGTCGGCAGCGACGGCGCGCGGAGCCTCGTGCGGAAGGCGATCGGCGTCGAGTTCGCGGGCTACACCTTCCCCGAGCGCTTCGTCGGACTGACGACGCCGTTCGACTTCGAGCGGGCATACGGCTACTCGAACCGCAACTACTTCGCCGACCCGGAGAAGTTCGTGATGCTGTTCAAGGTCGCCGGCAACGACCTGCGCGGCATCTGGCGCGTGATCTCGCCGACCGACGTCGACGAGCCGGACGAGGCGGTGCTCGCCGACGACGCGGTGCAGGCGCGGGTGCAGCACTTCTTCCCCCAGGCGGGCCGCTACGAGATCCGCTATCGCGGTCTGTACCGGTTCCACCAGCGGGTGGCGGAGACGTTTCGCCGGGGCCGGGTGTTCCTTGCCGGCGACGCGGCGCACGTGAACAATCCCGCCGGCGGCTTGGGGATGAACAGCGGCATCCACGACGGCATGGAGCTCGCCGAGCTCCTCGCGGCGGTCGCAGGTGGCGCCGACGCGGCGATCCTCGACCGCTACGACCGTCGGCGGCGGCCGCTCAACGTCGAGTTCGTCCAGGAGCAGACGGTGGCGAACAAGCGCCGGCTGGAGGAGCGCGATCCCGCGGTGCGGCGCACCCATCTCGACGAGCTGGCGCGGATCGCCGCCGATCCGGCCCGGGCGCGGGCGTTCCTGCTGCGCGCCTCCCTCATCCAATCGGTGCACCAGGCGCGTACCATCGCCGATCGGGCGGGCATCCGTCACGCCGGTGCGTGTCAGGACCGCCCGGGGCGCCACGACGAACGCCCGTCTCCAACCAAAGGAACCGTGATGCGACGCCGCACCCTGCTCAAGACCCTCGCCGCCGCGCCCTTCCTCGGCCCGGTCCTCGCCCGCGCCCAGGCCAAGGCGCCGGCGGATCTGAAAGCGATCGAGACGCTGCAGCGCGACTGGAAGATGCTGCTCGCGGCCGGCACGGCGGTCCCGGCGCCGACCGAGCCGCTCAAGCGCTCGAACGACGAATGGCGGAAGGTCCTGACGCCGCAGCAGTACAACGTGCTGCGCGAGGAAGGGACCGAGCGCCCAGGCACGAGCCCGCTCAACGGCGAGAAACGCCCGGGCGTGTTCGTCTGCGTCGCCTGCGAGCTGCCGCTCTTCACCTCGACGATGAAGTACGAAAGCGGCACCGGCTGGCCGAGCTTCTTCACGCTGATCCCCGGCGTGTTCGGCATCAAGAAGGACTTCAAGCTGATCTACCCGCGCACCGAGTACCACTGCATCCGCTGCGGCGGGCACCACGGCCATCTCTTCGACGACGGTCCGAAGCCCACCGGGCTGCGCTACTGCAACAACGGGGTCGCCCTCCGGTTCATCCCGAAGACCGGCGCGGCGTGATCGAAACCGGCCGCCCGGTGACGATGGCCCCGCGGGGCCTCGTCAGCTGCCCGCACGCGCTCGCGTCGGCAGCGGGGGTCGAGATCCTGCAGGCGGGCGGCTCGGCGGTGGACGCGGCGATCGCCGCAGCCGCGACGCTCGCGGTCGTCTACCCGCACATGACGAGCGTCGGCGGCGACGCGTTCTGGCTGATCTTCGATGCCGGGCGGAACGCCGTTCGCTACCTCGGCGGCGGCGGACGCGCGGCTCGAAGCGCCTCGATCGAGTCGATGCACGCGCGCGGCCTGAGCGAGGTCCCCTATCGCGGAGCGGTGCCGGGCACGCTGACGGTTCCCGGCGGCGTCGCGAGCTGGTGCGAGGCGCACGCGGCGTACGGCAAGGTGCCGATCGCGCGCAGCCTCGCGCCGGCAATCGGCTACGCGCGCGACGGGTTCCCGGTCACCGCCCGCGTCGCGCGGCAGATCGCGGACGCCGCCGCGGCGCCGGACGTGTTCAACGCCGAGGCGCGCGCGATCTTCACGCCCGGCGGAAGGCCGCCGGCCGCCGGCGCGAAACTCGCGAACCCCGACCTCGCGCGCACGCTCGAGCGCATCGCCGAAGCCGGCCGCGACGGCTTCTACGGCGGCGAGACCGCGCGCGAGCTCGCGCGCTTCGCCCGGGCGGCGGGCGGGTTCTTCGACGAGCGGGACCTCGCCGGCCAGGACCCCGTCTGGGGCGCGCCGGTGTCGACGACGTATCGCGGCGTGAGGATCTACGAGACGCCGGCGCCGACGCAGGGCTTCACCGTGCTCGAGATGCTCAATCTCGTCGAGCCTCTCGACGTCGCGCGCCGGGAATTTCTCGGGCCCGACCACGTCCACTTCCTCGTTCAGGCGAAGCAGATCGCCTATCACGACCGCGACCGGCATCTCGCCGATCCCGAGTTCGCGCCGGTGCCGATCGACCGGCTGATCTCGCGCGGCTACGCGGACGAGCGCCGCAAGCTGATCGACCCGGCGCGTGCGCTCGCCTGGGACCGCGTGCCGTCGTACGGATCGCTCGCCGGCGACACGGTCTTCGTCGCGGTGGTGGACGCACAGGGGAACGCCGTCGCTCTGATCCAGAGCCTTTACGGCTTCTTCGGCTCCGGCGTCGTCGCGGGCTCGACCGGCGTCGTGCTGCAGAACCGGTCGGCCTACTTCACGCTCGATCCCCGGCACCCGAATCGGCTCGAGCCGCGCAAACGGCCGCTGCACACGCTCATCGCGTCGCTCGCCTTCCGCGACGACCGCCTGTGGCAGGTGTTCGGTTGCATGGGTGCGGACGGCCAGCCGCAGATCCACCTGCAGGCGTACGTCGCGACGATCGACTTCGGGCTCGACATCCAGCAGGCGGTCGAGATGCCGCGCTGGCTGTCGGGACGGTTCTCGCTCTTCGAGCCGCGCGACCTGCTGAACATCGAAGGGCGGTTCCCGGCCGCGACGATCGCCGAGCTCGAACGGCGCGGCCACGCCGTGAACCGCTGGGGCGCGTGGAACGAGCTCGCCGGCCACGCGCACGGCATCGTCATCGACCCGGCGAACGGGCTGCGCCTCGGGGGCTGCGATCCGCGGAGCGACGGGGCGGCGATCGGTTACTGAG
>CAVXND010000053.1:0-9800 GCA_963762785.1 uncultured beta proteobacterium
GCCGCGCAGCGTGATCTCGCCGGTCATCGCCACGTCCGCCCGCACCGGGACACCGCTCAGGGCCGAGACCATCGCAGTGCAGATGCCGGTACCGGCGCTCGGTCCGTCCTTCGGCGTCGCGCCTTCGGGCAGGTGGATGTGAATGTCGTTCTTCTGGAACACGTCCTCGGGGATCCCGAGCCGCGGCGCGCGGCTGCGCACCACCGACAGCGCAGCCTGGATCGACTCCTGCATGACCTCGCCGAGCTTGCCGGTGGTGATCGTCTTCGCCTTGCCGGGCATGACCGCCACCTCGATCGTCAGCAGCTCGCCGCCGACCTCGGTCCACGCGAGGCCGGTGACCTGGCCCGACCTGGTTCTCCTTCTCCGCGATGCCGAAGGTGAAGCGGCGCACCCCGAGGAACTTGTCGAGGTTGCGCGCGCTGACCGTGACCTTGCGCTCGCCGCCCTTGGTGAGCAGGCCCTTCACCGTCTTGCGGCAGATCTTCGACAGCTCGCGCTCGAGGTTGCGCACGCCGGCCTCGCGCGTGTAGTACCGGATGATGTCGCGGATCGCGCTCTCGGTGACCGACAGCTCGTCGGTCGTGCAGGCCGTTGTTCTTGCGCTGCTTGGGCAGCAGGTAGCGCGTCGCGATGTTGACCTTCTCGTCCTCGGTGTAGCCCGAGAGCCGGATGACTTCCATCCGGTCGAGCAGCGCCGGCGGGATGTTCAGCGTGTTCGCGGTCGCGACGAACATCACCTCCGACAGGTCGTACTCGACCTCGACGTAGTGGTCGACGAAGGTGTGGTTCTGCTCCGGGTCGAGCACCTCCAGCAGCGCCGACGACGGGTCGCCGCGGAAGTCCATGCCCATCTTGTCGACCTCGTCGAGCAGGAACAGCGGGTTCTTCACGCCGACCTTGGTCATGTTCTGCAGGATCTTGCCCGGCATCGAGCCGATGTAGGTCCGGCGGTGGCCGCGGATCTCCGCCTCGTCGCGCACGCCGCCGAGCGACATGCGGATGAACTTGCGGTTGGTCGCGCGCGCGATCGACTGGCCGAGCGAGGTCTTGCCGACGCCGGGCGGGCCGACCAGGCACAGGATCGGCGCCTTCATCCGGTCCACGCGGCTCTGGACCGCGAGGTACTCGAGGATCCGCTCCTTGACCTTCTCCAGCCCGTAGTGATCGGTGTTGAGCACCTTCTCCGCGGCCGGGATGTCCTTGGAGATCTTGCTCTTCTTCTTCCACGGCAGGTTGACGAGCGTCTCGAGGTAGTTGCGCACCACCGTCGCCTCGGCCGACATCGGCGACATCAGCCGCAGCTTCTTCAGCTCGTTCTCCGCCTTCTGCCGCGCGTCCTTCGGCATGCGCGACGCCTTGATCCGCTTCTCCATCTCCTCGAGGTCGGCGCCCTCCTCGCCCTCGCCGAGCTCCTTCTGGATCGCCTTCACCTGCTCGTTCAGGTAGTACTCGCGCTGGCTCTTCTCCATCTGGCGCTTGACGCGGCCGCGGATGCGCTTTTCCACCTGCAGGATGTCGATCTCGGCCTCGAGCTGGGCGAGCAGGCTTTCGAGCCGCAGCTTGACGTCGAACATCTCGAGCACCTTCTGCTTCTGCTCGAGCTTGAGCGGCAGGTGCGCCGCGACCGTGTCGGCGAGGCGGCCGGGCTCCTCGATCCCGGCGAGCGAGGTGAGGATTTCCGGCGGGATCTTCTTGTTGAGCTTCACGTACTGGTCGAACTGCGCGATCAGCGCGCGGCGCATCGCCTCGACCTCGGTCGTCTCCACCGGATCGGGCGGCACCGGCGTCGCGAGCGCCGAGTAGTGGGTCCGCTGGTCGGTGATGTCCTGGATGCGGGCGCGCTGGCTGCCCTCGACCAGCACCTTCACCGTGCCGTCGGGCAGCTTCAGCATCTGCAGGATGTTCGAGATGCAGCCGATGTCGTACATGTCCTCCGGCGCCGGCTCGTCCTTCGCCGCCGACTTCTGCGCGACGAGCAGGATGCTCTTGCCGGCCTCCATCGCGATCTCCATCGCCTTGATCGACTTCGGGCGGCCGACGAAGAGCGGGATCACCATGTGGGGAAAGACCACCACGTCCCTGAGGGGAAGGAGCGGGAACTGCACCGGGAGGTTCGAGAGCTCGTTGGCTGACATGGGGTCACCCCTGGAGAGGGTAATGCGGGAAAGTGGAGGCGGCGCCCCCGGGATTCAAGCGGCGCACCCCGGTCCCGCGACCGGCGCGCCGCCGACTACAGCAATCAGTGGGACCCGGCAACCTTCGGCTGGTCCGAGTAGATGAGCAACGGCTTGCCGTCGCCGAGGATCGTGGGCTCGTCGACCACGACCTTGCTGACGTTCTCGAGCGTCGGCAGCTCGAACATGATGTCGAGCAGCACCTGCTCGAGGATGGAGCGGAGGCCCCGCGCGCCGGTCTTGCGCGCGAGCGCCTTGTGCGCGATCGCCGTAAGGCCGCCGGGCCGCACCTCGAGGTCGACCCCTTCCATGCCGAACAGCTTGTGATACTGCTTGATCAGCGCGTTCTTCGGCTCGGTCAGGATGCGGATGAGCGCGTTCTCGTCCAGCTCCTCGAGCGTGGCGACCACCGGCAGGCGGCCGACGAACTCCGGGATCAGGCCGTACTTGATCAGGTCCTCGGGCTCGACGCCCTTCAGCGTGTCGCTGATGTCCTTGGCGTTCTTGAGGCTGCGCACCTCGGCACCGAAGCCGATGCCGGTGCGCTCGGAGCGCTGGCGGATGATCTTCTCCAGCCCGTCGAATGCGCCGCCGCAGACGAACAGGATGTTCGTGGTGTCGACCTGGACGAAGTCCTGGTTCGGATGCTTGCGGCCGCCCTGCGGCGGGACCGACGCGATCGTGCCCTCGATCAGCTTGAGCAGCGCCTGCTGCACGCCTTCGCCCGACACGTCGCGCGTGATCGACGGGTTGTCGCTCTTGCGCGAGATCTTGTCGATCTCGTCGATGTAGACGATGCCGCGCTTCGCCTTGTCGACGTCGTAGTCGCAGTTCTGCAGCAGCTTCTGGATGATGTTCTCGACGTCCTCGCCGACGTAGCCGGCCTCGGTCAGCGTGGTCGCGTCGGCGATGACGAACGGGACGTTGAGGAGGCGCGCGAGCGTCTGCGCGAGCAGCGTCTTGCCCGAGCCGGTGGGGCCGACGAGCAGGATGTTGGACTTCGCGAGCTCGACCTCGTCGTTCTTCGACAGGTGCTTGAGCCGCTTGTAGTGGTTGTAGACCGCGACCGACAGGATCTTCTTCGCCTGCTCCTGGCCGATCACGTACTCGTCCAGGATCTGGCAGATCTCCTTCGGGGTCGGGAGGTCCGACCGGGCCGGGCGGCCGCCCTTGTCGGTGGTGCTCTCCTCGCGGATGATGTCGTTGCAGAGCTCGATGCACTCGTCGCAGATGAACACCGACGGGCCCGCGATCAGCTTGCGGACCTCGTGCTGGCTCTTCCCGCAGAACGAGCAGTAGAGGAGCTTTTCGCTCCCGCTCTTGTCGGACATCCCCGCCATCCTGGCCTAACCCACCGTCGCTTCGTTGCGCGAAGTCAGGATCCGATCCACCAAACCATACTGCATCGCCTCGTCAGCCGATAGGAAATTGTCCCGATCGGTGTCCCGGGCGATGCGGTCGACCGACTGGCCCGTGTGCTTCGCCATGATCTCGTTCAGCTTGGCACGAAGGTACAGGATCTCCTTGGCATGGATCTCGACGTCGGAGGCCTGCCCGGAGAAGCCGCCCATCGGCTGGTGGATCATCACCCGCGAGTTCGGCAGGACGTAGCGCTTGCCTTTCGCACCGGCTGAGAGCAGCAGCGCGCCCATGCTCGCGGCCTGCCCGATGCACAGGGTAGAGACGTCCGGCTTGATGAACTGCATCGTGTCGTAGATCGCCAGCCCGGCCGAGACCGAGCCGCCCGGCGAGTTGACGTAGAACGAGACGTCCTTGTCGGGGTTCTCCGACTCGAGGAAGAGAAGCTGCGCGACGATCAGGTTCGCCGACACCTCGTTGACCGGTCCGACGAGGAAGACGACCCGCTCCTTCAAAAGACGCGAGTAGATGTCGTAGGCGCGCTCGCCCCGCCCGCTCTGCTCGATCACCATCGGGATCAGTCCGAGCCCTTGCGGCTCCGGCATTCCCGCGTGCGACATCATCCGCCCGATCGTCATGCTGCCCGCCCCATCAGTTCGTCAAACGCCACCGGCTTGTCCACGACCCGCGCCTGCTTGAGGACCCAGTCGATCACGTTCTCCTCGACCGCGAGGCCTTCGAACTCGGCGAGCCGGTCCGGTTGAGTGTAAAACCATTTTACCACCTCGCTCGGCTGCTCATAGCTGTCGGCATGCTCTTCGACGAGCTTTCGCACCTGTTCCGGCTTCGCCGCGAGCTCGAACCGCTTCACCACCTCCGCCACGATCAGCCCGAGCGCGACCCGGCGCTTCGCCTGGTCCTCGAAGAGCTGCGGATCGATCGGCACGTTCTCCATCTTGAGGCCCCGCGACTGCAGGTCGGCGCGGGCGCCGCCGACGAGCCGCTCGATCTCCATGTCGACCAGCGACTTCGGCAGGTCGGGCCGGGTCGTCTCGAGGAGCGCCTGCATGACCTTCGCCTTCAGCTCGCTCCCGAGGCGCTTCTTGACCTCGCGCTCGACGTTCGCCCTCACCTCGGCGCGCATCTTGGCGAGATCCCCGTCGGCGACGCCGAGCGAGCGCGCGAAGTCGACGTCGACGTCCGGGAGCTTCGGCGCTTCGACCTTCTTGAGCGTGATCGCGAAGCTGGCAGTCTTGCCCGCCAGCTCCTTTGCCTGGTAATCGGCGGGAAAGTGGACCGGCACCGTCTTCGACTCGCCGGCGCGAAGACCGTTCACCCCGGCCTCGAAGTCGGCCAGCATGCGGCCCTCGCCGAGGACGAACGCCTGGTCCTCGCCCTTGCCGCCGACGAACTCGACGCCATCGACGGTGCCCACGAAGTCGACGGTCACGCGGTCGCCGCTCACCGCCGGCCGATCGGCCACCTCGTACCGGATCCGCTGCTTGCGCAGGACCTCGAGCGTCTTCTCGACCTCGGCGTCGCCGACCGCGAGCGTCGGCCGCTCGATGGTGACGCCGGCGAGCTCGCCGGGGGCGATCTCCGGATACACCTCGAAGGTCGCGCTGAACTGCAGCTCGCCCTCCGGCGCGGCGTCGCTGCGCTCGATGCGCGGGTAACCGGCGACCCGGAGGTTCTGGTCGCGCACCGCGTCGGTGAACGACTTCTGCACCGCGTCGCCGATGACCTCCGAGCGGATCTGCGGCCCGTAGGTCTGCTCGACCAGCTTGAGCGGCACCTTGCCCGGCCGGAACCCGGCCATGCGGATCGTGCGCGCCAGCTGCTTGAGGCGTTCGCCGACCTGGCGGTCGATGTCGGCGACGGGTACCGCCATCACGAGGCGGCGTTCGAGCTGTCCGAGGGTTTCGATTGTGTTTGGCATGGTGTGGTCGAAGACGATGCGCGCTCTAGAGGACGGTGGTGCGAAGGCCGGGACTCGAACCCGGATGCCTTGCGGCGCTGGAACCTAAATCCAGTGCGTCTACCAATTCCGCCACCTTCGCGGTATCGCGGATGTTGTCGGACGAGAGTTTACCGGACCGGCCCTATACTGTCAGCCGAAAACGCCCGATCCCGTTGAAAACCCACGCGAATGTCAGTCGGACACTACGAGAACTTCCCGGTCGCTTCGTGGCTCCTGCCGCGGCGCCTGCGACCGGCGGTCGCGGCGATCTACTGGTTCGCGCGGACCGCCGACGACTTCGCCGACGAAGGCGACGCGCCGGCGGCCGAGCGGCTCGCGCGCCTCGACGCCTACCGCGCCGACCTCGCCCGCATCGCCGCCGGCCGCGAACCCGACTCGCCGGTGCTCGCCCGGCTCGCGCCGGTGATCGCCGCGCACGCGCTGCCGCTCCAGCCGTTTCACGACCTGCTCGACGCGTTCAGCCAGGACGTCGTCAAGCAGCGGTACGCGTCCTTCGACGAGGTGCTCGACTACTGCCGCCGCTCGGCGAACCCGGTGGGCCTGCCTGATGCTCCACCTCTTCGGCGCCGCCGGCGCAGACAACGTCCGCCGCTCGGACGCGATCTGCACCGGGCTGCAGCTCGCGAACTTCTGGCAGGACGTGGCGGTCGACTGGGCGAAGGGCCGCGTGTACCTGCCGCAGGACGACCTCGCGCGGTTCGGCGTGAGCGAGGCGCAGATCGCCGCCGGCCGCGTCGACGACGCCTGGCGGCGCACTGATGGCGTTCCAGGTCGCGCGCACCCGCGCGATGCTTCAATCCGGCGCGCCGCTCGCGCGCGCGCTGCCCGGCCGGATCGGCTGGGAGCTGCGCCTGGTCGTGCAGGGCGGCCTGCGCATCCTCGAGCGGATCGACCGCGCGGGCGGCGACGTGTTCCGGCACCGCCCGGTGCTGCGGGCGCCCGACTGGTCGCTCATGTTCTGGCGCGCCGCGCGTGACGCTGATGTCGCCGGACGAGTACTGCCAGCAGAAGGCGGCGGCGAGCGGGTCGAGCTTCTACTACTCGTTCCTCTTCCTGCCGCCCGAGCGGCGCCGCGCGATCACCGCGCTCTACGCCTTCTGCCGCGAGGTGGACGACGTCGTCGACGAGTGCGCCGACGCGGGCGTCGCCGCGGCGACGCTCGCATGGTGGCGAAACGAGGTCGCGGCGCTCTTCGCCGGCACGCCACAGCACCCGGTCACCAAAGCGCTCGCGCCGGCGGTCGAGCACTTCGGCGTCACGCAGGAGCGGCTGAACGAGATCCTCGACGGGATGGCGATGGATCTCCACCACGCGCGCTATCCGGACTTCGCCGGGCTCGAGCGCTACTGCTACCACGTCGCCGGCGTGGTCGGCCTGCTCGCCGCGGGGATCTTCGGCTACGCCAACCCGCAGACGCTCAAGTACGCCGAGACGCTCGGCACCGCGTTCCAGCTCACCAACATCATCCGCGACGTCGGCGAGGACGCGCGCAAGAACCGCATCTACCTGCCGCAGGACGAGCTCGCGCAGTTCGGCGTGCCGGCCGCCGACATCCTCGAATGCGCGGCAGACCGAGGGCTTCGGCCGTCTCATGGCGTTCCAGATCGACCGCGCGAAGGGCTACTACGAGCGCGCGCTCGCGCTGCTGCCGCCCGAGGACCGCAAGCCGCAGCGCCCGGGCCTCGTCATGGCGGCGATCTACCGCACGCTGCTCGACGAGATCCGGCGCGACGGCTCGCGGGTGCTCGCCCACCGCGTCGCGCTCACGCCGATCCGCAAGCTCTGGATCGCCTGGCGAACGTGGGTCGCCGCGTAGCGGTCGTCGGCGCCGGCTGGGCGGGCCTCGCCGCCGCGGCGACGCTGGCGGAGCGCGGTCAGCCGGTCACGGTCTTCGAAGCCTCGCGCAGCCTCGGCGGCCGCGCGCGGCGCGTGACGCTCGACGGCGTGGACCTCGACAACGGCCAGCACATCCTGATCGGCGCCTACAGCGAGACGCTGCGGCTGATGCGGCTCGTCGGCGCCGACCCCGAGCGCCTGCTCGTGCGGTCTGCCGCTCGAGCTGCGCTACGCCTCCGGCTTCCGGTTGCGGGCACCGCCGCTGCCTGCGCCCGCTGCACCTGCTCGCCGGACTGGTCTCTGGCGTCCGGGCTGACCGCGGCCGAGCGGTTCGCGGCGGTGCGCTTCGTGGCGGGCCTCCGCCGCGCCGCGGTTCGCGCTCGACGCCGGACGAGAGCGTCGACCGGCTCCTCGCCCGGCACGGCCAGACCGGCGCCCTGCGCGACCGGTTGTGGGTGCCGCTCTGCGTGTCGGCGCTCAACACGCCGCCGGAGCGCGCCTCGGCGCGGGTGTTCGCGAACGTGCTGCGCGACACGCTCGGCGGCGGCCGGGCGGCGAGCGACCTGCTGCTGCCGAAGCCGATCTCGGCGCGCTCTTTCCGGCGCCGGCGGCGGCGTTCGTGGCCGCGCGCGGGGGCGAGATCCGCCTCGGCGCGGCGGTGCGCAGGATCGCGCGCGACGGCGCCGGCTTCCGGCTCGATGCCGACCCGGACCCGTTCAGCCACGTCGTCCTCGCCTGCCCGCCCCAGCTCGCGCCGGCGCTGCTCGGCAGCCTGCCGGAGCTCGGCGGCCTCGCCGCGACCATCGCCGCGATCGAGCACGAGCCGATCTACACCTGCTATCTCCAGTACCCGGACGGCGTGTCGCTCCCGTTCCCGATGCTGGGGTTCAGCGGCGGGCTCGCTGCAGTGGGCATTCGACCGCGGGACGCTCTCGGGGCACCCGGCCTGATCGCCGCAGTGCTGAGCGCCGTCGGGCGACCACGAGGCGCTGACGCACGCGCGAGCTTGCCGCCGCCATCCACGCCGAGCTCGCGGCCGGGCTCGCCTGGCCTGCCGCAGCCGCGCTGGCATCGCGTGATCGCGGAGCGGCGCGCGACGTTCAGCTGCCGGCCGGGGCTCGTCCGGCCGGGGAACGCGACGGCGGTGCGCGGATGTCGTGCTCGCCGGCGACTACACGGCGAGCGACTATCCGGCGACGCTGGAAGCGGCGATCCGGAGCGGCGTCGCCGCCGCGAACCTCGTCCTAGCCTAGCTCGGCGAGCGCGTCCGCAAGGCGCTCGACGGCGACCACCTCGATCCCGTCGATCGCCTGCTTGGGCGCGTTCGCCCGGGGGATCAGCGCGCGGCGGAATCCGAGCTTGGCCGCCTCGCGCAGCCGCTCCTGGCCGCGCGGCGCCGGCCGCACCTCGCCGGCGAGACCGATCTCGCCGAACACGACGAGCTTCTCGGGCAGCGGCCGGTTGCGGAAGCTCGAGATCACCGCGAGCAGCACCGCCAGGTCGGCCGCCGGCTCCTCGATCCGCACGCCGCCGACGGCGTTCACGAACACGTCCTGGTCGTGCACCGCGACGCCGGCGTGCCGGTGCAGCACCGCGAGCAGCATCGCGAGCCGGCTCTGGTCGAGTCCCTGCGCGAGGCGGCGCGGCGTCATGCCTTGCGCGCCGTCGACCAGCGCCTGCACTTCGACGAGCAGCGGCCGCGTGCCTTCGTTGGTCACGAGGATGCAGGAGCCCGCGACCGGTTCGCGGTGCTGCGACAGGAACAGCGCCGACGGGTTCGCCACGCCGCGCAGGCCGCGCTCGGTCATCGCGAACACGCCGAGCTCGTTCACCGGGCCGAACCGGTTCTTGACCGCGCGGATGAGCCGGAAGCTCGAATGCGGGTCGCCTTCGAAGTAGAGCACCGTGTCGACGATGTGCTCGAGCACCCGCGGGCCCGCGAGCGCACCCTCCTTGGTCACGTGGCCGACGAAGATCAGCGCGATGCCCTGGCTCTTCGCGAGGCGGGTGAGCTGCGCCGCGCACTCGCGCACCTGCGCCACCGACCCCGGCGCCGACTGCAGCGCCTCCGAGTAGAGCGTCTGGATCGAATCGACCACGGCGACTTCCGGTTTCTCCGCCTCCAGGGTCGCCGCGATCCGCTCGAGCTGGATCTCGGCGAGCAGCGCGACCGCGGCGGTGTCGATCTGCAGCCGCTGCGCGCGCAGCGCCACCTGCTCCGCCGATTCCTCCCCCGATACGTAGATCACCTTGCGCGCGCCGCTCATCCACGCGAGCGCCTGCAGGAGCAGCGTCGACTTGCCGATGCCGGGATCGCCGCCGATCAGCACGACCTGCCCCGCGATCAGCCCGCCGCCGAGCGCCCGGTCGAACTCGGCCACGCCGGTCGGCATGCGCGACGCCTCCTTCGCCGGGATGCGGGCGAGCGGCACGAGCGCCGCCGCCTT
>CAVXND010000054.1:0-16574 GCA_963762785.1 uncultured beta proteobacterium
CGTGATCTTCAGCGTCTGAACGTCAAGTACGCCTCGCGCTTGACCTGCTCGACCAGCGCGACCTCCCAGTCGAGATAGTCCTGCATCGCCTGCTCGATCTGCGCCTGGCGATCGTAGGGCTTGTAGTACACGTCGTCGGTCCCGGCGGCGAGCCGGGCGTTCCCGCTCTCGAGCGGAAGCCCCGCTGCCTTCCAGGCGTCCGTTCCGCCCGCGAGCACCGATACCGGCGCATCGGTCAGGCCGGCCGCATCGAGCGCCGCGAGCCGCGCCAAGGTACCGTCGGGCGAGGTGAAGACGAACCGCTTCACGGGGCCGATCTTCCCGAGCGCGTCGCGCAGTCGGCTGCGCACCGCGAACCACGCGCCCGGGATGTGCGCGTCGCGATACTGGATGCTCGTTGCGAAGTCCACGACCGCCACGTCGTCGCCGACCAACGCCTTCTGCAGCGTCGCGGCGTCGATTTCCCCGAGCTTCGCATCGTCCAACCCGAGCACGCGCGGCGCGTCGACGCCGGGGACGAGTGCGCCCGCGGGCGCGGCGTGGTCGAGCACGTAAACCTCGGGCCAACCCATCTGCAGGAGCCAGGAAGCGGTCATGGTCGCGCGCACGCCGTCCGTGTCCGCGAGGACGATGCGCGCATTTCGGACCGCGGCGTAGACATCGGTCGCCTGCACGAGCTGGCCGCCGGGCGCGCTCGCAAATCCCGCTCGATGCCCCGCGCGGTACTCGTCCGGGCTGCGCACGTCGAAGCAATAGAGCGTCCGCGAGGTGTCCGACCGCAAGCGGTCGAGCTCCGCAGCGCCGATGCGCTTCACGCCGAAGCGCTCGGCGACGCGCGTCGCGGCCGCGCGCGCTTTGGCGAGCGCCGCTTCGCCGGGTGCGGGCGCATGGCGCGTCGAGCCATGCTCGAGGGAGAGCCCGGCAAGATGCCAGCCCATGGTGCCGTTCTTGAGCGCGACCACCTTGTTCGGGATGCCGGCATTGATGAGCGACTGCGCACCGATGATCGAGCGCGTCCGTCCGGCGCAGTTCACGACGACGAGCGTCTCGGGCCGCTTCACGACCTCGTGGACGCGATAGACGAGCTCCGCGCCCGGGCAGTCCGCCGCGCCCGGGATGTTCATGACGCGATACTCGTCCATCGGGCGCGAGTCGAGGACGACGACGTCCTCGCCGGCGTCCAGCTTGGCCTTCAGCTCGGCGGCGCCGATGCGCGGCGTCGCGGACTCGTGCTCGACGAACTCGCCGAACGCCTTGCTCGGCACATATACGCCGGAGAACAGCTCGAACCCCGCCGCCTTCCACGCGCCGATCCCGCCCGCGAGCACCGAGAGGTGCCGGTAACCGAAGCGGCGCAGGACCGCCGCGGCGCGCTGGGCCAGCAATTCGTCGTCATCGCAGAGCACGATGCGAGTTGAGCGCCGCGGGACCATCGCGTCGATCCGCATCTCCAGCCGCGACAGCGGCACGCTCGCCGCGGTGAGCAGGTGCGCTTTCGAGAACACGCCCTCCTCGCGCACGTCGAGCAGCGCGAGCTCCGCCCCGTCGCCGAGCATCGCGCGCAGCTCGGGCGCGGTGACGAGCGGGCTCACGATCTCCGGCTTCGCCATGAAGCGCCGGTAGGCGCCGCCCGCGTCGCTCTCGAAGCCGATGCGGCCGGGCAGGTCCTCGAGCGTGCGCCCGTAGAGATGCAGATGCAGCTTGGGTTCGGTGCCTCGCGTCTCGATCGTGTGAAAGTCGTCGGGCATCAGCGCGCAGGCGCTGCCCTTGCGCACGGTGATCTCGCCGGTCTGCTTCAGCGCGCCGCGTCCCGCGACGGAACCGTCGTCGCTGCGGCGGTAGAACACGTTGTGCTCGTCGCCGTAGATGCCGGCGATCACCGCCCAGGTCGTGTGATCGTGCGGCAGCTGCTTGGCGCCGGGCAGGCCCGCCGACCCGTAGAGCGCGAACGATCCGTCCGGGTCCTCGGCGAGGTGGAAGATCCCGTTCCCGCGCCCGGCCGGGATCCGGAAGTGCTCGGGCGGGAAGAGCTCGGTGCGCTCGCCGAGCGCGATCAGCGTCGACTTGAGCTGATCGAGCGCGGCGCGCGTCACGCCCATGCGCGCGACGATTCCCCGCGCCGTCTCGATCGTCGCCGCGACGGCCGCGGCGCGTTGGTCGGTGATCGACATCGTCGTTCTCCTGGATCAGGGCGCCGGCGCGAGATCGCGCGCCGCCGGCAGCCCGGGCAGCCCGGTCGCCGCGCGCACGGCGCGCACGACCGCCAGGGCCATGACGTCGGCGGCGAGCGCGCCGATCGTCATGACGTCGGCTCCGCCCGGCAGGATACCGGTCGCGAGCGCGAAGATGGTATCGCCGTCAAGCGGCGTGTGCGCAGGCACGATCGTCCGCGCAAAGCCGTCCTGCGCCATCTGGGCCACCTTGCGCGCCTGCGCCTTGTCGAGCGTCGCGTTGGTCGCGACCACGCCGATCGTGGTGTTCTCGCCGGATCGGACCAGCGGCTTGAAACCGCCGTGTCCGGAGGAGCTTCCGCGCATCCGCGAGCGCGCGTCCGTCCTCGGTGCGCACGCCGGCGATGAGGTGGCCGGTCGCCGGGATCGAGCACGTCGCCCACCGCGTTCACCGCCACCAGCGCCGCGACGATCAGACCGTCGGGGAGCGTGATCGACGCGGTCCCGAGCCCGCTCTTCATCCCCCGGGCGGAACCGGCGATCTTGCCGACGGTCGCGCCCGCGCCCGCGCCGACGTTGCCCTCCACGACGGGTCGATCGGTCGCCGCCTGCGCCGCGCGATAACCGCTCTCGGCCGTGGGCCGCACGTGCGGCTTGCCGCCAATCGCGAGATCGAACAGGACGGCCGCCGGCACGATGGGCACCTTCGCGACCCCGACGTCGAAGCCGACGCCGCGCTCCTCGAGAAAGCGCACGACACCGGTCGCAGCGTCCAGCCCGAACGCGCTGCCACCCGACAGCACCACCGCATGAACCCGCTGCACGGTGTTGCTCGGATCGAGGAGGTCGGTCTCGCGCGTGCCCGGCGCGCCGCCGCGCACGTCGACGCCCGCGACCGCGCCCGCCTCGGCGAGGATCACGGTGCAGCCGGTCGGCCGCTCCGCGAGCGTGTGATGGCCGACCTTCAGGCCGGGAACGGCCGTCAGGCCCGGGTCGGCACGTGCCTCAGCGTCGCTGCCCGGCTGCACGGATCGCACGCCACACTTTCTCGCGCGTCACCGGCATCTCGATCTCGCGGATGCCCAGCTCGCCGAGCGCGTCGATCACCGCATTCACCACCGCGGGCACCGCGCCGTGCGTGCCCGACTCGCCGGCGCCCTTCGCGCCGAGGACGTTCAGCGGGCTCGGCGTCGATTCGTCGAACTGGCATACGAGGTCGGGGACGTCGTCGGCGCGCGGCATCGCGTAGTCCGCGAACGAGCCGGTGAGCAGCTGCCCGTTCTCCGGGTCGTACACCGTGCGCTCGACGAGCGCCTGCCCGATGCCCTGCGCGATGCCGCCCTCGATCTGGCCGTGCGCGATGAGCGGGTTCATCACGCGGCCGATGTCGTCGACCGCGACGTGGCGCGTGACGTTCACGACGCCAGTCTCGGGATCGACCTCGACCTCGGCGATCTGGCAGCCGTTCGGCCACGTCTGGTCCTTGGCCGTCTCGGATGCGCTCGCGACGAACTTCGCTTCCGGCTGGCGCTTCGCCAGCTCGAAGAGCCCGATGCCGCGGTCGGTGCCGCCGATCACGAACCGCCCGGCGCGAAACTCGATGTCGCCTTCCGCCGCTTCGAGGGCGACCGCGGCGAGCTTGCGCCCGGTGTCCACCGTCGCGTTGGCGCCGGCGAGCACCGCGCCGCCGCCGACCTGGAGCGAGCGCGAGCCGCCGCTGCCGCCGCCCGACTTCACGATCGACGTGTCGCCCTGGATCAGCGTCACCACGTCGGGCGACACGCCGAGCCGCTCGGCGATGATCTGCGCGTACGACGTCCAGAGCCCGGTCCCCATCGACTGCGTGCCGGACACGACCGTGACGCGCCCGTCGCCGCTCACCGTCACGTCGACCGCTTCGGTCAGGTTCGCGCTGCCGGTGACCTCGACGTAGGACGCGAGGCCGCGCCCGGCGAGCAGTCCGCGCCGCTTCGCGTCGCTCTTGCGCGCGGGAAACCCGTTCCAGTCCGCCGCGGCAAGCGCCTTGTCGAGCACGCCCGGGAAGTTGCCGCAGTCGTAGGTGTAACCGGCGGCGTTCTTGTAGGGCATGTCCTGCGGGCGGATGAAGTTCTTGCGCCGCAGCTCGACCGGGTCGACGCCGAGCTCGATCGCCGCGCGGCTCGCGAGCCGCTCCATCAGGTAGCCGGCCTCCGGCCGCCCGGCGCCGCGGTACGCGTCGACCGGCCCGGTGTTGGTGAACATCATCCGGATCTCCTGGTGCAGGAGCGGGATGCGGTACACGCCGGTCGGCGTGCGCGCGCCCGACATCGCCGGCACCGCCGCGCCGAAGTTCGAGATGTACGCGCCGATGTTCGCGTACGTGCGGATGCGCATCGCGGTGAAGCGCTGCTCCGCGTCGATCGCGACCGAGGCCTCGCTCACGTGGTCGCGGCCGTGGTTGTCGGAGAGGAACGTTTCGGAGCGGTCGGCGAGCCACTTCACCGGCCGGCCGACCTTGCGCGCCGCATAGGCGACCGCCGCGTACTCCGGATACGGCCACACACGCGTGCCGAAGGCGCCGCCGAGGTCGCCGCAGATCACCCGGAAATTGTCCTTGGGCACCTTGAGCACGTTCTCCGCGAGCTGCGCCTTCATGAGCTGGGTGTTCTGCGTCGGGCACCACAGGGTGAACGATTGCGTCCCGGCGTCGTAGGCCGCGAGCACCGATTTCGGCTCGATCGGGTTCGAGACGATGCGGTTGTTGACGATCCGGATCGCGACGACCTTGTGCGCGGCCGCGAACGCAGCGTCGACCGCGGCCGCGTCGCCGATGCGGTAGATCGCAGCGATGTTCCCGTACTCGGGTGTGAAGGCGGCGGGCCAGTGCGCCGGCGCGTCCGCGCGCGCGGCGTCGACGGCCTCGACGATCGCCGGGAGATCCTCCCACTCGACCTCCACGAGCTCCGCGGCGTCCTTCGCCTGGTTGCGGGTTTCGGCGATCACCATCGCGTAGGCATTGCCGACGAACCGCGCCGCGTCGGCGGTGAGCGGATAGCGCGGCGGGGCGACGACCGGCGAGCCGTCGGGCCGCTTGTGCATCTGCGCGAACGGCAACTGGCCGACGCCGTCGGCGATGAGGTCCGCGCCGGTGAACACCGCGATCACGCCGGGCGCCTTGCGCGCCGCGGTCGTGTCGATCTTGACGATGCGGGCATGCGCGTACTGCGAGCGCGCGAAGGCGCAGTGCGCCTGGTTCGGCAGGGTCACGTCGTCGGTGAACTTGCCCCGCCCGGTCATGAGGTGCTGGTCCTCGAGGCGACGGACCGGCTTGCCGATCCACTGGCTCTTTCCTGGCTGGAGGTAGTCGGGCGCGGTGCTCATTGTTGATTGACCGATAAACGGGGGACGAAGCGCGGAAGGTTAATCGACCGGGGCGGCTAAGTCGAGTCGCCGCGGCTCAGCTCGCCGACGCGCACCCCGAGCAGCCGCACGCGCCGGTCGAGCTTGAGCCGGCCGAGGCATTCGAATGCGGCCTTGCGGATCGCCGTTTCGGCGTCGGTGGGCTCGGGGAGCGTCTTCTCGCGCGTGTGCGTCTCGAAGTCGGCGAAGCGCAGCTTGATGCCGACGGTCCGGGCGCGGTAGCCCTCCTCGCGCAGGTCCCCGGTGACCTCGCGCGCGAGGCCGGCGATCGTGCGCGCGATCGTCTGCCAGTCGCCGGTGTCCTCCTGGAACGTCGTCTCGCGGCTGCGCTGCTTGGGCTCCCAGTGGGTCACGATCGGATCGTCGTCGATCCCGCGCGCGGCCTCGTGCAGGAACACGCCGTACGAGCGCCCGAAGCGCTCGCCGAGCGTCTCGATCGGCATCGCGGCAAGCTCGCCGATCGTGTGCACGCCCATCTCGGCGAGCCGCGCCTCGGTCTTCGGCCCGATGCCGGGCACCTTGCGGACGCCGAGCGGCCAGATGCGCGACTCGAGGTCACCCGCGACCAGCACGGTCAGGCCGTCCGGCTTCTGCAGCTCCGAGGCCATCTTGGCGAGCAGCTTGTTGGGCGCGATGCCGATCGAGCACGTGAGCCCGGTCTCGTCGCGGATGCGCTGCCTTGATTTCGCGCCCGATGTCCACGCTGGAGCGGTCGATCGCCGTGATATCGAGATACGCCTCGTCGATGCCGCGATCCTCCATCAGCGGCGAGACGCGCTTCATCACGGCCTTGAACAGCGCCGAGTAGCGGTGGTACTCCTCGAAGTCGACCGGGAGGAAAACCGCCGCGGGGCAGAGCTTCAGCGCGGTGCGCAGCGGCATGCCGGAGCGCACGCCGAACGCGCGCGCCTCGTACGTCGCGGTGGAGACGACGCCGCGGCGCGTCGGATCGCCGCGCCCGCCGATCACGACCGGCTGGCCTTTCAGGTCGGGACGCCGCAGCAGCTCGACTGCCGCGAAGAACGCGTCCATGTCGAGGTGCAGAATGCGGCGCGGGATTTCGCCTCCTCCCCGAGGAGCGGTGGCGCCATCAGGCGCTGGGGGCGTCACTCCGGCACGAGCCAGCGGGCGCGCTGGCCGCCCTGCTGCTCGACGGCGAGCGCGCGCCACAGCCAGGCAAGGATCGTCTCCGCCTCCGCGTCGAAGCCGAACGGCGGATTGACGACGAGCATTCCGCAACCGTGCATGCCGAGCGCCCAGCCGTCGGGGCGCACCGCGAGCTCGAGCTGCAGGACCTTGCGGATCCCGGTGGCGACCACATCGCGCTCGAACGCGCGCATCGCGGTCGGCGCCATCAGCGGATACCAGAGCGCATAGATGCCCGTCGCCCAGCGCTGGTGAGCCGCGGCGAGGGCATCGGCAAGGCGCTTGAACTCCCCGGCGCGGTCGAACGACGAGTCGACGAGCACGAGTCCGCGCCGCTCCGGTGGCGGCAGGTGCGCCTTGAGCGACTGATAGCCGTCCATCAGGTGCACGGTGACGCGCCGGTCGGCCGCACAGCGCTCGGCGAGCGCGGCGCAGTCGGCCTTGTTCAGCTCCGACAGGACGAGACGGTCGCCCGGGTGCAGCAGTCGCTGCGCGATCCGCGGCGAGCCGGGGTAGTAGCGCAGCTCCTTGCCGCGATTCTCCGCGCGGACCGCGTCGAGGTAGGGTGCGAGCAGCGCCGGCGCGTCGTCGCGCCCCCACAGCCGCCCGATGCCGGCACGGAACTCGGCGTTCTTCGCCGACCACGCGTGCGAGAGGTCGTACACGCCGAGGCCCGCGTGGGTGTCCACGTAGCAGCACGGCTTGTCCTTCTTGCCGAGCGCGACGAGCAGCCGCGCGAGCAGCGCGTGCTTGAACACGTCGGCGAAGCTGCCGGCGTGGAAGAGGTGGCGGTACGCGAGCAAGCCGGCGCTACAGCTTGTCGTACTTGGTCGCCTTGCCGCGCGCCTTCTCGACCGGGTACTTCTGCGCGTTGAGCGCCAGCTTCGCCTCCGCTGCGGCGAGCGGATCGATCTTCAGGCGATCGGCGAGCTCGACGAGGAAGATGAGCACGTCGGCGATCTCGTGCTCGACTTCGGCGAGCGTCTCGGGCGACAGGCGGTCCGCCTGCTCCGGCGTGAGCCACTGGAAGTGCTCGACGAGCTCACCCGCCTCGGCGACGAGCGCCATCGCGAGGTTCTTCGGGTTGTGGAACTGGTCCCAGTCGCGCTCGGCGATGAAGAGACGCAGCCGATCGCGGAGGGTGTCGAGGGAGTCGATGCGCGGCATGGAAAATTCGCGTCGACTGGATCGCGACGCGAGTTTACCCCGCACGGCGGCGCGCGACGCCGTGCGGGGTGGCTGTCTGCTGCTTAGTTCAGCTCCTTGTCCTTCCAGACCTTGGTGCCGCCCACCGCTGCAGCGGCCTGGAAGCCGGCCTTCGTCAGCATGTAGACCCGGCCGCCGGTGAACGTTCCGGCTTGCGCGGTGCCGGATTTTTCGCCAGCGCCGGCGCCCGCGGCCAGTTCCGCACCCCCGTCCCAGCCGGAGTCGATGAACCGCTGCAGGGACGCCGTATCCTTGAACACGTACAGGTACCGCGCCTCTTGCGCGCCGATCGTTAACCCGGCACTCGCCCCCGCAAGGTCCATGTAGGTCACCTTCTTGGTCTTGTTGTCGACCGCGATGCCCTTGCCGCCGGTGCCGCCGATCAGGAAGCTCATCCCGAACGTCGAGAACACGGCGTACCCGGGCGCCTTGGCAACCTCGGCCTTAAGCTGCGGTTCGCTCTTGTAGAAGTCCGCGAGCGCTTGCTCGGTCTGCTTGCGGACCTCGGCCTGCTTCTTCTCCTTCTCCGACTGCGCGAACGCGCCGGTGGCGGTGAACGAGACGATCGCCGCCGTTGCGATGGCGAGAATAGCTGTTGAACTTCATAGTGTTTCTCCTTTGTTTTCGGGGAGTTTGATCTTTCGAGGGAGGGGAAACCGCGCAGGCGTGCTGGCAGAGAAGACACACTGCCGCTAGAGCGCGGTTCACCCATTATCTCGCAATTCGCCGCACACGAGCGTGGACACTGCAGTCGATCTCGAGATGCTCCCCCAGAACTCAAGAACACGTGCGGCACCGCTGCCCGGATTCTGTACCCCGTCGAGCTCGACTCGGATCAAACGCGACGGTGCCGCCTCGCATCAGAGGATCCGGAACCGCACCGGCAGGAGGATCGACTTGTGCGCCGACGCCGGCCCGAGCGTGCCGAGGCGCTTCACTGCGCGCACCGCCGCGTCGTCGAGCGGCGGGTGGCCGGAGCCGCTCGCGATCGAGGCACCGAGGATGCGGCCGTCTTCGCCCAGTTCGACCAGGATCACGACCTCGCCCTCGAGCCCGCGGCGCAGCGCGTCGGCGGGATAGAGCAGTTCCTCCGACAACCGCCCCAGCGTCTCGCGCAGCTGCTCGGGGCTGAGGCGCTCGGCGCGCGGCGTCTCGGGCACGCGCAGATCGAGTCCGCGGCCGAGCGGCGCCTCGCGGGCGGTCGGCTCCGGCAACTCGGGTCGCGGCGGCGGCGCGTCGGGCTTCGGCTTGGGCGTTTTCGCGGCCTGGTCCTTCTCCGCGATGCGCCGGCGCTCGCGCGACGTGATCGGATCCTCGAGCGGCTTCGCCTGCGGCGGATCGAGCGTGTTCTTGAGCACCTCGGGCGGCGCCGCCGGCTTGACGACCGCGCGTTCGGGCACCGCTTCGAGCCGCATCGCGAGAATCGTCACCGGCTCGGGCCGCGCCGGCGCGGGCGTGCCGAGGCGCGGCCCGAGGATGAGCAGCGCGAGCGCGTGCAGCACCAGCGAGGCGACGAGCGCCTGCGGCAGCGCGTTGCGCGAACCCACCCTCACGCGCCGAATCCGTCCGCCACCATCACTTCGATCAGGCCCGGCCCGCCGCGCGCGGCGGCCTCGCGCAGGGCGGGCACGACATCGTTCGGGTCGGACACGCGCCGGGCGGGAACGCCCATGGATTGCGCGAGACCCGCGTAGTCGATCGCGGGATCGCGGATGTCCATGCCGACGAACTTGTCGGTCGAGCGCATCGACACGAGCCGCTCCTTGAGGATGCGGTAGCTGCGATTGTTGGCGATGACGTAGGTGACCGGCAGCTTCAGGTGCGCGGCGGTCCAGAGCGCCTGGATGCCGTACATCGCGCTGCCGTCGCCGACCACGGCGGTCACCGGCCGTCCGGGCAGCGCGAGGCTCACGCCGATCGCGCCCGGCAGCGCGAAGCCGAGCCCGCCGCTCGCCAGCCCGTAGAAGCTGCGCCGATCGGCGAGCCGGAGGAACCCCGGCAGCGACGTCGACGACGTGAGCGCCTCTTCGACCACCACCGCGTCTTTCGGCAGGTGCTCGCTGATGCGCAGCATCAGGTAGCGCGGATCGATCGGCGTCGCTTCCGCGTCCATCATCGCGTCCACCGCCGCCTTCGCGCGCTGCGCCGACCAGTTGCGCGGCTTCAGCTCGGCGAGTCGCAACGACGCCTGCGCCGCAGCCTCCGGCGCGCGTCGCGCACGCACGAGCGGCAGCAGCGCGCGCAGGGTTTCCTTCACGTCGGCCTGGATCGCGAGGTCGGTGCGGTAGTTCTTGCCGAGCTCCCAGCCGCGCTCGCTCACGTGCACCACCGGCAGGCCGTCGGGCAGCGGCTCGACCGGGCTGTACACCGACATCCGGAGCAGATCCGCGCCGAGGCAGACGAGCAGATCGAAGGGCTCGAGCGCGGCGCGCACCTGCTTCTGGTTGCGGGTCAGCGCGCCGAGGTACGCGGGATGCTCGGTCGGGAACTGCGCCGAGTACGGGATCGGCGACCCGAACACCGCCGCGCCGAGCAGCTCGGCGAGCTCGGCGGCCTCGCCGAACGCGTCGCGCGTCGCGAGCTCCTGCCCCGCGAGGATCGCGGGCCTGCGGGCGGCGAGCAGGGTCGTGGCGAGGCGATCGAGCGCGTCGTCCGACGGCCGCGCGCGCGCGTCGACGCGCACCGGACGCCCGAGGTCGAGCTCGGCCTGCGCGTCGAGCACGTCGCCGGGCAGGCTGATGAACACCGGCCCGGTCGGCGGCGTGAGCGCGACTTTCGCCGCGCGATGAATGATGCGGGGCAGGTCCTCGACGCGGGTCACTTCGATCGCCCACTTGACGAGCGGCTGGGCGAGCGGCACCAGCGGGTCGTACAGCAAGGGCTCGAGCAGCCCGTGGCCCTGCTCCTGCTGGCCGGCGGTGACGATCAGCGGCGAGTTGGAGAACTTCGCGTTGTAGAGCGCGCCCATCGCGTTCCCGAGCCCCGGTGCCACGTGCACGTTCGCGGCGGCGAGCCGGCCCGAGGCGCGCGCGAAGCCGTCGGCCATCCCGAGCACCACCGACTCGTGGAGCCCGAGCACGAACTTGAGCTGCGGGAAGTCGGGGACGACCTCCATGATCGGCAGCTCGGTGGTGCCGGGATTGCCGAAGAGGTGCGTGAGGCCCTCGTCGACCAGGAGCTGGAGGAAGGCGCGGCGGCCGGTGAGTTTTGGCATGAGTGAAATTCGAGAACGGCGGTGGAACGCGACCGCAATGTTAGCGCGGACGAGGCTTCGTCCCGTCATTGCGGGCGGCGTGCCCTGCGCACGCAAGCCCCTCCAGGCACCCGTTGGAGCCCCTCGAGAGTCAGTTAAGGAACAGATAATCCTCGGCCCCTACCCTCGCCTCATCCCTCCGGACGACACGGGAGCAAGCGATGAGACGAGCGTTTCGAATACTGGGTTTGGGCGCCGGCCTGCTCGGCGCGGGAATCGTGGTGGCGCAAACCCCTGCCGAGATCCAGCGCGGCTACGAACTCGCCGCGCGACAGGCAGCGCCGGCGTTCGGCGGCTTCTCCGCGCAACGCGGCGAGGCGTTCTTCAAGTCCGTCCACGCCGGCGACTGGAGCTGTGCCTCCTGCCACACCCAAAGCCCGGTCGCGGCGGGCCGGCACGCGGTCACCGGCAAGACGATTGCGCCGCTCGCCCCGGCCGCGAGCCCGGCGCGGTTCACCGACCCCGCAAAGGTCGAGAAGTGGTTCACCCGCAACTGCAACGACGTCCTGAAGCGCACCTGTACCCCGGCCGAGAAGGGCGACGTACTCGCCTATCTGATGTCGCTCAAATGACGGGAGCTGAAAATGACCAATGATGACAAGCGGAGGATCTTCGACCTCGTCGTCTGGACGTCGAGCTTGCTGTTCGCCTTTGCGCTCGTCGCGCACGAGGCCCTCGCGAAGGACAAATCGTTCGCCGTGACGGATCCGGTCTACAAGGCCGAGTGCGGGAGCTGCCACGTGGCCTACCCGCCGGCGCTGCTGCCGGCGGGCTCGTGGCAGGCGGTTCTGAGCGGCCTCGACAAGCATTTCGGCACCGACGCGTCGGTGGATGCGAAGTCGCTCGCCGCGCTCCGGGCGTTCCTCGACTCGAACGCGGGGCGCGACCGGCGGGCGAACGCCGGAACCCCGGGCCTCCGGATCAGCGAGACAGACTGGTTCCGGCGCGAGCACCGCAAGGTGCCCGCGACGACGTGGCAGGGCGCGGCGGTGAAGAGCCGGGCGAACTGCGCCGCGTGCCACACCGGCGCCGAGAGCGGTGACTACGGCGAACGCGGCATCCGCGTTCCGAACTGAGGAGCGGCTGAGATGATCAAGAGCAGGATTCTCGTCTGGGACGCGCCCACCCGCGTCTTCCACTGGGCGCTCGCCCTGTCGTTCGTCGGCGCGTTCGTCACCGCCGACAGCGAGCGGCTGCGCGATGTCCACGTTGTGCTCGGTTACACGGTGTTCGGCCTGATCGCGTTCCGGCTGATCTGGGGCGTCGTAGGCACGCGCTACGCGCGCTTCGCCTCGTTCGCCTTCGGGCCGCGCGCCGTCGTCGAGCTATCTCAAGTCGCTCCTGACGCTCCGGCCGCAGCACTTCCTCGGGCACAACCCGGCCGGCAGCGTCGCGATCTACGCCCTGCTGGCGCTCGGCCTGCTGACGGGGCTCACCGGCTACGCGCACTACAACGAGTTCGGCGGCGAGTGGCTCGAGGACTTGCACGAGGGCCTGGCGAACGCCATGCTCGCGGTCGTGATCGTGCACATCGCCGGCGTCATCGTGAGCAGCCTGCTGCACCGGGAGAACCTGGCCCGCGCGATGGTCACCGGCTACAAGACGGGCGACCCCACCGGAGCGATCCGCGGCGCGCGGTGGATCGTCGCAGCGTTGCTGGTTGCGAGCATCGCAGCGCTCTGGACCGGCGTAATCCCCGTAACCGATTCCCTTCCGGGCGCGAGCGCGATCGCAGCGTCCCGGCCGGCCCGACACGCGGAACACGACCGGAGGCGCTGACGCGACGATGCGCATCCTCGTGGTGGAAGACGACCCGCTCCTCGCGGATGGGCTGCAGGCGGGTCTCCGGCAGGCGGGCTTCGACGTCGACCTCGCGCAGGACGGCGTCGCGGCGGATCTCGCGCTCGGCACCCACGACTATGCAGCGGTCGTCCTCGACCTCGGCTTGCCCCGGCTCGGCGGCCTCGAGGTGCTCAAGCGGCTCCGCGGCGCAGGTGGCGCGGTGCCGGTGCTGATCCTCACCGCGCGCGACCGCGTCGAGGACCGCATCAAGGGACTCGACAGCGGGGCCGACGATTACGTCGTCAAGCCAGTCGACCTCGGCGAGCTCGCCGCGCGCCTGCGGGCGCTCGTCCGGCGCTCGAAGGGCGAAGCGGCGCCGGAGCTGCAGATCGGCGCGCTGCGGCTCGACCCCGCAGCGCGCCAGGTCACCTTCCGCGGCGAGCGGGTCGAGCTGCAGGCGCGCGAGTTCGCCATGCTCCACGAGCTGATGCTCAACGCCGGCCGCGTGCTCTCGCGCGAGCAGCTCGTCGAGCGGCTCTACGCGTGGGGCGAGGAGATCGAGAGCAACGCGATCGAAGTGCACGTGCACCACCTGCGCCGCAAGCTCGCGCCCGAGGTGATCCGCACCGTGCGCGGCGTCGGCTACCTGATGCCGCGGCAGCCGAATGACTAGCGGACGCGCACCGACGTCGATCAAGCGCCGGCTGCTCGTGATGCTGCTCGGCACGGTCGCCGTCGTCTGGCTCGCGACCGCGGGCTACAGCTACTGGGACGCGCGGCACGAGATCGACGAGCTGCTCGATGCGCATCTCGCGCAGTCCGCGGCGCTGCTGGTCGCGCAGACGGGCCACGAGCTCGAGGAGATCGACGTCGAGCACGCGCCGCAGCTGCACCGGTACGAGCGTCGGGTCGCGTTCCAGATCTGGGAGCGGGGCCGCACGCTCCGGCTCCACTCGGCGAATGCGCCCAACGAGCGCTTCTCGGCGCGCGACGAAGGGTTCAGCGATGCCGTGGTCGGCGACCGGCGCTGGCGGGTCTTCAGCAGCTGGGACCCGAAGCGGCGGTTCCTGATCCAGGTCGGCGAGCAACGGAGCGCCCGCGACGAGATCGCCGCGCGCATCGGCCGGAACCTGCTCGTGCCGCTCGCCTTCGCGCTTCTCGTGCTCGGCGTGCTCGTCTACCTCAGCGTGAGCCGCGCGACCCGCCCCCTCGCGAACGTAAACCGCCAGATCGCCCAGCGCGATCCGGAGAACCTGCAGCCGATCGCCGTCGACGACTGCCCGGCAGAAGTGGTCCCGCTCGTGGACGGCCTGAATCGCCTGTTCGGGCGAGTGACGAGGTCGATCGACGACGAGCGCCGCTTCACCGCCGATGCCGCCCACGAGCTGCGGACACCGATCGCGGCGCTGCGCGTCCAGGCGCAGGTTGCGCGCGCCGCGGCCGACGACCGCGAGCGGCAGCATGCCCTCGACAACGTGATCGCCGGCTGCGACCGCGCCACGCATCTCGTCGAGCAGCTCCTGACGCTCGCGCGCCTCGACCCCGCCTACGTGCGGCTCACAGCCCGAGCCATGCGATCTGCGCGCGATCGCGAAGACCGTGCTCGGCGAGATCGCGCCGAGAGCCGTGGCGAAGGGCGTGGAGATCGAACTCGACGAGGGTCCCCCGGCGCTCGCGCGCGGCGATCCGGGGCTCCTCGCAATCCTGATCCGGAACCTCGTCGACAACGCGGTGCGCTACAGCCCGTCGCGAACGACGGTGCGGGTTCGGATCGAGCCCGGCGCCGACCGGCTCGCCCTCATCGTCACCGACCAGGGCCCGGGCGTGCCGGCCGACGAGCTGCCGAAGCTCGGCGAGCGCTTCTACCGGGCGATGGGCACGGGTCAGAGCGGGAGCGGGCTCGGGCTCTCGATCGTGAAGCGCGTTGCCGAACTGCACCGTGCGGGCGTGAGCTTCGAAGCCGGGGCCGGGCGGCAAAGGGCTGCGAGTGACGGTCGCGTTCGAGCCGATCGCGCCAAACGCGAGGTCCGAGACGTAGCGGCGGAAATGACGCCCGTAGCCCGGCTCATTCCACGACCGCCACGACCTGGATTTCGACGAGCTGCTCGGGCTCTCCAAGCTCGAGCACGGCCATGTTCGTGGTCGCGGGCTTGTGATTGAAGGGCGCGAAGTAGGAGTTCACGATCGCGCTCGAGCGCCCGATGTCGCCCGTTCGGGGACGGGTGCGGAAGATGAACACGTGCACGACGTCCTTCGGCGACGCGCCTGCCGCCTTCAGCGTTTCCATGATGCCGTCCATCGTCGCGCGGGTCTGGGCTTCGAGATCGTTGACCAGGTACTTCAGGATCTGCTCGCGCTTGTGGGGATGATCGTGGTAGACGGGCAGCGCGGTCCCCCCGGCGAGCCACAGCATCTTGCCGCTCTTGACCTTGATGGCCGGCGAGAACGGCATGAACAGGGACTTGTCGTAGTTGGGGTGGTTGATGATCTCCAGGCGGTCGCTTTGTTGCGCGGTCGCCGGCGTGGCGACGAGCGCGGCGGCGCCGAGAACGAGCGCATTGAGCGTGGCGGCGATCCTGAGCGGCTTGGTGTGCGAACGCATATCTCCTCCTTTAGTGTTGTGGACGACGGTAGTGCCCGTTCCATAATACCGGCCCGCGCGGCGATGGCCTGCCGCGGCGACCTCGGGTAGTGTCCGATCTTCCAGTGAAAGGATCCCGCTCATGAAAGCCGTCGCCCTGACCCGTTACCTGCCCGATCGCCGACCCGGAGTCGCTCGTCGACGTGACGCTGCCCGATCCGGTCCCGACCGGTCATGACATCCTCGTCCGGGTGGCCGCGGTATCCGTCAATCCCGTGGATACCAAGCAGCGCGCCCCGAGCGCCAAGGTCGAGGCGCAGCCGCGCGTGCTCGGATGGGACGCAGCGGGGACCGTCGCGGCGGCGGGACCGGAGGTGACGCTCTTCAAGCCCGGCGACGAGGTCTACTACGCGGGCGACGTGACGCGCCCGGGCTCGAACAGCGAGCTGCAGCTCGTCGACGAGCGCATCGTCGCGCGCAAGCCGAAGACGATGGACTTCGCGCAGGCGGCCGCGATCCCGCTGACGGCGATCACCGCCTGGGAGTCGTACTTCGACCGCATGAAGATCGACCGGAACGGCGCGCATCGCGGCGCCACGCTGCTGATCATCGGCGGCGCGGGCGGCGTGGGCTCGATCGGCATCCAGATCGCGAAAGTGGTCGCGGGCCTCAAGGTGATCGCGACGGCGTCGCGACCGGAGACGGTCGCGTGGGTGAAGGAGCTCGGCGCCGACCACGTCGTCGACCACTCGCAGCCGCTGCGCCCGCAGATCGAGGCGCTCGGGCTCAAGTTCGTCGACTACATCGCCAACTTCAACGACACCGACCGCTACTGGGACGCGATGGGCGACCTGGTCGCACCCCAGGGCGCGGTGTGCATGATCGTCGGCGGCAAGGGCCCGCTCGCGCAGGACGCCGTGCGCGGCAAGAGCGCCGCGGTCTGCTGGGAGCTGATGTTCACGCGCCCGCGGTTCAAGACGCCCGACATGATCGAGCAGCATCGCCTGCTGACGCGCGTGGCCGAGCTGATCGACGC
>CAVXND010000055.1:0-22999 GCA_963762785.1 uncultured beta proteobacterium
TCGAACCTGCGACCAACGGATTAAAAGTCCGCTGCTCTACCAACTGAGCTAACGCCCCGGGGAAGAGGCCGGATTCTACTGATCCAGCGCGAGAGGTGTCAAACTGTTTCGTGCTTTCAAGCGCTTACGGCTCGCGCATCAGCCGCCAGTACTCGTATTTCATCGTCGCGGCCGAGCCGGCGATGATCGCGAGCGAAGGTGAGGATCGAGCCGAGCGCGAGCGTCGAGAAGCCGGTGATGCCCTGTCCGATGGTGCAGCCGAGCGCGACGATGCCGCCGAAGCCCATCAGGATGCCGCCGACGATGTGGCGGAGCATGTCGCTCGCGTCGCGGAACGACTCGAGACGGAAGCTCTTCGACACGAGCGCGTACGACGAGCGACCCCGCGATCACGCCGAGCGCGGACGCGATGCCGAACGTCACGATCTTCGACTTGTCCGTCCACAGCATCAGCAGCTCGAGCAGGAACGCCTGCGGCGCGACGAACGACAGCGACTCCATGCGCCCGGTGTTGGTCGCGACCCACGCCTCCTGCAGCGTCTCCGGGTGCTCCTGCACGTAGCCGAGCCGGCCGCTCACGTACCAGCCGCCGACGATCACCAGCCCGACGACGATGCCGCCGAGCAGATAGTCGAACTGCCGGAACTCGCGCCGCGCGAGCGCGAACGCCGCGAGCCCGCCGCCGACGACGAGCGCGAGGACGATCGCCATCGCGCGGCGCTCGGCGCCGAACCAGCGCGCGAAGAGCGACGGCAGGTCCTGCCCGCCGGCGAGCTGCACCGACGCCGGCTCGAGCACGCCGACGCGGACGGTCCCGAACAGCCCGCGCAGCGTCATGTACGCCGCGATCGACATGAAGACCAGCACGACGAGCGACTTCGAGTTGCCGCCGCCGACGCGGATCAGCGTCTTCGACCCGCAGCCCGAGCCGAGCGTCATGCCGATCCCGAACAACGCACCGCCGACGAGGTACGAGAGCCAGGTGAAGTTCGGCCCGGGATAGATCGAGTTCGACAGCTTGAGGACCCCGGCGAGCTCGAGCGCGCTCGACCCGAGGATCGCGACCGCGATCGCGAGCAGCCACATCCGCATCCGGTTCCAGTCGCCCATGTTCACGATGTCGGACACCGCGCCCATGGTGCAGAAGTTCGTGCGGTTGCCGACGAAGCCGAAGACGAACGCGAGCGCGAACGCGCCCCAGGCGACGAGGGGGACGAGGCTGGCGGGGTTCGCTTCCTGCATATGAGGGGAGTCTAATGTATGCCCGGCGGACGCCGGAGCAAATCTCCTTGCCCCGGGATAACGGCGCTCTATGTCCGCGGCGCGCCGAAGTAGCGCGTCGGGTCGGGAAGGCCCGCCGCTTCGAACCCGGCCCGGCGCAGCCGGCAGGCGTCGCACGCGCCGCAGGCGCGGCCTTCCACGTCCGCCTGGTAGCACGACACCGTCAGCGCGTAGTCGACCCCCAGCGCCGCGCCGCGGCGGACGATGTCCGCCTTCGTGAGCGAGATGATCGGCGTATGGACCGTGAGCGGCCGCCCCTCGACCGCCGCCTTCGTCGCCAGGTTCGCGAGGCGCTCGAAGCTCTGCACGAACTCGGGCCGGCAATCCGGGTAGCCCGAGTAGTCGACCGCGTTCGCGCCGAAGAAGATGTGCTGCGCGTCGAGGACTTCCGCCCACGCGAGCGCAAGCGAGAGCAGGATGGTGTTGCGCGCCGGAACGTAGGTGATCGGGATCGCGTCGGGCTGCACGCCGCCGGTCGGCACCGCGATCGACGAATCGGTGAGCGCCGACCCGCCGAAGGCCGCGAGGTCGATCCTGACGACCTTGTGCGCAACCGCGCCCAGCGCCGCCGCGACCCGCGCCGCGGCGGCGAGCTCGGCGCCGTGCCGCTGGCCGTAGTCGATCGAGAGCGCGTGGCAGGCGTAGCCCTCGGCGCGCGCGATCGCGAGGATCGTCGTCGAGTCGAGCCCGCCGGAAAGGAGGACGACCGCCGTCCGGGCCGGCGACACGGGAGCGCCCGGCTACTTCTTCGCGAGCCGCTGCTTCGCCTGCTCGGCGGCGGGGCTGTTCGGATACTTCGAGACGAGCGTGCGCAGCGTGTTGCGCGAGCCGTTCACGTCGCCCGCCTCCGCCTGGCTGGAGGCGATGTTCAGCATCGCGTCCGGCGCCTTCGCGCTGTCGGGCCAGGTGGCGATCAGCTTCTGCTGCGCGCTGATCGCGTTCTTGTAGTCGCGGAGCGCGTAGTGCGCGTTGCCGATCCAGTACTGCGCCGACGGCGCGAGCTGGCTCTGCGGGTAGGTGCCGAGGAACGACTGCAGGCTCTGGATCGCCGAGCCGTAGTTGTTCGCCTTGAACTGGTTGAGCCCCGCCTCGTAGGCCTGCTGCTCGGCCTGGGCGGTCGCCTGCACCTTCTCGGTGTCGATGCGCGCCGTCTCGAACTTCCTGAGGCGCGTGTCGAGATCGACGTAGAGGTCCTTCTGGCGCTTGTCGAGGCCCTCGACCCGGTTCGCCGCCACCTCGAGCTGGCCGCGGAGCGACGCGATCTCGCCCTTGAGGGCCTCGATCTGGTTCACCAGCTCGAGCAGCGCCTTCCTGTCGGTGACCTGGGACTCGATCCGCTCCAGCGTCTTCGCCTGCGCCTCGACCTGGCGCCGCACGTCGGCGATCTGGCGCCGCGCCTCCTCGTCGTCGAACATGCCCGCAGACAGCGGGCGCGCCGCCGCGCAAAGCAATCATTGCCAAAACGACCCGAGCTTTCATGACTTACCCCCCGGCGTCGTGCCCCGCGGCCCGCCGCCTCAGAATTCACCCCCGTACAGGATATCCGCACGGCGGTTCCGCGCCCAGCACTCCTCGGTCTGCTGCGTGCAGACCGGCTTCTCCTCGCCGAGGCTGACCGACTCGATCTGCGACTCGGTCGCGCCGAGCAGCACCAGGCGCCGCTTCACCGCGTCCGCCCGCCGCTGCCCCAGGCCGAGGTTGTACTCCCGGCTGCCGCGGTCGTCGGCGTTGCCCTGGATCAGCATCTTGGCGGTCTTGTACTGCCGCAGGAACCCGGCGTGCGCCTCGACGAGCGGCACGAACTCGGCCTTGATCGCGTCGGAGTCGAAGTCGAAGTAGATGCTGCGCTTGGAGAGGATGTTCGCCGGGTCCTTGAGCCGGGGATCCTTGCTCGGATCGGTGATCGGGGTGCTCGGGATCGTGGTCGGCGGAATCGGCTTCGTGGTGGGCCCCGGCGGTGCGGGTTTCCGCTCCTCGACGTCGGCGGGTTTCTCCGCATCGGGGGTGCTCTCGCACCCGGCGAGCAGGGCGACGGCAAACGCCGCCGAGGCTGCTGCGAGAAGGATCTTGTTCATGGCTACCTCCGGTCAATTGGGAGAATACGGGCCCCACGCCGGCTCGCGCACGTCCGCGGCCGGCATCGAGAGGCGCTGCTTGACCCTGCCGTCGCTCGAGGTGGCGGCGAGGACGCCGCGCCCGCCGGCGTCGGTGGCGTACAGGATCATCTTGCCGTTCGGGGCGAAGCTCGGCGATTCGTCGCGGGCGCCGTCGGTCAGGATCTGCGTCTGGCGCGTGCCGAGATCCATCGCGGCCACCTGGAACCGTCCGCCGCTCCGCGAGACGTAGGCGAGCGTCTTGCCGTCGGGACTGACGCGCGGGCTCACGTTGTAGTCGCCGCTGAACGTGATCCGCTGGACGTCGCCCCCGCCGGCGGACACGCGATAGATCTGCGGGCTCCCGCCGCGGTCGGACGTGAAGTAGATGTGCTGGCCGTCGGGCGAGAACACCGGCTCGGTGTCGATCCCGCCCGAGCTGGTGAGCCGCTTCGCGTTCGACGCCGTCGGCGCCGACGAGGAAGAGCTGGGTACCGCCGTCGCGCGAGAGCGCCACCGCGAGGCTCCGGCCGTCGGGCGACCAGGCGGGCGCGCTGTTCGAGCCGCGGAAGTTGACCGCCGGCGCCGGCTGCCGCGTGTCGCTCAGCCGCTGCACGTAGATGATCGGCTTCTTCTGCTGGAACGAGACGTACGCGAGCCGCGAGCCGTCCGGCGACCACGACGGCGACATGATCGGCTCGTTCGACGTGAGCATCGCCTGCGCGTTGGCGCCGTCGGCGTCGGCGACCATCAGGCGGTACTGGGTGCCGCGCTTCTCGACGTAGGCGATCCGGGTGCTGAACACGCCCTTGTCGCCGGTCAGCTTCTCGTAGACGAAGTCGGCGATGCGGTGCGCGGTCGCGCGCGCCTGGTCGCGGGTGATGGTGTAGCTCAGGCCGCCGAGCGAGGCCTGCTTCGGCACGTCGTAGAGCCGGAAGCGGACTTCGTAGCGCCCGTTCGCCGCCGGGTAGATGCCGCCGACCACCAGCGCGTCGGCGTTGCGGCTGCGCCAGGCGGCGTGGTCGATGTTCGAGCCTTCGGTGAGCGGCGGGTTCTGCGCCGGGCTGTAGAGCGTGCGGAAGCGGCCGCTCCGCGCGAGGTCGGCCTCGACCACGTCGGAGATGCCGGGCTGCGAGCTGCGACTCGCCGGCGAACTGCGCGATCGCGATCGGGATCTGGTTGCCGCCGCCACCGGTGATCTCGATGGCGAGCTGGGCTTGCGCGTGGCTCGCGGCGAGCGCGAGCGCTGCGAGGACTGCACGGAGCGTTCGGGTCACTGATTATTGAGCTCTATGCGAAGCACGATTATATCGTCGGCGAGGGGCGAGCGAGCGTCTGTCGCCGCTGCCCGACAAGCGCTCACTCACTCGGCCTGAACTTCAGGCGCAGGTCGCGCACGAAGATCTCCGGTTTCGACGGCCGCGGCAGCGGCGAGGACTTCAGGATCGCCCGCTCCCAGGCGTCGTCGAGCGTGCGGTTGCCGCTCGACCGCGCGAGCTTCACGCTCAGCACCTCGCCGGTCGGCAGCAGTGCGACGTCGAACTCCGCCTGCGGGTTCCCCGCCAGGTCGGGCGGCAGGACGATGTTCGAGCGGATCTTCGCCTGGATCTGGTTCTGCCACGACGCGAGCGCGGCCGGATCGCCGGCGACCGGCGGCGCGGTCGCCGGCGCCTTCGGCGCGGCGGCGGCGAGCTCGCGGTTGAGCTGGTCCTGCATGCGCTTGCGGGTCTCCTCCTCGAGGCGGCGCTTCTCGGCGACCTCCCGGTCGCGCCGCTCCTTCTCTTCCTTCGCGCGGAGCTCGTCCTGCTTCTTCTTCTCGGCTTCCTCGCGCTTCTTCTTCTCCGCCTCTCTCCTTCTTCTTCCGCTCCTGCTCGAGCGCGATGTCGGGCTTCGGCTCGGGCTTCGGTTCGACCTTGGGCTCCGGCGCCGGTTCCGGCTTGGGCGGCGGCGGTTTCGGCTCGACCCGCGGCGGTGGCGGCGGCGGCTCGACCCGCGGCTGCTCGACCGCCGGGAGCTGGCTCCACAGCTCCGCCATCACCGGATCGGCCTGCTTCGTCTTCCAGCGGATGCCGAAGAAGAGCACGGTGAAGAGCGCGACGTGCACCGTGATGGCGAGGAGCCACGAGAAGCCCGCGCCCGGGTCGCGCGGCTCGAGCGCGCGCATCAGGGCCGGCCCGCGGGCTTCACCATCAGCCCGACGCGCTTCACGTCGCTCCGCTGCAGCTCGTCCATCACCTTGAGCACCGCCTCGTAGCGCACGTCCTTGTCGGCGGAGATGACGACCGCCTGGTCCGGGGACGCGCGCCTGCTTCTCCTTCACCGCCGCGACGAGCTGGGCCATGGTCACGGTCCGGTCGGCCGCCTGGCCCTTCACCCGCTCGCGGAGCAGCATCGACTGGTCGGTGCGGATGATCACCTCGAGCGGCGCCTCCGGCGGCTGCGAGCTCTTCGCGACGCTCGGCAGCTCGACGAGCCCCGGCGTGAGGAGCGGCGCGGTGACCATGAAGATCACGAGCAGCACCAGCATCACGTCGACGTACGGGACGACGTTGATCTGGTTCATGAGCTGCTTGCGCCGGCGCATTCGACGCGCTTTCAGCCCGCGCTCATCGCGTCGCCTGCCGCTGCAGGATGTTCGAGAACTCCTCCATGAAGCTCTCGAACCGCACCGCGAGCCGCTCGACGTCGTGCGCGTAGCGGTTGTACGCGACCACCGCCGGGATCGCGGCGAAGAGGCCGATCGCGGTGGCGACCAGCGCCTCGGCGATGCCGGGCGCGACGGAGGCGAGCGTCGCCTGGCTCACGTTCGCGAGGCCGCGGAACGCGTGCATGATTCCCCACACCGTTCCGAGCAGGCCGACGTACGGGCTCACCGACCCGACCGAGGCAAGGAAGGCGAGATGCGCCTCGAGATAGTCGATCTCGCGCTGGTAGGTCGCGCGCATCGCGCGCCGCGCGCCGTCGACGAGATCGTTCGCGTCGACCCGCTGGGTCTTCAGCTTGACGTAGTCGCGGAACCCCGCCTCGAAGATGCGCTCGAGCGCCCCGGTGCGGTGGCGCGCGTTCACGGCGCTCTGGTAGAGCGCGTTGAGATCCGGCCGGCTCCAGAACGTGCGCTCGAAGTCCTCGGTCTGCCTACGCGCTCTACGAATACCGAACATCTTGCGGAAGATGTAGTACCAGGAGATCACCGACACCGCGAGCAGCAGCAGCATGATCCCCTGCACCACCCAGCTCGCGTTCAGGATGAGATGGAGGATCGAGAGGTCCTGGGTCACCGTCATTGTTCTAGCTTCTCCCTGAGGCGCGCGGGCAGCGGCACCGGCTTGTAGGTCTCGCGATGCACGCACGCGGCCTTCACCTTCGCCGCGACCAGCAGCTCGTCGCCGCGCAGCACGCGCTGCTCGAACTCGAGCCGCACGCCGCCGATGCGCACGATTTCGGCCGTCACCGTGAGGTGCTCGTTCAACCGCGCCGGCTTCTGGTAGTCCACCTCCAGCCTGTAGACGATGAACAGGACACCCTCTTTCGCGGCGAGTTCCGCCAGATCGAGCCCGAGCGCCGCCAGCAGCTCGATCCGCGCGGCCTCCATGAAATCGAGATAGGTCCCGTGGTAGACGACGCCGCCGGCATCGGTGTGGTGGTAGTAGACGCGCACCGGCCAGCGGAGGTGCCTCCCGTCCCAACCCGGCGCCGCCGCTCCCTGCATCAAACGCTCAGGCGGCGAAACGGGGTTATTCATCCGCAAAAAGCTCGCCGCTGGCGGGCCGGGTCGGCGCAGCGAGCCCGAAGTGCCGATACGCCGACACCGTCGCCATGCGTCCGCGCGGGGTGCGCTGCAGGAGGCCCGACTGGATGAGAAACGGCTCGATCACGTCCTCGATCGTGTCGCGCTCTTCGCCGATGGCGTGGGCGAGGTTGTCGACCCCGACCGGGCCGCCGGCGAACTTCTCCATCACCGCGAGCAGGAGCTTGCGGTCCATCACGTCGAGGCCGACCTGGTCGACGTCGAGCATCGTGAGCGCCGCGTCGGCGACCGCGCGCGTGATCGCGCCGTCGGCCTTCACCTGGGCGTAGTCCCGGACGCGGCGGAGGAGGCGATTCGCGATCCGCGGCGTCCCGCGCGAGCGGCGCGCGATCTCGAGCGCGCCTTCGGCCGCGATCTCGACCTGGAGGAGGCCGGCCGAGCGGTCGACGATCCGGCGCACCTCCTCCGGCGTGTAGAACTCGAGCCGCGCGACGATGCCGAAGCGGTCGCGCAGCGGGTTGGTCAGCATCCCGGCGCGCGTGGTCGCGCCGACGAGCGTGAACGGCGGGAGATCGAGCTTGACCGAGCGCGCCGCCGGCCCCTCGCCGATCATGATGTCGATCTGGTAGTCCTCGAGCGCCGGGTACAGGATCTCCTCGACGATCGGCGAGAGCCGGTGGATCTCGTCGATGAAGAGCACGTCGTTCGGCTCGAGGTTGGTGAGGAGCGCGGCGAGGTCGCCGGGACGCTCGAGCACCGGGCCCGAGGTGTGGCGCAGGTTCACGCCCATCTCGCGCGCGACGATGTGCGCGAGCGTCGTCTTGCCGAGGCCCGGCGGGCCGAAGAGCAGCACGTGGTCGAGCGCCTCGCGCCGATTGCGCGCCGCCTCGATGAAGATCGCGAGCTGGCCGCGGATCTTCTCCTGCCCCACGTACTCCGCGAGCTGGCGCGGGCGCAGGCTGCGCTCGAACGCCTCCTCCTGCGACGAGGCGGTCGCGGGCGAGATCAGGCGGTCGGTTTCGATGGCCATCGGGCGATTATCCGTCGAGAGCGGCGCGCAGGGAAAGCGCCGCGCGCGGTGCGCCACGCGGGCCCTACGCCCCGATCGCCGTGTCCGCGGCCGCCCGCACGCTCTCCTCGCGGATCAGCGCGAGGACTTCGCGCTTGAGCGCGTTGAATTCGGGCGAAGTCGTGACCTCGATCGGGCGCGGGCGTGGCAGGTCGACGGCGATGCGGCGCTTGATCCGCCCGGGGCGCGCGGTCATCACGCACACGGTGTCGGCGAGGAGCAGCGCCTCCTCGATGTCGTGGGTGATGAAGAGCACCGTCTGGTGGTGGCGCTCCCACACGCCGAGCAGGAGTTCCTGCATCAGCGTGCGCGTCTGGGCGTCGAGGCTGCCGAACGGCTCGTCCATCAGCAGCACCTCGGGCTCCATGACCAGCACCCGCGCGATGCCGACGCGCTGCTTCATGCCGCCGGAGAGCTCGGCCGGGTAGTGCGCGCCGAAGCCGGCGAGGCCGACCTGCTCGATGATCCGCTCGGCGTGCGGCCGGTACTCCGCCGGCGCGCGGCCCTGCGTCTTCGGTCCGAACACCACGTTCTCGTAGACCGACAGCCAGGGGAAGAGCGCCGGCTCCTGGAACACCACCGCCCGGCTCGGCGCGGGCGCCGTCACCGGCCGCCCGTTCGCGATCACCTCGCCCCGCGTGGGCTGCTCGAAGCCGGCGACGAGGTTGAGCAGCGTCGACTTCCCGCACCCCGACGGGCCGAGGAGCACGGTGAACGCCTTGGCCTGCACCGCCAGGTCGACGCCCTCGACCGCCAGCACGCGGCGCTCGCCCTTCACGAACTCCTTCCAGACGCCGCGTAGCTCGATCGCCTCGGTCACGCGACCGCTTCCAGCGTCCGCCACCGCAGCGCGAACCGCGACGCGAGCACGATCACGCGATCGGAGAGGAAGCCGAGGATCCCGACCGAGGCCATCGTCGCGACGCAGATGTCCATGCGGCCGACGTAGTACGCGTCCCAGAGCACGTAGCCGAGCCCCGACTTCACCGCGATCATCTCGGCGACGATCACCGCGGTCCAGGCGACGCCGATCCCGAGCCGCAGGCCGGTGAAGATCGACGGCAGCGCCGAGGGAAAGACGACCTTCGCCACGACGGTGCGCGCGCTCGCGCCCATCATCCGGGCGGCGCGCAGGAGCAGCAGGTTCGTGTCGCGCACCCCGTGCGTGGTGTTCACCACGATCGGGTAGAACGCGCCGAGGCCGATCAGGAACAGCGCGCTCGCGTCATAGATCCCGAAGACCGCGATCGCGAACGGCAGCCAGGCGGTGATCGGCACCGGCCGCAGGAGCTGGATCGACGGGTCGACGAGCCGCGCCGCGAGCCGGTTCCAGCCGATCAGCAGGCCGAGCGGGATCGCGATCGCGGCCGCGAGCGCGAACCCCTGGAGCACGCGCCGGCTCGAGTACAGGACGTTCGCGACCCAGGTCCCCGAGTACGGCGAGAGGCTCTGCGTCTCGGCGCCGAAGATCCACGTCGACCACGCCCGCAGCACCTGCTCGGGCGAGGGGATGATCCCCTCGGTCACCCAGCGCTGGGCGACCGCCGTGTGCCACAGCAGGACGAGCGCCAGGGGCAGGAGGACCGCCCATGGCGCCCGCAGCAGTTTGTCCACCGTTGCTTCGCCACCGCCCGCTACTGGTTGAGCCCGAGGGCCGACGGCGGCTTCCCGGTCGCCTTCGACAGGAAGTCGTACGTATAGTGCTGGTCGATCTCGCCCGAGACGTCGCGGGCGATGACGCCGTTGTCGGACAGGAACTTCGAGATGCGCTTGATCGAGGCGAGCGGCATCATCGCGTCGAGCTCGGTGATGCGGATCGACTCCGCCGCCACCGGGTCCGGCAGCGCGGCCCGCTCGGCGTAGATCTTCGCCCAGCGCTCCTTGTTCCCGCGCGCGAAGTCGAGCACGTCCACGTAGGCGATCACGAGTCGCTGCACCGCGTCGCGGTTCTTCTCCATGAACCCGCGGTTCACCGCGAGCACCGAGATCAGCCCGCCGACCGCTTTCGAGCGGTTGTGGTCGATCGTCGGATAGGCGCCGAAGCCGTCGACGATCGCCTGGGCGCAGAACGGCTGCCAGACGACCGCCATGTCGATCTCCTTCGCCTGCAGCGCCTTCAGGTAGTTGCCGCCGCCGCCGACGATGTTGACGATCTTCAGCTTGCCGTAGTCGAGCCCGTTCTCCTGCGCCGAGGCGGCGAACTTGAGCCACGAGATCGAGCCCGCCCCGACGCCGACCGTCTTGCCGGGGACGCCCTTCCAGTCGCCGATGTCCTCGCCCTTGCGGACGATCATGCAGTCGTTGCCGGAGCCGACGCCGGCCACGCCGACCATCGTTTTCGTGCCCTGACCCACCCCGAGCGAGATGTCCTGCGGGCCGAACGCGGTGAGCTGGATGTCGCCGGACGCGAGCGCGGTGCGCGCGTCGGCGAACCGCTGGAACATCACCATCTCGATCTCGATGTTGTACTTCTTCGCGTACTCGGGCAGGAGATAGAGCGGCGAGAGCGCCGGCACGTTCAGCATGCCCTGCTTCACCTTCACCGGCGCCGGGAGCGGCGTGCGGAGCGGGTCCTGTGCCAGCGCCACCGCCGGGACGAGCGCGGCCGCGAGCGCGACGAACGGGAAGCGAAGAGCGCGGATCATGGAACCTCCTCTGAATGGACATCGTCTGGGCGAGCGGTGATGGTACGCGGACTCGCCGGGGACATCACGCCCTCGCGAACACCGCCGGCGCGCGCCGGATTCCGCCGCTACCGCTGCGCCGCAGCGAAGTCGGCGGCGATCGCGTCGAGCGCCGGCCGCGCGGCGGCGAGCCGGGCGGCGATCGCGCCGTCCGCCTCCTCGACTCTCGCGAGCACCGCGGTCAGGCCGTGCCGGTGCGCCTCGGCGTCCACGGTGCGGACGCGCTTCCCGATCGGGCGATCGTAGAACCGCGCGATCTCCTTCGTTTCCGCGTCGCTCCGCTCGAGGCGCGCGAACGCGATGGCGAGGTTCACGATCGGCACCAGCCGGCCGGGCTCGTAGTCGCGCCCGCTCGCGAGCACGGCGTGCGCCTGGCTGAAGTAGATCGCCAGCGCGGCGACCATGTCCCCCATCCGCCGGCCGACGGCCGAATCGCGCAGGCGCAGGAGCTCGTCCAGTTCCGCGTCGTTCAGCCGTTCGCTGTACCGCCGTGCCGTCGCGCCGATCCAGTAGCCGTCGTCGCCGAGCACCTCGCGCGCCGGCTGCCAGACGCCGTCGAGCACGGCCGCTGCGCGCTGCCAGTGCTCGTCGCCGGGGCGCCACTCGGGCCCGAGCCCGTGCTCCCGGCCGAGCGCCCGCAGCGTCTCGCGCGTCCGGAGCTGGAGGGTGGTCTCGAGGTAGGCGCGGAGGAACTCGTCCGCCGACGGGAAGGCGTGCTCGATCCAGGTCCGCGCCTTGGCGAGCCGCTTGGCCTCGTCGGCCAGGCACGCGCCGCCGGAGAGAAGGAGGACGATCGCCGCACCGAGCGCGGCGAGCCGGTGGGAGACCCGCGACGCCGTCGTCAGGCGACGGGCCGCGGCGGCTCGGTCGGCGTCCGGATCCCTCATTCCGCTCTCGTCACCTCGTACGTCCCTTTAACCGTCCCTTTAACCTTTGGACAGGAACTTCAGGGCGTGCCGGATGCCCTCCGCGACGGCGAGCCCCTCCGGCACCAGCTTCACCGCCCCGACCGCCTCCTTCTCGCTGTAGCCGAGCGACAGCAGCGCGTGCAGCACGTCGCTCGACGCCGGCGCGGCGCGGTTCGGCGCGCTCGCGGCGGCGAGCTCGACCCCGAGCTTGTCCTTCAGCTCGAGGAGCAGGCGCTCGGCGGTCTTCTTCCCGATCCCGGGGATCCGCGTCAGCCGGCCGGTCTCCTGCAGGGTCACCGCCTCGGCCAGCTCCCCGACCGAGAGGCCCGACAGCACGGCGAGCGCGGTACGCGCGCCGACGCCGCTGATCTTCAGGAGCTGGCGGAAGGCGCGGCGCTCGCCGTCGGAGCCGAAGCCGTAGAGGAGATGGGCGTCCTCCCGCACGACGAGGTGGGTGAGGAGCGTGACCCGCTCGCCGGTCGCCGGGAGGTTGTAGAAGGTGCTCATCGGCACCTCGACCTCGTAGCCGACCCCGGCGCACTCGACCAGGATCTGCGGCGGATTCTTCTCGAGGAGGACACCCTGGATGCGGCCGATCATCTGGGGACCGTTCGCGGCGAGCCCGGCGCACCGCCGACGAGCCGCCCGCGCCGGACCCGGTAACCCGCGGTGACGATCGCGCCCAGCCCCTGCCCGCCGTGGGCGTGGCAGATCGCGCAGGCGAGCGCGTCGGCGGCGTCCGCGCTCGGCGTGCCGGGGAGCCGCAGGAGCCGCATCACCATGTCCTGCACCTGCTCCTTGCGCGCGAGCCCGTTCCCCACGACCGCCTGCTTGACCTGGAGCGCGGTGTATTCGGCCACCGGCAGCTTCGCCGACACGGCGGCGCAGATCGCCGTCCCGCGCGCCTGGCCGAGCGCGAGCGTCGACGCCGGGTTGGCGTTCACGAACACCTTCTCGAGCGCCACCTGGGCCGGGCGGTGGGTCGCGATCACCTCGGCCAGCGACTCGAGGATGACGGCGATGCGCTCGGGGAGGCTCTCGATCCGCGGCGTCCGGATGCAGCCGCTGGTGACGTAGGCGAGCCGCTGGCCCGCCCTGTCGATGATGCCGAAACCGGTGCTGCGGAGTCCTGGATCGATGCCGAGGATCCGCACCGCCGTCACGGCTGCGCGGAGCCCGAAGGGGCGCCGGTGAAGACCAACATGGACGCCAAGAGTAACCCACCTCGCCCCCTTGTCAAAGGGGGTCAAGCGGACTACTCCATCGCCGCGGTGGTGTAGACGTCCTGCACGTCGTCGAGCGCCTCGAGCGCGTCGAGGAGCCGCTGCATCCGCGCCGCTTCGTCGCCCTTGAGCGCGGTCTCGGTGGTCGGCTTCATCGTCACCTCGGCGAAGTCCGGCTTGAGCCCCGCCTTCTCGAGCGCGGCCTTCACCGCCTCGAAGTCGCCCGGCGCGCAGACCACCTCGACCGAGCCGTCCTCGTTCGTCAGCACGTCCTCGGCGCCCGCCTCCACCGCCGCCTCCATCACCTTCTCCTCGCTCGTGCCCGGCGCGAGCACGAACTGGCCGCAGTGCTTGAAGAGGAACGCCACCGAGCCGTCGGTGCCGAGGTTGCCGCCGTTCTTGGAGAGCGCGTGGCGCACCTCACCGACGGTGCGCGTGCGGTTGTCGGTCAGGCAGTCGACGATCACCGCCGCGCCGCCGACGCCGTAGCCCTCGTAGCGGATCTCCTCGTAGGCGACGCCCTCGAGCTCGCCGGTGCCGCGCTTGATGGCGCGCTCGATGGTGTCCTTCGGGACGTTGCCCTCCTGGGCCTTGGCGAGCGCGAGGCGGAGGCGCGAGTTCATGGCCGGGTCCCCGCCGCCGAGCTTCGCGGCGACGGTGATCTCCTTGATCGCCTTGGTGAAGACCTTGCCGCGCTTCGCGTCGGAGCGCTCTTTCCGGTGCTTGATGTTCGCCCATCTGGAGTGTCCGGCCATGGGGTGCGTGTCGGCTTGATCTCGAGGAAGCCTATAATTTTACTCGTCACGAGGAGCCCGCAATGACCGAACCGCTCGCGCTCGCCAAAGCCGGATCCGAAGAGCTCTGCCTGCTGCCGGCGCTCGCGAACCGCCACGGACTGGTCGCCGGCGCGACCGGCACCGGCAAGACGGTCACCTTGCAGGTGCTCGCGGAGAAGTTCTCGCGCGCCGGCGTGCCGGTCTTCATGGCCGACGTCAAGGGCGACTTCTCCGGCATCTCGGCGCCCGGGAGCCTCTCGCCGAAGATGAAGGAGCGGCTCGCGGCGCTGAAGCTCGACGAGCCGAAGTGGGACGGCTGCCCGGTCGTGTTCTGGGACGTCTACGGCGACCAGGGCCATCCGGTGCGCGCGACGATCTCCGACATGGGGCCGCTTCTCCTCGCGCGGCTGCTCAACCTGAACGACACGCAAGGCGGCGTCCTCACGCTCGTCTTCAAGATCGCCGACGACAACGGCCTCCTGCTCCTCGACCTGAAGGACCTGCGGGCGATGCTGCAGTACGTCGGCGACAACGCCGCGCAGTTCAAGACCGACTACGGCAACGTGTCGCCGGCCTCCATCGGCACGATCCAGCGCGGCCTGCTCGAGCTCGAGCAGCAGGGCGCGGAGAAGTTCTTCGGCGAGCCGATGCTCGCCATCGACGACCTCATGCAGACCGACTCGAAGGGCCGCGGCGTCGTCAACGTCCTCGCCGCGGACAAGCTGATGCAGGCGCCGAAGCTCTACTCGACGTTCCTGCTGTGGCTGCTCTCGGAGCTGTTCGAGAACCTGCCCGAGGTCGGCGATCTCGACAAGCCGAAGCTCGTGTTCTTCTTCGACGAGGCGCACCTCCTCTTCAACGACGCGCCGAAGGCGCTGCTGGAGAAGGTCGAGCAGGTGGTGCGCCTCATCCGCTCGAAGGGCGTCGGCGTCTACTTCTGCAGCCAGAACCCGCTCGACATCCCCGAGACGGTGCTCGGCCAGCTCGGCAACCGGGTCCAGCACGCGCTCCGCGCCTTCACGCCGAAGGACCAGAAGGCGGTGAAGACGGCGGCGCAGACCCTGCGCGCGAATCCCAAGCTCAACACCGAGAAGGCGATCATGGAGCTCGGCGTCGGCGAGGCGCTCGTGTCGCTGCTCGACGCGAAAGGCACGCCGAGCGTGGTCCAGCGGGCGTTCATCCTGCCGCCGGCGTCGAAGATCGGGCCGGTCACGCCGGAGGAGCGGAAGAAGCTCATCGCCGCGTCGGTGATCGCCGGTCACTACGAGAAGGCGATCGACCGGGAGTCCGCGTACGAGAAACTGAAGGGGCGCACTGAGACGAGGCAGGCCGGCGCGCCGGTCAAGGCCGGCGATAGGGGCGCGCCCGCGCCGGCGCCCGAGGAGCGGGGAGCGGGCGGCATGCTGAGCGACATCCTGTTCGGCTCGACCGGCCCGCGCGGCGGGCGGCGCGAGGGCGTCGTCGAAGCCGCCGCCAAGAGCATCGCGCGGTCGGCGGGCCGCGATATCGTGCGCGGCGTTCTCGGGTCGATCCTCGGCGGCGGCAAGCGCCGTTAGCCTTGACGAGCGGGTCCTACCGCGCGGTGGGGATCGCGCTCGCCGTGGCCGGTGTCATCGCGTTCTCGTTCCGGCCGATCTTCATAAAGCTCGCGTACGGCTACGTCCGCGACCCGGTGACGCTGATCGCGCTCCGGATGGTGTTCTCCCTGCCGTTCTTCCTGATCGCCGCGCTTTGGCAGCGCGGCAACCGGACGCCGATCTCGAAGCGCGACTGGTGGGGAATTCTCTTCCTCGGCTTCCTCGGCTACTACTTCGCCAGCTTCGTCGACTTCCTCGGGCTCCAGTACATCTCCGCCGGCCTCGGCCGCCTGCTTCTCTTCCTCTACCCGACCATCGTGGTTGTGCTGTCGTGGCTCTTCCTGCGCAAGCGCGCGGGACCGCGCGAGCTCTTCGCGCTCGCCGTCACCTACGGCGGCACCGGGCTCGTGCTGTCGCACGCGATGGGCGGCCAGCACGAGAACCTCCCGCTCGGGGCGTCGCTCGTGTTTGCGAGCGCGGTGGCGTACGCGATCTACCTGGTACTCGGCAGTCAGATCATCCAGCGTGTCGGCTCGATGCGGTTCACCGCCTACGCGCTGCTGATCGCGAGCGTGCTCTGCATTGCGCAGTTCCTCGCGCTGCGGCCGATGGCGGCACTCGCGCTCCCCTGGCCGGTGTACGGTTACGCGATCGCGATGGCGCTGTTCTCGACCGTCGTGCCGACGTTCATGACCGCCGAAGCCCTGAAGCGCATCGGCGCGAACCAGGTGGCGATCCTCGGCGCGCTCGGGCCGGTGACGACGATCTTCTTCGGGTTCGTCGGGCTCGACGAGCAGATGACGTGGCTCCAGATGTTCGGTACCGTGCTCGTGCTGGCGGGCGTGGTGCTGGTGACTCTCAGACCGAAAACCTAAGGAGGCAACATGGATCTCGGCATCAAGGGCAAGACCGCCATCGTCTGCGCCGCGAGCAAGGGGCTCGGGCGCGGCTGCGCATGGTCGCTCGCGCGCGAGGGCGTGAACCTGACGATCTGCGCGCGCGGCGAGGAGGCGCTGAACGCCACCGCGGCGGAGCTGCGCAAGAACTTCGGCGTGCAGGTGAACGCGCTCGCGCTCGACGTGACGACGCCGGACGGCCGCGCGAAGCTGCTCGCCGCCTGCCCGCAGCCGGACATCCTCGTCAACAACGCCGGCGGCCCGCCGCCGGGCGACTTCCGCGACTGGACGCGCGAGGACTGGATCAAGGCGCTCGACGCCAACATGCTGACGCCGATCGAGCTGATCAAGGCGACCGTCGATTCGATGATCGCGAAGAAGTTCGGCCGCGTCGTGAACATCACCTCGAGCGCGGTCAAGTCGCCGCTCGCGGTGCTCGGCCTCTCGAACGGCGCGCGCACCGGGCTCACCGGCTTCATCGCCGGGCTCTCGCGCCAGACGGTCAAGCACAACGTCACGATCAACAACCTGCTGCCGGGCTTCTTCGACACCGACCGCCAGCGCACGGTGATGGCGGCGGCCGCGAAGAGCGCAGGGGCTGACGATGGACCAGGCACGGGCCGACCGGATCAAGGGCATCCCCGCCGGGCGCATCGGCGACCCGGCCGAGTTCGGCGAGGCGTGCGCGTTCCTCTGCAGCGCGCAGATGGGGTACGTGACCGGGCAGAACTTCCTGATCGACGGCGGGGTGTATCCGGGGACGTTCTGAGGGTCAGTCCACGACGAGCTTTCCGCTCATCTCGTCGTGGTCGTCGCCGCAGAAGTTGTCGCAGACGAAGGTGAACTCGCCCGCGCGCGTGGGGGTGAGCTCGAGCCGCACGGTCCGCCCGGGGATCACGTCCGCCCGCACGCCGAAGTCCGGCGCCGAGAACCCGTGCAGCCGGTCGAGCGACACGAGCTCCAGCTCGACCGTCTCGCCCCGCTTCAGCCGGATCTCCTGCGGCGTGAACTTGAACTTCTCCGCCGTGATGCGGATGGTCCCGGCGCCGCGCGAGCCCGCCGCCGGCAGCAGTAGCGCGCCCGCCAGCGCGAGCAGGAGCCGCCGGCGGACGAGCGGGACAGGCCGGACCACGGCCTAGCCGCGCAGCGGGATATCGTTCATCTGCATGAAGCCGTCGACCGACTTGACGGTCCGCCAGCCGAGCCCCTTGAGCGGGGCCGCCGCATCCCACGGCATCTGCGTCTTCTTCGGCATCGTTCCGACCGGTGCGAGCGGGAACATCGGCGACATCGCGGCGTGGTGCGCGATGTGACCGGTGAGGTGGTGATGCTCGTGGTGGATGTGGCCGTAGAACACGGTCACGTTCCGGAACGGCATCAGCAGCTCGATCGCCTGCGCGCCGTCGCGCGTCGCCCAGTCCCACTGCGGGTAGAGGTCGAAGAGCGGCCGATGGGTCAGCACGACGATGCGCTCGTTCCGGTCGCGCGTCGCGAGGTGCGCGCGCAGCCAGCCGAGCTGCTTCTCGCCGATGATCGGGGCGCGGTCGGAGATGTTGTCGACGACGATGAAGTGCACGCCCTTGTGGTCGAACGTGTAGTAGAGCTCGCCGAACAGCTCCTTGTACGCCTCCCCGCCGTCGAGCGACGCGTCGTGCTCGCCGGCCATGAAGCGCACCGGCGCCTTGAGCGGCGCCACCTGCTCGCGGAACTCGGCCAGGCGCTGCCGGCGGACCTTCGGATCGTCGGTCGTCTGGGTCAGGTCGCCGGTGAACATCACGAAGTCGGGCTGGAGCGCGAGCCCGTTGACGGCCGCCACGAGGCGCTTCAGCGTCTGTCCCGCGTCGGGTTGACCGTGTCGTTCTTGTAGCCCCAGTGGGTGTCGGTGAGCTGGACGAAGAAGAAGTCCTCGGGTTTCTGGGCGTGGGCGTAGCCCGGGAGGCCCGAGGCGAACACCACGCCCCCGAGGCCGGCGAGCTTCACGAATTCTCTGCGGTCCATGCGTTAGTCTCCGGTCAGGAATGGGGCGGCCGCGGGTGCGGACGCCGAAAGGCGATACCGGGCGCCGGCCGGTCTTATTCCCGGCGCCCAGCGCCGGGAATAAACCAGGAGGCGGGGCGGTATGGAAGGATCGCGCCCCGACGCGCCGCGTGGGCCAAGAGATCGAGCGATTCGAACGACTGGTGCTGCCGCACCTCGACGCCGCTTACAACCTGGCGCGCTGGCTGACGCGCAACGACGCCGATGCCGCCGACGTCGTGCAGGAGGCGGTGCTGCGCGCGTTTCGCTACTTCGGCGCGTTCCGCGGCGACGACGCGCGCGGCTGGCTCCTCGCGACGGTGCGGAACACGACCTGGTCGTGGCTGAAGCGGAATCGTCCCGAGGCGATCGTCCCGGTGGACGAGTTCGAGGCGCTCGCGCCGGAGTCTGCCCGGCGGCGACCCGTCGGCAGTCTGCGACGACCGGCAGCTCGGGGCGGCGCTGAACGAGGCGATCGCGGCGCTGCCGGCGGAGTTCCGTGAGGCGCTCCTGTTGCGGGAGGTCGAGGGGATGTCGTACAAGCAGATCGCGGCGGTGGTCGACGCGCCGATCGGCACGGTGATGTCGCGGCTCGCGCGCGCCCGCGCGATCCTGCGGGTGAAGCTCGCGGCCGCCGGATGGCGATGAGCATGGACTGCGAAACGCACGGCAAGCTGATCGACTCTTATCTCGACGGTGAGCTCGACGCCGCGTCGACGCTGGGGTTCGAATCCCACGCCGCGGGGTGCGCACGCTGCGGGCCGCGGCTGGCGTCGGCGCGCGACGAACGCGCCCGGATGTCCAGGCGCTTGCGCGAAAGCGTCACGTACTACCGCAGCCCGCCAGCGGTTCGCGCGAGCGTCGAAGCGGCGCTCGCGCGCGAAACCGTCCCGCCGCGGGCAGCTCGAGCCGCCGCCCCGGTGCGCTTCGGCCTGGGCTCGCTCGCGGCGGTTGCCGCCGCGGCCGTGCTGGCAAGCGCCCTCACCTGGTGGGCGGCGAGCTCGCTCGACGGTTCGCAGCACGATCCGGTCGGCGATCTCGTCGCGAGCCACGTGCGCTCGCTCCAGGTCGATCACCTCACCGACATCGCCTCGTCGGACCGCCACGCGGTCAAGCCGTGGTTCGCGGGCAAGCTCGACTTCACGCCGCCGGTCGCCGACCTCGCGGCCGAAGGCTACGCGCTGCGCGGGGGGCGGCTCGACTACGTCGACGGCCGCCCGGTCGCGGCGGTCGCCTACCAGCGGCGGCAGCACGTGATCAACCTGTTCGTCTGGTCCGACGCGGGCGGAGACGAGCCCGCGTACGCAACGCAGCGCGCCGGCTTCAACGTCGTCGCCTGGCGCGATCGGGGCCTGCGCTTCGCGCTGGTGTCCGACCTCGGCGAGGACGAGCTGCGCGCGTTCGCGGAGCGCCTGCGGAAGTCCTGAGCGCCTCCGGAGCGCCGGCATCACCACCCGTTCTCGCGGACAATCGGGGCGTGCGCTCTGCCCCGCCAGCAACCGACGCCGCCGCAGCCGCCCGCGAATTCCGGCTCACCGCCGTTCCGCCGGACTTCTTCGACGACCCGTACCGGTACTACGCGGCGCTGCGCACGCACGACCCGGTGCACGATCTCGGCCCCGGGTCGGTCTTCCTGACGCGCTACGAGGACGTCGCCGCGGTCTACCGCGATCCCCGCGCGAGCTCCGACAAGAAGCGGGAGTTCGCGCCGAAGTTCGGCGACTCGCCGCTCTTCGAGCACCACACGACGAGCCTCGTCTTCAACGACCCGCCGCTGCACACGCGCGTCCGGCGGTTGATCGTGGGTGCGGTGAACCAGCGCGCGATCGCGCGCATGGAGCCGGACGTCGTCGCGCTGGTCGATCGCCTGCTCGACCGGATGGCCGACAAGCGGACGCTCGACCTGATCGACGATTTCGCCGCCGAGATCCCGGTCGAGGTGATCGGCAACCTGCTCGAGGTGCCGAAGGCGGAGCGCGGCCCGCTGCGCGGCTGGTCGCTCGCGATCCTGTCGGCGCTCGAGCCGGCGCCGGGCGCGGAGATCCTGACGCGGGGCAATCGCGCGGTGAGCGATTTCTGCGACTACCTGCGGCGCCTCGTCGCCGACCGCCGCAAGCATCCGCGGGATCCCGAGAGCGACGTCCTCACGCGCCTCATCCAGGGCGAGCCCGACGGCGAGCGGCTCACCGAGACCGAGCTGCTCCACAACTGCATCTTCCTGCTGAACGCCGGCCACGAGACGACGACCAACACCATCGGCAACGGCATGCACGCGCTCCTCGTCCATCGCGGCGAGCTCGAGCGCCTGGCGCGCGACCCGGCGCTGATGCCGACCGCGGTCGAGGAGGTCCTGCGCTTCGAGAGCCCGCTGCAGCTGAACAACCGGGTGACGACCGCGGCGGTCGAGCATCGGCGGCCGCGAGCTTCCCCGCCGGGACCTTCCTCACCCTCGGCGTCGGCGCGGCGAACCGCGATCCGGCGCAGTTCCCCGACCCCGACCGGCTCGACGTCGGCGCGCAAGCCGAACCGCCACGTCGCGTTCGGCCACGGCGACCACGCCTGCGCCGGGATGAACGTCGCGCGGATGGAAGCCCGCGTCGCGTTCGGGCGGCTGCTCGCGCGGTTTCCGAAGATCGACCTGGCCGGCGCGCCCGAGCGCGACCGGCGGGTGCGGTTCCGCGGTTTCCGTCACCTCCCGGTGACGATCGCCTGATCCCGAAAGGAGGCAACGCCATGCCCAACCACGTCTACAAGAAGCTCGAGCTCACCGGCTCGTCCACGAAGTCGAGCGACGACGCGATCCGCAACGCGATCGCCAAGGCCGGGAAGACCATGCGCAACATGCACTGGTTCGAGGTCATCGACACGCGCGGCCACGTCGAGAAGGCGAAGGTCGCGCACTGGCAGGTGACGATCAAGGTCGGCTTCACGCTCGAGGACTGATCATGGCCGAGCGCTACGCCGCATACGAGCGCCTCGCGATCAAGCGCCATCCCGACGGCATCCTCGAGATCGTGATGGGCGCGCCGGGGAAGCTCTCGACCGCCGACCACGTCCTGCACCGCGAGCTCGCCGAGATCTGGCGCGACGTCGACGCCGATCCCGAGGCGCGCGTCGCGATCCTGCGCGGCGAAGGCAAGGGCTTCTCCGCGGGCGGCGACTTCAAGCTGATCGAGGACATGGTCGCGGACTTCGACGTCCGCGCGCGCGTGTGGCGCGAGGCGCGCGACCTCGTCTACAACGTCATCAACTGCTCGAAGCCGATCGTCTCGGCGATGCACGGGCCGGCGGTCGGCGCCGGGCTCGTCGCCGGGTTGCTCGCCGACATCTCGATCGCGGCGAAGACCGCGCGCATCATCGACGGCCACACCCGCCTCGGCGTCGCGGCCGGCGATCACGCGGCGATCGTCTGGCCGCTCCTCTGCGGCATGGCGAAGGCGAAGTACTACCTGCTGCTCTGCGAGACGGTCTCGGGCGAAGAGGCCGAGCGCATCGGCCTCGTCTCGCTCGCGGTCGACGAAGCCGACCTCGTGCCGAAGGCGTTCGAGGTCGCGACGAAGCTCGCGCTCGGCGCGCAGTCGGCGATCCGCTGGACGAAGTACTCGCTCAACAACTGGCTGCGGATGGCGGGGCCGACCTTCGATGCCTCGCTCGCGCTCGAGTTCATGGGCTTCACGGGGCCGGAGGTGCGGGAGGGGATGGCGTCGCTGAAGGAGAAGCGGGCGCCCAGATTCAATCCCGACTGCCCCTTCTGAGGGCGCCACGGCCGGTCAAAACACCACCAGCCACCCCTCCCGCTGCGCTTGTGCCTTGGTGTAGCTGACGCCATCGACCTTCAGCCCGTCGGCGTTGAGCAGCGTGATGATTCCGCCGGAATTGCCGAGCTGGGTCGGTGCGGCCAGCCTGACGGTGATGACACCCCCGGCGGGAAGGCTCCCGGCGAGCGGGCACTTGCGCTTCTGCTGGTCGGCGATTCTCCAGCCGGCAAGGTCGATCGCGCGGGGCGTCGGATTGAGCAGGATCACGGTCTCCACCTCCGCGCCGCCGCCCACGGGATTCACCATCGCGGCCACGATCCGCACGGTCTTGTCCGGCTGCTCCGCGAGCTCGATGGCGTGCCCGGTGACATCGTCCGTGTGCCACGCCTGGGACTGGAAGCCGAGGAAGAGGGCGACCCACTGGTCGCTGGAGGGGAAGCGCAGAATCAGCCCGCCGTCCTGCCACACCCCGTCGTCGCTGCGATAGGCCGCGACGTTGCCCTGATTCATGTGGATGTCGTGGATGCCGTTGCCGGGCTGGAAGCCGAAGATCTTGTCGCGCTGGCCCTGCTCCGGGCCCCACCGCTCGCCAAATGCGAACACGAGCGCGCCGGGCTCGGCGATGGCGCGCTTGACGTAGTGCTCGATGCGGTCGCTCAGATCGTTGTCGGGGCCCGGCACGTTGTGCGGCAGCAGGCGCATCTCGCTGCGGTCGAACAGGTTGCCGCGAATGAAGTCGAGCGCCATCCCGCCCGGCTGCGCGGGCAGCAAGGTGAACCCCTCGCGCAGATCGGACAGTCGCGCCAGGATCGGATGGCTGAAGCTCTCCTTTACGAGATACAGCAGCTCGGATGGGTGCTCGCTCGACTTGACGTTGACCGCGATGCGGTAGTTCGTGCCGGCGGCGCGTAGCTCGACCTGGTAGTGGGGCGTGTCATCCGAGTTTTCGCGGCGGGCAGCGACGGCCTTG
>CAVXND010000056.1:0-7907 GCA_963762785.1 uncultured beta proteobacterium
ACGGCGATCTTCGCGCCGGCGGCCATCGGATAGCCGTAGATGCCGCAGCTGATCGCGGGGAACGCGATGCTCCTGCAGCCGTGCTCGCGCGCGAGCTCGAGGCTGCGGCGATAGCAGGCGGCGAGGAGCTCCGGTTCGCCCTGGGTGCCGCCGTGCCAGACCGGGCCGACGGCGTGGATGACGTGCTTGACCGGCAGGTTGTAGCCCCTGGTGATCTTGGCGTCGCCGGTCTTGCAGCCGCCGAGCTTGCGGCACTCGGCGATGAGCTCGGGCCCGGCCGCGCGATGGATCGCGCCGTCGACGCCGCCGCCGCCGAGGAGGGTCGAGTTCGCCGCGTTCACGATTGCGTCGATGGCGAGCCCGGTGATGTCGGCGCGCACCGCCTGCAACTTGAGTGCAACTGGGATACCGGCACTCATGGTCCGCCTCCATGAGTAAGGAGCCCGCAGTGTGCGCGGCTTTGCGGCGTCAATGCAACCGTTTGCACGCGCTTTCTGAGCACTACCGCGCAGGCTCGAGCCGGACGATCGCTCCGCTCGACGAATCTACCAACAGGTAGAGGAATCCGTCCGGTCCCTGGCGGACGTCGCGGATGCGCCCGACGGTGCCTTGGAGCATGCGTTCCTCCTTCACCACCTTCTCGCCGTCGAGCCGCAGCCGCACGAGCAGCTGGTCGCGGAGCGCGCCGACGAAGAGGTCGCCCTTCCAGCGCGGGAATCGGTCGCCGGTGTAGAAGGCCATGCCCGAGGGCGCGATCGAGGGCACCCAGTAGTGCAGCGGCTGCGCCATGCCGGGCTTCGCGGTCCCCTCGCCGATCTTGGTGCCGATGCCGTAGTTCGCGCCGTAGGTGATCACCGGCCAGCCGTAGTTCACGCCGGCGCGGAGCACGTTCACCTCGTCGCCGCCCTGCGGCCCGTGCTCGTGCGCCCACAGCTCGCCGGTCGCTGGGTGGATCGCCGCGCCCTGCACGTTGCGGTTGCCGAGCGTGAAGATCTCGGGCCGCGCACCGGCGCGCGCGACGAACGGGTTGTCCTTCGGCACGCGGCCGTCGTCGTGCAGGCGCACGACCTTGCCCGCGAGGTCGTCGAGCCTGCTGCGCGCGGTCCTGTTCGCCGCGGTCCCCCTGCGTGATGTAGAGGAACCCGGCGCGGTCGAACACGAGGCGCGAGCCGAAGTGGCGGCCGCCGCGCGACTTCGGCAGCTGGCGGTAGATGACTTCGGCGTTCTCGATCTTGTCGCCGGCGAGCCGGCCGCGCAGCACCGCCGTGCCGTAGCCGCCGTCGCCGCGGTCGGCGAACGAGAGGTAGACGAGGCCGTTCTCGGCGAAGCGCGGGTGGAGCGCGACGTCGAGGAGGCCGCCCTGGCCGTACTCCTCGATCTTCGGCAGCCCGGCGACCGGTTGCGCGACGAGCTTGCCGTCGCGGCCGACGATGCGGAGCCGCCCGGCGCGCTCGGTGACGAGCATCCGTCCGTCGGGCAGGAAGGCGAGGCCCCACGGATGCTCGAGGCGCTCGGTGACCGTGACGATCCGGAACGACTCTTCCTCGGTCTTCACGACCTGCGCCGCCGCGGAGGCCGCGACGAGCAGCGCGATGGCTCCGGCGAGGCTGGCGCGGCGGATCATGCTCAGTACAGCACGACCGACCGGATCGACGTCGCCGGCGTGCATGAGGTCGAACGCCTCGTTGATGCGCTCGAGCGGCATCGTGTGGGTGATGAGATCGTCGATGTTGATGCGCTTGTCCATGTACCAGTCGACGATCTTCGGTACGTCGGTGCGCCCGCGCGCGCCGCCGAACGCGGTGCCCTGCCACACCCGGCCGGTCACGAGCTGGAACGGCCGGGTGCGGATCTCCTGGCCGGCGCCGGCGACGCCGATGATCGTCGACACGCCCCAGCCGCGGTGGCAGCACTCGAGCGCCTGGCGCATGAGGTCGACGTTGCCGACGCACTCGAAGCTGTAGTCCGCGCCGCCGCCGGTCAGCTCGACGAGGTGCCCGACGAGGTCGCCCTTGACGTCCTTCGGGTTCACGAAGTGCGTCAGCCCGAACTTGCGCGCGAGCGGCTCGCGCGCCGGGTTGACGTCGACGCCGACGATCATGCCCGGCGCCGGCGAGCCGCGCGCCCTGCACGACGTTGAGCCCGATGCCGCCGAGCCCGAACACGACGACGTTCGCGCCCGGCTCGACCTTGGCGGTGTTGATCACCGCGCCGATGCCGGTGGTCACGCCGCAGCCGATGTAGCAGACCTTGTCGAACGGCGCGTCGGCGCGGATCTTCGCCAGCGCGATCTCGGGCAGCACGGTGTAGTTCGCGAACGTCGAGCAGCCCATGTAATGGTGCACCGGCTGTCCCTTGAGCGAGAAGCGGCTGGTGCCGTCGGGCATCAGGCCCTTGCCCTGCGTCGCGCGGATCGCGGTGCACAGGTTGGTCTTGCCGCGAGAGGCAGGACTTGCACTGCCGGCACTCGGGCGTGTAGAGCGGGATCACGTGGTCGCCCGGCTTGCAGCGTCGTCACGCCCGGCCCGACCTCGACGACGACGCCCGCGCCCTCGTGGCCGAGGATCGCCGGGAAGAGGCCCTCCGGGTCGGCGCCCGAGCGGGTGAACTCGTCGGTGTGGCAGACGCCGGTCGCCTTGAGCTCGACCAGCACCTCGCCGGCCTTCGGGCCCTCGAGGTCGACGAGCTCGATCTCGAGCGGCTTGCCGGCGGCGAATGCGATGGCTGCTTTGACTTTCAATGCGCTTCTCCGGTGGGTGCCGCGGCGTGATGCGGCGCGCGCGACGCGTACGAACCGCCGATCATGCCCACGATCGAGAATGCGAGCCCGACGAGCTGCGGCGGCCACAGGTCGTCCGGCGCGTAGATCTCCATCCCGATCCAGGACGAGAGGCCGAGCGCGATCGAGAGCAATGCGCCCTGCGCCGTCGCGCGCTGCCAGAAGATCCCCGGCGGTGAGCGGCACGATGCACGACACGAGCGTCACCTTGTAGGTGTTCTGCACCATCTGGTAGATCGAGGCGTCGCTCGCCAGCGCGAACGTCACGACCGCGAGCGTGAAGATCACCAGCACGAGGCGCAGGGTCAGCAGGAACTGGCGGTCGCCCATGTGCGGGTACAGCCGCTTCAGCACGTTCTCGGTGAAGAGCGCGGTCGGCGCGAGCAGCGCGCCGCTCGCGGTCGAGAGGATCGCCGAGAGCAGCGCGCCGAAGAACATCACCTGGGCGAAGAGCGGCGTGCGCTCGAGGATCAGCGTCGGCAGGATCTCCTGGAACCGGTTGCCCTCCGCCTCCAGCAGCGGCTTCGCGATCTCCGGCGCGATCAGGAACGCCGAGTAGGCGAGGAACACCGGTATGAAGGCGGCCATGAAGTAGAACGTGCCGCCGAGGAGCGACGCGCGTACCGCCGTCTTCTCGTCCTTCGCCGAGGTGACGCGCTGGAAGACGTCCTGCTGCGGGATGCCGCCGACCGCGGCGGTGAGGAAGGCGGCGAGGAAGGCGAGCATCTCCTTCGCCTCGGGCTGCGGCCAGAACGCGAACTTCCCCGCGGACGCGGCGTGCGCGATCACCGCGCCGGCCCCGCCCGCCATGCCGGCCAGCAGCCAGGCGAGGTAGAGCAGCCCCGTCACGATGATCACGGTCTGGAAGATGTCGGTGAACGCCACCGACCACATGCCGCCGAACAGCGTGTACACGAGCACGCAGCCGGCGCCGAGCATGATCCCCTGGGTCATCGAGATCGCGCCGCCCGAGAGCATGTTGAACACCAGGCCGAGCGCGATCATCTGCGCCGAGGTCCAGCCGAGATAGGAGATCGTGATGCACAGGCTCGTCACGAGCTCGGCGGCGTGGCCGTAGCGCTTGCGGTAGAAGTCGCCGATCGTGAGGAGGTCCATGCGGTAGAACGCCCGCGCGAAGAAGACCGCCACCAGGATCAGGCAGAGCGAGAAGCCGAACGGGTCGGCGACGATCCCGCGCAGGCCGTCCTTGACGAAGGTCGACGACACCGCGAGCACCGTCTCGGCGCCGAACCAGGTGGCGAATACCGTAGCGACGCTCATGTAGAGCGGCAGCGAACGGCCGGCGACGAGGTAGTCCTTCGAGTTGTGGACGCGCCGCGCGGCCCAGAGGCCGATGGCGATCGTGACCGCCATGTAGAGCACGACGAACCAGACGAGCGCGCTCACGCTACGCGTCGCTCCAGAAGTCGTAGAAGTTGAACCAGTTGTAGGGCGCGAAGCGGCAGTAGTGCTCGAGCCGCACGACGTACCGGGCAAGCAGCATCGCCGCAGTGTCGCCCGGCCGGTCGAGCCGCTCGAACTGCACGTCGTAGCGGTTCCCCTTGCGGTAGAGCCCCACGCCGAGCACCACCGGCGCGCCGATCGCGGCGGCGACGCGGAACGCGCCCAGCGGGAAGCGTGCCGGTGCGCCGAGGAAAGGCATGCTCGTCGCGCGCTCGTGGCGCCAGACGCGGTCGGCGAGGATGCCGACGACCTCGCCGCGCTCGAGGCATTCCTTCGCGCGCAGCAGCGCGGTCGGCGTGCCCATCGGGATGATCCAGTCGACGGACGCGGGCTGGATGCGGCCGAAGACGCTCTGGATGCGCGCGGCGTTGCCGGTCGACATCAGCATCCGGATCCGCAGGCCGCGCCGCGCGGCGCCGACCGAGCGCAGCGCCTCGAAGCTGCCGAGGTGGGCGCCGAGGAGGATGCACCCGCGTCCCTCGGCCACCGCGGCGTCGAACGTCTGCTCGCCGCCGACGGCGACGTCGAACACGTCGGTGCGGCCGGCGAGCAGCAGCACGCGGTCGTGGATCGCGGTCGCGAAGGTGTGGATGTGGCGGTAGATCTCGCCGCGCCGCGCCGGCCGGCCGAAGACGCGCGCCAGGTACGCCGCAGACGCGGCGCGGACGCGGGGCGCGAACGCAACGAAGTAGAGCGCGATCGCCGGCAGGAAGAGCCGCCCGACCGCGCGGCCGAGGGTGAGGGTGACCCAGGCCAGCGCCGCCATCAGCGACCGGCTGCCGCGCTCCGGCTGCCCAAGCCAGACGGGCGTCATCGGCCGACTCATTTGACTACCCTCACGCTGCGCGTTCGGGATTCGCCCTTGGGGCGGCCCGGCGGGCTCACGCCGTCACCCGGTTCGCGGACTGCGCTCATGGCGCGCCGGATTCTACCGGGGCGGGCGGGGCGAAGCGAGCAGTTAGCCGCGCAGGACGAGCCAGAATGCGGCCACGGCGCACACCGCGAGCAGCCAGGCGACCGCCCGCACCGTCCGCGTGCGCCGCTGCGCCTCGACGACGAGCGCGTCGAGCCGGTTCTCGATCCGCTTCAGGCGGTCCTCGGCGAGCGCGCGATGGGCGAGCCGGGGCAGCTGCGGGAGGAGGTTCGCCCAGGTCGGCGCCTCCTGCAGGATGGTGCGGACGAGGCCCCGCCAGCCGATCTGCTCCTGCATCCAGCGCTCGAGGTACGGCTTCGCCGTCGTCCACAGGTCGAGGTCGGGGTCGAGGTCGCGGCCGAGGCCCTCGATGTTGAGCAGCGTCTTCTGCAGCATCACGAGCTGCGGCTGCACCTCGAGGTTGAAGCGGCGCGCGGTCTGGAAGAGCCGCAGCAGCACGCGGCCGAACGAGATCTCCTTCAGCGGCCGGTCGAAGATCGGCTCGCACACCGCGCGCACCGCGGACTCGAACTCGTCGATCCGCGTCTCGGGCGGGACCCAGCCGGCCTCGACGTGCGCCTGGGCGACGCGCTTGTAGTCGCGCTGGAAGAACGCGAGGAAGTTGTGGGCGAGGTAGCTCTTGTCGCGGTCGGTGAGCGTGCCCATGATGCCGAAGTCGAGCGCGATGTAGCGGCCGTCGGCGGCGACGAAGATGTTGCCCGGGTGCATGTCGGCGTGGAAGAAGCCGTCGCGGAACACCTGGCTGAAGAAGATCTCGACCCCGGCCCGCGCGAGCTTCGGGATGTCGATGCCCTGCGCGCGCAGGGCGTCCACCTGGCTGATAGGCGTGCCGTGCATCCGCTCCATCGTCATCACGTTGGTCAGCGTGTAGTCCCAGTACACCTCGGGCACCAGCAGCAGCGGCGAGTTGGCGAAGTTGCGGCGGAGCTGGCTCGCGTTCGCGCCCTCGCGGACGAGGTCGAGCTCGTCGTGGAGGTACTTCGCGAACTCGCCGACCACTTCCCGCGGCTTGAGGCGCTTGCCCTGCGGACCACGTTCGCTCGACGAGCCCGGCCGCGGCGTCGAGGAGCTCGAGGTCGCGGTGGATGACCGGCAGCATGCCGGGGCGCAGCACCTTCACTGCCGCCGGGTGACCGTCGCGGAGCGTCGCGAAGTGCACCTGCGCGATCGACGCGCTCGCGACCGGCTCGCGCTCGAAGCTCGCGAAGATCTCGCCGATCGGCTTCCCGAACGCGCCCTCGATCTCGGCGACCGCGAGGTCGGACGGGAACGGCGGCACGCGGTCCTGGAGCTTCGCGAGCTCGTCGGCGATGTCCGTTGGCAGGAGGTCGCGGCGGGTCGAGAGCACCTGGCCGAACTTGACGAAGATCGGCCCCAGCGTCTCGAGGGCTCGCCGGAGGCGCACCGCACGGGGCGCGCTGTAGCGGCCGAAGAGGTCGAGCGCGCGCGCGCGCCGGAGCCAGCGGCCGGTCGGGTCGCCGGCGAGCGGGAACTCGTCGAGACCGAAGCGGAACGCGACCCAGACGATCTTCGCTAGGCGGGCGAGGCGGCGCACGCGCGGATTATCGCCCGGGCGTGGCGCCGAGCCGCGCGAGCTGGCGGTCGTGGATGCGGGAGAGGAGGACCTGCGCGGTGATGGCGCCGACGAGCGCCATGAACATGTCCCACTGCGTGTCCCAGGGGTCGCCCTGCGTGCCGAGGAACTCCTGCGCGCCCTGGCCGAGGATCAGCGCCGCCCACCACTCGATGAACTCGTACACTGCGCTGATCGCGAGGCAGATGCAGCAGACGATGAAGAACGTCCACTTGCCGGGACGGAGCGGCGAGCGGCGAAGCAGGATTTCGCGCGCGATGATGGCCGGGACGAAGCCCTTGCGCGAAGTGGCCGATTCGGTCGTAGGGATTGCGCGCGAAGTCGAAGAGGTCCTGCAGCCAGAACCCGAGCGGGACGTGCGCGTAGGTGTAGTGGCCGCCGAGGATCAGGATCAGCGCGTGCAGGAAGATCAGGCGGTAGGTGAGCGGCGTCAGACGGAACGGACGCCACGTGAAGTAGAGGAGCGGCACGGCGATCACCACCGGCGCCACCTCGAGCACCCAGGTGCCGCGGTCGACCGGGCCGATGCCGGAGACGACGAGCGCGATGCCGGTGAGGACGAGGAGCGCGACCGCTTCGCGCGTCTCGGTCGCCGACGGTGTCGCCGGGGCCGTCAAGTGTTGCGCAGCTTCGCGTCGATGCGGTCGAGGCGCTTCTCGAGGCGCTCGAGGGCGTCGACGAGATCCGCCACGTCGCGCCCGAACCGCGCGAGCGCCGCCGGTGGCGCGACGAGCGCCGCTTCCTCGGTGAGGTACTCGGCGACGTTCTCGCCGAGGCGCACGCCGGCGTCCTTCTGCCAGGCGAGGAAATCGCGGGCGGTGCTCGCGATGCGATGCGCGGCGACGTCGCCGACGATCCGCGACAGATCCTCCTCGACCTCCCACCGGAGGTGCTTCGCGAGGTATTGAAGCGCGGCGGCGAGCTCCGCGTCGCCGGTGAAGCCGATCGAGCGGAGCACGGTGTCGTCGCCCTGGAGGAGGCGCGGGAGGTCGGCGGGCGAGAGCGTGACGGTGAGGTCGGGCTCGCCTTCGGCGGCCGGCTCGAGCGTGCCCTCGGCCGTGACCGCGAACGCGAGGTCGGGGAGCGGCAAGGCCTTCACGCGCACCCGCTTGCCGGCGAACGGCGCGAGCTTCTCG